>NZ_CAJMZK010000013.1:0-193285 GCF_905220265.1 Paraburkholderia sp. J67
GTGTTTCGCGTGCGAGACGCGCCCAGAAGCCTTCGTAGTCGCCTTCGGCTTCGGCGACGAGCGCCTTGTAAGCGTCCATGCCGGACACCGTCGCGTTTGCCACCGTTTGCGCGGACGGCGCAAACACACGATGTTCCTGAAGAACCGATTCAATCGCAGACATCGACAACCCCTTGGTGAAGATGAAACGTCAAACTCGTGGGCGCGCGCAGCATCGTCGATGCCTGCGCGCGCCGTCTCCTGTATGCCGCCGCGTACTGCCTGGATCCTGGCTTGTACGCGTGCGGCGCTTTCTTTGCTGCGGTTCACATGGACCCGCGCGCGTGTCCATGCGTTCAAGATTAAGCGTAGCAACTTACCCGCTACTTACGCGGCGGGCCGTTCCGCGATAGTCCCGCTATGGCGACCTCTTAAGCGGCCATTTAGAATGCTAACTGATCTGAGCGTCCGGATTCCAGCTTGAACCGCCATTCACTTTTTCTCGTCGCCGCCATGCTGCTCGTGGGCAGCAATGTCGGCATCGGCAAAACGATCGTTGCGTTTTTGCCCGTTGAGCTATTCGCCCTGCTGCGCTTCGTGATTGCGCTCGCGGTGCTCTGGCCCCTGCTGCGCATCGCCCGCATGCGCCGGGTAAAGCGCGGCGAGTGGATCAATCTCTTCCTTCAGGCGCTCTTCGGTACATTCGGGTTTACGCTGCTGATGCTCGGCGGTGTGCATCGCACGAGCGCCGTGGCCGCGGGCGTCATTACGAGCACGATTCCGGCCGTGGTCGCGCTGTTCTCGTGGGTCTTCCTGCGCGAGCGTCCCGACGCGCGCGCGTTCGCGTCGATCGCGCTGGCCATCGCGGGCATCGCCGTCATCAATCTCGCTCACGCCGATGCGGGCCCGGCCAACCCCGGTTCGTTCACCGGCAATCTGATGGTGCTGGGCGCGGTGTGCTGCGAATCGCTCTATGTGATCCTCTCGCGACGTCTCACCCAGACGCTCGCGCCGCTCGAAATCTGCGCCTATACGCATGTGTTCGGTTTTCTGCTGATGCTGCCGGTGGGCCTGCCTGGCGCGTTCTCGTTCGACTACGCGAGCGTGCCCGTTGGCGTCTGGGGGCTCGTGCTCTGGTATGGACTCTCGGCCAGCGTGTTCTCGTTCGTGCTGTGGATGATGGGCATTCGTCACGTGCCGGGCAGCATTGCCGGCGTCTTCACGGCCGTGCTGCCGGTGGCCGCAGCGCTCTACGGCATCGCGGTGCTCGGCGAACGACCCACGCCGGCACATGGCATCGCGCTTGCCTGTGTAATCGCGGGCATCGCGCTCGCGAGCCTCAAAACGAAGCGGCTGCCACCCGTTGCTTCGTGACATCCATCAGGGCCGCGACGTAATGACCCTGAAAGACTCGCTGCCGGTATCGCGGCGAAGTGTCGCGGCGACGCGTTACAATAGCGCCCGCCCGGCCCCTGCGGCGCCGCGGCGCGAACGGCGCGAGCCTTCTGTAACCTGGGAGACTCGGCGCGGCGCGCGCGACGCCACTCGGACCCCGCCCGATTTTCGCCCTACGTGAAACGCCCATGTCCGCCGCACGCCCACAGCCGCCGTCTGCCGCCTCGCCCCGCCGTCGCATGGGGCTGCTGCCCAGCATCATTTTCATGAGCCGCTGGCTCCAGGTGCCGCTGTACCTGGGGCTGATCGTCGGGCAAACCGTCTATTGCGTGCTGTTCCTCAAGGAAGTCTGGCACCTCGTCACCCACGCGATGTCGCTCGACGAGACGAGCATCATGCTCGCCGTGCTGGGCCTGATCGACGTGGTGATGATCTCGAACCTGCTCATCATGGTGATCGTGGGCGGCTACGAGACTTTCGTTTCGCGCATGGGCCTGGAAGGCCATCCCGACGAGCCCGAATGGCTCGATCACGTGAACGCCGGCGTGCTGAAGGTGAAGCTCGCGATGGCGCTGATCAGCATTTCGTCGATTCATCTGCTGAAAACCTTCATCAACCCGGACGCAGTCTCCGAGCGCACCGTGATCTGGCAAGTGGCCATTCACGTTGCGTTCCTGTTCTCCGCGCTGGTGATGGCCTGGATCGACCGCCTCACCACCCATACGCATCCCGAGCACTATCACGATCTCGCCGCGCGCCATCCGGTGCCCGTGCGCGACGTGGCGACGCCGGAGTAAATCCGGCGCCTGGTCAGAATAAAAAAATTCCACGATTCGAATCAACCCGTCCCCATAGAAGCTAGCCATGACCGTCATCAAGCAGGAAGACCTGATCCAGAGCGTTGCGGATTCGCTCCAGTACATCAGCTACTACCATCCGCAGGACTACATCGAAGCGCTTGGCCGCGCCTATGAGCTGGAAGAAAGCCCGGCCGCGAAGGACGCGATCGCGCAGATCCTGACCAACAGCCGCATGTGCGCCGAAGGCCGCCGCCCGATCTGCCAGGACACGGGCATCGTGACGATCTTCGTGAAGGTCGGCATGGATGTGCGTTGGGACGGCGCGACGATGGGCGTCACCGACATGATCAACGAAGGCGTGCGCCGCGGTTACCTGAACCCGGACAACGTCCTGCGCGCGTCGATCGTTTCGCCGCCCGAAGGCGGCCGCAAGAACACCAAGGACAACACGCCGGCCGTGATCCACTACGAGATCGTGCCGGGCGACAAGGTCGACGTTCAGGTCGCAGCCAAGGGCGGCGGCTCGGAAAACAAGTCGAAGTTCGTCATGCTGAACCCGTCCGACTCGATCGTCGACTGGGTGCTCAAGACCGTGCCGACGATGGGCGCAGGCTGGTGCCCGCCGGGCATGCTCGGTATCGGCATCGGCGGCACCGCTGAAAAGGCGATGCTGATGGCGAAGGAATCGTTGATGGAATCCATCGACATCCAGGACATCATCAAGCGCGGTCCGAAGGACTGGATCGAAGAGATGCGCGTCGAGCTGCACGAGAAGGTCAATGCGCTCGGTATCGGCGCGCAGGGTCTGGGCGGCCTCGCCACCGTGCTCGACGTGAAGATTCACGCCGCTCCCACGCACGCCGCGTCGAAGCCGGTCGCGATGATCCCGAACTGCGCCGCCACGCGCCACGCACACTTCGTGCTGGACGGCTCGGGCCCGGCGAAGCTCGAAGCGCCCTCGCTCGACGCATGGCCGAAGGTCAACTGGGAACCGAACACGGAAACCAGCAAGCGCGTCGATCTGAACACGCTCACGCCGGAAGAAGTCGCTTCGTGGAAGCCGGGCCAGACGCTGCTGCTCTCGGGCAAGATGCTCACGGGCCGCGACGCCGCGCACAAGCGCATCGCCGACATGCTCGCCAAGGGCGAGAAGCTGCCGGTGGACTTCAAGAACCGCGTGATTTACTACGTTGGCCCGGTCGATCCGGTGCGCGACGAAGTGGTCGGCCCGGCAGGCCCCACCACCGCCACGCGCATGGACAAGTTCACCGAACTGATGCTCTCGCAAACGGGCCTCATTTCGATGGTGGGCAAGGCCGAGCGCGGTCCGGTTGCGATCGAGGCGATCCAGAAGCACAAGGCTGCATACCTGATGGCCGTGGGCGGCGCTGCCTACCTCGTGTCGAAGGCGATCCGCGGCTCGAAGGTCGTGGCGTTCGAAGACCTCGGCATGGAAGCCATCTACGAGTTCGACGTCCAGGACATGCCGGTGACGGTCGCGGTCGATTCGTCGGGCACCTCGGTCCACAAGACCGGCCCCGCCGAATGGCAGGCAAAGATCGGCAAGATTCCGGTCGCAACCGCTTGATCTAACTGCGTGATATTCGCGAGATGCGAGATAATCGGCCAGTAGTTGTATCGCCGATATAAAAAACCGGGGCCCCGCGCCCCGGTTTTTCTTTGGGTAACGCGAAACGTACTGAGATTAATTCTCAGAACGCAGCAAATGGCTGATTTTGCCGGGTTTCTACGCAGATTCGGTCTTGGCTTTTGTGTTTTGAGCGTTTATTGTTGGAAACTGTGTTAAAACCTGCCCGCCCCCCACAAGCAAGGAAAAAATTATGCAAGGCGACAAGAAAGTCATCGAATTTCTGAACGCACAACTCAAGAACGAGCTGACCGCGATTAACCAGTACTTCCTGCATGCCCGCATGTACAAGCACTGGGGCCTGGAAAAGCTCGGCAAGCACGAATATGACGAGTCGATCGGCGAAATGCGCCACGCCGACTGGCTCATCGAACGCATTTTCATGCTCGACGGTCTGCCCAATCTGCAAGATCTGCACAAGCTGCTGATCGGCGAGGAAACCAAGGAAGTGCTCGAATGCGATCTGAAGCTCGAGTACATCTCGCAGGGCACCTGCAAGGAAGCCATCGCTTATTGCGAGTCGGTGCGTGATTTCATCTCGCGCGAAATCTTCACGAAGATTCTCGACGACACCGAAGAGCACATCGACTGGCTCGAAACGCAAATCGACCTCATCGACAAGGTTGGCATCCAGAATTACCAGCAGACCATGATGGGTTCGGTAGAATCCTGATTCCGGTCTGAACCTGCTCGCAGGTCGGGCCGCGCCCCGCGCATCTGCGGGTGCGGCCCTGAATAGCAGCATAGAAGTCCTCTCTCCCGCTTCCCGACTCACGTGAACCTTCCGGCTCCCCACTGCGCCGCGCCCATCGGCATCTTCGATTCCGGCCTGGGCGGCCTCTCGGTGCTGCGCGCCGTGCGCGCGCAATTGCCCGCCGAGCAGCTCGTCTATGTGGCCGATTCGCGCTATGCGCCGTATGGCCAGCGTGATGACGACTTCATCGCCGACCGCACGCTCGCGATCGGCGAGTGGCTCGTGGCGCAAGGCGCCAAGGCGCTCGTGGTGGCCTGCAATACGGCGACGGCGCAGTCGATCGAGTTCGTGCGCGCGCGCCTGTCGATTCCGCTCGTGGGCGTGGAGCCGGGCGTGAAGCCGGCGGCGCAGCTTTCGAAGTCGCGCGTGGCGGGCGTGCTCGCCACCCAGGTGACGCTGCGCAGCGCCCGTTTTCAGGCGCTCGTCGCGCGCCACGCCGATGACCTGCGCGTGCTGTGCCAGCCCGGCCACGGGCTCGTGGAGGCGGTTGAGCGCTGCGATATCGGCTCGCCTGAACTCGTCGCGCTGCTGCGCGGCTACGTGCAGCCCATGCTCGATGCCGGCGCGGATACGCTGGTGCTCGGTTGCACGCACTACCCTTTTCTGGACACCGCGATCCGTTCGATCGTCGGCGAACGCATGACGCTCGTGGATACCAGTATCGCGATTGCCCGCCAGCTCGAACGCGTGCTCGACCAGCATGGTCTGCGCGCCACGGCGGCGGATGGCGAATCCACCGAACCCGCCGCCAACCCGCGCGCACGTTTCTGCTCGACCAGTGATGGCGCGCACCTTCGCGCGCTCGCTGCAGCGCTGCTCGGCATCGAAGCGCCGGTCGAATGCGTGCAAATTCCCTCGCGCCGCACCCGCGAACTCGAAGGCAACGCCGCCTGAACGCGTAAACCAAAAAACGCGCGGGCCGCTCACTCCGACCCCATTCTTACGCCCGTCTTTCGGCGCTCCCGCCGTATCCCGCCCCATCTGACGCCCGTTTCGCTGGGCGCTCGCCGCTCTGATCCAGAGCAAAATCCCTGCTAAGCATCCGGTTTTGTTACAAAAATTCTGTCTGCACGCTTGCCAAACCGGCCAAACATAATGATAATAATTCGCATTAACTCTCTCTATTGCGCTCCATCATGATTGTCTGCGTGTGCAAGTCCGTCTCCGACCGGACGATCCGTGCCTCCATCGCGGAAGGCATGGACTCTTTCGACGAGTTGCAATTCGAACTCGGCGTGGCGACCTGCTGCGGCAAGTGCGAGGAATCCGTGCGCGACGTGATGGCGCAGAGTGGAGTGTGTGCAACCCGCTGTGGCGTGACGCATCACCACGCGCATCCGGTTGTGGCTGTGCCGCATGTGGTACCCCTGACGTTCTACGAGCGCAAGGCTGCCTGATTTGTCGTGGCGCGCGTTTCATCCCTGCTGATGCGCGCGCTGCCCAAACGCTCGAAGACCCGAGCGCTTTATCGCCGACAGCAAGCCAGTTTCACGACCAGCCAGCTACCGCTCGCACCCTTTTCTGGAGGACGGGATGGAACTGCTGATCGGATTCGTGACCACCGTGTGCATTTCGCTGTTGATCTTTCGCCCATAAAGCTGCCCGTAGCGACGCGTTGTCTGCCTTGTGCGCCGTCGTTTGCAGGGCGGCCACGCTAATATGCAGGCTTCCCAAACCACCGCCCACGCGCTGACGCTGCCCGCCTTCCGCACGAATCGACGTGTCGTGACGGCGACCGCGATCGTGCTCGCGCTGCACGCCGCGCTCATCGCGGTCGTGCTCACGAAGCGCGACGCCGCGCCCATCGCCCTCGAATCGCACGCCATTACGGCCGAGTTGCTCAAGCCGGACCCGGTCGCCGCGCCGGCTGCGATCCAGTCCACGCCCACGCCGCCGCCGCCCAAGCCGGTGCCGATCAAGCGCGAAAAGCCGAGACCCCAGCCCAAACAAAAGCCGACGCCCACGCCGCCGCTGCCCGTGGCCGCCGCGCCCTCGCAGCATGCGATCGAGACGCCCGCGCCCGCCGATCCGGCGCCGCCCGCGCCCACCCCGCCCGCTCCGCCGCAAGCCGCAGCCCCCGCGCCGGCCAAACCGGTAATGGCGCTGAGCGCGCCGAAGAACGTTTCGCACCTCGACTGCCGCATCGTCGAGCCGGATTACCCGACGCTCTCGAAGCGCCGCGGCGAGACCGGCACGGCGCTCGTGCATTTCGTGGTGGGCCTCACGGGCAAGATCGAAAACATCGAGCTCAGAAAGTCCAGCGGCTACAGCCGTCTCGACGACGCCGCGATGGACGCGATGCGCAGCAGTTCCTGCAAGCCGTACCTGGAGGACGGTCAGCCGGTGCGCGCCGCTTACACGCAACCGTTCGATTTCAGCCTGCACGATTGAGTCGCACAGGTTTTGGGCGCACTGGCAAGGCGGTGAGCCTGAATGAGAATCACACTGTTTTGATGAATTGAATTAAAGGAAAAAGCATGCAGAACTACGGTATCGCCCACGTCTGGGCGCAAGGGGATTTCGTGACGCGCGGCATCGCGCTCGCACTGTTCATCATGTCGGTGCTGTCGTGGTGCGTGATCGTCGTTAAGGGCTGGAACGTTGCGCGCCTCAAGCGCCAGACGAAGAATGCCGAACAACAGTTCTGGCATTCGGACGATCTCGCCGATGGCGTGAAGAAGCTCGGTAGCGGCACGCGCGACGACAATCCGTTCCTCGCCCTCGCCCTCTCGGGCCAGGAAGCCGCCGATCACCATCATCAGACGCAGCCGCATCTGCACGACCGCATGGACGTGTCGGACTGGGTCACGCGCTGCCTGAAGGACACGATGGACGAGTCCGTCGCGAAGATGCAGTCGGGTCTCGCGATCCTCGCCTCGATCGGCAGCACGGCGCCGTTCGTCGGCCTGTTCGGTACGGTGTGGGGCATCTATCACGCCCTGCTCTCGATCGGCGCATCGGGCCAGACCTCGATCGACGCAGTCGCGGGTCCGGTCGGCGAAGCGCTGATCATGACGGCCTTCGGCCTGTTCGTCGCGATTCCGGCGGTGCTCGGCTACAACGCACTCACGCGCGCCAACAAGGCGATCGTCACGAAGCTCAACCGCTTCGCGCACGGTCTGCACGCCTTCTTCGTGACCGGCGCACGCCTGTCGTCGACGGCCAAGGGCAGCAACAACGGCAACCTGCGCGTCGCCGCACGTACCCAATAATCCGCGGAGGCAAGCAACATGGCGATGAGCCCTTTTGCCAGCGACGATGACGATGGCCTCATGAACGAAATCAACATGACGCCGCTCGTCGACGTCATGTTGGTTCTCCTGATCGTTTTCATGGTGACGATCCCCGTGATCCGTCACGCCGTGAAGATCGACCTGCCGCACGCGAGCAGCCAGAAGGAAGACACCAAGCCCGCGCAGATCAATATCTCGATCGAAGCGGATGGCACGGTGCTGTGGGACGGCGATGCCGTGAACGACCAGCAGCTCACGGCGAAGATCGCGACGGCCGCGCAGCAGGAACCGCAACCGGAGCTGCATCTGAACGCGGATCGCAAGGTGCAGTACGAGAAGGTGGCGCAGGTGATGTCGGCCGCGCAGAGCGGCGGTCTCACGAAGCTTGGCTTCGTGACCGATCCGGCGCACAAGTGATGGTTTGAAGGTGCACGGAGCGTCATGCTCTCGATGCACCGGATGGACGAAAAAACGCGCGGCCCTTTCGCCGCGCGTTTTCTTTTTCAGCGCATTGTTTCGCAGGACGAATAAAGTCGGCACACAAAGTAAAAGGCCTTCATCGCCAGATGAAGGCCTTTTTTCGTGCGCACGCTGGCGCATTCGGGCGGTGGCGACACTCCCCGACAATCGCTCGGTTCACATCGGCACATGCGACTCGCCGTGATCGACACGGACTGCGCTTTCAGCCCTGAAGGCTCACTATGATAGCGGCCATCAATTCCCGCACAAGACCGGTGCTTGGCGAGAGGGATTTCAATATATGCCTCTCTGCTCTCAGCTACAAGACTTTGGCCATTGAAAGTAACGATTGCCGGCGGCGCTTAAATGCCAAAAGGCAAAGACGCGGCCAACGCACATCAACCCTTCATACAAGCGCACGCGTGTGCAGGTTCGCAAAGCAATGGGGCGCGCTGCCTCAAGCCGTTTCGATATTGCTCGCCGGCTTCGCGCGCCGCGCACCGATCGATGCGCCCGGCTGCTGCGCCTCGACGCCATTCTTCGCCATCAACGCAGCCACGTCGCTCCTGAGCGGACATTCCTGGTGCAGGTTCTTGTCCGCGTCGAGCACTTCCACCAGGTAATCGACGAACGCGCGCACGGCCGGAACCATGCCCTGACGCGAGAGGAAAACCGCGTAGAGCTGCGGCACCGGCAAGGTCCAGCCCGGCATCACCGGCGAGAGCTTGCCCGAGCGCAGCGCGGCGCCGTACATCATCTCGGGCATCGCGGCGATGCCAAGCCCTTGCAGCGCGGCTTCGCGGATCGTCGTGAGGTCGGCGCTGATGAGGCGCGGCTCGTGTTCGTGCGAATGGCGTGTGCCATCCGGCGCGATCAGCTGGAAGACGTGGCGGCCGTCGCCCGTGGGCGTGTCGAGCGTTTCGAAGCGCGCAAGATCGTCGGGCGTGAGCGGCGGCGCATTCTGCGCGAGCAGGCTGGGCGCGCCCACCAGCATCTGCTCCGTGCGCCAGAGCGGCCGCACGACGATATTGGCGTTCTGCGGCGGCTCCGAGCGCACGCGCAGCGCGATATCGACGGAATCCTCGAACAGATCGATCACGCGGTTGGTCACGCGCATCACCACCCGCACTTCGGGGAAGCGATGCATGAATTCGGGAATGATCTGCGAAAAGATGGTCTGCGAGAGCGTGACCGGCACGCTTACCCGCACCGTGCCGCGCGGCGAGGAGCGCAGCGACTGAACAACGTTCACCGCCGCCTGGGCTTCCGCGAGCATCGCGCGGCAGTGCTGGTAGAACAGCTCGCCCGCCTCGGTAAGCGCCAGCTTGCGCGTGGAGCGCTGCAGCAGACGCACGCCGAGCGACGCCTCCAGCTCGCTCACGCGGCGCGAGAGCCGCGACTTGGAAATGCCGAGCACGCGCTCGGCCGCCGAGAATCCGCCGTGTTCGACCACCTGCGAAAAGTACATCAGGTCGTTGAGGTTGTGCGAATCGATTTTCATGTCGTCGTTCCAGCGATGGGACAATCCATTGCGATCAGGCGGTCAAACAGGCCAAATCGGCTACCTATAATAGCGGTTTGTTTCGCATATCGCGCAATTCCCATTTTTTCGAGGTGATATCCATGCCGGCCGTCCGCTCGATCGCCCACGTCTTTCCCGCGGTTCGCACGACCGAAGGCGGTGGGTTCGTCGTCCATCGTCCCTTCCCTACCCGTCAGTTGATGGATTTCGATCCGTTCCTGCTGCTCGACGAGATGGGCCCCACCGATTACGCGCCGGGCGCGGCCAAGGGCGCGCCCGACCATCCGCATCGCGGCTTCGAGACGGTCACGTACATGCTTGCGGGCCGCTTCGGCCACAAGGATTCGGCGGGGCATTCGGGCACGCTCAACCCCGGCGACGTGCAGTGGATGACGGCCGGCGCCGGCGTCATCCATAGCGAGATGCCCGACCCCGAATTCACGCGCACGGGCGGCCTCATGCACGGCTTGCAGTTGTGGGTGAACCTGCCGGCCACGGACAAGATGATCGCCCCGCGCTATCAGGAGATGCCGCACGCGCAGATTCCGCAAGGACGTTCGGCGGATGGCCGGGCGAGCGTCAAGGTGATCGCCGGCGAGTCGCTGGGCGCCAAGGCCGCCATCGAGACGCGCACGCCCATCCTCTATCTGCACTTCACGCTCGCGCCCGGCGCGCGGGTGGAACAGCCGGTGCCGCAGGCGTGGAATGTGTTCGCGTACGGGCTTGCGGGCACGGCGCAGTACGGCGCCGAGGGCGAGGCGATTGGCGCGCAGCAGATGGTGGCGTTTGCCGGCAACGGCGAGACCGTGACGATCGCCGCGCCCGCCGACGCGACCGAGCCAGTGGAAGTGCTGCTGATCGGCGGCCTGCCGCTCAACGAACCGGTCGTGCGCTACGGCCCGTTCGTAATGAACACCGAGCAGGAGATCCGCGAGGCCGTGCTCGACTACCAGGCCGGACGCATGGGACGGATCTCTCACTAGGCGGCCAGGGCGCGCGCCGAGACGACCCCGCAACCCGCGCCGCTTTTTGTCACAATAAGGATTTGCACGCCGCGCACCGGAATTCGCTCCGGCCGCGGCTTGTTCCCATTCAACCGTTCCGTCCGCGAGGAGCGCATGGCCGACACCGCAGTCACCGCACACATTGGCTCGACCAACTATCAGGTCCAGTTCGACGACGGCACCCACACATGGATCGCCGACGAACCGGCCTCGCTCGGCGGCGGCGACCGGGGCCCGACGCCCTTTTCGCTGCTGCTCTCGAGCCTGGGTGCGTGCACCTCGATCACGCTGAAGATGTATGCGCAGCGCAAGGAGTGGCCGCTCGAAGGCGTGCGCGTGAAGCTCACGATGGAGACCGGCAACGACGGCACCACGATCGACCGGCAGATCGCGCTCGAAGGTCCGCTTTCGGACGAGCAACGCGAGCGTCTCTTGCAGATCGCGAATGCCTGCCCGGTCCACAAGGTCCTTACGAACACGATCCACATTCGTTCGGGTCTCGTCGCCGCGTGAGCGCGGACGGACAACACAGGAAGCCGCTGCCTTGAATTTCGAACACCTCATCCAGATCAACGACCCGGCGAATCCGCTCGTCCAGCCGATGACGCGCGAGCAGCTCTGGGAAGGCCTCGTGCTGCGCGCCGAACAGCCGCAGCTTTTCGTGCTGGGCCTCGACAGCTGCACGATCCTCACGCGCGAAGGCGACACGCTCGAGCGCGAGTTGCACTACGGTCACGCCACGGTGCGCGACCGCGTCACGCTCAACCCCAACGACAGCGTGCGCTACGACATCCTCGCGACCGCGGAATACGTGGGCGGCTCGCTCACCATGACGATCGAGCAACCGGACGCGTCCCAGCTGTTCCTGCGCTTCGAGTACCGCACGACGCTGCCCACCGCCGATACCGAAGACGAACGCCAGACCTCGGAGATCGTGAAGTCGGCCTACCGCGAGTCGGACATCGACACCGTGCGCCTCATCCGACAGTACGTGCAAGGCCCGGGCGAGCCCGAAGCGCCGCTGCACTAAGCACGGCCCTCAGACAGTCAGAACGCCCGGCCTCGCGCCGGGCGTTGTTTTTTCAGGGACGTGCGACCTCATCGGGCATAAAGCTATCGCCGCGCGATTCCGATGAAATTATCGCAATTGAAAATAAGAACAATTATCATTTAGAATTCATTCATCGAATCGAGACACAGACCGTCACGTTCATGACCGAACTCAACCGCTCAGCAACACTTAGCCTGCGCCGCACGGGCTCCGCGTTGACCAGCTCGCGCCCGCCGAAGGCTGTCGCTACCGCCGCCGTCACACGCACCAGCACCGAACCGGCCAGCACGCCCGCAAGCAACGAGCGCTCGCTGGACAGCACGGCCCTGCTGCAAGGCCGCAGCCACGTGAGCATCATGCACAACGGCGAGACGTATCAGCTGCGCGCCACACGGCTGGGCAAGCTGATTCTCACCAAATGAGTTTTTAGTACCGGGTATTGTGGGGACCGCCTCCATCGAGAGGCGTTGGGCAGTAGCCAGCAACGACGGCTTGCACGCGAGAACTAGACCCCTTCGTGCAGACATCCTTCAAGCTTCAAGCCGGCCGTCATAGCAAGCCAAGCCATTTTTTTGTTCTCACCGGGATCTACGGGAGCGGCGCGCGAAGCGTAGCCGCCCTGGGCGAGAGCCGCGGCATAGTCCGCGGCTTTTGTTTTTGCCGTAGCAGGCATGACCTGCAGGCAGTGCTGCATGGGGAAGGCAGCGGCGGTTCGCGTTTTGTGTGAAGCAGCGATACCGAGGCGCGATTAAACCACGACCTACCCCTACGCGTAAACCCTTTCGTGAATGGAAGGCTCATCGCGCATCCATCCACGAGCCAATCCGTGGGTCATTCGAGCCTCATTGGAGCCTCACGCGAGCCTCATTCGGCACCGAGCGCCGCGATGCCCGCTTGCGCAATCGCCGCGTCCTGCTCGGACTTCACCCCCGACACCCCCACCGCACCAATCACGTCGCCCTTGACGACGATCGGCACGCCGCCTTCCAGCATCGCCGTAAGCGGCGCGCTCAGGAATGCCGTGCGCCCCTGGCGGATCGCCTCTTCGTAAAGCTTGCTCTCACGACGGCCGAGCGCGGCCGTACGCGCCTTGCCGGGGGCCATCTCGGCGCTGATGGGCGGCGCGCCGTCGAGGCGGCGCAGATACAGCAGATGGCCGCCATCGTCGACGATCGCGATCGTCACGTTCCATTCATGCGCGCGGGCGTGCGCAACGGCTGCATCGGCTACCCGGATCACGTCTTCATCGGTCAGTACTACTCGCGTTCGCATGCGTCTCTCCGAAAAGTCAAAAACCGGGCTGCGGTCCCTTGCAGAGCAAAGGCCGACCCGGTTTTTGAGAGTAGCACCCAGACTTGCGACGCGACGCGCCAATACCGCGTATACCGCCTATATCAGCACCGCGCGAAAACAGCGCTTGATGCGCTTAACGCGTCCAGCCCCAGAACATGAGCCACCAGGCGCTATCGACCACGGCGAGCGCAAGCGCGAAGCCCAGCATCGCAAGGCCACGCTGCCAGAAGCGCGTGCTGTAGCGGCCCGTCACGCGCCACGCAAGCCACGCGCTCCACAGGTTCGTAATGACGAGGATGCCGATGCGCACTTCCGTCGCCCATTCGAGCGGCACGTGTTCCGCGCGCAGGAGCGAGAGCGTCGTGGCCGAGAGGCCGAGGAACACGCCCGCGCCCGCGAGCGGGATCAGCGACTGCGTGAAGTGATGCACGCGGCGCATGTCGAAGCGCCCGAGCGCCGTAGTCGCCGCCGCGAGAATCGCGAACAGCGCCGTGCCGTAAACGAGACCCGTCGCGACGATATAGCCGACGATCATCGTGCCGTCGAGCCACGAGAACACATCGTTCTGCTCAGGATAATGCGTGAGCAGGAACCACGGCGCGTTGGTCTCGAGCGGCCAGGTGATGTCGCGGTCGATGAGCCAGCCCGCGAGCCACTGCTTCATGCCGATGAACCAGGGCGAGCCGGTCCAGTGGAACGCGCCGATGGCGATACCGAGCAGGCCGTACAGGATCAGCGCCGTGTCCCAGCCGCTAGCCTGGCTGTCGCCCAGTTCCACCACCTCTTCCGCCGGCGAGCGCCACGACAGCGCGATAGCGTCGCGATGACCGCTGCAACGTCCGCACATATGGCATTGCGCAGCGCCCTTCATGTTGCGCAGCGGCACGAGCGGCGCGCAGTTCACGGGAATCACGCGATGCCCGCCGTGCTCGCCATGCTTGTACGAGTTGCGCCACGCGTCTTCATCGACCTTGAAGCGGAACGGCGCAAGACGCGCCAGAAGCGCAAAAACCCCGTTCACGGGGCAGAGATATTTACACCAGACACGTTTCTCGCGCCCGTACAGAAAGCCGATCACCATCGCGCCGAGCGTCGATCCGCCCAACACCAGCAGCACCGCTTTGGGGTACTGGTAGACGCTCACCATCTGGCCGTAGATGGTGGTCAGGCCGAAGGCCACGAACGGCCAGCCGCCCCAGCGCATCCAGCGCGGAATCGCCCAGCCGCGGCCGAACTTGCTGGCGAACTCGGTGAGCGCGCCTTCGGGACACAGCACGCCGCACCACACGCGTCCGAGCATCACCATCGAGAGCAGCACGAACGGCCACCAGATGCCCCAGAACACGAACTGCGCCGCGAGCGTGAGATTGTTCCAAAGGTGCGAGGTGTCGTCGGGCAACGGCAAGACGGCGGGCACGAGGATCAGGAACGCGTAGACGGCGACCACGACCCACTGCACGCCGCGGATCACCGCGGCGTGACGTTGCATCCATTGGCCCGCCTGGGTCAGCCTGCCAGACCTGACCTTAGGCCGCGGCATGCCGGGCGGCTGGGCCGATGCACAACTCATGCTGCTTTCCTTTTGCTCATGGCCGCGTTGCGCCCGCTCGCGCGGCGCGCGAGGAACATGACGACGAGCCAGTACACCGCGTAAGCGATCAGGTTCATCAGCGCCGGATGCGCGCGGTAGCCCGTGAGCGTCGCGACCAGCGAACCGAAGGTGCTCGAATCATCGAGGATCATCGACGAATTCCAGACCTGATCGACGATAGTCGGCAGGACTTCCTTGTCGATGAGCTTGTCCACGCCGGTCTGGAACAGACCCGCGCCGAGGAACAGCAGCATGATCTCGGTGACGCGGAAGAACAGGCGCCACGAGAAAATCTTGCCGCCCAGTTGCAGGAAGTAGAAGGTCAGGAACGCGAGGCCCAGACCGAGCAGCACGGCCACGTACTGGCTCGCATCCACATGGCCCGACTGGCCGAAACCAAGGCCGTAAAGGAAGATCACCGTTTCGCTGCCTTCGCGCGCGATGGCGAGCGCGACCAGCACCGTGATGCCCCACCAGTTCGCGTCGCGCGTGGTCTTTTCCAGCGACTCTTCCATCTCGCGCTTGAGCGTGCGGCCGTGCTGCTTCATCCACAGCACCATCTGCACGATCAACACGCAGGCCACCAGCACCATGCCGGTCTGGAAGTAATCCTGGGCGTCGCCCGACAGCACTTCCGTAAAGCCGACCAGCGCCGCACCCAGCGCGACCGCCGAGAGAATGCCCAGGCCCACGCCGGCCCACAGATACGGCAGACCGCGCCGCGCGTCGGCGTCGCCGTTCTTCAGCCATGCATACAGAATGCCGACGACGAGCAGCGCTTCGACGCTCTCCCGCCAGACGATGAACAATACCTGACCCATTCAACACCTCCTGCCGCCAGCACCCTCGCTGGCCGCGTTCTGACTATGCGACGCTTATGTCGTGACGCTTATTCGGTGACACTTATTTCGCAACAATGACGCCTTGCGCCTGTTGATGGAAATCGTCGAAAAACTTGTACTCGCCCGGATCGAGCGGTGCGATCACCACGAACGAATCCGCGCCCGGCGCCAGGACCTTTTCCTTGCGCAACTGGACGCTCTCGAACTCCGCAGCACCCTTGCCAACGTTGCGCACTTCGATCTTGACGCGCTTGCCCGCCGGCACTTCGATGCGTGCGGGATTGAGCTTGCCATCGTTCATTTCGAGCTTGAACGTGGGCAGATCTTCGGCGTGCGCGAGCGTTGCCACGCCCGCGAGCGACGCTGCCAATGACGCGCTGAGCGCGAGCGCCGCAAACTTCCGCATTCCAGTCATCAGTCTTACCTGTTCCTTGGTGTCCTTCGCGCCCCGTGCGCTATCCAGCGCGCGGGACTTGCGACGCTAAACCAGCCAGCGGCCCACGCGCTGTGCACTCGACGTGCCGCACACGAGCCGCTCGCGCGACATGCTTAGTAGCCGCCCTTCTTGCCGATGCCCGCGAACGGGAAATCGTATTCGAGCGTGATGGGCTTGAACCACGGGCCCACACCGGTTTCCTTGTCGACGTGACGGCCGAACGCCATGTGGCCGGTCTGCATCGGCTGCTCGATCACGAGCTTCAGGTGATACTTGCCCGGGCCGTCGAGCTTGACGTTATCGCCATAGTGCGGACCATCGTTCGCCACCATGCCCATCAGATCGCCCTTGTGCGACCAGGTCGAACCCGGCTTGCTCAGTTCGTAGTGCACTTGCAGATACGGCATCCAGTCGCCTTCAGCGAAGCCGACCGGGTTGTTCTTCACCGCGTGGATGTCCGATTCCAGGTGGATGTCGGAATCCGATGCCTTGCGCATCATGCCTTCCGGTTCCATGGTGATCGGCTGCAGATAGACCGCGCCGATTTCCATACCGCCCTGGATCTGCTGCTTGCCGATCGGGTACTCGGCTGCCTGAACCGAAAACGCAGCGGCCGCAGCCGCGATGACGGCAGTGCCGCGCACGAAAGATTGGATCCGCATCGAAACTCCTGATTTTTTTATGAGAGGTACAACCGAATTATCGAGCGCATCACCATGCAAACGTTAATGCGAACAATTCTCAATAATGGCGGAGTTTAACACCGATGCCGATGGTGAACAAATTGCCGCGTAAGGAAAACCCCTTTGCAGCAGGGTTTTAGCAGCGTTTTGTTAACGTAAGCTTACGAGAAGCCGTCGATTCATTTTCAGCGATCGCTTAAGAGAAAGCCGGGATCAATAAAAAGGGCGCAGGTGAGGTTTCACCGTGCGCCCTTCCCTGTACTTCATCGCCCCGCGGGGATCGGCTTCAGATCGGGTGATCGCCCACGTTCGCGCCAAACACACGCCGACGCAACACCGCCAGCTGGTCGCGCGTCTGCGCGGCCTTCTCGAATTCGAGGTTCTTCGCGTAGTCCATCATCTGCTTTTCGAGCTTCTTGATTTCCTTCGCGATCTGCTTCTCGGACATGTCCTCGAACTTGGCGCGTTCCTGCTCCTCGCGCAACTCGGCGCGCGCATCGTCGACGTTGTAGACGCCGTCGATGATGTCCTTGATGCGCTTGACCACGCCGCGCGGCACGATGCCGTTCGCTTCGTTGAAGGCCATCTGCTTGGCGCGGCGGCGCTCGGTCTCGTCGATGGCTTTGCGCATCGAGTCGGTGATGCGGTCGCCATACAGAATCGCCTTGCCGTTCACGTTACGCGCCGCACGCCCGATCGTCTGGATCAGCGAGCGCTCGGCGCGCAGGAAGCCTTCCTTGTCCGAGTCGAGGATCGCCACGAGCGAGACCTCGGGAATATCCAGCCCTTCGCGCAGCAGGTTGATGCCCACCAGCACGTCGAAGGTGCCCAGACGCAGATCGCGGATGATTTCCACGCGCTCGACCGTGTCGATATCGCTATGCAGATAGCGCACCTTCACGCCGTGGTCGGCCAGGAACTCGGTGAGTTGCTCGGCCATGCGCTTGGTGAGCGTCGTGACCAGCACGCGTTCGCCCACGGCCACGCGCTCGTTGATCTCGCCGAGCACGTCGTCCACCTGGGTGGAAGCCGGGCGCACCTCGATCACCGGATCGACGAGACCCGTCGGGCGCACCACCTGCTCGGCGATCTGCCCCGTCACCCGCTTCTCGTAGTCGGCAGGCGTGGCCGAGACGAACACGACCTGACGCATCTTGTGTTCGAACTCGTTGAACTTGAGCGGCCGGTTGTCGAGCGCCGAAGGCAGCCGGAAGCCGTAGTTGACGAGGTTCTCCTTGCGCGCGCGGTCGCCGTTGTACATGCCGTTGAACTGGCCGATCAGCACGTGCGATTCGTCGAGGAACATCATCGCGTCGGGCGGCAGATAGTCGACGAGCGTAGGCGGCGGCTCGCCCGGCATCGCGCCCGAGAAGTGTCGCGAGTAATTCTCGATGCCCTTGCAGAAGCCCAGTTCCTGGAGCATTTCCAGGTCGAAGCGGGTGCGCTGTTCGAGCCGCTGCGCCTCCACGAGCTTGCCGTCGGCGTAGAAAAACTCCAGCCGCTCGCGCAACTCGGTCTTGATGGTTTCGACCGCGCGCAGCACGGTCTCGCGCGGCGTCACGTAGTGCGAGGACGGATAGACCGTGAAGCGCGCAATCTTCTGGCGCACGCGGCCCGTGAGCGGATCGAACAATTGCAGCGTTTCCACTTCGTCGTCGAACAGTTCCACGCGCACGGCCATTTCGGCGTGTTCGGCCGGGAAGATGTCGATGGTGTCGCCGCGCACGCGGAAGGTGCCGCGCTGGAAGTCCTGTTCGTTGCGGTTGTACTGCATCGCGATCAGTCGCGCGATGATCTCGCGCTGGCCGAGACGGTCGCCCTGACGCAGCGTCAGGATCATCTGGTGGTACTCGGACGGATTGCCGATACCGTAGATCGCCGACACCGTTGCCACGATGATCACGTCGCGGCGCTCCAGCAGGCTCTTGGTGGCGGACAGGCGCATCTGCTCGATGTGCTCGTTGATCGACGAATCCTTCTCGATGAAGAGATCGCGCTGCGGCACGTAGGCTTCCGGCTGGTAATAGTCGTAGTACGAGACGAAGTACTCGACCGCGTTGCGCGGAAAGAACTCGCGGAATTCGGCGTAAAGCTGCGCGGCGAGCGTCTTGTTCGGCGCGAACACGATCGCCGGACGGCCCAGCCGTGCGATGGTGTTGGCCATCGTGTAGGTCTTGCCCGAGCCCGTCACGCCCAGCAGCGTCTGGAACGAGAGGCCGTCCTCCACGCCTTCGACGAGCGTCTCGATCGCCGTCGGCTGGTCGCCGGCCGGCAGATACGGCTGGTAGAGCTGGAACGGCGAGCCGTCGTACTGGACGAACTTCGACTCGTCGAGCGCCGGGGCGTCGGCGACGGTGTGGTCGGACATGGGTGACATCCTGTGCGCGGAGCAAACAAACATTCTAGCGTTTCGCCACCGGGCGGGAGCGAGGCGCTTTTGGGCATGGGCGGGGACGCGCAGTCCGCGAAGGGATGAACCGGAGTGTGTTCGGGAACCGTTTTTCGCGAGGCTGCGCTTAGACCAGATGGGGCGCCGGGAGCATCGCTGCAAGAGGCGCGCTATGCGTTTTTTGCGCGCGGCCGTGGGCAGGCGCTGGCCGGGAGATGGGGAATAAAGGCCCCGCTGGCGTCACAGTCGGCGAAAAACCGGCCTGCGGATTCGCTACAATAGCGCGTTGCGTGGCCGGCCGCCTCGCGCGCCCTGGCAACATGGCGCGCGCACCAGAAGTCTTCCGTTACACCCGCGGCGCGCGGACCACCGAGCTTCTCCCTTCACTTTTGCCGAACCATCATGTCCCTCTTTTCCGCTGTCGAACTCGCCCCCCGCGACCCGATCCTGGGTCTGAACGAAGCCTATAACGCCGATGCGCGCGCGACCAAGGTGAACCTCGGCGTGGGCGTGTACACCAACGAGGAAGGCAAGATTCCGCTGCTGCGCGCGGTGCGCGATGCGGAAAAGGCCCGCGTGGAAGCCGGTCTGCCGCGCGGCTATCTGCCGATCGAAGGCCTCGCCGCCTATGACGCCGCTGTGCAAAAGCTGCTGCTCGGCGACGACTCGCCGCTGATCGCGGCTGGCCGCGTCGTCACGGCGCAGGCGCTGGGCGGCACGGGCGCACTGAAGATCGGCGCTGACTTCCTCAAGCGCGTGAACCCGGCCGCCAAGGTCGCGATCAGCGACCCGAGCTGGGAAAACCACCGTGCGCTGTTCGAAAGCGCAGGCTTCGAAGTACTCGCCTACCCGTACTACGACGCGCAGACCAACGGCGTGAACTTCGAGGGCATGCTCTCGGCGCTCAACGGCTACGCCGCTGGCACGGTCATCGTGCTGCACGCGTGCTGCCACAACCCGACCGGCGTCGACCTCACGATCGACCAGTGGAAGCAGGTCATCGAAGTCGTGAAGGCGCGCGAACTCGTGCCGTTCCTCGACATCGCCTACCAAGGTTTCGGTGACGGCATCGCCGAAGACGGCGAAGTCGTGCGCCTCTTCGCCGCGACGGAACTCAACGTGTTCGTGTCGTCGTCGTTCTCGAAGTCGTTCTCGCTGTACGGCGAGCGCGTCGGCGCGCTGTCGATCCTGACCAGCAGCAAGGAAGAATCGTCGCGCGTGCTCTCGCAGCTCAAGCGCGTGATCCGCACGAACTACTCGAACCCGCCGACGCACGGCGGCTCGGTGGTCGCAGCGGTGCTCGGTTCGGCCGATCTGCGCGCGATGTGGGAAGCCGAACTCGGCGAAATGCGCAACCGCATCCGTGCCATGCGCACGGGCCTCGTCGAGCGCCTCGCTGCTGCCGGCGTCGACCGCGACTTCAACTTCATCAACGTGCAACGCGGCATGTTCTCGTACTCGGGCCTGACGGCGGCGCAAGTCGATCGTCTGCGCGAAGAGTTCGGCATCTACGCCGTGAGCACGGGCCGCATCTGCGTGGCCGCGCTCAACACGCGCAACCTCGACGCGGTCGCCAGCGCCGTCTCGGCCGTGCTGAAGTAAGCATCGCGCGTAAGCCTCACACGCTGGGGCTGCGATAAAAAAGGCGTCCGTTCGCAAGAACGGACGCCTTTTGTTTTACTGCGGGCCTGCGTGAGAACTAGCGGGGACCAGCGCCGGGGCCGCGGGTATCGCGATGGATATCGTGCGTGACGAAGCCCGAGTCGTTGTCGGGCTTGTCGAGCCAGCCCGGCTGCGCAAGCGTCGCGCGAATATCCGAGAGGCCGCTCGACCAGTGTTCGCGCATCGTCGTGGTGCCGAACTGGAAGTCCTTGAAGTGGCCTTCGTACTCCTTCTGCCGATAGATCAGATGGAGCACGTTGTACTTCTTGGAGCACGAGAGCTCGTCCGCCAGCTCGACCCACGCGTCATGCCGATGTTCCGGCCCGACGCGATCCAGCACCTCGCGCAGCACATGCCTGAAGCGCTGCGAACGCTGGAGCATGTCCGTCACGAGACGCGTGCGGCTCGAATACTGGATGTCCTTCATGCGGCCCTGGACGTCGGTGATGTTGTCGGGCACCGGCCCGCGCGCGCTCCACAGATCGACCTGGAACGCGAGCGTGTCGCGCCGCGGCGTGGTCTGGATCACTTCGTAGAGCGGCGTGTTCGACATCAGGCCGCCGTCCCAGTAGTACTCGCCATCGATCTCCACCGCCGCGAAGCCCGGCGGCAGCGCACCCGAGGCGATGAAATGCTCGGGGCGCAATTTCGTGGTGGTGTTGTCGAAGTACACGAAGTTGCCCGTGCCCACGTTCACCGCGCCGAGCGACACGCGGACCTCGCCCGAGTTGATGCGATCGAAATCGCAGAGCCGCTCGAGCGTGGCCTTCAACGGCGTGGTGTCGTAGTAGCTCGCCTTGCCGGGCTGGCCGGAGGCGTGGGGCAGCGGCGGCGGAAAGCGCGGCGTGAAGAAGCCCTTCTGCCCTTCGACCACGGCGCCCGCCGCCTGGAACGCCGTGAAGGTCTTGCGCACGGCGTCGCCCGCGTTGAAGAGCGCGTGTTCGAGAAAAGCCGGCAACGGCGGACTCCATGCCGGCTGGCAGATCGTCTCCCAGAACTCGCGCAGACGAGCCACGCGATGCTCGGGCGCGTTGCCCGCAATCAGCGCCGTATTGAGCGCACCGATCGAAATGCCCGCAATCCAGTTGGGCGCGATACCGGCCTCGAAGAGGCCTTCGTAGACGCCCGCCTGATAGGCGCCCAGCGCGCCGCCGCCTTGCAGCGTGAGCGCGACGGTTTCCCATTGCGCGGATTCGCTGCTACAGCGGGACTCGCGCGCCTGGGTTTGTGCTTCGTGGAGCGCCTGGGCTTCGCTCGCCTGCGGGGACTGCGTGGCCGCCCCGGTAAGCGCGCCGGCCTCATCGCCGACCGCGCTCGATTGAAGGTGCGCCTCTAACTGCCCTTTCTTGCGCTGCGCCATGACCGGCCCTCCGCGTTACTGCATGAACCAGCCGTGGCTCACCACGAACGATTGGCCCGTGAAGGCCGCGCTCGGGAACGCCGAAAGGAACAGCACGGTCTGCGCCACGTCTTCGACGGTGGTGAACACGCCGTCCACCGTACCGCCGAGCATGACCTTCTTGACGACTTCCTCTTCGGAAATGCCCAGTTCCTTCGCCTGCTCCGGAATCTGCTTGTCCACCAGCGGCGTGCGCACGAAGCCCGGGCAGACCACATGCGAGCGCACGTTGTGCTTGCCGCCTTCCTTGGCGAGCACACGCGCGAGGCCGAGCAGCCCGTGCTTGGCCGTCACATAGGCCGACTTCAGCGGCGAGGCCTCATGCGAATGCACCGAGCCCATGTAGATCACCACGCCACCGCGATCGTCCTTGTACATGTACTTGAGCGCGGCCTTGGTCGTGAGAAACGCGCCATCGACGTGAATCGCCTGCATTTTCTTCCAGTCGGCAAACGAATAGTTTTCGATTGGATTGACGATCTGGATGCCGGCGTTCGAAACGAGGATGTCGATCGAGCCGAAGGTGGCGGCCACCTTGTCGATGCCGTCGTTGACGGCCTCTTCGCTCGTCACGTCCATGGCAATGCCAATAGCCTTGCCGCCCGCGCCCTTGATCTCTTCCGCCACGGCGTCGGCGCCGCTCTGGTTCAGGTCGGCGATGGCGACCGCAGCGCCCGCCTGGGCAAGCGTGAGCGCGATCTGCTTGCCGATGCCGCTAGCCGCACCGGTAACGACCGCGACCTTGCCATCGAGCTTCGTATTCAGAGAGAGAGACGACATCGAGCACCTCCAGGTAATGGATACAGTGGACAGGATGAGACCCCGACGCGCACACGCCGTCAAATCGTCCGGATGGCCTATGCCATCCGGTTGAATGTTGCGCCGCGGTCAACCGCGCTATTGTGCATGAACCCGCCTGTCACGCGCGTGAAGCTGGCAGGCCCCTCGATTCATCGCATGCATTTGCTGCATGCTTGACGCAGCGCGGCGCGGGCCATCAGCGCCCGCACGCGGATCGTGCTAACTTGCCTGCTCTACGCAAAGGAGACGTTCATGAACTATCGGCGACTGGGCCGCTCCGGCCTGCAAGTCAGCGAACTGTCCATCGGCTCGTGGGTCACGTACGGCAATCAGGTCGATCGCAATCTCGCCCGCGAATCGCTCGCCGCGGCGCGCGATGCGGGCGTCAATTTTTTCGATAACGCCGAAGTCTACGCAAGTGGCCAGTCCGAAGAAATCATGGGCCAGGCGCTCAAGGAACTCGCCTGGCCGCGCGTGAGTTACGTGGTGTCCACCAAGTTCTTCTGGGGTTTGAACGAGGCGCCCAACCAGTACCACACGCTCAACCGCAAATACCTGCTGGACGCGATCGACCACTCTCTCAAGCGTCTGCAACTCGATTACGTCGATCTGGTGTTCTGCCATCGCCCCGACCCGAACACGCCGGTCGAGGAAACCGTCTGGGCGATGAGCGACATGATCACGCGCGGCAAGGCGCTCTACTGGGGCACCTCCGAATGGAGCGCGGACGAGATTCGCGCCGCGTGGGAAATCGCGGAACGCCACCATCTGCATAAGCCCGTGATGGAACAGCCGCAGTACAACCTGTTCCACCGCCGCCGCGTGGAGGACGAGTATCGCCGCCTCTATGAGGACATCGGTCTGGGACTCACGACATGGAGCCCGCTCGCTTCGGGGTTGCTGACAGGCAAGTATCGCGGCGGCGTGCCCGCCGACAGCCGCGCGCAATTGCAGGGCTACGACTGGCTGCGCAAGCAGGTCACGGACGCGGACAAAAACGCGATCGTCGGCAAGCTGGCCGACTATGCGAAGGAACTGGGCTGCACGGTTGGCCAGTTGGCGCTCGCCTGGATTCTCAAGAATCCGAATGTGAGCACGGTCATTACCGGTGCCTCGCGCGTGGAGCAGATCGGCGAAAACATGAAAGCGCTTGAGGTGGCGGAAAAGATCACGCCCGAGGTGAAGGAGAAAATCGAGGCTATCGTCGGCGAAGCCTACGAGTAAGCGCTCTTGCCGCACGCCGTCCGTTGTCCGGACGCCTGTACAATACGCGGCCTCGCCGGCGGCGCACATGAACCTGGAATGCGCCGCCGATCCGTCTCACCCGCCATCGGGCCACGCGCGTTTGCACCCAACCCGCGTCACCCGAGCTTGCCTTTGGCCCCATCATGCTGAGCTACCGTCACGCCTTTCACGCCGGCAATCACGCCGATGTCCTCAAGCACGCCGTCGCCGTGCAACTGCTGAATCACCTTGGCAAGAAGGACAAGGCGTACTGGTATATCGACACCCATGCGGGCGCGGGCGCCTATGCGCTGCGCGAAGGCTATGCGACGAAGACCGCCGAGTTCGACACCGGCATCGGCAAGCTGTGGGGGCGCACCGACCTGCCCGCGCTGCTCTCGGATTACGTCGATGAAGTGGCCGCGCTCAATCCGGATGGCGATCTGCGCTTCTATCCGGGCTCGCCGTATCTGGCCTGGCGACTGATGCGCGAGCAGGACCGCATGCGCCTGTTCGAACTGCACACCACGGAAATCGACGTGCTGCGTCATCGCTTTCGCGACGCGGGCCGTCGCGTGATGATCTACCCGGGCGATGGCTTCGACGGCATCAAGGCGCTGCTGCCGCCGCCGCCGCGCCGTGCGCTCGTGCTGATCGACCCGTCGTACGAAGACAAGCGCGACTATTCGCGCACGCTCAAATGCGTCGAGGAAAGCCTGGAGCGCTTTGCCACCGGCACCTATGCGGTCTGGTATCCGCAGGTCACGCGGCCCGAGTCGCAGCGTTTCCCGGAGCAGCTCAAGCGCCTGCAGGAAAAGAACTGGCTGCACGTTTCGCTGTCGGTCAGCCGCCCGCCGCATGACGGGTTCGGGCTCTACGGCAGCGGCATGTTCATCCTGAATCCGCCCTATACGCTCGCGGCGTCGCTCAAGGAAGCCATGCCCTGGCTCGTGAAGACGCTGGGGCAGGACGACGGCGCGCAGTTCAAGATCGAATCGCGCGGCGACTGACGCCCACAGGCGGCCTGGGGATCAGGCCGCATCCAGCCTCACCAGGCCACGCCGCTATTGCTGCGGCGCGTATTGTTGGGGCGAATATTGCTGTTGCGTGGTGCGCGGTCGCGGCGGCCGCCCGCCCCCACCCGGCACTTCCACATAAGGCGCGACGATGATCGGCTGCGAGCCGTCCGCGCCCGTCCCATTCAACGTAGACAACTGCTGCATCTGCACCATCGGCTGATGCGAGAGCGGCGCGGTCTGTAGCACCGTGCCCGATTGCCCATCGTTGATCCCGCTTTCCGTATCGAGAATCAACGGCTTGCCTGCCGCATGCGCACCTGCGCTCGCCAGCACGGCGCTTGCCGTCAGCGCGACCCACAGCGATTTACGAGAAATTCGATCTGACACCATGCATAGCCCCCGGATGAATGGTGCGCCGACCGTGAACATCCAGATCGGCGCTGACCTATGTGTTGTCGGCTAATCGCAAAAAGGACTTTACCTTACCGCAATGGCAAGGTTCAGACTGCAAGGCATCGCGGCACTTTCAGGCAGATCAAGCGGCCCAAGCGGCTCACCGTCGCGCAAACCGGCCCAGAAATGACAAAGCCCCGCCAGATGCGGGGCTTGCGGCAAGTCGGCGGCCCTGATGCGCGGGCCAGCGGACTGCTTGCAACTTACAGCGAGTAGCCGTTCGATTCGAGCGAGCGGATGCGCTGTTCGAGCTGCACGATGTCGCTCGAGGACGCGAGGTACGTTTCGCGACGACGACGTTCTGCAGTTTCAAACCAGGTGCTCAGCTTTTCAAGAAGGTACGCAAACATGATGGTGTTCTCCAAGGATCAGATGTATCCCCGGTGGATTTGCATCAGGGATTACCCTCGTAAGGGATAACCCGCATTATAACGGTTGCACCTGTTTTTGCTAGTGAATTGCTCGCATACAGTGCATTCCAATCTGGAATGGTGCACGGCTGACATTGGGCAACATCATGATTTTTCGTCGGATTTTCGGCATGATTTGCGCGGCGGCGACAATCGCCGCACAAAATCGCACCAACATTGTGCAAAAAAACGAAAAAGTTGCGATGTATTTTCGACGCGGGTTGCACCTTTTGGTCAACCCTTGCGCGACGTCAAGCTTTAACGCCCTGCGCAACCGGTTCCGGGTCCGCGAGTCGCTCGATGATCGGGCAGTCCGGCCGGTCGTCGCCGTGACAATGGGCCGCAAGGTGGCGCAGCGTGTCGCGCATCTGCGTGAGCTCGGTAATGCGCTGGTCGAGTTCGGTCACATGTTCGAGCGCGATGGCCTTGACCTCGGCGCTGGCGCGCGAGCGGTCGTGCCAGAGCGCAAGCAAGCGCCGAATGTCGTCGACGAGAAACCCGAGGCGCCGCGCCTGGCGGATGAAGCGCAGCGCGTGCACCTCTTCCATGCCGAAGACGCGGTAGCCGGAATCCGTGCGCGCCTTGGGCGCAATCAGATCCACGCTCTCGTAATAGCGGATCATTTTCGCCGTGACGCCCGATTCGCGCGCCGCTTCGCCGATGTTCATGCTGCTCTCCTGCTCTTTGCTGACTTTTTGATCCTACACCTTCCCACGATGGGAAGGTCCAGCCGCCTCGTCCGAACGCCACTGGCATAATCGGCGACGCATCCTTAGCCCTCTTTTCAAAGGAAATCACCATGATCCAGTTCAACGTCGAAGGCATGAGCTGCCAGCACTGCGTCGGCGCCGTCACGCGCGCGATCCATGAGCAGGACGCCGCCGCCCAGGTCCAGATCGACCTGGCTGCGGGCCGCGTGAGCGTCGAGTCGAGCCAGAGCGCCGAGGTGCTCAAGGCCGCCATCGACGAAGCGGGCTATACCGTCACCGCCACGTCCGCCGCCTGACGCGCCGCGCCATGTTCAAGGTCGCCATAGCAGGCGCCTCCGGTCTGCTCGGCCGCGCGCTCGTGCGCGAGCTGGCCGCGCAGACCGGCTGGCAGGTTGTGCAGACGGCGTTCAGCCGCGTGGGTGCGCAGCAGGTTGCGCTCGACGTGCGCGACGCGCGCGCAGTTGAAGACTTCGTCGCGCGCGAAGCCCCCGACGCGATCGTGATCGCCGCCGCCGAGCGCCGCCCCGATGTCTGCGAGCACGATCCCGCCACAGCGCGCGCGCTCAATGTCGAGGCCGTGCGCCACATCGCCGCCGCAGCAAAACCCCGCGGCGCGTGGGTGTTGTCGATCTCAACCGACTACGTGTTCGACGGCAGCGCGCCGCCCTATCTGCCCGACGCCGCGCCGAATCCGCTCAACGCCTACGGCCGCAGCAAGCTCGAAGGCGAGCAGGCTCTGCTCGACGCCTCCGACGATGCGCTGGTGCTGCGCCTGCCGCTGCTCTACGGCCCGATCGTGAACTGGCAGGAGTCGGCGGTGACGAGCCTCGTGCCGGCGGTCCGCGCTTCGGCGCAGGCGGGCAGCGCGCCCGCCGTGATGGACGCGTGGGCCACGCGCTATCCCACCTTCACGCCCGACGTGGCGTTCGTGATCCGCGAATTGCTCACGCGTTGCGCCGATGGCGACGCCGTGCGCGGCATCGCGCAATGGTCCGGCGACGAGCCGATGACCAAGTACGAGATCGCGCAACGCATCGCAAACGCGCTGGGCATCGAGGCGCATCTCGCCGCCCAGACCGAACCGGCCGACGCCACGCCGCGTCCGCGCGACTGCCATCTCGATTCGGGACGGCTCGAAGCGCTGGGCATGGGCCGGCGCACACCGTTCGACGCGGGCATCCGCGCGGTGCTCGATGCCTTCGGGCGCGAGCGCGCCCAGTCGTAATCCATTCTGGTCGCTCTGGCGCGCGGCTTGTCCACGCCGCGCGCCCTCTCCCTTCCTAGTGAAAATCGCGGCTCTGCGTCGCGAGCCGCCCGAGCAGGCGGCTATGGTCCTCCAGCCGCTGCGCGACCAGATGCACGACCTCGCCCTGACGCTGCACCACGCCCGCGACCGCCAGCAGCGACGCGCCGAGCAGTTCCTTGCGCTGCGTCTCCACGAGCGCCGCATGCACGATCACGTTGACCGAGCCGGTTTCATCTTCGAGCGAGACGAAGATCGTCCCCTTGGCCGTGCCCGGCCGCTGCCGCACCGTGACGATGCCGCACACGCGCGCAAGCGCGCCGTGCGCGCAGTGCGCCAGTTGCGCCGCGCTGCGAAAACGCTGCTTCGCGAGCCCCGGCCGCAGCAGTTCGAGCGGATGGCGGTTGAGCGTGAGGCGCAGGCTCGCGTAATCGGCGACGATCTCCGCGCCCTCCGAGGCCTGTGGCAGATCGATGCGCGCCTCGGCCACCGGCGCATCGCGCAGTAGCGCGGGCACCGCATGCTGCGCGGTCACGGCCCACCAGGCCTCGCGCCGGTGCCCCGCGATGCTCTCGAGCGCATTGGCCGCCGCCAGCGCCTCCAGCTCGCGGCGTGTGAGTGCGGCGCGGCGCGCGAGATCGTCGACATCGGTGAAAGGCGCTTGCGCGCGCGCGACCATCACGCGCTGCGCAGCGCTCTCGGAAAATCCCTTGATGAGGCTGAAGCCCAGCCGCACCGCCGGGCCGCCGTGCCCGTAATACTCGGGTGCCAGCGCGGCGCGCCAGCGGGCGAGGCGCCGGTGACGACGCATGAGCGCAGGAAAACGCGGCTTGTCAGGACGTGCGAATGCGGCCGACCATGCGGCGCCCAGCCGCGCCCGGTAGTGCGCCACCCTGGCGCTGCGGGTACGCGCGGTGGTGTCGTCGAGACGCACGCCGGGGCGACCGCGCATTTCCAGCACGGACGCCCAGTCGCTCAACGCGATATCGGGTGCGCGCACCGGCACGCCGTGACGCTTCGCGTCCTGCACCAGTTGCGACGGCGAATAGAAGCCAAGCGGCTGACTGTTCAGGAGCCCCGCAAGAAACGCGGCCGGCTCGTAACGCTTGAGCCACGAGCTCGTGTAGACGAGCAACGCGAAGCTCGCCGCATGGCTTTCCGGAAAGCCGTAATCGCCGAAGCCCTCGATCTGCTTGCAGATGCGCTCGGCGAATTCCAACGAGTAACCCTTGTGCAGCATGCGTTGCGTGAGGTCCTCCTGATACGGCTTCAGATTGCCGTCGCGCCGCCACGCGGCCATTGCGCGGCGCAGCTTGTCGGCTTCCTCCCCGGTGTAGTCGGCGGCAACCATCGCGAGATGCATCACCTGCTCCTGGAAGATCGGCACGCCGAGCGTGCGTTCGAGCACCGGGCGCAGTTCGTCCTTCGCGTACTCCACCGCTTCCTCGCCATGCCGGCGCTTGAGATAGGGATGCACCATGTCGCCCTGGATCGGCCCGGGCCGCACGATCGCCACCTGGATCACGAGGTCGTAATAGGTGCGTGGACGCAAGCGCGGCAGCATGCTCTGCTGCGCGCGCGATTCGATCTGGAACACGCCGACCGTGTCCGCACGGCTGCACATCGCGTAGACGGCCGGGTCCTCGCCGGGAATGTCCTGCACGCCGAACTGAGGCAGCCCGCGCCGCAGCGCGACGAATTCGAGCGAGCGCCGGATCGCCGAGAGCATGCCGAGCGCAAGCACGTCCACTTTCAGCAGCCGCAGCGCGTCGATATCGTCCTTGTCCCACTCGATCACGTAGCGGTCCTTCATCGCCGCGTTTTCGATCGGCACGAGCCGCGAGAGCTTGTCGCGCGCGATCACGAAACCGCCCACGTGCTGCGAGAGATGACGCGGAAAACCACGCAGCTCGCGCGTGAGGCGGATCAGTTGCTGCGTGACGCGCGAGTCCGGCGAGAAGCCTGCCTCCTGTAGATGATGCGCGATCGAGTCCGGGCCGTCCCACCACTGATGCGCGCCCGAGAGTTTCTCGACCAGCATGTTGTCGAGCCCAAGCGCCTTGCCCACGTCGCGCAACGCGCTGCGCGAACGATACGTGATGAGCGTCGCCGCGAGCGCCGCGCGGCGCGTCCCGTACTTGCGATAGATGTACTGGATGACCTCTTCGCGACGCTGATGCTCGAAATCGACATCGATGTCGGGCGGCTCGTTGCGCGCGCGGGACAGAAAGCGCGCAACCAGCATGTTCATGCGCACGGGGTCGATCTCGGTGATTTTCAGGCAGAAACAGACCACCGAATTCGCCGCCGAGCCGCGTCCCTGGCAGAGGATGTTTTGCTCGCGCGCGAAGCGCACGATGTCGTGCACGGTCAGGAAATACTTCTCGTACTTCAGCTCGGTAATCAGTTCGAGCTCCTGCTCGATCTGCTTTTCGCGCTTCTCGTTCATGCCGTCGGGCCAGCGCTCGGCGGCGCCCTGCATCACGAGCTTGCGCAGCCAGGTGGTGGGTGTCTCACTCGCGGGCACCAGTTCCTCGGGATATTCGTACGCCAGTTCGCCGAGGTCGAAGGTGCAGCGACGCGCGACGTCGAGCGTCGCATCGAGCGTATCGCGCGGATACAGATGGCTCAGCCGCACGCGCGAGCGCAGATGACGCTCCGCGTTCGGCTCCAGCGCCCGCCCGCACGACGTGAGCGGCCGGCCGATGCTCACCGCGCTGAGCGTGTCCTGCAAGGGCTTGCGCGAGCGCGCGTGCATCAGGACGCCACCCGCCGCGACGAGCGGCAAACCGCTTTCCTGCGAGACGTGGCGCAGCACCTCGATCTGCGTGTCGTCGCCGCCGGTCTGCCAGAGTTCGAGCGCGAGCCACGCGCGCTCGGCTGCGAAACCCGCGAGCCAGTGCGCGGCGCGCAGCGCCTGGGCGAGCGTGGCCGTGCGCTGCGGCACGAGCAGCAGCACGCAGTCGCGCAGATGGCGCAGATGCGTGAAATCCGGTTCGGGGTCGGTGAAATCGGACGGATGCACGCGGTACTCGCCTTTGTTCGCCCGCGAGCGCGCCAGCGTGATCAGCTCGCAGAGATTGCCGTAGCCCTCGCGGTTCATGGCGATCGCGACGAGCGTGCAGAACGGCGCGCCGTCTTCATCGACGAGGTTCAGTTCGCTGCCGATCAGCAGTTGCAGCGCGGGTATGAACGGTGCGGGCGTGGCGCGGTGCTGATCGGCGGCCACGCGCCTGGCCTCTTCGTGAGCCTTCCTGCGCGCCTCGTCGTAGTCCCTGAGCGCGCTCCAGGCCCGCACGACGCCCGCGAACGAACACTCGTCGGTGAGAGCGAGCGCGCTGTAGCCGTGGCGGATCGCCTGCTCGACCAGTTCGTTCGGGCGCGACGCGCCGCGCAGGAACGTGAAGTTGCTCAGGCAGTGCAGCTCTGCATAGTCTGGCAACTGCGCGGGTAACTGCCCCGGAGAAGAAGGTTGCGCGGGCAACGATGCGCCCGCTCCGTGGTTCGACATGATGCGTTAAAGACGAATGAAGACTGGCCGCGCGGATCGCGCCGCATCAGCCGAACAGCCCTTGCAGATACCACTGGCCGCCGATGCGCTCGCGGTAGAGCCAGAACATGCGCCCTTGATCGTCGGCGGCGACGTAGTAGTCGCGCTCGGCGCCCTCGCCGTCCCACCAGCCCGCCTCGATGCGTTCGGTGCGCGTGAGCGTCTTGAGCGGACGTCGATAAACCGGCCGGTCGTCGCGCGTAGTCAGCTTGAGCGGCTTTTCGAGCAGCCACGCCGGACGCGGCTGCGCCGGCAGCGGCACCTCGGGCAGGTCGAAGGCGCTTTGCACCGGCGCGCCCGCCTCTCGCGCCTCTTGCGCTTCTGCCTGCCCGTGGGTCTTGCGCGGCTTGCGTGGCGCCTGGCGTCGTGTCGGCGCCCGCCAGGTGCGCGCCGACATCGCATGCTCGGGCCGATGATCGTCCTCGACAAATAACTGCAACACGTTCTGTTCGCCGATACGCGCGCCGATGCGCTCGAACAGCTGCGCAAGCGACGCATCCGAGGCCTCGGGCGACGGGAACAGCGTGTCGGTGGGCGGCGCGTACTCGCTCACCTGATCAGCCACGAGAGCCATGCCAATCACGGGCGCGGCCAGCTCGGTCTGGTTGAGCTTCTCGCGCAGCAGCCACAGCAGATGCTCGGCGTCGCGCGATGGCGCGGCCCACGACAGCCGCAGACTCGACGTGCGCGGCGCGTGGCGCGACGCCAGTTCGTGCTCCAGACGCAGCTCGAAGCCGGAGAGCGCGCCGTGCTGCGCGGCGAGCCAGCCCGCCAGCTGCATCACGAGGCGGCGCGCGGCGAACAGCAGCGCTTCGGCGCTCTCCACGCGCGCCTGCAATTCGAGCGACGCATGGAACGACGGCGGCGCGGTGAACCACGCACGCGGATCGGGGGCCTCGCCGCGCGCCTGCGCAAGCCAGGCGAGCACGCCATCGCCGAAACGCCGCACGATGCCGTCGCGTGGCAAGCGCCGCAAATCGCCGAGCGTCGCGCAACCGATCTGCGTGAGCGCATGTTCGTGCTGCACGGCGAACGGCGCGAGCGTGACCGGCAACGCATCGAGCACGCGCGCGAGCGTGCGCTCCTTGAGCACCCGGAAACGCCGCACGGCATGGGCCCCGGCGCACGCATGCGCCTGCGCGAGCGTCCATGCGCCCCACGCCGTGGGCGCGCAGGCCATGCGCGCGGCGTGAGCGCAATCGGCCACCGTGGCCTCGACCCTCGCGAGCAGCGCGCGCACGCCGCCGAACAGCCGCAGCCCGGAGCCGACTTCGAGCAGCAACGTATGGGATTGCGACGATTGCGCGAGCGAGACCTTCGGCGTGTAGGCGAGCAAGGCGAGCGCGAGTGCCTCGAATGCACGCGTCTCGCGCGCCGCATCGGGCTCGAGCAGCACGAGGCCCGGCGCCAGCGCGAGCGCATGTGCGCGCGTACTGCCGGGCTGCACGCCGAGGCGAAACGCGTCGCGATCGGCGATCAGGATGCGTGCGTGATCGGCAAGCGCATAGCAGCGCTCGGCTAGATCCTCACCTTCGCCCTCAGACGACCCGATCGACGGAAGCGGCGGCCTCACGGCCTCCAGCGGCAACAACGGCAAGGTGACGGCGATCCACAGCATGATTGACCCCGGGCCACGGCATGGTCGGCGCGGCGCCCGGCTGGGGCAGCACCGACTCCTGTAGCGGCAAAGTGACGACGAGTGGCTGGGCGGGCGGCGGCCCGCGACGCTTGAAAATATCGACGCGCACCCCCGTGAACTGCATCCATTCACGGCGATTCAGACGCGTATCCGCCTCGGGCGGCGGCACCGGCGTGCAGACCATGCGCAGCGGCGCCGGCGACGACTGACTGCGCGCCGCGGGCGGGCGCATCAGAAAGGCCAGCGCCTGCGAATCCTGCGCGGCGACCTGCAAGCGCCGCAGGGCGTCGGCGCGCGCCTTCGGCTGCCACAGCAGCACGGCGCCGATGCCGTCCTGCTTGAGCGCCTGCTCGGCGGCCCAGGGCGCCTCATCGTCATCAGCACGCACCCAGACAAGACGCTCGAGCGCGATGCCCCACGCCTTGAGCGCGCACGCATAGGGTCGCCACGGCGGCGCGACGAGCAGCACGTGCCGCCTCTCCTGAGCAGTGAGCGTGCGCAGCGCGGGCGCGACGAGCCGCATCTCGCCGATACCGCCCTGCTCGACGAGCAACTCGCTCAGACTGCCCGCGGGCCAGCCCGCGCCAGGCAGCAGCGCATCGAGCGCGGCATGGCCGCTCGGCACCGTGCGCCCGCTCGTGCAGGCGACCTGGTTGCCTTGCCAGATCCGGCTTTGCAGCCGGGGCGGCAGGTGTGTCGCCGCTAGCTGGAGTGCTGCCGCCATGATCGCGCTCTGGAAAAAGGAAATAGAACGCCCTACCCAACGCTGAACGGGGCATGACGAGGAGGTTGGGACGGTGCATCGGTGCACGCCGCCAACCTGTATATTTATACAGTATTTAGGACGGTTCCTGGAAGGAGGTTTTTGGGGGGCGGGTCTGGGGGTTTGGCGTGAGGCGGCTGTCGAGATACGGGCGTATGCAGGCCAAACGCAAACTCATTTGACGCGGCATATAAAGAGCCGCTACAATCCACGACTCTTCGGAGCGTAGCGCAGCCTGGTAGCGCATCTGATTTGGGATCAGAGGGTCGTAGGTTCGAATCCTATCGCTCCGACCAGTATCAAGCAAAAAGCCCAGCCTTAACCGGCTGGGCTTTTTGTTTTTTGCGGCTGCGTGGAGGCTATGTCGGCCAAGCTCGATCAACGCCTCCGGCCAGATTCGCAATGCGACTTCGTCGCTTCCCGCGACAGAAAATGGGCGATGCATGTTTGCATGCCGGCGATCATCGTCATATCGCTCAATTGTGTCCACCAAAGCGTCGCCGTAGCATCGCCCAGAAACCTGTAGGCTCTTGTCCGACCGTTTGCACATGCAGACCATCTAACCGAATCTGAGCCAGACCGTTGTCTCCAGTCACGCCCAACGCCAGGGCAGGAGCAAGCGCATACCATGTCGAAGCCTCGCCCCACGAAAGATAAAATGTACCGCGAACCGGTTCATAAAACTCTGTCGGCTCCCCGATACTACCGTGCCTATTCTCATCAAATTCCGCGTCAATATGAACGGTCGCCGGTATGCCTTCTTCAAAACGACGCTCTCCTCGAATCCATCGATTCGGATTGGTATAAATAGACCAATCCATAATCCGTCCCTGCGGATCAAGTGCCATCGAAAAAAAGCCGCCGGTCAGAATATAGTTTCGCTCCGTGATATTGAATTTCTGATCAAGCTGCTCACTGAGAGTCGGCACACCTGGCGGGTTCGCTGCAATGTATCTAACGTCGCACATTACAGAATTCCCCTGTCCATCCCATGTGATTTCCACGATGGACTCAATGTACTCACCAACGCGAACAGCGATTTTTTTCATTTTACAGGACCATACTTAAAATGATAAATTATATAATCACTTTCACTAACAAGAACTTCTAAAACATATTTCTTCGAAGTTTTACTTTCTCCTAGACGAGTAATTGGAATTTTATACATAAAAATCCCCGACGCTCCTCGTGGATCAGGAGTGCGCTTGCCATATTTGATAGCAAGCCGAAGAATATGAACGGGTACGAACCGCCCTGGCTCTTTCATGTGTCTGAGCGGTTCAGCGGCAAAGCGCAATGGCCGCTGCATAAGCGCATAGTACCGCGTGCGCAAGCTATACAGCGCTGTTCGCTCAAGAGACGCACCAACACCCTTTACGCCCCACTCCGCAACCCCTCGGAGGCCCGCCCGCCAAACACCGCCAACGAGGAACACTGCATCAAGCGGGTCAAATAGCGGGGTCTCAAGCGGTACTTCATTTACCGCTATGCCTCCATCCAACGCATAGATACGAAAGACTCCAGCGTTTTCCTTTTGATATCCGATGATGCAGTCCAAGTCTGTATCATAGATGGGTTTTGCATCAAATGGCACACCCGGCGGTCGAAGATCAAACAGACCAGCGCCTTTGGGTTTCAGGGAGCCGTCCCACTCAAAAGACGGCTCATCGCCTGTATCGATTAGCGGCGTCGACATTCAGGCAGCCTGGTTTTCTTTTACGTCGATGACCGCCGAAACTGTACCCTGACTGCTACCCAGCGGGCTTTGTAAAATGTACTCGTGCGTCATCCGCGCGAACGACAATGCGACGTGCTCCAGCGCAGTATCACTCTCGGCGACAGGTTCTACGTGTGTAATAACCACGTCAAACATGGTAATTCTTAGGTATTCGAGTGGTGTGCCTCCGGCCTTACGCATGGTTAATTGGGCTCTTCGAATATGTTGCCCCCGGAAACAATACCCCGCGAGGTTGGGACTCGCACGGTCTATGGCATGAATAAAACGTAAATCCGATACGGTGGCCTTTGCCGCACCGCCTCCAGCGCCGGAGTGCATACTGGACTTCTGCTTGATAGACCAATTCCAGTTAAGTACTTCAATTTCGTTAGGATGCTTGGCATCTTGCGATTCGCCAGTAATTCCATCAATCTTGATAAAAATATCTGCCATGACAATTTCCACTGGGGATGAATGAATTTTCAGGCTACTCCGCACCCAAAGTAACTTTGTCGAAAATCGTCAAATCATGATATTCACCGAAGCAGCATCAATCAGATACGCATTAGCTCTTCCCTCGCGTCCCCACCGTTTCAAGCGAGAAAACACCATGCGTTCCGAGGAAAGATCGAGCACCGCGATAGCGGGAGACGCCGAGTAGCACCGTGGCAACCCGCTCCGTCGCTTTAGAATAGATTCGTAGGCCACCCACCCCTTCCGGAGCGCCCCCATGAACCTCATCCTCTGGCGCCACGCCGAAGCCGAAGACGTCGCCGCGAGCGATCTCGCCCGCCAGCTCACCACGCGCGGGCGCAAGCAGGCGCAAAGCGTCGCGCGCTGGCTGCGCACGCGCCTGCCTGAAGACGCCGTGATCCTCGCGAGCCCCGCCGCGCGAACGATCCAGACCGCCGAGTCGCTCACCGACCAATACCGTGTCGTGCGCGAACTCGCGCCCAACGCCAGCGTCGAGGCCGTGCTGGAGGCCGCAGGCTGGCCGGACGGCATCGCCTCGACGGTCGTCGTGGTGGGCCATCAGCCCACGCTCGGCGAGGTGCTCGCGCATCTGCTCGGCAACGAAGGCGAGCGCCGCAGTTGGGCCGTGAAGAAGTCCGGCCTGTTCTGGATCAAGAGCCGCGAGCGCAACGGCGACGGCGAAGCCGTCCTGCTCGCCGCCATCACGCCCGATCTCGTCTGAGCGCCACCGATCGACACGGCGCGAGGACGATTTCAAGCGCGATCAAGCCCCCACGTCGCGCCAATCCAACACCCCGCGCCGCCCATCGCGCGGCGCCTCGCTCCCCGCCCTCACCCGCGCCCCACAACGCCTGCGCCGATCCACCTTACAGCGCGTCATTGAATCGTCATTGCGTTTTCATGGAACCGTAACCGCGTCTTACTACATTGCCGGAAAAGTTCTCTTACTTTCCGACCAGGACGCCCCATGCGAGATCTGCCGACGCCCTCCCTGCCGTTCGCCTCGAGTCTCTTCGAGTCGAACCGGCATCTGCCGCGCGCCGAAGAGACGGTCACCGCGCAGCACCGCCTGCAAGTGGCCTGGGCTCGCACAGACGAAGAGCTGCGCGAAGCGCAGCGCCTGCGCTACCGCGTGTTCGCCGAGGAAATGGGCGCGCGTCTGTCCGGCCCGGCCGGCCTCGATGTCGACTCCTTCGACCACTACTGCGATCACCTGCTCGTGCGCGACCTCGACACGCTCAAGGTCGTCGGCACCTATCGCGTGCTGCCGCCGCACCAGGCCACGCGCATCGGCCGTCTGTACGCCGAGAGCGAATTCGATGTCTCGCGCCTCGCGCACCTGCGCCCGAAGATGGTCGAGGTGGGCCGCTCGTGCGTGCACCCCGACTACCGTAGCGGCTCGGTCATCATGTCACTGTGGGGCGGTCTGGGCGCCTACATGACGCACAACGGCTACGAGACGATGCTCGGCTGCGCGAGCGTCGCGATGGCCGACGGTGGTCACTACGCGGCCAATCTGTACGCCTCGCTCGACGCGAACGCGCTGACGGACCCGGAGTACCGCGCCTTCCCGCACACGCCGCTGCCGGTCGAGGAACTGCGCACCGGCGCCTCCGCCGTGCCGCCGCCGCTCATCAAGGGTTATCTGCGCCTCGGCGCGAAGATTTGTGGCGCACCGGCCTGGGATCCGGACTTCAATACCGCCGACTTCCTCACGCTGTTCCGTCTCTCGGACATCAACGAGCGTTACGCGCGTCACTTCCTCGGCGAAGCCAACGCGCGCTAAGCGGCGCCGCGCACAGCGCCCAGAAACACAATGCCCGGCTCACAGGCCGGGCATTGTCGTTTTCGGCGCCTTGAAACCAACCCAGGCGCCGGGGTCAGTCAGACCGCATCATTCATCCGTATAAACCACGCGATAAGGAATGCCGATCTTGCCCCACTCGGCCGCTTCCTGGACGAGGTTGTAGTCGGTGAGCGGATTGTTCTGCACCCACTCGTTGGGCAGCAGCACTTCATAGCCGTTGTGCTCCTGCACGACCGTGATCTTCGGCAGTCCGACATCGGCGCGGCGGCGGCTCAGCAGCGCGGCGAGGCGCAGGCAGAACAGCAGCGGCCATTCCACATCGCGCGTCTGCGAGAGCTTGCCGAGCTTGCCCACGTGGCCGAGCACCAGCGCGGCGAGACGCGCCTGGTCGGTGCGCGAAAAACCCGGCATGTCGGCGTTGCTGGCGATGTAGGCCGAGTGCTTGTGATACGCGCTGTGCGAGATCGACAGGCCGATCTCGTGCAGCGACGCCGCCCAGCCGAGGAACATACGGTTCTCTTCGCGGCGCTCTTCGTCGGCTTCCTCGAACTGGTCGTAGAAGCTCACCGCCAGCTCGCCGATACGGCCCGCCTGCGCCCGGTCCACGCCGTAGCGGCGCATGAAGCCCTCCACGGTCACGGTGCGCATGTCCTCGTGCTGCGAACGGCCCAGCAGGTCGTACAGCACGCCCAGACGCAGCGCGCCGTCGGTGGTATCGACGTAGTCGATGCCCAGTTCCTCGAACACCGCGATCATGATCGAGAGGCCGCCCGCCAGCACCGGAATGCGATCGGGCTTGAGCGCGACGAGCTTCAGCCGATTGACGTTCTCCGCCTTGATGAGCGCGCGCTTGAGGCGTTCGAGCCCGCCGCGCGAGATGCCGTGCGTGATGCCCGGATCGTTGAAACCGTTTGCTTCGACGAGTTCGGCCAGCGCCCGCGCCGTGCCCGATGAGCCGATCGCCTGGTCCCAGCCGGTCTTGCGGTAATCAGCCGAGATGATCTGGATTTCGCGCGAAGCGGCCAGTTCGGCCTGGCGCATGGTGTATTCGTCGACGTTGCCGGCCGGGAAGAACTGGCGGCTATGGCTCACGCAGCCGATATAAAGGCTTTCCATGCGGATCGGCGTGTAGTGCGAACCGATGATGAACTCGGTCGAGCCACCGCCGATGTCCACCACGAAGCGCTTGCCGGCGCTCGCCGGCACCGAGTGCGCGGCGCCCGCGTAGATCAGACGCGCTTCTTCGCGGCCCGCGATCACTTCGATCGGGAAGCCCAGCGCCTTTTCTGCTTCGACGAGGAATTCGCGTGCGTTCTTGGCGACACGCAGCGTGTTGGTGGCGACGGCGCGCACGTGATCGGGGTGGAAGTCGCGCAGGCGCTCGCCGAAGCGTTTGAGCGCATCCCAGCCGCGCACCTGCGAGGCGCGGTCGAGCATCTTGTCCTTCGAGAGGCCCGCGGCAAGTCGCACGGGTTCGCGCAGGGCATCGACGGGATAGATCTGGCTGCCGGCGTCGGTTTCCTCGACACGGCCGACGATCAGACGAAAGCTGTTCGAACCGAGATCGACGGCGGCAAGCAGTTGCGGATTGGTGACCATCGAGGGGGCGGGCTCCATGCGTGCGAACGCGGCCATTCGTGCTCTCTGAGCGCTGGCCGCGCTGTCCAAATATGCCATTTTAAGCGTACCCGACTTCCCCATGTCGCTCCTCGCACCGGTTAATCGTCAGCTCGCGGCAAGGAACGCCCCTGAGGACGCCTTGACCCATGGTGCATCATTACTTCAGAGCGTGTCGAGAACGTGAAAATGGGGCGTAAAATTTATGACACACCCAATGTCACAATAAAGTCACATTACTGTGAGAATTTCCGAGCGTCCGTTCGAATCATCCCCTGAAATTCCGCTTTCAATACCCATGTCCATCCGCTATCCCCTTCTCAACCGCGAACTGGGCATTCTGGGATTCAACGAGCGTGTGCTCGCACAGGCCGCCGACCCATCCGTTCCCTTGCTGGAGCGCTTGCGCTTCATCTGCATCACCAGCAGCAACCTCGACGAATTCTTCGAAGTCCGCATGGCCGGGCTTCACGAGCAGATGCGCGACAACCCGGGCGTCCTATCGCCGGACGGCATGTCGCTGCAGCACGTCTACGACCTCGTGGTCGAGCGCGCGCAACGTCTCGTGCATCGCCAGTACCGCATGCTGCACGACACGGTGCTGCCGGCGCTCGAACAGGAAGGCATCTACTTCCACGGCACCGATGCGTGGAACGAAGCGCAGACCGCCTGGGCGCGCAAGTACTTCCTCGACGAACTGCTGCCGGTGCTCACGCCGATCGGTCTCGATCCGGCCCACCCGTTCCCGCGCGTGCTCAACAAGAGCCTGAACTTCGTGGTGGAGCTCGAAGGTAAGGATGCCTTCGGACGTCAGGCCGTGATGGGCATCGTGCAGGCGCCGCGCGCGCTGCCGCGGCTCGTGCGCATGCCGCAGGAACTGTCGGGCTTCCAGCATGGTTTCGTATTGCTCGGCTCGCTGCTGCAACGCTTCGTGGGCGAGCTGTTCCCGAGCCTCGTCGTGCGCAGCTGCAACCAGTTCCGCATCACGCGCAACAGCGAACTGTTCGTCGACGAAGACGAAATCACCAACCTGCGTGTGGCGTTGCAGGGCGAGCTGCCCGCGCGCCATCTGGGTAATGCGGTGCGTCTGGAAGTGTCGGCGGAAACGCCGGTGCATCTCGTCAAGCGCCTGCTCGACGAAAGCGGACTCGACGAGAAGGACTGCTACTACGTCGACGGCCCCGTCAATCTCGTGCGTCTCATGCAGTTGCCCGAGATGGTGGACCGCCCCGACCTGAAGTTCGTGCCGCACGTGCCCGCGATTCCGCAGCGCATCGCCGCGAGCGGCAACATGTTCGACGTGATCGATCAGGGCGACATCCTGCTCCATCATCCGTACGAGAGCTTCCAGCCCGTGCTGGAACTGCTGCTGCAAGCCGCCAACGATCCGAACGTGGTTGCCATCAAGCAGACCATCTATCGCACCGGCACCGACTCGCCGCTGATGGACGCGCTCATGCAGGCCGCGCGCAACGGCAAGGAAGTCACGGTCGTGGTGGAGCTGCTCGCGCGCTTCGACGAAGAAACCAACATCAACTGGGCCTCGCAGCTCGAAGCTGTCGGCGCGCATGTGGTCTATGGCGTCGTGGGCCACAAGTGCCACGCCAAGATGATGCTGATCGTGCGCCGCGTGCCCGTGAACGGCCGCATGCAACTGCGCCGCTACGTGCACCTGGGCACCGGCAACTATCATCCGCGCACCGCGCGTCTCTACACCGACTTCGGCCTCATGACGTCGGAGCCGAAGATGTGCGAGGACGTGCACCACGTGTTCCAGCAGCTCACCGGCATCGGCGGCGAATTGCAGTTGCACGACTTGTGGCAATCGCCGTTCACGCTGCATCCGAAGCTCATCGAAGCCATTCGCGCCGAGGCGCAGGCCGCGCGCGAAGGCAAGAAGGCACGCATCGTCGCGAAGATGAACGCGCTGCTCGAACCCACGGTGATCGACGAGTTGTACGAAGCATCGCAGGCGGGCGTGAAGATCGATCTGATCATCCGCGGCGTGTGCTCGCTGCAGCCGGGCGTGCCGGGTCTGTCCGACAACATCACGGTGCGCTCGATCGTCGGGCGTTTCCTCGAGCACCATCGCATCTACTACTTCTATGCGGGCGGCGCGGAGCACGTCTATCTGTCGAGCGCCGACTGGATGGACCGCAATCTGTTCCGCCGCGTCGAAGTCGCGTTCCCGATCCACGATCGCCGTCTGAAACGCCGTGTGATCGCCGAAGGCTTGTCGTGCTTCCTCGGCGACAATCAAGCGGCATGGCTCATGCAAAGCGACGGCCACTACAAGCGCCGCCGCGCGGGCAAGGCCATTCGCAACGCGCAGATGAGCCTGCTGACGAAGTTCTGTCCGTGATGCTGTAACGCTGCGATGCGCCCGCACAGGGCGCGGGATGCAAAAAAGCCGCTTCGGTCATTAAGACGAAGCGGCTTTTTTATTCAGCGAGCCTGGGCGAATGACAAGGGCGCGCGATGCGCCCTGCCGTTATCAAGCCGGAGTCGGTTGCCGGCGCGTCGTGCGCGCGGCCGGGAAACGCACCGTGAAGGTGCTGCCCCGCCCTTCCTCGCTCTTCACTTCGAGCGCCGCATCGTGGCGTTGCAGCACATGCTTGACGATCGCGAGACCCAGGCCCGTGCCGCCCGTATCGCGCGATCGACTGCGATCGACGCGATAGAAGCGCTCGGTGAGGCGCGGAATGTCGCTCGCGGGAATACCGTAGCCGCTATCCGTCACCGAGAACACCGCGCTGCCGCCTTCGAGACGCCATGACAGTCGCACGCTGCCATCCTCGGGCGTGTAGCGCACGGCGTTAGTGGCGAGATTGCCGAGCGCGCTCAGCACTTCGGTTTCCGAACCGGTGACGCTCAAACCGTCGTCGAATTCGGCCAGGATACGGTGATGGCCGCCCGAGAGGCTTTCCGCATCCTCGCGCACGTGGCCGAGCACGGCGCGCATGTCGATGATCTGGTCGCCCGGCAGACGCACCTCGCCTTCGAGCTTGGCCAGCACCAGCAGGTCGGTGACGATATGGCGCATACGCGAGGCCTGCTGCTCCATCAGATCGAAGTAGCGCATGCGCTCTTCCTCCGAGAGGGGCAATTCGCGCATCGTCTCCAGAAAGCCCGAAAGCACGGTGAGCGGCGTTTTCAGTTCGTGCGAGACGTTGGCGACGAAGTCGCGGCGCATGGCGTCGGTGCGCTCGAGTTCGGTGATGTCCTGCGAGAGCACGAGCTTGCGGTTATCGCCATACGGAAACACCTGCACCGACAGCACGTTCTGGCGCTTCGCCCCCATGCCGCGCATGATCAGCATCTCTTTGTAGTCATGCGAATTCAGATAACGCACGAAGTCGGGCTGACGCACGAGATGGGTGATGTGCTGACGCAGATCGCGCTTCGCATCGAGGCCGAAATGCACTTCCGAAATGGCGTTGCACCACTCGATCTGGTCGTGATCGTCGAGCATGGCGACGCCGTTGGGCGATGCCTGGATGGCCTGGATGAAACGCGAATGCTGTTGCTCGACCTGACGCACCTGGGCGTGCCAGCGCTTCGCGAGCTTATGCAGACGGTAATAGATTTCCCCCCACACGCCGGGCGCGCTCGGCACTTCGCCGTAGACGGGCGCGTCGAGCAGGCGCCAGAGACGCTGCTTGTGGAAGGTGCTGAAAACCATTTGACCGGCCAGCGCCACCACGGCGAAAGCCAGCGCGAACTTGATGCCGAATAATGCGCCGATACCCGTGCAAACGAGCGCGAGCAGCACGATCGAGACGAGGGCGCGCGCCCAGATGATGTTCATGTTCCTGCGATCGAAGAGAGTGGCAATCCGTACCGGGGCGCTGCGGATTCGGAGCACCGGCGCTGCGCTTCGCGCTGCACCGGCGTGTGACTGCGGTTAATCAGCCTGATGCGGTCTGAATCGACGGCAATCGACGACTTCAGGCGCTCTTCGCGAGACGGTAGCCGCTGCCGCGCACCGTTTCGATCATAGCATCGCATCCTGCCGGCTTAAGGGCGGCGCGCAGACGCTTGATATGCACGTCCACGGTGCGCTCTTCCACGAACACGTGATCGCCCCACACCTGATCGAGCAGTTGCGTGCGGCTATGCACGCGCTCCGGGTGCGTCATGAAAAAGTGCAGCAGACGGAACTCGGTCGGGCCGAGATCGAGCTTGATCTCGGAGCCTTCCGCGTGCGCCGCGACCCGGTGCGTGGCCGGATCGAGCTTCAGGCCGTTGATCGCGACCACGTCTTCCGTGAGCTGCGGAGCGCGGCGGCGCAGGACCGCCTTGATGCGCGCCATCAGCTCTTTCGGCGAGAACGGCTTGGTGACGTAATCGTCGGCGCCGATTTCGAGACCGAGCACCTTGTCCTGCTCGTCGCCGCGCGCGGTCAGCATGATGATCGGGATATGCTTCGTGCGCTCGTTGTTACGCAGGTCGCGCGCGAAATTCACGCCCGACTTGCCCGGCAGCATCCAGTCGAGCAGGATGAGATCGGGCAGCACATCGCTGATCAGATTCTGCGCCTGCTCTGCGTTGTAGGCGCGGATCGGGCAATGACCTGCGTGCTGGAGGTTCACCGAAATCAGCTCGGAAATAGCGGGCTCATCTTCGATGACGAGAATGCTGCTAGGCATCGACACCTCTTGACCAAAAGACCAGTTGATACGGATTACGAAAGTGACGGGGCGGAATCGATTTCAGAACTCGACGTGAAAACGCGCCCTGAAAGCGCGCTTCACACTCCCCGCACGCAACTTAGCTCAGCGCTTCGCGTTCGAGCGCGTCGCGCGACTTGTGCCGCACGTCGGTGCCCTTGACGATGTAGATGATGAATTCGGCGATGTTCTTCGCGTGGTCGCCGATGCGCTCGATCGCCTTGGCGATGAACAGATAGTCGAGGCCCGCGGAAATCGTGCGCGGATCTTCCATCATGTAGCTCACCAGCTTGCGCACGAAGGCGCGGAATTCCTCGTCGATGGCCTTGTCGTCGCGCACGATCTGCGCGGCGGCCACGGTATCGAGACGCGCGAATGCGTCGAGCGCACGGCGCAGGATCGACACGGCCATCTCGCCCGAGACCTTGATCTCGGCGATATTGACCGCGCGCGAGTTGCCGTCTTCCATCAGGCGCTTGGTGCGCTTGGCGATCTTTTCGGCTTCGTCGCCGGCGCGTTCCAGATTCGTGATGGTCTTCGAAATCGCCAGCACGAGGCGCAGATCGCGTGCAGCCGGTTGGCGGCGCGCGATGATGTTGCTGCACTCTTCGTCGATCTCGACTTCCATCGTGTTCAGACGCTCTTCGGCGGCGATCACGCGCTCGGCGGCTTCGCCGTCGAACTCGTTCAGGGCCTGCATCGCCGTGATGATCTGCGATTCCACCAGACCGCCCATTTCCAGAACCTTCGACGAAACGAGGTTCAGGTCGGCGTCGAACTGGCTGGACAGGTGCTTGTCGGACATGTCGTTTCTCCCTTCTTCCGCTTAATGTGTCACCAAACGGATCAGCCGAAGCGGCCCGTAATGTAGTCTTCCGTTTCCTTGCGGACCGGCTTGATGAAGATCTTCTCGGTGTCGCCGAACTCGATCAGTTCGCCGAGATACATGTACGCAGTGTAGTCCGAGCAACGCGCGGCCTGTTGCATGTTGTGGGTGACGATCACCACCGTGTAGTCGCTCTTGAGTTCGGCGATCAGCTCTTCGATGCGGCCCGTGGAAATCGGGTCGAGCGCCGAGCACGGCTCGTCGAGCAGCAGCACTTCGGGGCGGATCGCGATGCCGCGCGCGATACACAGACGCTGTTGCTGGCCGCCCGACAGACCGTAGCCGCTCTGGCCGAGCTTGTCCTTCACTTCGTTCCAGAGCGCGGCCTTGGTGAGCGCCCATTCGACGCGGTCGTCCATTTCCGGGCGCGACAGCTTCTCGAACATCTTCACGCCGAACGCGATGTTGTCGTAGATCGACATCGGGAACGGGGTCGGCTTCTGGAACACCATGCCGATACGCGCGCGCAGCAGCGAAATATCGCGCTTGGTGGTCAGCAGGTTCTCGCCTTCCATCAGGATCTCACCCTCGGCACGCTGCTCCGGATAGAGCGCGTACATCTTGTTGAAGGTGCGCAGCAGCGTGGACTTGCCGCAACCCGACGGGCCGATGAACGCGGTCACCTTGCCTTCGGGGATCTGCAGGTTGATGTTCTTGAGCGCGTGATACTTGCCGTAGAAGAAGTTCAGGTCCTTGACTTCGATCTTCGGACGCGACGACATGGCGCCACGGTTGCCCTGGGCGGGGTCGAAGCCGGTCGGCGCGGTAGTGTTGAGGTGACTCTCTGCCATATTCATCGGATGACTCCGCCCTTACTTTTTCGAAAAGATGGAGCGTGCGAGGATATTCAGACCCAGCACGCCCAACGTGATCAGGAAAACGCCGGCCCACGCGAGCGACTGCCACTGCGAGAACGGGCTCATCGCAAACTTGTAGATCGTGACCGGCAGGTTCGCCATCGGTTGATTCATGTCCGCCGAGAAGAACTGGTTCGACAGCGCCGTAAAGAGCAGCGGCGCGGTTTCGCCAGCGATACGGGCGATCGCGAGCAGCACGCCCGTGACGATGCCCGCGACCGACGCCTTGAGCGTGATCGACAGCACCATCTTCCACTTCGGCGTGCCGAGTGCGAAGGCGGCTTCGCGCAGTGCATTCGGCACGAGTTTCAGCATGTTCTCGGTCGTGCGGATCACGATGGGGATTTGCAGCAGCGCGAGCGACACTGCGCCGGCCCAGCCGCTGAAGTGACCCATCTTCGCCACCACGAGCGCATAGACGAACAGACCCACGACGATCGACGGCGCCGACAACAGAATGTCGTTGATGAAGCGCGTGATGCTCGCGAGCCAGCCCTTCTGGCCGTATTCGGCCAGATAGACGCCCGCGAGAATGCCGATCGGCGTGCCGACCAGCGTCGCGATACCCACCAGCAACAAGCTGCCGACGATCGCGTTGGCGAGACCGCCGCCGTCGGTGTTCGGGGGCGGCGTCGATTGCGTGAAGAGTTCGACCGACAGACCGCCAATGCCCAGCGAGAGCGTCGTGTAGAGAATCCACACGAGCCACAGGATGCCGAAAGCCATCGCCGCGAGCGACATCGTCAGTGCGATGGCGTTGGTCACGCGGCGGCGGCTTTGCAGCTTGCCGCGCATCTTGTCCAGCTCGGAGCCGTAGATCGCTCCGGGAATTTTCATCATCGGCTCGCTCATCGCGCACCCTCCGATTTTTCAAGGCGCAGCAGCATGAGCTTGGAGATCGCCAGCACGATGAAGGTAATCACGAACAGGATCAGGCCGAGTTCCATCAGCGCCGACGTGTGCAGGCCGGGTTCCGCTTCGGCGAACTCGTTGGCGAGCGCCGAGGTAATGCTGTTGCCGGGCGAGAAGAGCGAGACGTTATCGAGCAGATTCGTATTGCCGATCACGAACGTCACCGCCATCGTTTCGCCGAGCGCACGGCCGAGGCCGAGCATCACGCCGCCGATCACGCCGGTCTTGGTAAAGGGCAGCACGATCTTCCACATCACTTCCCAGGTCGTGCAGCCGATGCCGTAAGCCGACTCTTTGAGCAGCACGGGCGTGACTTCGAACACGTCGCGCATCACCGAGGCGATGTACGGAATGATCATGATCGCGAGAATGACGCCGGCGCACAGGATGCCGATACCGATCGGCGGGCCCTGGAACAGCGGGCCGATCAGCGGTGCGTTGCCGAGCAACTGGCCGAGCGGGCGCTGGAAGTATTGCGCGAAGATCGGCGCGAACACGAGCAGGCCCCACATGCCGTAGACGATCGACGGGATCGCGGCGAGCAGTTCGATGGCGATGCCGAGCGGGCGGCGCAGCCAGGCGGGCGAGAGTTCGGTCAGGAACAGCGCGATACCGAAGCTCACCGGCACGGCGATGACGAGCGCGATGATCGACGTGGCGATCGTGCCGTAGATGGGCACGAGCGCGCCGAACTTCTCGCTGGGGGGATCCCAGTCGGCCGTCCAGAGGAACGAGAGGCCGAACTTCTGGATCGTCGGCATCGAAGCGACGATCAGCGACACGATGATGCCGCCGAGCAGCAACAGCGTGACGATGGCGGCGCCGCGCGCGAGGCCGCCGAAAATGATGTCCCCTGCCGGGCTGGGCGCTTTCTGCGCCTGGCTGCCGGGCGGGTTCGAGACGAGCGGGACGTCGGACATGATGACCTGTATCCAGTTGCCGCGAGCACGAGGCTCACGACGTTGATGCGGTTCTGATACCGCCTGCCGCCCTGGCCGGTTCATGCAGCCAGGTCAGGCGACCGGCGCAAGGCCCGAGGGCGGTACATCGTAGCGGGTGAATTGGTGCGTCATTCGCGCATGCAAGCGGCGCATGAATTACGCCTTTATTGCACACGTATTACAAATGCATAACACAGGGTCTGGAAGCAGCACGGGCCGCACGCGGTTCTTCGCGGCGGCCCGTTGCGCTACACGGTCAAACCGCCTTATTCGGCGATGGTCTTGCCGCTAGCGTCCTTGACCTTTTCCTTCCATTGCGACTTGATTTCGCTCACGACCGATTGCGGCAGCGAGATGTAATCGAGGCTGTCAGCAGCCGGCGTGCCGTTCTTGAAAGCCCAGTCGAAGAACTTGAGCGTTTCCTTGCCTTGATCCGGCTTGTCCTGCGCCGTGTGCAGCAGCACGAAGGTCGCGCCCACGACCGGCCATGCGTCCTTGCCCGGCTCGTTCGTGAGGATCTGGTAGAACGACTTCTTCCAGTCTGCGCCAGCAGCAGCAGCCTTGAACGTTTCCGTGCCCGGCTCGACAACCGCGCCCGACTCGTTCTTCATGGCGGTGTAGACCATGTGGTTCTGCTTGGCGTACGCCCACTCGACATAGCCGATTGCGCCCGGCAGACGCTGCACGAAGGCGGCGACGCCGTCGTTGCCCTTGCCGCCCGTACCCGTCGGCCAGCTCACGGTCGAGCCTTCGCCAACCTTGCTCTTCCACTCGGCGTTAACCTTCGAGAGGTAGTTCGTCCAGATGAAGCTGGTGCCCGAACCGTCGGCGCGGCGAACCACGGCGATGTCCAGATCCGGCAGCTTGACCTTCGGGTTCAGCGCGACGACGGCCGGATCATTCCACTTCTTGATCTTGCCGAGGTAGATGTCGCCGAGCACTTCGCCCGACAGCGTGAGTTCGCCAGCCTTGATGCCCGGCACGTTGATTGCCGGCACGACGCCGCCGACCACCGTCGGGAACTGGAACAGGCCTTCCTTGGCCAGTTCGTCGTCCTTCAGGGGCGCGTCCGAACCTGCGAAATCAACCGTCTTGGCGACGATCTGCTTGATACCGCCCGACGAGCCGATGCCTTGGTAGTTCACCTTGCCGCCGCCCGTCTTTTGATAGGCATCCGCCCATTTCGTGTAGATCGGTGCTGCAAAGGTGCTGCCCGCGCCAGTGATGTCAGCAGCGTGGGCTGCGATCGCGAAGAGCGCGCCAGCAACGCCAGCGAGCGCGGTTTGCATCAATTTCATGAGACCTCCAGGTGTGTGAGCGGATGAACGACACCGCGAAGCTTAGGGGGTCTTTGTGACAGTAACGTGACGATTCATGAAGCAGCTGTGACACTACGATTACCAGCTGAAAGGCGGAGGAATCAGGCAGATGGCGCACACTTGGCGCGTGTTCGCGCGCTGCCTCCCAGCGCTGGCGCGCGAGGCCGCCCGTGGGCCGGGCATGAAGGGGCACGTCGGGGTCCGATGCGCAAAGGCCGGCTTCACAGCCTGAAAGGCTTCTGAAACCGGAATTGGAACGTTTGCTCGAACGCGAAACGTACCGTTACGTCGGAGGGACGTTGGAGAGGAAAAAGCAGGCGCGGCACCTTGTCGCAGGCAGGGTGCCGCGCCGCGTTTTGACAACGGCTGTCGGCCGGAGAATCAGGCGATGGCGCGCTTGACCGTTTCGGCGATCGATTCGGCGTAATGGAGCGTGTCGCGCTCTTCACGCGCCTCGACCATCACGCGCAGCACCGGCTCCGTACCCGAGGCGCGGATCAGCACGCGACCACGGCCCTTGAGCTCGGCTTCGGCATCGGCAATCGACTTCTGGATCGCCGCGTTGCCCTTCCAGTCGGCGCCCTGCGCGATACGCACATTGATGAGCTTCTGCGGGAACAGCGTCACACCGTCGAGGATTTGCGCGAGGGTCTGGCCGCTGCGCTTCATCGCCGCCAGCACCAGCAGCGCCGAGACGATGCCGTCTCCGGTCGTATGACGGTCGAGCGAGAGGATGTGGCCCGAGCCTTCCGCGCCGATCTGCCAGCCATGCTCGCGCAGTTGCTCCAGCACGTAGCGATCGCCCACGTTGGCGCGCACGAACTGCACGCCGAGGCCGTCGAGCGCCTGCTCCACCGCGAGGTTGGTCATCAGCGTGCCGACTGCGCCTTCGACCTTGCCGTCGGTCGCGATGCGGTCCCTCACCAGCACGTAGAGCAGTTCGTCGCCGTTGTAGAGGCGGCCCTGAGCATCGACGATCTGCAGGCGGTCGGCGTCGCCGTCGAGCGCGATGCCGAGGTCGGCATGGTTCGCACGCACCGCGCGCACCAGCGCATCGGGCGCGGTCGCGCCGACGCCATCATTGATGTTGAAGCCGTTCGGCGACACGCCGATGGGAATCACCTCCGCGCCCAGTTCGTGGAACACGTGCGGCGCGATGTCATAGGCCGCGCCATTCGCGCAGTCGACGACCAGCTTCAGGCCGCGAAGGCTGAATGCCTGCGGGAAGGTGCTCTTGCAGAATTCGATATAGCGACCGCGCGCGTCGTCGAGACGGCGGGCGCGGCCCAGTTGCTCGGACGCCGCGCAGTCGAGCGGCAAATCGAGTTGTGCCTCGATCTGCGTTTCGACCTCGTCGGGCAGTTTGTTGCCGTCGGCGGAGAAGAACTTGATGCCGTTGTCGTAGTACGGATTATGCGAGGCGCTGATCACCACGCCCGCAGCCAGACGCAGCGCGCGCGTGAGATAGGCGACGCCGGGCGTCGTCATCGGCCCCGCGAGCATCACGTCGATGCCAGCGGCGGACAGCCCGGCTTCCAGCGACGCCTCGAGCATATAACCCGAAATACGCGTGTCCTTGCCGATCAGCACAGCCGGGCGCGGTCCCGAGGCCGGCGCGGCCCCCGCGAGCACCTTGCCCGCCGCGTAGCCAAGACGCAGCACGAAATCCGGCGTGATCGGCGCCACGCCGACCTTGCCGCGAATCCCATCGGTTCCGAAATAACGACGTCCCATACCTCAACCTCTCATTGACTCTGTTGTATGGCGCCCGAAGGCTTGTTTATGCCCAGTCGCGCCGTGTTCTTTCAACGTCCTGCTACCTGCTCAAGTTGCCTGATGGCGCTCGGCCTCACGCATGGCGCCCCAGACTTTCAGGGCATCCACGGTCGGCGCGACATCGTGCACGCGGATGATCGCCGCGCCCTTCTGGGCTGCGCACACCGCCGCCGCCACGCTGGCCGAGATGCGCTCGGGCGCCGGCCGGTTCACGAGCGCACCGAGCATCGACTTGCGGGACATGCCCGCGAGTATCGGATACGGCGCAACACCCGCCGGCACCTGCGGCGCCGTTTCGGGCATCCGCGCGAGCAGTGCGTAATTATGCTCGACCACCGACTTGCCGAAGCCAAAACCCGGATCGACGCTGATGCGCGCACGCGCAACGCCAGCACCTTCGAGTTCGGCGCAACGCGCCTCCAGAAACTCGCGCACCTCGCGCACGACATCGACGTAATCGGGCTCGCCGATCTGCATCGTTTGCGGCTCGCCCAGCATGTGCATCACGCACAGGCCGCACTGGCTCTCGCGCACCGCGTCGACTGCGCCCGGCATGCGAAAACCCCAGATGTCGTTGATCAGGTCCGCACCGGCTGCCAGCGCATGACGCATGACTTCCGGCTTGTAGGTGTCGATCGACAAGGGCACGTTCGCGCCCTTGAGCCGCTCGACCAGCGGAATCACCCGTTCGAGCTCTTCATCGAGTGGCACGGGCGGCGCGCCCGGGCGCGTCGACTCGCCGCCGATGTCGATGATGTCGACGCCATCGAGCAGCATCTGCTCGGCGCGGCGCAGCGCATCGTCGAAGGCCACATAGCGGCCGCCGTCGGAAAACGAATCCGGCGTCGCGTTGAGAATGCCCATGACGAGCGGACGCTCGAAGGTCAGCGTGAAACGACCGCAGATCAGCGGTTCGGGCAGATTACCCTGCGATGTGAGATTGGACACGTCAAGAAACGTCAGATGTGTAACGAAATGCAGCCGCGGGCGTGACAGGACTAGCGCCACGGCAACACGCGGCGACGAGTCTGGATCACGGCCGCGGCCAGAAATGCAAACGGGCCGGTGTGAAGATCACACCGGCCCGCAACTTTACTCGATCAGGCGAACCGTAGTGGCTCAGGCCGGCGCGGTCGCGCTGCTGCCCGGCTTGACTTCGGTGCCCGTGCTGCCGCCCGAGGACGACGCATCACCTGCTGACGGCGTGCTCTTCGGCGAGCGCGGCGGACGGCCAGCCATGATGTCGTTGATCTGATCGGCGTCGATCGTTTCCCACTCCATCAGGGCCGCGGTCATGGCTTCGACCTTGTCGCGGTTTTCGTCGAGCAGACGCTTGGCCAGACCGTATTGCTCGTCCAGCACGCGGCGGATTTCCGCGTCGACCTTCTGCTGCGTCGCTTCCGAGATCGCACGCGTGAAGCCCTTGCCGAACGGACCACCCTCGTTCTCGTCGTCGGCGTAGACCATCGGTCCGAGCGCGTCGGTCATGCCGAAGCGGGTGACCATTGCGCGCGCCGTCTGCGTCGCCTTGTTGAAGTCGTCCGAAGCGCCCGTGCTGATCAGGTTCATGAACAGCTCTTCCGCTACGCGGCCACCGAACAGAATGGCCAGACGATCCAGCAGATAGTCCTTCGAATACGTCTCGTTGTCGTGCTCCGGCAATTGCCACGTCACGCCCAGCGCGCGGCCGCGCGGAATGATCGTGACCTTGTGCACCGGATCGGCCTTCGGCAACAGCTTGGCGACGACCGCATGGCCCGACTCGTGGTACGCCGTGGCGCGCTTCGCTTCTTCGCGAATCACGGCCGACTTGCGCTCCGGACCCATGAAGATCTTGTCCTTGGCGTCCTCGAAATCCTGCATCTCGACGATGCGCTTGCCGCGACGTGCCGCGAACAGAGCCGCTTCGTTCACGAGGTTCGCGAGGTCAGCACCCGAGAAGCCCGGCGTGCCGCGTGCGATAACCGCTGCGTCGACGTCGTTGGCGATCGGCACCTTGCGCAGGTGGACCTTCATGATCTGTTCGCGACCGCGGATATCCGGCAGGCCGACATACACCTGGCGGTCGAAACGGCCCGGACGCAGCAGCGCCTTGTCCAGCACGTCCGAACGGTTGGTTGCCGCGATCACGATCACGCCCGAGTTCGCCTCGAAGCCGTCCATCTCGACCAGCATCTGGTTCAGCGTCTGTTCGCGTTCGTCGTTGCCGCCGCCCATGCCGGCGCCGCGATGACGACCGACCGCGTCGATTTCGTCGATGAACACGATGCAGGGCGCGTGCTTCTTGGCCTGCTCGAACATGTCGCGCACACGGGCCGCGCCCACGCCGACGAACATTTCGACGAAGTCCGAACCCGAGATGCTGAAGAACGGCACCTTCGCTTCGCCGGCGATAGCGCGCGCCAGCAGCGTCTTACCGGTACCCGGAGGGCCGACCAGCAGCACGCCGCGCGGGATACGCCCACCCAGCTTCTGGAATTTTTGCGGATCGCGCAGGAAGTCGACGAGCTCGGACACTTCTTCCTTGGCTTCGTCGCAGCCCGCGACGTCGGAGAAGTTGACCGCATTGTTGTTCTCGTCGATCAGACGGGCGCGCGATTTACCGAACGAAAACGCCCCGCCTTTGCCGCCCCCCTGCATCTGCCTCATCATGTAGAACCAGAACACGATGATCAGGATCGTTGGCCCGAGGTAGTACAACGCCGAGACGAGGGCATTGGGCTCTTCGTCAGCCTTGCCGCTCACCTGCACGTTGTATTTCATCAGGTCGCCAACCATCCAGATGTCGCCCGGGGAGACGATCTGGTACTTCTGGCCGTCGGCCGGAGTGACCGTGAGGTTCCGCCCCTGCACCACGACGTTCTTGACCTTGCCATTCTTCGCGTCGTCCATGAACTGCGAATAGGAAACGCCTTCCTGGACACGGGGCTTGTCGAACTGCTTGAACACCGTAAACAGCACCAGTGCGATCACCAGCCACACTGCTGCTTTCGAAAACATGTTGTTGTTCAAAGCACCACTCCTTCACTCATAGACGGGCGCCTACATTTGCCTTGCGACACCACCAAAGCATTCTAATCCAGTACGCAGGGCCTCGCCATAACGTTTCGCTAAGGCATAAATAGCCGGCGCGCCTTGTCTGGACGACCTCCCGAAGCTTATTCGGGTCAATCTATCGAGTCCTGCCAAGGCGCCTGACGCGCTGGAACCGATCCTTGCGTAATGCCCGAGGTTAACGGGGTCGCTTCAGATGTTTACCCAATATAAACGTTTCGGACGATTTATCGCGCGAAGCCTTCGGCTTGCGCGCGGCCACGACCTTGAACTGATGCTTGAATTTCTCGACGATCTGGCTGTAACCACTGCCGTGAAAGCATTTTACTAAAAGGGCGCCATCGGGTTTCAGATGATTCTGCGAAAACTCGAGCGCGAGATCGCAGACGTGTTCGATACGCGCGGCATCCGCCAGCGCCACTCCCGACAGATTGGGCGCCATATCCGAAATTACAAGATCGACCGGACGTCCACCCACCGCTTCTTCCAGTTGCGCGAGCACACTGTCTTCGCGGAAGTCGCCTTGCAGGAAGTGCACGTCGGAAATGGGCTCCATCGGCAGGATGTCGAGCGCAATGATTGTGCCGTCGATGCCGCCCTGGCGCTGTTCGTCGCGCTTCGAGCTTTGCGCGAGCTTGTTGCGCGCGTACTGGCTCCAGCTGCCGGGCGCCGCGCCCAGGTCGACGATGACCATGCCGGGGCGGATCAGCTTGTCCTGCTCGTCGATTTCCTTGAGCTTGTACGCGGCGCGGGCGCGATAGCCCTCCCGCTGCGCCAGCTTCACGTACGGATCGTTGATATGGTCGTGCAGCCACGACGTGTTGAAGCGGTTTTTTGCCATTAAAGATGAACTCTTGCTGCGTGATATCGCGCTTTTAGCGGATAATACGCGTTTAATTCGTGCGGCCGTCGCGGCCCGTCCGGTTTTGTCGGCGTGTTCTTACCGCCACGCCTGCCGGCACCAGCCCGCGCCACGCCGTTCTCCACGGTTTTCCGTTGTTTCCGACGCGCCTTTCGCCTTCCTGCGCGCCTGTCCCTCGTCATGAGGTCGGTCAGGTTGCCCGGCGAGCGCCGTCATTTTAGTCGAGTCTGCCACATCCCATGCCCGCCCTCACTCTTACTGCCGAACTGCGCTCCGAACTGCGTTCCCAGGCTCACGCCCTCAAACCGGTCGTGCTCATCGGCTCCGAGGGATTGACCGACGCCGTCATCAAGGAAATCAAGGTCCACCTTGGCGCGCACCAACTCATCAAGGTGCGCGTGTTCGGTGACGAGCGCGAAGAGCGCCTCGCGATCTACGAAGAAATCTGCGACCGCCTGAACGCGGCGCCGGTTCAGCATATCGGCAAGCTGCTCGTGATCTACAAGCCCGAAGAAGCCAAGCCGAAGACCACCACGGCCCGCGCCGGCGCCCGTGGCACCGTGACGCGCCCCGCTGGCGACGTGCCGAGCGCACGCGAAGCCGGCAAGCGCGCCCCGCGCGTCGTGAAGGTCGTCAAGCCGAGCGACAACCCGATGCGCAAGCCGAAGGCGACGAAGGTCACCGTCAAGGGCAACGAACGCGTCACGCAAGGCGGCAACATCAAGCGCGCCAAGAAGCGCCAGACCAGCTCGAAGCGCGTGCATCAAGGCTCGAAATAAATCGCAGCCTTGAAATAACAAAGCGCGGCCCGTGTGCCGCGCTTTTTTTTGCCTCGCGCCTGACGCCAGGCTGCCAGGCTTAGCGCCGCGTCGACGGCAGCAGCCAGACCAGCCACGCACCCAGCAGGCTCTCGACCAGATAGAACAGGCTCGAGATGCCGTGCAGCATGCCAAAGCGGCTCGCATAGGCCGAGTGCGCGATATCCACGCCCGCCTGCATCGCATTCATGCGCATCGCGTTCATGAACGGCTGCAACGCGTAATAGCCGACCACCACGCACAGCAGCATACCCACCAACAGCCAGCGCAGGCGGCGATACCCCACCTCCCCGCGCCGCACGAACGCGTTCGCGAGCACGAGCAGCACGACGCCACCCACCAGGCCGATCATGCCTTCGATGCGGAACAACTGCGCCGCGAGCGCACCCGCCGACATGCGGTCGAGCGACGTGAACAGCACCGGCGCCACGGCATAGCCGATAGTCAACTGGCTGCCCACCCACAGCATGGCGATCAGCGCGAACAAACGATGCGCCACGAGCGATGTGCCCGGCGCAGCCGCGCGAATCTCGGCGCTCACGTCATTTTTCACATCGTGACCCATGATCGCGCCTCGTCAGACGTAGCGAACCTCGATGACTTCGTATTCGCGCACGCCGCTCGGGGCTTGCACGGCGGCGACGTCGCCTTCCGACTTGCCGATCAGCGCGCGCGCGATGGGCGAGCTCACCGAGATCAGGCCGTGTTCGAGATCGGCTTCGTCATCGCCGACGATCTGGTACGTCACGGTCTTGCCCGATTCGAGGTCTTCGAGATCGACGGTCGAACCGAACACGACGCGGCCGTCCGCTTCGAGCGTGGACGGGTCGATGACCTGCGCAGCCGACAGCTTCGATTCGATTTCAGCGATGCGGCCTTCGATGAAGCCCTGCTTTTCCTTCGCCGCATCGTATTCGGCGTTTTCGGACAGGTCGCCCTGGGCGCGCGCTTCGGCGATCGAATTGATGACCGCCGGACGCTCGACGGATTTCAGGCGTTGCAGTTCGCTGCGAAGCTGGTCTGCACCGCGCTTGGTCAAGGGAATCGTGCTCATAAACAACTCGTTCGGCCGCTTGGGGCCGTATTGATGCCGCATGCAATATACATTGCGGCCATAAAAAAAATCACCGCGGTTAAGTGCATCCCGCAAGGGTGGCGGCGCATGCTGGCGCAGCCTGAAAACCCTGTTGGGACGCCGCTTAACCGCGGCACATTCAGCTATGTTTGCCTGCCTCGTTCGTATTGGACAGACAATCGAAGCCTTAGTTTAGGCGAGCGTGGAGGCCTTGTAAATCATAGACTTCCAGGTTCTTCAGGTAGCGCAGACCCTCGACGGCAGCGCGTGCGCCGGACATCGTGGTGTAGTACGTGACCTTGTTCGCCTGTGCGCTCATGCGGATCGAACGCGAATCGGCAATCGCCGCGCGGGTTTCGTCGACGGTCGTGAAGACGAGCGAAATCTCGCCGTTCTTGATCATGTCGACGATGTGCGGACGGCCGTCCTTCACCTTGTTGACGACCTTGACCGGCACGCCGGCCGCTTCGATGGCCGCGGCCGTACCGCGCGTCGCGACGATCGCGTAGCCGAGCTCATGCAGCATGGCTGCGACTTCGACCGCCTTGGGCTTGTCCGAATCCATCACGGTGATGAATACGGTGCCCGACTCCGGCAGACGCGAACCCGCTGCGAGCTGCGACTTGAACAGCGCTTCGCCGAAGGTCTTGCCCACGCCCATCACTTCGCCGGTCGAACGCATTTCGGGTCCGAGCACCGGGTCGACCGCCGGGAACTTGATGAACGGGAACACCGCTTCCTTCACGCTGAAGTACGGCGGCACGACTTCCTTCGTCACGCCCTGCTGCACGAGCTTCTGGCCGACCATCGCACGCGCCGCGATCTTCGCGAGCGGCAGGCTGGTCGCCTTCGAGACGTACGGCACCGTACGCGAAGCGCGCGGGTTCACTTCCAGCACGTAGATGATGTCCTTCTTCGAACCATCGTCCTGCGGCACTTGCTGGATCGCGAACTGCACGTTCATCAGGCCGACCACGTTCAGCGCCTTGGCCATCGCGGCCGTTTGACGCTTGAGTTCGTCGACCGTTTCCTTCGACAGCGAGTACGGCGGCAGCGAGCAAGCCGAGTCGCCCGAGTGCACGCCTGCCTGTTCGATGTGCTCCATCACGCCGCCGATGAACACGTCATCGCCGTCGGAAATGCAGTCCACGTCGCATTCGATTGCGTCGTTCAGGAAGCGGTCGAGCAGCACCGGCGAATCGTTCGACACCTTCACGGCCTCGCGCATGTAGCGCTCGAGGTCGCGCGGCTCGTGGACGATTTCCATGGCGCGGCCGCCCAGCACGTACGACGGACGCACGACGAGCGGGTAGCCGATTTCGTCGGCGAGCTTGAGCGCTTCGTCTTCGGCGCGCGCGGTGCGGTTCGGCGGCTGGCGCAGGCCCAGGTCCTGCAGCAGCTTCTGGAAGCGCTCGCGGTCTTCGGCCGCGTCGATCATGTCCGGCGAGGTACCGACGATGGGCACGCCGTTCGCCTCGAGGTCGAGCGCGAGCTTCAGCGGCGTCTGGCCACCGTACTGCACGATCACGCCAACCGGCTTTTCCAGGTCGACGATTTCGAGCACGTCTTCGAGCGTGAGCGACTCGAAGTACAGGCGGTCGGACGTGTCGTAGTCGGTCGAAACCGTTTCCGGGTTGCAGTTGACCATGATGGTTTCGTAGCCGTCTTCGCGCATGGCGAGCGCGGCGTGCACGCAGCAGTAGTCGAACTCGATACCCTGACCGATCCGGTTCGGGCCGCCGCCCAGCACCATGATCTTCTTGTTGTTGGTCGGGTTGGCCTCGCACTCGTCCTCATAGGTCGAGTACATGTAGGCGGTCTTCGTCGCGAACTCGGCCGCGCAGGTGTCCACGCGCTTGTAGACCGGGCGCACGTTCAGCTCGATACGACGCTTGCGCACGTCGGCCGCGTTCGCGCCGAGCAGCTTCGCCAGACGGCGATCGGAGAAACCGCTCTGCTTGAGGTAGCGCAGCTCGTCCTTCGAAAGGCTCTCGAGCGTGCGGCCACGAACCGCCGCTTCCTTCTTGATGATCTCTTCGATCTGCGCGAGGAACCACGGGTCGATCGCGGTTTCTTCGAAGATCTCTTCGCGCGTCATGCCCACGCGGAATGCGTCGCCCACGAACCAGATGCGATCCGGGCCGGCTTCGCCGATTTCGCGGATGATTTCGTCGCGGCTCGTGGTCTTTTCATCCAGACCGTCGACGCCGACTTCGAGACCGCGCAGCGCCTTCTGGAACGACTCCTGGAAGGTACGGCCAATCGCCATCACTTCGCCCACCGACTTCATCTGCGTCGTCAGGCGCGGGTCGGCTTCGCGGAACTTCTCGAATGCGAAACGCGGAATCTTCGTGACGACGTAGTCGATCGTCGGCTCGAACGAGGCCGGCGTTGCGCCGCCCGTGATTTCGTTCTTCAGCTCGTCGAGCGTGTAGCCGACAGCCAGCTTCGCCGCGACCTTGGCGATCGGGAAACCGGTAGCCTTCGAAGCCAGTGCCGACGAACGCGACACGCGCGGGTTCATTTCGATCACGATCATGCGGCCCGTCTTCGGGTCGATCGAGAACTGGACGTTCGAGCCGCCCGTATCCACGCCGATCTCGCGCAGCACGGCCAGCGAGGCGTCGCGCAGGATCTGGTATTCCTTGTCGGTCAGCGTCTGTGCCGGCGCCACCGTGATCGAGTCGCCCGTGTGGATACCCATCGGGTCGAGGTTTTCGATCGAGCAAACGATGATGCAGTTATCCGCCTTGTCGCGGACCACTTCCATCTCGTATTCCTTCCAGCCGAGCAGCGATTCTTCGATCAGCAGTTCGCGCGTGGGCGAGAGGTCGAGACCGCGCTTGCAGATCTCTTCGAACTCTTCGCGGTTGTACGCGATACCGCCGCCCGAACCACCGAGCGTGAACGACGGACGGATCACGACCGGGTAGCCGCCCGTGCCGGTGGCTTCGGCGATTTCGCCTTGCACCTTGAGCGCCTCTTCCATCGAGTGCGCGACACCCGACTTCGCCGAACCGAGACCGATCTTGGTCATCGCGTCCTTGAACTTCTGGCGGTCTTCGGCCTTGTCGATCGCTTCCGGCGATGCGCCGATCAACTCGACGTTGTACTTCGTCAGCACGCCGTGGTGATGCAGGTCGAGCGCGCAGTTCAGCGCGGTCTGGCCGCCCATCGTCGGCAGGATCGCGTCGGGGCGCTCCTTCTCGATGATGCGCTCCACCACTTCCCACGTGATCGGCTCGATGTAGGTGACGTCGGCCGTGTTCGGGTCGGTCATGATCGTCGCCGGATTGCTGTTGACGAGGATGACCTTGTAGCCTTCTTCACGCAGCGCCTTGCATGCCTGCGCGCCCGAATAGTCGAACTCGCACGCCTGGCCGATGATGATCGGACCCGCGCCGATGATAAGAATGCTCTTGATGTCTGTCCGCTTGGGCATAACGCTCTCGCTAAATATTCCTGTGTCTTTTACGTCTTGCGGCAAGCGGATGTCTTCGCTTGCCGCACGGGTGCGCGCGTGGGCCGATGTTTTTCAAACCGGCTCGCTGCGCACCCTGCTCTGCTCTTTCGCCTGGCGCTCGATGCAGCGCTTACGCTGCCGCTTTCGACTTGTCCATCAACGCCGTGAAGCGGTCGAACAGATAGCCGATGTCCTGCGGCCCCGGCGAGGCTTCCGGGTGACCCTGGAAGCAGAATGCGGGCTTGTCGGTCAGCTCGAAACCTTGCAGCGTGCCGTCGAACAGCGACACGTGCGTGACGCGCGCGTTCGCAGGCAGCGTGTCGGCGTCCACCGCGAAGCCGTGGTTCTGCGACGTGATGACCACGCGGCCATCGCCCAGATCCTTGACCGGATGGTTCGCGCCGTGGTGGCCCGTCTTCATCTTCAGGGTCTTCGCGCCAACGGCGAGGCCCATGATCTGATGACCGAGGCAGATGCCGAACGTGGGGATGCCGCGCTCGATGAATGCCTGCGCCGCCTTGATCGCGTAGTCGCACGGTTCCGGATCGCCGGGACCGTTCGAGAGGAACACGCCGTCCGGGTTCAGCGCGAGCGCGTCTTCAGCCGTCGATTGCGCCGGCAGCACCGTGACGTCGCAGCCGCGTTCGGCCAGCATGCGCAGAATGTTCTGCTTCACGCCGAAGTCGAATGCGACGACCTTGTACTTCGGCGCCGATTGCGTGCGGTAGCCTTCGCCCAGACGCCATTCCGTGGTGTTCCACGGATACGACTTGTCGGTCGAGACAACCTTGGCGAGGTCCATGCCCGCGAGACCCGGGAACGAGCGCGCGAGTTCGATGGCCTTCGCTTCGTCGTCGGAACCGGCGAGGATTGCGCCAGCCTGCGCACCCTTGTCGCGCAGGATACGCGTGAGCTTGCGCGTGTCGATACCTGCGATGGCGACTACGCCTTCGTCCTTCAGATACTGGCCGAGCGTGCGATCCATACGGAAGTTCGAGGCGAGCACGGGCAGGTCGCGGATGATCAGACCGGCGGCATGGACTTTCGTGGCTTCGACGTCTTCGGCGTTGACGCCGACGTTGCCGATATGCGGATACGTGAGGGTAACGATCTGGCGAGCGTAGCTCGGGTCAGTCAGGATTTCCTGATAACCGGTGATGGCCGTGTTGAACACGACTTCACCGATCGTATGACCCGGCGCGCCGATCGAGTAACCACGAAAGACCGTGCCGTCGGCGAGCGCGAGCAGAGCGGGAGAAAAAGACGGCAACACGGGAGACTCCTTGGGGGAGCACCCTGTGCCGACCTGTTGTCCGACGTTGCGATCTTGCGACCTGGGTGCGGCTGCGGCGTCGGCATCGTGGGGCGATGCGCGCGCGGCTCGCACCTTGCGCGGCTATTCCGTGTCACAGGGCTCGCAGTGGACTGCGTCGGGCGCCTGCCAGAATAAAGCGTTTGTGACGCTCGATCGGGCGGCAGCCAGCCTTTGATGGAGAAAGCGCGGGCGGCGGATGAACGGATGGGGGGAGGTAGGCGCTAGGGTGCGGGTTGATAAGCTCAAACCTTGAAATTATAGCGCGAAAATGCCCTTTCTTTCAAATTTCGAGACAGCAGCCGCGGCTGACGGGTCCGCGATCCCAGTCGGACTTGCCAAAGCCAGCACCGCGGCCGGCATCGACCATCGACGACCAGCACCCAGGGCCCGGCACCGCGCCTTTCACTATAGGCCCCCGGCGCCGCGCCGCAAGTTGGGGACAGTTCACGCCTCCCCTTCTTTCGGGCCGCGCAAATGAAAACGCCGTCACCTGGCGGGGTGACGGCGTAAAAATAGCTGAAGTGATCGGAGCGAAACCACCGTACATTGCCCCCGCAATGTACGGCTGAGCACCCTTTGCCAGCCGCTATTTGGACTTGTGCTTCTGCGTGTGGGTTTCGGCCTTCGGGCGGCTTGCCGCACCCTTCGACGCCTTGCTGGGCGCTGCGCTGGAAGACTTCTCCTTGACCGGCTCGGATACCTTGACGACTTCCGTGCGTGCGCGACCGTGTCTCTTATCATAGCGCGACTTTGAGCCCGATTCCGCGACGCGAGTGCCAATACGCTCCACACCGCCGCCAGAGACGCTGGCCGCGATGCGTTCCGGCCCCGGCTCGCTCGGCATCGCCTTGCCGACCGGCACGTGCAGCACCAGCACCTGGCCAGGCGCGACCGCGTCGCGGCGCGTCTTGTTCCACGCCTTGAGCTGGCCAACCGAGACGCCGTAACGGCTCGCCACCATATCCATGGACTGCTTGCGGCGCACGCGAATCAACATCTTGCGCGTATCGGGCACGTCCGGTTCCATCGCGAGCACGGCGCTTTCCGCCACATCGGCGCTGATGTCTTCGTCGTCGCCGTCTTCGGTGCGCGGCACCACCAGCGTCGAGCCCGGCTTCAGACGCATGCCCGCCGGAATCTTGTTGACCGACATGAGCGTGTCGGCGTCCACGCCGATCTTCTGCGCGATGGCCGAAGGCGTCGTGCGCGCGTCCGTGGTGTACACGGTCCACGACGACAGCTGGCCGGAATACGACTTCAAGTTGCGCTCGAATGCGCTCGCGTTGTCGAACGGCAGCAGGATCTGCGGATCGGTTGCACCCAGAATGACCGGCTTCTTGAAGGACGGATTGAGCGTGCGGAACTCGTCGGGCGTCATGTTCGCCAGCTTCGCGGCGACGTCTACGTCGATGTCGTGCGAAGTGGTGACGGTGACGAAATACGGGTGATTCGGGATGCTCGGCAGCGTGAGACCGTACTGCTGCGGGTTCATCACGATGTTCTTGACCGCCTGGAGCTTGGGCACGTAGTTGCGCGTCTCGTTGGGCATGCGCAGGCTCTGGTAGTCCGTCGGCAGACCCGCCGCCTGGTTGCGCGCGATGGCGCGCTGCACGTTGCCCTCACCCCAGTTGTAAGCGGCAAGCGCGAGATACCAGTCGCCGAACATGTCATGCAGGCGCGAGAGGTAATCGAGTGCGGCGCTGGTCGAGGCCAGCACGTCGCGGCGCTCGTCCTGCCACATGTTCTGCTTGAGGTTGTAAGTCTTGCCCGTGCCCGGGACGAATTGCCACATGCCCGCCGCCTTCGCGACCGACAGCGCCTGCGGGTTGTAGGCCGATTCGATGAACGGCAGCAGCGCGAGCTCGGTTGGCATATGACGCGCCTCGAGCTCTTCGACGATGTGGTACAGATATTTCTGCGAGCGCTCGGTCATGCGCGCGACGTAGTCGGGACGCTCCGCATACCACTGGGCGTTCATGTCGACGAGATCGCTTTGCAGATCGGGCATCTGAAAGCCGCGGCGGATACGGCCCCAAAGGTCGGCATCCGGACTCGTGAGCTGATCGACCGAGCCTTTATCGACGTTGATCGTTTCTTTCGCTGCGGAGGTTTTGCGGATGGCGTCGGCACGCGCCTGGGGATCGGCCGGGGAAAGTGAGCTGGCTGAATTCGCGGATGGTCCTCCGCTCGCGCAGGCGGCGAGGGTCAGGACCAGCAGCGCGCTTAGGATAAATCGCATGAACGTCTACTTGCAAATGGCTGGAATTTGCAGCCGATAGTACGGAACGCACACGTTTCCGTCAATCGGATTAATTGGAAAAAAACCATCAAAATCCGCAGCTTGGATAACGTTCCATACGTTTGGGTTGAGCATACCCCCGCAACCATGCGGGTCAGCGGAAGCGGTTTTTCCACTCCCGCATCAGCGTGAATGCCGCCAGCCGGTCGGGCACCGATTCGTGCAGCGCGTCGGCAAGCGTCGCCTGTACGGCCGGGTCGTCGGCGCGCAAAAACGGATTCACCGCACGCTCGTGCGCGATCGTGGTGGGCAAGGTCGGCACACCGCGCTCGCGCAGCGCCGCCGCCTCGCGACTCCAGTCGCGCAGCGCGGCGTTGTCGGGATCGCAGGCGAGCGCAAAGCGGATATTCGAGAGCGTGTACTCGTGCGCGCAATGCACATGGGTGGCACCCGGCAACGCGGCGAACGAGTCGAGCGACGTCAGCATCTGCGCCGGCGTGCCCTCGAAGAGACGTCCGCAGCCGCACGCGAACAGCGTGTCGCCGCAAAACAGGTGCGGCGTGCCGAGGGTATCCGCGTCCTGAAAATAAGCGATATGCCCGCGCGTGTGGCCCGGCACGTCCATCACCTTGAAATCGAGCGCAGGCGCGCCCAGATGCACGGCGTCGCCGCCCTTTACGCGTGTGACGAAGGCGTCGAGCGGGCCGAGCGCCTCGCCGGCTGGGCCGTACACGGGCACGCGCTCATCCGAAAGGAGATCGGCGACCCCGCCGACGTGGTCGTTGTGATGATGGGTGAGTAAAATAGCGGCGAGCCGCCAGCCTCGCTTCGCCAGATACGCGCGAACCGGCGCGGCGTCGCCCGGATCGACGGCAACGGCATTGCGGCCGTCCGACACGACCCAGATGTAGTTATCTTCAAAAGCCGGAACCGGTACGTATTCGAGTGCAGCGGCGGGTGTAGCGGCCAGGTTGGCCTGCGCTGGCGCGTGCTCAAGCGGACTCTTCATGGGGCGACGTATTCTTCGACATGTCTGACCGAACGATTATAGACTGGCCCGCCTGGACCGCTTCGCCGGCCGGAAGGTATGTGCTCGACTGGGAGCAGGAACAGCTCGACCGGATGGTGTCGAACGTATTCGGCTACCATGCGCTGCAACTCGGCCTGCCGCAGCTCGACGCACTGCGCGAGAACCGCATGTCCTGCCGCGGCCTCGTGCTCGACGCCGCCAGCGCCGCGAGTGCACCGTACACGGTGCCTGGCGCCGAGCCGCCGCGCGCGCCGGCGCTGCACACGCCCGCCGGCCGCAGCACGGTCTGGTGCGACTATCTCGATCTGCCGTTCGAGGCGCAGAGCGTCGACCTGATCGTGATGCCGCACACGCTCGAATTCACGAGCGATCCGCACCGCCTGCTGCGCGAGGCCGAACGCGTGCTGATGCCCGAGGGCCAACTGGTGATCGTGGGCTTCAACTCGCTGTCGCTCTGGGGCGCACGGCAATCGGCGGGCAAGATCACGGGACATCCGTTCCTGCCCGCGCGTCAGGACCTGATCGCGTTCACGCGCCTGAAGGACTGGATCAAACTGCTCGGTTTCGAGCTCGAACGCGGCCGTTTCGGCTGCTACCGGCCGCCACTTTCCACCGACAAGTGGCTCAGCCGTTATGAATTCATGGAGGCCGCCGGCGACCGCTGGTGGGCGATCTTCGGCGCCGTCTATATGGTGACGGCGATCAAGCGCGTGCGCGGCATGCGCCTCGTCGGACCGCTGAAGGTCAAAAAACCCGTGCTGGCGCCGAGCCTGAAGGCCGCCGCCACCACGCCATCCCCTACACGCAACAAGGACTCATGAGCACACCCGATTTCGTCGAGATTTTTTCGGACGGCGCCTGCAAGGGCAACCCCGGCCCCGGCGGCTGGGGCGCGCTGCTGCGCTTTGGCACGCAGGAAAAGGAACTGTTCGGCGGCGAGGCCAACACGACCAACAACCGCATGGAACTGATGGGCGTGATCGCCGCACTCGAAGCGCTCAAGCGCCCGTGCAAGGTGGTCGTGCACACCGACTCGCAGTACGTGCAGAAAGGCATCAGCGAGTGGATTCACGGCTGGAAGAAGAAGAACTGGGTGACGGCCGCGAAAACGCCCGTCAAGAACGCCGACCTGTGGAAGCGGCTCGACGCGCTCGTCGGCCAGCATCAGATGGAATGGCGTTGGGTCAAGGGCCACGCCGGCCACCCGGAGAACGAACGCGCCGACGCGCTTGCGAATCGCGGCGTCGAGACCCTGACCGAACTCTGAGCTGGGCACGCCGCCCTCGCCTCTCTAGCAATCCCGTTTTAAATACGCCCGAATCGCCATGCGCCAGATCATCCTCGACACCGAAACCACCGGCCTGAATCCCCGCACGGGCGACCGCATCATCGAAATCGGCTGCGTCGAACTGCTGAACCGCCGCTTGACCGGCAACAATCTGCATTTCTACGTGAACCCGGAACGCGACAGCGACCCGGGCGCCCTGGCCGTGCACGGCCTGACGACCGAGTTTCTTGCGGACAAGCCGAAGTTCGCCGAAGTCGCCGACGAGATCCTCGACTTCATTCGCGACGCGGACATCATCATCCACAACGCGCCCTTCGACATCGGCTTTCTCGATGCCGAACTCGGGCTGCTCGGCAAGCCTCGCTTCCTCGAGCATTGCGGCGAGGTGATCGACACGCTGGTGCAAGCCAAGCAGATGTTCCCGGGCAAGCGCAATTCGCTCGACGCGCTGTGCGACCGCTTCGGCATCAGCAACGCGCACCGCACGCTGCACGGCGCACTGCTCGACTCGGAACTGCTCGCCGAGGTCTATCTCGCGATGACGCGCGGACAGGAGAGCCTCGTGATCGACATGTCGAGCACCACCGAGACCGCGGGCGAAATCGCCGTGTCGCGCGTAAAGTTCGACACGCTCGCCCTGCCCGTGATCGCCGCCAGCGCGGATGAACTGAGCGCGCACGAAGCGCTGCTCGACGGCCTCGACAAATCGCTCAAGGGCACCTCGGTCTGGCGTACCCAACCGGTGCCCGCCGAAGAAATTTCGGCGACTGTGCAAAATACTTAAAAAAGGGCTTTACAAGATCGAAAACGCCCGGCATAATTTGAATCTCTTCGGGTGGTTAGCTCAGCGGTAGAGCACTGCCTTCACACGGCAGGGGTCACTGGTTCGATCCCAGTACTACCCACCAGGATTCTGGTGTTGGTAAAGACAAGCACCGAAGATAAAAAGCCCCGTTGCGCAAGCAACGGGGCTTTTTTCATTGCGATTCGCAGATACCGAATGTGATGCGTCCGTGCGAACCCGTCACTCGCCTCCGGTGTCCAGGCCGATACCCCGCGCCATCCCGGTCGCGGCAAACACCATCACCACCACCAGCACCGTCTGCCACAGGCCGATACGCGCATACTTCGGCGCGCCGGTCAGATCGGGCACGTCGCCTCGCCCCACTGCCGCGCGCCAGCGTAGCAGCGCCATCATCGGCGCAATCTCCAGCAGCAGGATCAACACGAGCACGCCCATCTTCACGTGAAAGAGCGGTTCGTGCAGGTAGTAGTCGGCGCCCTTCTCGAAGCCGCCGAACGCGCGCATCGCGCCCGTCACGATCAGCACGATGGCCGAGGCGCCCCAGCCATGATCGGCACGGAAGATCATCGGCAAGTCTTCGGTGGACGTGCAGCGGCGCAGGCCGCGCGTGCGCCGCAGGATCGAGGCGAGCGCAAAGCCGAAGGCGAGCAGGTGGATAGCGGCAAGCAACCAGCGGATGAGCATCGCGACTCCTTCGGCATGACGACGGATCGGCAAGCCTGCGCGCAGCGAACTGCGCGCAGGAACGGCTCGTGAAGCGGTGCAGCCTGACTGCCCTTCTCCGTGACGGAGAAGGGGTGTAACGGATTACGCCTGCCTCAGCGCGGTATCGAGTGCGCGCGCGGCCTCGTGGTCGCCCACGCTCGCGAGACGCACGCGGAATACGGTCTGACGGTTATGGCCCGCCGCCGCAGGCGAGTCCCACAGCAACTCGATTCTCGGACGGCGTTCGTGCGTCTGCGTGTGCGTTTGCGCACGCGCGGGAACGACGGGAACGAGGCTCGTGACGGACGATGCGGGCAGGCCCGGCAAACCCGCCGCGACCGTTGCGTCGGCGGCGGCAACAACCGGCGCGGCGCTCTCGTGCACGGGCTCAGCCGGCGCCACGCCGACTGCATCGACGTCACTGACCAGCCTTGGCACCGCGCCACCGGGCACCACCTCGCTCTGCTCGCCCTTGGGCCAGCGGATCGACAATTCGCGCGCATCGTACTGCCCGAGTTTGCGGCTTTCGAGCCAGACGATGGTCGTGCGCGTCGCCGCATCGATCGACACGGCATAGCGGCCGATCGCGAAGCGACGTGCCGCGATATTGGTGCGCCAGAGCGCGCGCGGCCGGCAGATCCACACGACGGCGCCATAGAGCGCGGGCGCCACGACGAGCCAGCCGTTGGTATCGGCGACCGCGTGCGCGGCGCTGCGCCAACCGGCGAACCACACGAACGCGCCGATCGACCAGAGCGCGAACAGGCAGCCCAGCAAACCAAAGAAACGCAGCGCCTGCCGCAGCCATTGCGGCAGCGGATGGAACGGGCGCTCGACGCGCGCCTTCGCGCCGGGCAGCACGATCAAGAGGAACAGAAAGACGATGTTGAGGCAGGCGGCAGGCGACGAAGCCATCGCCTCGAGCGAAGCGAGGAAATGGTCCATCTCCCCCATCGAGTGAAGCCAGCGGGCGAGTATGACGAGGCCGATCGCGCGCAGCGCGAATAGCGTCCCGGCACCAGGAACGGTGACGGCGCGCGTCGGACGGGTTCTCGCCAAGGTTCTCTCCTGTGTCGGCCCGAGTGGGGGCTTGCGCCGCTGACTCGGGTCCCATGCAAAGCTGTCGCTGTGGTCTTGCGCTGATTTCATGAACTCGCCGCAGGTTGCGCGGAACGGCCATTATAGGGACATTGCCTGCACCCCTCACGCTCGCCGGCGCACGCGATGCGCCGCTTGCCGCTGTCGTTCTTGAGGTAGCGCAGATACGACAACGCCCCCGTGCACGGCACGGGGGCGTTGAACTGACGCTGGACGCGCACCGCGCGCCCAGGACAGCTTGCCGGCTTAGCCAGCGTTGACTTCGCGCAGCACGGTGCGGCGCTTCTGGCGCAGCATTTCTTCGTACACGGCGACGTAGTTGCGCGCCATCACCTTCGACGAGAAGCGCGACTCGAACGCACCGCGCACTTTCTCGCGCGACAGCGTCGAGAGGCGCTTGATCGCTGCGACGGCGCTGATTTCGTCTTCGACGACAAAACCCGACACGCCGTTGTCGATGACTTCCGGCACCGAACCGCGCTTGAACGCGATGACCGGCGTGCCGCAAGCCATGGCTTCGATCATCACGAGACCGAAGGGCTCCGGCCAGTCGATCGGGAACACCAGGGCGTGCGCGTTGCCGAGGAACTCACGCTTTTCGTGCTCGCCGATTTCGCCGATGTACTCGACGTGCGACTGCGCCATCAGCGGCTTGATGACTTCTTCGTAGTAAGCACGGTCGGCCTTGTCGATCTTGGCGGCGACCTTGAGCTTCATGCCTGCCTGACCGGCGATGCGGATCGCCTTGTCCAGACCCTTCTCCGGCGAAACACGGCCGAGGAAGGCCAGGTAGCCCGGCTCGACGTTCTCGATCGGACGCAGCACATCTTCCGGCAGGCCGTGATAAACGGTCTGCTGCCAGTTGGCTTGCTGAAGCGGCAGGCGCTGGTTGTCCGAGATCGAGACGACCGGCACGTCGCTGAACGCGTTGAAGATCGGTTGCAGTTCCGGCAGGTCGAGACGGCCGTGCATCGTGGTGACGAACGGCACTTCCTGACGCTGGAACAGCGAGAACGGGTAGTAATCGATGTGGAAATGCAGCACGTCGAATTCGTCCGCGCGGCGTCGCACTTCTTCGAGCAGCAGCATGTGCGGAGCCATCACGTCGCGAATCGTCGGGTCGAGGCGCAGTGCCTGCGGCCAGAATGCTTCGAGCTTCGCCGAGGTGATCGAATCGCCGCTTGCGAACAGCGTAACGTCGTGACCCTGTTCGACCAGCGCTTCGGTCAGGTAGGAGACCACCCGTTCCGTGCCGCCGTACAGCTTGGGAGGAACCGCCTCGTGCAACGGAGCGATTTGAGCGATTCGCATAGTGGTGAACTCCTTCCTCGTAATAAATCGGGCAAATACTACAAATTTGACAATCGACCTTGCGTGCTGCGGCGTCCTTGCCGCGCGCCCCACCAGGCGTCCGTACCGCTAAACCGCGCCGGAAGCCCGGCACACAGACCGACGCAGTTAGGAAGTGTTAAATTGACACTCGCGGCGGCTCAGGCGGTAAACGCGCAGGGTTCGCGGTCGTTGACATGCAAGCTGTCAAATTCCCTACGCTATTCGAGACGGCATTATCCGGGCTTGCGCCCCTTACCGGCTAGAACATTTCAAAGTCTTTACGTTGTTACAAACCGGAAACACTCCGCAACCCACTGTTTTCAAAGACAGTTCTAAATTGGGGGTACGTTTTCCGGGCGGCGCGCCGTTATTGTGACCACGCCCATCGCGGACTGCCCTGACGGAAAAGTGTCAGATGCGCAAGCACACGGCAATCCTGAATGCAATCCGTAATTGTATCTCTAAAAGCGCCCTGAAAACCTGTTGAACCTACGGCGCGACACCCTGTCCTGAAGGAACACGCTGCATCGCCGGCACGCGATAAGATTCGCCTCCCGCCGGGCACAGGCGATGCGCCATGCGCCACGCGTGTTTACAATGCGGGGATTCCTTCAAGGTTTGCCGCTGGCGCCTTTCCTCTTCTTTTTTACCTTGCACGGACCAAGCTCCGTCAGACCGACCACCGAACAATTGGAACATCTGACCATCGCCCAGCGTAACGCCCACAACGCAAAGCTCGCGAGCTATGCGCGGCGGCCGCTCGCGTTCCTTTTCCTGTACATCAAACGCCACCCGTTCGCCCATGCCGTCGTGCTGGCGAGTGTCTTTGCGGCCGTCGGCTGCGCACTCGCCTCGCAATACGCGATCAAGCATCTGATCGACGTGCTCGGTGCGGGCCGGCACCATCCGGGCCCGCTGTGGACCGCCTTCGCCATCCTCGTCGGCCTGATCGCCGCCGATAACCTGCTGTGGCGCGTCGGCGGCTGGTTTGCCGCACACACCTTCGTCGCCGTGACGGGCGACTTGCGGCGCGACCTCTTCCAGTATCTGAGCGGACATTCACCCACCTACTACGCAGAGAAGCAGCCCGGCACGCTCGCGAGCCGGATCACCGCGACCTCGAACGCTGTCTATACCGCCGAGAACACCACCGCCTGGAACGTGCTGCCACCGTGCATCGCCGTGGCGGGCGCCATCGTCATGATCATCTCGGTCAATCCGCTGATGGCGGCAGGCCTGCTGACCTGCTCGGCGGTCCTCTCGGTGATCCTGTTCAAGCTGGCCGGGCGCGGCTCGGCACGCCACCACAACTTCGCCTCCAAGGCGGCCGCCGTGGACGGCGAACTGGTCGACGTGATCGGCAACATGGCGCTCGTGCGCGCCTTCGGCATGACGTTTCGCGAGCAAAAGCGCTTCGGCTCGACCGTCAAGGCCGAGCTCGATGCGCGCCGCGACAGCCTGCTCTATCTGGAAAAGCTGCGCCTGCTGCATGCCGTGATCACGGCGATGCTCTCGGCCGGGTTGCTCGGCTGGGCGCTGTGGCTCTGGAACCAGGGCAAGGCCACGTCGGGCGACATCGTGCTGGTGAGCTCGCTCGGCTTCACGATCCTGCACGGCACGCGCGACCTCGCGGTAGCGCTCGTGGATGTGACGCAGCACGTCGCTCGTCTGGCCGAAGCCGTCCAGACGCTGCTGGAGCCGCATGGCATGCCCGATCGCAACGACGCCACGGAACTCGTCGCGCAAGGCGGCCGCGTGGACTTCGAGGGCGTGACCTTCGCCTATCCGCACCGCAAGGCGATTCTCGATCACTTCGATCTGCGTATCGAGGCCGGGCAGCGCGTGGGCCTGATCGGCAAATCGGGCGCGGGCAAGACCACGGTGCTCGCGCTGCTGCAACGCTTCTACGAAACCCAGGGCGGCGCGATCAAGATCGACGGCCAGGACATCGCCCAGGTCACCCAGGAGAGCCTGCGCCACGCCATCGCGCTGGTGCCGCAGGACATTTCGCTGCTGCATCGCTCGATCTACGAGAACATCGCCTACGGCCGCCCCGAAGCAAGCCGCGAAGAAGTCATGGCGGCCGCCCGCGAAGCGCGCTGCGCCGACTTCATCGAGGCGATGCCCGAAGGCTACGACACGATCGTGGGCGACCGCGGCGTGAAGCTCTCGGGCGGCCAGCGCCAGCGCATCGCGATCGCTCGGGCGATCCTCAAGAATGCGCCGATCCTGCTGCTCGACGAAGCCACCTCGGCGCTCGACAGCGCGTCGGAAGAAGCGATCCAGCAGGCGCTCGACCGGCTGATGGTAGGCCGCACCGTGATCGCGATCGCGCACCGGCTTTCGACGTTGAACAACTTCGACCGCATCATCGTGATGAGCACCGGCAAGGTCATCGACGATGGCAGTCCTGAAGAACTGCGCAACCGCCCGGGCCTGTACCGCGATCTGCTCGCCAAGCAGTACGGCAAGCATTCCACGCTGCATCTGGGCAACAAGAAGGCCGACGAAAAACACGTCGCCTGACGCGTTCGCGCTTCAGAGCCCGCTCCAGCAAAAAAGCCGCTTCGTTCGAAGCGGCTTTTTTATTTCCAGCGTCAGGTCAGGCGCCCATCTTCAAACAGAAGCCGTGAGCCCGGTGAGATCGCGCATGAAGCGGTCGCGCCACACCGACACATTGTTCTCGCGCAGTTGCACCATCATGTCCTGGTAGCGCGCCAGCCGTTCAGCGAGCGGCATCGCGAGCGCGGTGGCCAGTGCGTCGGCCATGCCGTCGATATCGAGCGGATTGACGATCAGCGCACCCGACAGCTCCTGCGCCGCGCCCGCGAAACGCGACAGCACCAGCACGCCCGGATTCTCCGGGTCCTGCGCCGACACATACTCCTTCGCCACCAGGTTCATGCCATCGCGCAGCGGCGTGACATAGCCGACGTGCGAGGCACGAAACAGCGCCGCCAGCACAGCCCGCTCGTACTGACGGTGGATGTACCAGATCGGCGTCCAGTCGAGTTCGGCGAAGCGGCCGTTGATACGGCCCGATTCGGCTTCCAGACGCAGGCGGATGTCCTGATAGGCATGCAGATCGGCGCGCGTGGGCGGTGCGATCTGCACGAACGAGACCTTGTTGCGCTGTGCGGGCGCGTGTTCGAGTAGCCGCTCGAAGGCGCGAAAACGCTCGACGAGGCCCTTCGAATAGTCGAGCCGGTCCACGCTGATGATGACCTTGCGACCATGCAGCGTGGACTTGAGCGTGCGCACCGGCTTGCCGCGCTCGCCGGCCTTGGCCAGTTCCGCGACTTCGTCGGGATAGACGCCGATCGGATAGTCGTTCGCGCAAAGCGTCTTGCCGAAAGCGTCGATGCGCGTGAGGCCGTCGGCGCGTTTTTCGACCGTGCCGCCCGCCTCGTTCACGATGTAATCGCAGAACGCACGCAGATCGGGCTTCGTCTGGAAACCGAGCAGATCGAACGAGCACAGCGCTTCGACCAGTTCGCGATGCGGCGGCACCGCCAGCAGCACCTGCGAAGCGGGAAACGGAATGTGCAGGAAGAAGCCAATGCGGTTCTTCACGCCCGCCGCGCGCAGCGCCTTGGCGAACGGAATCAGGTGGTAATCGTGGACCCAGATGACGTCGTCGTCGCGCAGGAGCGGCACGAGTTGCTGCGCAAGCCACGCATTCACGCGGCAATAGCCTTCGTATTCGTGGCGGTCGTACTGGAGAAGATCGGCGCGATAGTGGAACGCGGGCCAGAGCGTGGCGTTCGAGAAGCCGCGATAGTACTGGTCGTAATCGCGGCGCAGCAGACCGATGGTCGCGAAAGTGACCGGACCACGCTCCTCGAGCTGGATCTGCGGCTGGCCCGAGGAGAGCACATCGCCGCTCCAGCCGAACCACATGCCGCCGGTTTCCTTGAGCGCGTCGTACACGCCGACCGCGAGACCGCCGGCGGCCGGGCCGCCTTCGGAGATCGGCGCGACCCGGTTCGACACGATGATGAGTCGGCTCATGAGTTACAGGTTCCGTACTGGGTAAAGGACTGCGCGAACAGGCAAGTGGCCAGCCTGCAACGCTTGAATCGACGAATCAGCCGAACGACGTGCGGCCATCAGGCGCCAAGGCCCGCCAGCCACGCGAGCAACGCGTCGACCGATTCGACGCGCGTGCGGGCGATCGTCTCTCCCCCGCCGACCTTGATCGACAGGCCACCCAGCTCGTTGACCACGGCAAAACCCTTTTCGTCGGTCAGATCGTCGCCCGCGAACACGGGCGTGCGGCCCGCGAACGGCGGCTCGTTCAGAAAGGCGCGCAGCGCGCGGCCCTTGTCGACGTCCTTGGGTTTGATCTCGTAGACCATCTTGCCCGGTTGCAGCACGTAGGCATCGGCGAATTCGGCTGCGAGCTTTTCGGTGACCGCGCGCGCGGTGTTCTCGTGCTCGGGCGCGTTGCGGTAGTGCAGCGCGACCGCGGCGCCCTTGATCTCCAGCAGCATGCCGGGGTGCGTGCGCACCACCTCCGCCAGCACCTGCTCCATGTGCAACAGACGCTGATCGTTGAAGCCGACGCGCTGCGTGTCGCCATTGGCGTCACGGCGCTCGGCGCCGTGCAGACCGGCGATGGGCAGATCGGGCATACCGAGAAAGGCGTCGATGCTGTCGATGCCGCGACCGGAGACGATCGCCACTGCGCCGTGGGTCGCGCGTCGCAGCGCGGCCAGCAGCGCGAGCATCTCGGGCTGCACCAGCACGCCGTCGGGCGTGGGCGCGAGATCGACGAGCGTGCCGTCGAAGTCGAAGAAAAATGCCGTTTTGTCGAACGGCAACTCAAGCGGAAGATCTTGCGGAGCTTCTTGCATCAGGTTCGTTTCGTCCCTCGGCGCGTGGGCCGGGTAAGCGTCCGGCGGGCAAACGCACGCCGGCCAAAGTGTGCGCATCTTACCGCGCATCCCTTCAATTTTCGAGAAAGTAGGCCTGCCGAGGCCGTTTTAGGGGCCTGACAGCGTCGTTTGCCGTGCTTTCGCGAGCATCGCGGCATCGGCGATGCGCGACTCAAGGCGCTGCGGCAAATCGACCCGAAATCCGGCCATAACAGCCTGCCTGCGACTGCGAACGTCCAATTTTGCTACAGTCCATCGACCCGTCGCAGCCAGCCGCGCCGCGCACCCAGAAAATCGAGCCGCCGAGACAGCCCTTGTTTTCCGCCTTCGCCGTGTTGTCCGCCCTGCGTCCCCTATACGTTGCCCGCCTCCGGGTGGCACGCCACGGGACGATCCTCGCGGCGCTCCTGACGGCCATTGTCGGCTCGACGCTGCTGGGCGCCTGCTCGCAAATCGCGGCGCCGTGGCAACTCACGGACGTAAGCGGCCACCTGCCCGATCTCAACTTCACCCTCACCGCCGATAACGGCCAGCGCCTGAGCGCGGCGGATTTGCGCGGTGAAACGGCGCTGGTGTACTTCGGCTACACGCATTGTCCGGACGTCTGCCCGGAAACGATGGCGCGTCTGATGCAGGTACTAGCAAATCTCGGCCCCGATGCGCAGCACGTGCGCATCCTCTTCATCAGCGTCGATCCGGCACGCGATACGCCGCAGGCGCTGCACAGCTATGTGGGTGCGTTCGACGCACAGCACGCACTCGGCTTGACGGGCAGCGACGCGCAGATCGAATCGCTGGCGAAACGCTATCGCGTGGCCTACCAGATGGAAAAGCGCGACCTGGACGGCAGCTATGAAGTCACGCACAGCTCGGCGGTCTATATCTTCGATGCGCAAGGCCGTGCGCGCCTGCTCGCCACCGACAAGGATGCGCCGGACGCGATTGCGCACGACGTGCGCCGCGTGATCGACACGCCTGCCTGATTTCCCGTACTACCCGCAACAGGAACTGCCATGACGAAGAACCTGAAGTCCCTCACTGCCGCACTCGGTTGCGCCCTCGTCTGCTCGCTGGCCGCGTTTGCGCCATCGGCCGAGGCCGCAGGCGCGGCGGTAAGCACGCAGAACGCGTGGGTGCGCTGGCTGCCGAACGACCTGCCGGCCGCGGGCTACGTCACGCTGAAGAACGACGGCGACCAGAGCGTCGATCTCGTCGACGTGTCGAGCGACGACTACGGCATGGTGATGCTGCATCAGACGGTGTCGAACGGCTCGACGCAGAAAATGGTGATGGTGCACAAGGCGACGGTGCCCGCGCACGGCACGCTCGCGATTGCGCCGGGTGGCTATCACCTCATGCTGGAGCATGCGAAACACAAGATCGCGCCTGGCGACACGGTGCACGTGAAGCTTCAATTCTCGGATGGCACGGCGCTCGATGCGCCGTTCGCGGTGAAGCCGCCGTCGCAACAGTAATCGGACGCTGAACGCTCGCCCGTCCTCGCCATGAACCCGCTCTACTGGCTCGATCCCTGGGAGCCCTCGCCGACCGTCGTGATCGCCATCGCCGTCGCGGCGATTCTCTTTGCGCGCGGCAAGCGTCACGCGCGGGTGTCGCTCGCGCGTCAGCTCTCGTTCTGGTTCGGCCTAGGCGCGCTCTACGTCGCGCTGCATACGCGGCTCGATTATTTCTTCGAGCACGAGTTCTTCATGCACCGCGCGCAGCATCTGGTGCTGCACCACCTGGGGCCGTTCTTCATCGCACTCGCGTATCCGGGCGCGGCACTACGCGCAGGCATTCCGTTCATGTGGCGGCAGCGTGTCGTGCGGCCCGCACTCTCCGCCCGACCGGTGCGCGTTGCGCTCGGCATCGTCATGCATCCGGTCGTGGCCGTGGCGCTCTTCGTCGGGCTGATCTACTTCTGGCTGCTTTCGCCCATTCACTTCATCGCGATGCTCGACTGGCGTCTCTATCGCGTAATGAACTGGAGCATGGTGATCGACGGGCTGCTGTTCTGGTGGCTCGTGCTCGATCCGCGGCCCGCGCCGCCCGCGCGCCTCGCGCCCGGCAAGCGCGTGCTGGTGGTGATTGCGGCGATCCCGCCGCAGATCGTGCTCGGCGCCTTCATTTTTTTCACGCCGCGCGAGTTGTATCCCGTTTATTCGATCTGCGGCCGCGCCTTCACCTGGCTTTCGCCGATGCGCGATCAACAGATCGGCGGGCTGCTATTGTGGATTCCGGGATCGATGATGAGCGTGATTGGGGCGCTGATCGCGCTGCGTCACTGGATGCGGCTTTCCGCTCGTGGACGGCTCAAGGCCGTGCGGCCCAGACGCACGCTGCCAGGTGCTTCGGTTGCGCCGCAGGTGCGGGAATCGCAGCGTTAAGTGCGTATCTGAAGCGTGTACCCGAAGCCCCGTTATTCCGAGCGCATCCAGACGTGCGGGATGCCGTCCTCGTCGTGAATCTCCGAAACCGGCTTGAAGCCGAACGCACCATAGAACTTTTGTAAATGCGCCTGGGCATGCAGTCGCATCGGCACGCCGGGCCACTGCTGCGCGATGTGAGCGATCGCGCGTTCGAGCAGCCCGTTGCCGAGCTTGATGCCACGAAAGTTCGGTGCGGTCACCACGCGGCCGATACGCACATCGGCGTCGCTCGCATCCGGCAGCAGGACACGCAGATAGCCCGCCAGCTCGCGCACGCCGTCGCGCTGCCCCCACGCGAACAGGTGCCAGGCGTCATCATCGAGACCGTCGACGTCGCCATAGACGCAGTTCTGCTCGACCACGAAAACCGCCGAACGCAGCTTGAGCATCTCGTAGACGTCGCGCGTCTTGAGCGCGTCGAACGCGCACCACTGCCAGTCGAGTTGATCCGCCGACATTGCAGGCAGAGCGGGAGAAGTGGAAGAAGCGGCAGAGGACACGGCGGGAGCCTGTGCAGTCATGGAATTTCCGTCAAAAGCTTGCTGAGAGGCTGATTATGCCTCGCCGCGCGCGTGACCCACAAACGTGCCCGGCGGCTCCAGTAGGGCGCTATTTACGCCGACGTGGCGCCTCGAACTTGCGCCAGTACTGGAACGGCTCCTCATGCAGATCGATATCGAGTTCGACAATGCGGGCCTGCATGCGCTCCTGCGCATCGGCGATCGCCTGGTTATAGACAGCGGGACCGATCTCTTCGAGGAAAAATGCCAGCAGGCCACCGGCGGCGATATTGCCGATCGACTCCTCCATGTTGGCGTCGAAGTAGCGCTGGATCGACGCGATCGCTGCGGCACGGGCGTCTTCGGGGAGTTCGATGGGCATGGGGGAATCCGGAAGGGAGAATGCACGTATTGTGCGCGAGGGCTTTGATGTCGCACAAACACGACGCAAGCATGAGCCGCATGCCGCGAAACCTGGTTGCGTTCGAATTGACCAAGCTCGTAGCGCACAGTTGCTCCAACGGACGCCTGAGATTCTGGGCGATTGACTTGGACCTTCGCGACAGCTAGCATTTTCCATGTATCAACTACGTCGATACACTCTCTGTCGAGAGACAGGCTGCCGTTCAGGAGCGAAACATGGCGCTGCAGTTAATCAAGCGGTGGGGCAACAGCCTTGCCATTCGTATCCCATCCAGCGTCGCGGAGGAACTGCACCTGCGCGAAGATCAGGAAGTCTCGGTGGAAGCGGTCAACGGCATCCTGGAGGTCAAGCCCGCTATCAAGACGTTCAATTGGGATGTCTATCGCGAGCAACTGGCCAGCATGCCGGATGAACTACAACCGACCCTCGATCGAGGCGCCGCTGTGGGAACCGAGCTTCACGACCCCGAAAACCAGGACGACTGGTGAAGAGTGCAATGAACCGCGACAGACCCAATATCGGTGACGTGCTATGGATCAATCTCGAACCGGTCGTCGGTCACGAACAGGGTGGCAAATATCCACGCCCCGTGATCGTAATGACGCCGGCCGAACACAACGGTCCGTCGCATCGTATCGTCGGCGTACCCTGCACGACCAAAAGCAAGGGATTAGCCACGGAAATTCCGATCGAGTCACTGCCAAAGCCGTGTGTTGCCTTGATCGATCAATTGACGACGCTCGACTGGTTCGAGCGCAGGGCCGAATTCAGAGGCGAGCGTATCAGCGAAGCGGAACTGGATGCAGTCAGGCGAAGCCTCAAGGTCTTCTTGAATCTCTAGCCGGGCATAGGCATTGATTTGTCGGCTTGCGGCGCGAATAAAACCCGCGCAGAAAAGAAAAAAGCCACCCGAAGGTGGCTTTTTTCATCTTACCTGGAGGCGCGAGCCGGAGTCGAACCGGCCTACACGGCTTTGCAGGCCGCTGCATAACCGCTTTGCTATCGCGCCAAAAGCGGACTGTTCCGGCTTCTTGACTACCTGACGCATCCAACTGCTTGCGCCCGCAATCACCGGACAGATTTTGCGACGGCCTTGCGGCTCGCCAAACAAAAGGGGAAGCTGTGCTTCCCCGATAAAACTGGAGCGGGAGACGAGGCTCGAACTCGCGACCTCAACCTTGGCAAGGTTGCGCTCTACCAGCTGAGCTACTCCCGCACTTTGATTGCCGTACTACTTAACTGCTTTAGCACCTCGTTTCACGTTGACGCAAAACGCTGCACCTTAAAACTGGAGCGGGAGACGAGGCTCGAACTCGCGACCTCAACCTTGGCAAGGTTGCGCTCTACCAGCTGAGCTACTCCCGCACTTTGTTGCCGTACTACTTAACTGCCTGGCACCTCGTTTCACGCTGACGTAAAACGCTGCACCTTAAAATATGGAGCGGGAGACGAGGCTCGAACTCGCGACCTCAACCTTGGCAAGGTTGCGCTCTACCAGCTGAGCTACTCCCGCATATTTACTGCTTCACCTCTGATTTGCCACTCATCTGAGGCTAACTCCACCGCATCTGCTTCGTTTGCTACCCGTCGTGCAGCGGAGAAGTGAGATTATGTATAAGCCGCTGAAACGTGTCAACCCCTACCTATGAACTTTTCGAAAAAAGTTTCGGGGAGCGCCCGACAAGGCTAGAGGCTGCCCCGCTCGCGGATCTGCGGCCACGCGAGCTTCATGTAGTACAGCATCGACCAGATCGTCAGCACGGCCGCCACATAGATAAGCCACGTACCCCAGACACGCGCGTCGAATAGCGTGACGCCGCCGATCGTGAGCGGCGCGTAGAACAGCAGCATCGGAATCGCCACCATCTGGCACGCCGTCTTGAACTTGCCGAGCTGGTTCACCGCGACGCTCCTGGATGCGCCAATCTGCGCCATCCATTCGCGCAGCGCCGAAATCGCGATCTCGCGCCCCACGATCACCAGTGCGATCACGGCGTCGAGCCGTTGCAGATGCACGAGCACGAGCAGCGCGGCGGTAACCATGAGTTTGTCGGCGACCGGATCGAGGAACGCGCCGAACGACGAGGTCTGATTCCACTTGCGCGCCAGAAAACCGTCGAACCAGTCGGTGAGCGCCGCCAGCACGAAAATCACCATCGCCGAGGTGTTCTGGTCCATCGTGCTCAGCATTGTCTGCGGCAGATAGAACACACCAACCACAAGCGGAATCAGCACGATCCGCAGCCACGTCAGGAGAATCGGGATATTGAACGGCATCGGCTGGCGCAGTCTGTCAGGGGGAGATTGCAATTATGGGAGATGCAATTGTGCCGCTTCGCTGCACCTGCCACAAGCAAACGTAAGGAACCCAACGTAGGCAGGCAGACGCAGGAAGCGGGTGCATCAATGAAGTTGCTGGTAAATCTGCTCGGCAAGCGCGCGCGAAATGCCTTCGACGCTCGCCAGATCCTCGACGCTTGCGGCCATCACGCCACGCAGGCCGCCGAAGCGCGCGAGCAGGCGTTGCCGCCGCTTCGCGCCCACACCTTCGAGCTCTTCGAGCCGCGAGGTCTGGCGGGTTTTGCCGCGCTTGGCGCGCATGCCCGTGATCGCGAAACGGTGTGCCTCGTCGCGGATCTGCGCGACCAGCATCAGCGCCGCGCTCTCCTTGCCGAGTTCCAGCGCCGTGCGGCCATCGGCGAACACGAGGGTTTCGAGGCCCACCTTGCGCCCTTCCCCCTTCGCCACGCCGACGAGCATGGCAGGGTCGAGTCCGAGTTCGTCGAACACCTGACGCGCGATCTCGACCTGTCCTTTGCCGCCGTCGATCAGCACGATATTGGGCAGCATGCCGCCCGTCGCGGCCGGCGGCGCGCCGTCGGGCGACGCCGTGGCATCGGACGCTTCGGCGCTGGCCGCATCGGCGTCCTGCACGGTCTGCGCTTCGTCGGCCTCGTTGCGCGCCGCCTGCTCGACCATCTTCTCGTAGCGGCGCGTGAGTACCTGGCGCATGGCCGCGTAGTCATCGCCGCCCGTGATGCCGGTGATGTTGTAGCGGCGATATTCGCTCGATTGCATCTTGTGGTGGTGATAGACCACGCACGACGCCTGGGTCGCCTCGCCCATCGTGTGGCTGATGTCGAAGCACTCGATGCGCAGGTGCGCGAGGTCGTCGAGTTCAAGCCCGAGCAGTTGAGCAAGCGTACGCGTGCGCGCCTGTTGCGAGCCTTGTTCGGAGAGCAGGCGCGCGAGCGCGAGCCGCGCGTTCTGCTCGGCCATCGCGAGCCAGGCGCGCTTTTGCCCCTGCGGCTGACGCAGCAGCGCGACCTTGTGTCCCGCCTGCTCCGACAGCACATCGACGAGTTCGCGGTTCGCCGGCGGGTGGCTCACCACCAGCACCGGCGGCACGCGATTGCCGAAGTAATGCTGGGCGATGAAGGCGTCGAGCACTTCGGATTCGATGCCGCCCGCGCGCGACTTGCGCGAGGTCGAAACCGGCGCGGCGACGTCTGTGCCCTGCGCCTGCGATGCGTCACCGGCCGACTCAGATTCGTCGGCCAGATCTTCGACAATGGCGAGCGGATCGGGCAGATCGGCCTCGTCGGCAGCCTCTTGCGCCTCTTGCTCCTCCTCAGCCTGGGCCGCGGCGCCAGCTCCCTCCACCAGCGCCTTGCGCGCAAGCGACGGCAGCGACTTCAGCGCGGCTGCCGCCACCACCGTTTCATCGGCGATCTCCTCGGCCACGCCGCCTTCCTCGTCCGTCAGCGCGCGCTCGACGTGCGCCGGGAAGTAAGCCTTGTCGCCCAGATGGCGCCCACCGCGCACCATCGCCAGATTCACGCAGACACGACCGCCCAGCGCCACGACGGCGAGAATATCGACGTCGCTATCGCTGCCCGTCTCGATCGCCTGCTGATGCAGCACGGTCGAAAGCGAACTCATCTGGTTGCGCACCGCCGCGGCCTGCTCGAACTTCAGCTCGGCGGCGAACCCGTGCATCTTCGTCTCCAGTTCCTTCATCACCTCGCCCTGACGGCCGAGCAGGAAGCGCGACGCGTTGCTCACATCGCGCGCATAGTCCTCGGCGCTGATCGCGCCCACGCACGGCGCGGTGCAGCGCGCGATCTGATGCAGCAGGCAGGGCCGCGTGCGGTTGTTGAACACCGAATCCTCGCAGGTGCGCAGCTGGAACACGCGCTGCAGGATCTGGATGCTCTCGCGTACCGCATAAGCGCTCGGAAACGGGCCGAAGTACTGGTTGTTGCGATCGACCGCGCCGCGGTAATACGCCATGCGCGGAAACGCGTGACCTGTGATCTTCAGGAACGGATACGACTTGTCGTCGCGAAAGAGGATGTTGTAGCGCGGCGCGAGCGCCTTGATGAGATTGTTTTCGAGCAGCAGCGCCTCGGCCTCGGAGCGGGTGACCGTGGTCTCGATGCGCGCGATGCGCGTCACCATCATGGCGATGCGCGGCGAGAGTTGCGTCTTCGTGAAATAGCTCGAAACACGCTTCTTCAGGTCGCGCGCCTTGCCCACGTAGAGCACCGCGTTCTGCGCGTCGTAGTAGCGATACACGCCCGGCAGATGCGGGAGCTGCGCGAGCACCTCTTTCGGGTCGAAAACGTCGGGTTCGATGGAAGCGGTCATCCAGTGTGGGGCGTCGGGTGGCAAGCCGCGCCGCCTACGCGACGCCGTCATGCGGGTGTCTTAGAATCGCAAGTTTAGATCATTCCGCGCAGCCCCGAACCCGCCGGCCCGCCCTGCCGACAGGCGCCTCGCCAGTCTGCGGCCGGCTGCGCTTCGCCGCTTGCGCCTGTGCGCCTCCTGCGTCGCCCGACACTACCCCGCCATCATGCCCCACGACTCACGCCGCCCCGCCACCGCCAGCCACGACAGTCCGATCCAGGCCCCGGCCCGTATCGCCTGCGACCTCTTCTGCGCCGTGATCGACAACTTCGGCGACATCGGCGTGTGCTGGCGTCTCGCGCGCCAGCTCGCGCACGAGCACGACTGGGAGGTGCGCCTGTTCGTCGACGACTTGCAGGCGTTCCACAGGCTTTGCCCCACGCTCGACCTGCAACGCGCGACACAGACCGTCGAAGGTGTCGTCGTCGAGCACTGGCACGAACCCACGCATGCGGGCGAAACGCTTCAGATCGCCGATGTGGTGATCGAGGCGTTCGCGTGCGAGCTGCCACCCGTCTACGTGGCGGCGATGGCGCAGCGCGAGCGCAAGCCGGTGTGGTTCAACCTCGAATACCTGAGCGCCGAGGACTGGGTGGCGGACTTCCATTTGCGTCCCTCGCCGCACCCGCGCTATCCGCTGCTCAAGCACTTCTTCTTCCCCGGCCTCGGCAAGGGAACGGGTGGCGTATTGAAAGAGCGCGATCTCGATGCTGCGCGCGCGGCGTTCGAAAGCTCGCCCGAGGCGCGCGCCGCATGGTGGCAAAGCGTCACGGGCGGGCCGCCGCCCGCCCCCGAGGCCACGGTGATCTCGCTCTTCGCCTACGAGAATCCCGCCGTGGACGCGCTGCTCGCGCAATGGCGCGACAGCCCGACACCGATCGTCCTGCTGGTGCCGCAAGGCCGTATTTCGGGCGCGCTCGCGCGCTTTTTCGACGTCGAGTCGTTCGGCGCCGGCATGCGCGCCGAGCGCGGTTCGTTGACCGCGCACGGTCTCGCCTTCACGGAGCAGCGCGGCTACGACGCCCTTCTCTGGATCAGCGATCTGAACTTCGTGCGCGGCGAAGATTCCTTTGTACGCGCGCAATGGGCGGCACGCCCCTTTGTCTGGCACATCTATCCGCAGGCGGACGACGCCCATCTGCCGAAACTCGACGCCGCGCTCGACCACTACGCCAGCACGCTCGGCGAAGCGCCGCGGCGCGCGCTCGAACACTTCTGGCACGCCTGGAACGGCAACCGCGCCCCCGGCAACACGGCGGCAGACACGGCCGCCACGGACGGTGCAAAGAACCCAGCCGCGAACCCGCCCACGAACTCAGCGGCGAACGGGACCGCGAACTGGACCGAATTCGCCCAGCATTTGCCCGCTCTCAAGGCCCGTGCACAGGCGTGGGCGACGGAACTCGCGCAGGCTGGCGATCTCGCTGGAAATCTAGCCGGGTTCGCAAAAACTCAGTTAAAATAAGCGGTTACCCGGCGGCACCCGTCTCAAGCGCTTCGCTTCCGTTCTCTCCCCGAATACCGGGGACCAACAAGAGTACGGCTCGCACGAACCGCTTGCGACGTTTGCCGTCGCGCACACTCGAAGCTATTTAATCTGGACAGGACAGTTTTTTATGAAGACCGCACAGGAACTCCGCGTCGGCAACGTCGTGATGATCGGCAGCGACGCAATGGTCGTGCAAAAGGCCGAGTACAACAAATCGGGCCGTAACTCCGCCGTCGTCAAGATGAAGTTCAAGAACCTGCTGACCGGCGCAGGCATGGAAACCGTGTACAAGGCCGACGACAAGTTCGAAGTCGTGGTGCTCGATCGCAAGGAAGTGACGTACTCGTACTTCGCCGACCCGATGTACGTGTTCATGGACGCCGACTACAACCAGTACGAAGTCGAAGGCGAGATGATGGGCGACGCCCTGAACTACCTCGAAGACGGCATGGCATGTGAAGTCGTGTTCTACAACGAGAAGGCCATCTCGGTCGAACTGCCGACCGTGCTCGTGCGCGAAATCATCTACACGGAACCGGCTGTCAAGGGCGACACGTCGTCGGGCAAGGTGCTGAAGAGCGCCAAGCTGCACACCGGTTTCGAGCTGCAAGTGCCGCTGTTCTGCAACATCGGCGACAAGATCGAAATCGACACGCGTACCAACGAGTACCGCAGCCGCGCGTAAGGCGCGAGGCGGCGCTCGACGCGCCGCGCGGCCGCGCGTAAGCAGCCGCAACGCGAATTTCCATGCGTGGCGGATGCAATCGTAAAAGCGCCCCTCGGGGCGCTTTTTCTTTTTTTCCCGAGCGTGTATGTTTGTGACTGCATGGGAAAACCTTACCGGTTTTGCGCACGCGCAAAATTGCCGCACATCGCTGCGGCAAGGCAAGGCACCCATGGCACGGTTCCTGCTGGTTTTGTTTCGAGATAGCGCGCAAGCGCCCTTCCACCGAAACCAGGAGAGACACGATGAACAACGACATCGCTACAGGCAAGTGGAAGCAGTTGATCGGCAAGGCCAAGGCCGCATGGGGTGAGCTGACGGACGACGAACTCACCAAAGCCGAAGGACACGCTGATCGGCTCGCCGGATTGATCCAGGAACGTTACGGCAAGACGCGTGACGAGGCGGAACTGGAAGTCCGGCGCTGGTTCGATGCCCACCGCCCGTTCGACGATTGACGAGGGCGGTGACAGCAGCATCAGAAAGCATCTATCAAGGCGATCCGCGGCGGCTCCAGCCGGCTGCCGACGGATCTCCAGCAGCATGGGGGTAGTACCCCGAGCGTCGCATTACGCGGCGTTGTCGGGTCTGCGCGTAAGCACGGCGCGACTGGCTTGCGCGCGCAGGATTCGAAAAATCATTCGAAGAACGCCGCAGCCAGTGGAGTCTGCATCGCGCCAATCTGGGGAGGACCGGAGCTGAACAATCTGACTCGAGACACGCAAGTGATCTCGGTGACCACTTCCGTATCGTGCCGCGCCCTGACGCGTCGCCACGTTGCGCCTGTCGCCTTTGGCCGGGACAGCGCGAGCACTGGCACGTCCATCGGGCCGCATTGCGCCCATCCGTAAGCCGCTTCCGCCATGCCACACGCCCTGATTGTCGAAGACGATCCTAATAGCCTGTCAGGCCTTTCCGCTATCCTGGCCGCCGACGGCTTCTCCGTCGATACGGCCGCCACCCTGGCCGACGCGCGCGCCGCTCTGTCGCGCTTCATCCCAGACGTCGTGCTCGTCGACCTGAACCTGCCAGACGGCGGCGGTCTCGAGTTGCTGCCCCACCTGCCCGCCCAACCGCCCGGCGGCGCGTTGCCCGTCATCGTGATGACCGGCAACGCGACGGTCGAAAGCGCGATCGAAGGGCTGCGTCACGGCATCTGGGACTATCTGCTCAAGCCCGTCAATATTCCGCGCCTGCGCAGCCTGCTCGCACGCATTCCGCGGCCATACGAACTGACCGAGGAAGTTCGCACGCTACGCGAGATGTTGCGCACGCTCGGCCGTTTCGGTCCGATGCTCGGGCGCAGCAGTGCGATCCAGCACGTCTACGACGCCATCGAACAACTCGCGCCCACCGAATCCGCGATCCTCGTGCACGGCGAGCCCGGCACCGGCAAGGAAGTCGCGGCGCGCACGCTGCATCAGTTGAGCCGGCGCCGCAAAGGGCCGTTCGTCGTATGCGACGCGCGCGCCGTCGCGGCTGAAGCCGCCAGCGGCCGGCCGCTCGCGAGCATCCTGTTCGGCCACGAGCGCGGTGCGTTCAACGGCGCCGACCAACGCGAGCCGGGTCTCGTCGACCACGCAAGCGGCGGCACCCTCTTCATCGACGAGCTCACCGATCTGCCGCGCATGCAGCAGGAAGCGTTGCTGCGCGCACTCGACTCGCAGACCTTCATGCGCGTGGGCGGCAACAGCGAAGTGGGCACCGATTTCCGCCTCATCGCGGCCACGCGCGCCGTGCCGCGCGACGCGGTCCAGCAAGGCGTGCTGCACGAGGATCTGTGGCTGCGTCTGGACGCCGCCTCGCTGCAACTGCCGCCGCTGCGCGAGCGTGAGGAAGACGCGGCGCTGCTGGCCGCGGCCTGCGTCGACGAGCTCAATCTCGAAGCCCATGCGCGCGGCCTGACCGGCACGACGCGGCTCGTGGCGCCCTCGTTCGTGCGCGAATGCCTGGCCTACGACTGGCCCGGCAACGTACGCGAGTTGCAGGAGCGCGTGAAGCGTGCGTGGCATGCGTCGGGCGACATCGTCGAAACGTTGCAGGCGGAGGAAAGCAGTGGCGCGTCCGCGCGCGACATGAACGGCGGCCGCGTGCAGGTGACGGTCGGCACGCCGCTCGCCGACGTCGAGGAAATGCTGATCCGCGCCACGCTCGACGCCGTGGGCGGCACGCGCCATCGCGCGGCGTCGCTGCTCGGCATCAGTCCGAAGACGCTTTATAACAAGCTGCAACGGATGCGCTTGAACTAAGCATCGGCAAGCTGAGCGCAAAAAAACGGCGGCCCCTTCGTGCATGAAGGGGCCGCCGTTCTCTTTTTCAGGCTGGCGTCAATGCGTCCGAATCGCCGCCGCTCAGGGCATCACGCTGCGCAACAACGCCTGGGCGGAGAGATACGCCGGATCGGCCACGAGCTTGTCCCAGCGCAGCGCCTTGCCGCGACCGCGCAGTTTCCCGATGCGCTTCGCCGAAGCCTTGCGCTCGCGCGACGGCTCCTCGGTACGCAGCGCGTCGAGCACCTTCTCGGCCTCGTGCGGCTGGTTGCAGATCAACACCATGTCGCAGCCCGCTTCGAGCGCCGCGCGGGCGCCTTCGGTCAGCGTGCCGCCCTGGCGCGCGGCCTCCATCGACAGATCGTCGCTGAAGATCGCGCCGGTGAAACGCAGGCGCTCGCGCAGGATCTCCTGGACCCAGACGCGCGAGAAGCCGGCCGGCTTCGCGTCGACCTTCGGATAGATCACGTGGCCGGGCATGGCCGCCGCGAGCGACAGACCGAGCCAGTCGTAAGGTTGCGCATCCTCGCCGAGAATCGATTCGAGCGGACGCTCGTCCACCGGCACCGCGACATGCGAGTCGGCGGTCGCGAAGCCGTGTCCCGGAAAGTGCTTGCCGCAGTTCGCCATGCCCGCAAGCGCGAGGCCGTGATTCAGGCTCTTGGCGAGCAGCGTGACGACGCGCGGATCGCGATGGAACGCGCGGTCGCCCACCACCTTCGACTGGCCGTAGCCCAGATCGAGCACGGGCGTGAAGGACAGGTCGATGCCGCACGCGCGCAATTCGGCGGCGAGGATATAGCCGACCGAGGTCGCCAGCTTGGTCGCGAGCAGGACGTCCTTGTCCCACAGCGCGCCGATACGGCCCATCGCGGGCAGTACGGTGAAACCGTCGGTGCGAAAGCGCTGCACACGACCGCCTTCGTGGTCGACGGCGATCAGCAGATCGTCGCGCACGGCGCGGATCGCATCGGTGAGCGCGACGAGCTGCGCGCGATTCTCGTAGTGGCGCGCAAACAGGATCACGCCGCCGGTGGAGGGATGCGCGAGACGGCGCACGTCGTCATCGTTGAGCGTCGTGCCGACCACGTCGAGCATGACCGGTCCGGGGATTCTCTTCATCGATCAATCGAGCGTTATGGACGTTATGAACACGCACGGCGCCTTCAGCGGCCATGCGCGACGGAAGGGAATTCAGCGCAGGGGCTGGTCGGTTTCGGCGATCACGAACGAGACGGCGTAGTCGCGTTCGTCGGTGATCGTCACCTGCGTGGTGATGCCGCGCTCTTCGAGCCAGAGCGCGAGGTCGCCCGAGGCCACCATATAAGGCTTGCCGCCGGGCGCGTTGAGGGTCTGCACGCCGCGCCAGGTCATCGGCGTGTGGATGCCCAGGCCAATCGCCTTAGAGAACGCTTCCTTCGCGGAGAAACGCGTGCACAGGTAGGCGAGTCCTCGCACCTCGGAACGCGCCTTACGCGCCTCGTACACCTTGAACTCTTCAGGGCCGAGGATGCGCTCGGCGAAGCGTCCGCCGGTGCGTTCCATCGTCGCCGCGACGCGGCTGATCTGGATGATGTCGGTGCCGATGCCGTATATCGCCATGCGTTCCTCGTCGTTTGTTCTGCCGCGCGTGCAGTGAAAGCGAAATGCCTGGCCGCGCTCAGCCGCGCGTGGCTGCGAGACGCGCGGCGACCATGATCGCCTTCATCTCGCGCACCGCGTTCTCCCAGCCCGCGAAGATCGCGTGCCCGACCACGGCATGACCGATATTGAGTTCGTGGATGCCTTCGATGGCGGCGATCGGCTGCACGTTCGTGTAGTGCAGGCCGTGGCCCGCGTTCACCTTGAGGCCGAGGCCCAGACCACAGTTCACGCCCGCGACCACGCGCTCGTATTCGCGCTGCTGCTCGGCGGCTTCGTGCGCCTCGGCGTAACGGCCCGTGTGCAGTTCGATCACCGGCGCGCCCGCTTCGTGCGCGGCGCGGATCTGCGTCTCGTCCGGGTCGATGAAGAGCGACACGCGGATGCCCGCATCGGCGAGTTGACGGCAAGCGGCAGCGACGGCCTCGAACTGGCCCGCCACGTCGAGACCGCCTTCGGTCGTCAGTTCTTCGCGCTTTTCGGGCACGAGGCAGACATCGTGCGGCTTGATCTCGCAGGCGATGTCGAGCATTTCGGCCGTCACCGCGCATTCGAGATTCATGCGCGTCTTGAGCAGCGGGCGCAGGTTGCGCACGTCCGCGTCGACGATGTGACGGCGATCCTCGCGCAGATGCAGCGTGATCGCGTCGGCGCCCGCTTCTTCGGCGAGCAGCGCCGCGCGGATCGGATCGGGATAGGACGTGCCGCGCGCGTTGCGCAGCGTGGCGACGTGGTCGATGTTGATGCCGAGGTCGATCACGTTGGGCGAAGTCAGGAAGAAGCTCATAGGTTCTGCAGGTCGATCAGGATCTGGCGCGTCGCGAGCGGCGTGCCGCCAAGGTAAGTGTTCAGCAGGAAACGCATCAGCGCCTTGCTCTGCGCGACGGTCTGGGGTCGATGGTAATCGTCCTCTTCCATGTCGAGCAATGTCTGGCCGGACAAGACCGGCCAAAGAGCTGGCCATTCGTCCGATGCCTCGCGCACGCCGCGCTCGGGATCGAACACGTAGCGGCCTTCGGCCACCACGGTCTTGCGGTTGACGGTGCGGTTGAGCGCGAGCGCGTAGCCGGTCTCGCGCAGCAGCACGCGCTCGAACGAGCGCAGCACCTGCACGGGCGGCTCGTCGTGTGCGAGGCGCGTCATGGTGACGACGTAATGGCGAAAGAGCGACGGATGCGGGTCTTCTCGCGCGCAGAACTTCACCATCAGTTCGTTGACGTAGAAGCCGCACAGGAGCGCGTCGCCCGTGAGCGGCAGCATGCCGCCCACCCATTCGGCGCCGGTCAACGTGCGCACTTCGCCCTTGCCGGTCCACGACAAGGCGAGCGGCTGGAAGGTTTGCAGCACGCCGCGCAACGCGGAGTGCGGACGCTTGGCGCCCTTCGCGACCAGCGCGACGCGGCCATGATCGCGCGACAGCACGTCGATGATCAGGCTGGTTTCGCGGTACGGGTAGCTGTGCAGCACGAAAGCGGGCTGCTCGGACACGCGATAGTCGGGGGTCGAGCTGCGCGTTGCGCGCGGCAGTTGCGAACGTGCGGTGGTCTTGCGCGGCGTGGGTCGGCGCTCGAGCGTGGCGTCGGCGCCTTCGGACATGTCGCGCTCGCTCGACGCCGATGACGCCGAGGGGCGCGCGCGGCGGCTGCGCGCTGGCGTGCCGCTCGTGCCGCTCGTGCCGCCGGTCGAACGACGTGCGCGCACAGCACCGCCGCCGGGCGCTTCGAAGTCGGCGTCAGCGTCGACGTCCGCGGCGCTCGCGTCGGGCGCGGGCCAGTCGTCGTTCAGGGTTCCGGCTTCGCCGTCACTCATGCCCGCTCACTCGCACCTTGAGATTGCTGTCGCTGGCTGCCGATTACTCGTAGCCGTAGGCGCGCAGGCCCGCTTCGTTGTCGGCCCAGCCGCTCTTCACCTTCACGAAGGTTTCGAGATACACGGGACCGTCGAAGAGCTTTTCCATGTCGAGGCGCGCCTCGGTGCTGATCTGCTTGAGCTTGGCGCCCTTCTGGCCGATCACCATGGCTTTCTGCGTATCGCGCTCGACGAGGATGGTCGCGAAAATGCGGCGCAGACGGCCTTCCTGCTCGAATTTCTCGATGATCACCGTGCTCGTATACGGCAGTTCGTCGCCAGTCCAGCGGAACACTTTTTCGCGCAGGATTTCGGCGGCGAGGAAGCGCTCGCTGCGATCGGTCAGGTCGTCTTCGCCGTAGATCGGCTCGCCTTCGGGCAGGTACGGCTTGAGCGTCACCAACAGACGCTTGATATCGTCCGCATTCTTGGCCGACAGCGGCACGATCTCGCGGAATTCGCGCAGCTTCTGCACTTCCTGGATAAACGGATAAAGCGTGGCCTTGTCGTTCACCTGATCGATCTTGTTGGCGATCAGGATCGTGGGCGCGCCCGGCGGAATCAGGTCGAGCACCTTCTGGTCGTCGGGGCCGAACTTGCCCGCTTCGATCACGAACAGCACGGCGTCGACAGAACTCAGCGTCGAGGTCACGGCGCGGTTCAGCGAGCGGTTGAGCGCCGTGCTATGGCGCGTCTGGAAGCCCGGCGTATCGACGAAGACGTACTGTGCGTCTTCAGTCGTGTTGATGCCGGTGATGCGGTGGCGCGTAGTCTGCGCCTTGCGCGAGGTGATGCTGATCTTCTGGCCGACGAGCGCGTTCATCAGCGTGGATTTGCCGACGTTCGGACGGCCGACGATCGCGACCATGCCGCAGCGGAAACCGGCAGGAGTGGAAATAGGTGCGTTCATGATCGGACCGGAGAAATAAAACGGGGCGCGCGCGGACCGCGCACCCGGGTGGAATCAGTGGCCGGCGTCGGCGGCGCGCACCGGCACGGCCGCGCCGATGTCGCTGCTCGCCTCGGCCGGGCCGGACGATGCGTTAGACGACGAGTCGCCCTGCGCACCATGTTGCGTACCGTGCTGTGAACCATGCTGTGATTCGCGATTGCGCGACGCGCGCGGCGCGATCGACGCGGCGGACGGCACGCCGTCGAGCTTGTCGATGGCGGGCTTTTCAGCGGCTTTTTCGGATGCCGGGCGCTCGCTTTTATCGGCGCCCTTTTCCTGCACGTGTGCCGCGCGAATCAGTGCAAGCGGCGCGGTATCGGCAGGCGTTGCAGCCGACGTGGCCGCGTGGGCCGGACGCTCGCCGCGCGCACGGCGCTCCGGCGAGCGCAGATCGAGCGCGCCCTGCACGCCTGTCACGCCCGGCACGACCTCTACCTCGACCTTGGGCGCGCGCGCGCCCTTCGAACGGCGCGGCTTGGTCACCAGTGCGGGCGCAGCGGCCATCACCTCGTCAAGCGCCTTCTTTGCGGCGGCCTGCTCGGCTGCACGACGGCTCGCACCCGCCCCCGACACCTTCACGTCGAGCTTGGGTACCGTGCATTCGACTTCGAATTGCTGATTGTGCGCCGCACCATGCGTCGCTACGACCGTGTAGGTCGGCAGCGCGATCTTGTGGCCTTGCAGATACTCCTGCAACAGCGTCTTGGCATCCTTGCCGAGCGTGCGCGGGTCGATGTGATCGAGGATCGGCACGTAGAGACGCTTGATGACGGTCTGGGCGGCGTCGAAACCGCCGTCGAGGAAGACCGCACCAAAGATCGCTTCGAGCGCGTCCGCGAGAATCGACGGCCGGCGGAAGCCGCCGCTGCGCAACTCGCCTTCGCCTAGGCGCAGGCCATCGGCAATATTCAGGGCCTGAGCGATCTCGTAAAGCGACTGTTGCTTGACCAGATTCGCGCGCACGCGCGAGAGGTCGCCTTCGTCCAGCTTGCCAAAACGTTGGAACAATAGGGCCGCCACCGCGCAATTCAGAACCGAATCACCGAGGAATTCGAGGCGTTCGTTATGCGTGGCACTGTGACTGCGGTGGGTGAGAGCCTGGCGCAACAATTCCGCATTGCGAAATTCGTAGCGCAAACGGCTTTCCAACGGAGATTGGGGCATGGGGAGAGTATAACGCGCCCGCCGCCCCCAGCGAAAACGCGGGGCGGCGGGCGAAAAAGCATGAAGAAGCGGCGTTGCCGCAGGTTCTTCAAGTCACGCGAAAAATGCGCGACGCGTATCGAAATGCTCGACACGCGTTCATCGCCTGTTGCGTTACTCGAACGAACCGATGCGCTTCAGACTGCTGAAGTTCATCCAGATGAAGAAGGCACGGCCAACGATGTTCGCGTCGGGCACGAAGCCCCAGTAGCGGCTGTCCGCACTGTTGTCGCGGTTGTCGCCCATCATGAAGTAATGGCCCGGCGGCACCTTGCAGATCTCGCCGCGTGCGTTGTACTGGCAGTTGTCGCGATACGGATAATCGTCCGCGCCAACGACGAACGGCGGCACCGCGGGATTGTTCAGGATGTTGTTCGTGCGGCCGTTGCCGAGATCTTCCGTGAACTGCTTCGCGTAGCCGATGCGCTCTTCGTCGAAGTAATCGGCCTGCGGCGTTTCAGGCACCGGCTTGCCGTTGATCGTCAGCTGCTTGTCCTGATACGCGACCACGTCGCCCGGCAGGCCGATCACACGCTTGATGTAGTCGACCGACTCGTCCTTCGGATAACGGAACACCACCACGTCGCCACGCTCGAGCGGACGGCCCTGCGTGATCTTCGTGTTGGTGATCGGCAGGCGGATGCCGTAGTCGAACTTGTTCACGAGGATGAAGTCGCCCACCAGCAGCGTCGGCACCATCGAGCCCGACGGAATCTTGAACGGCTCCACGACGAACGAACGCACGAGGAACACGACCAGGATGACCGGGAAAAAGCTTGCCGTGTACTCGAGCCACCACGGTTGGCGCAGCTTCTCGTTACGCAGGTTCTGACGCGTGACGGGAGCGTTCTCGTCGGCGAAACGCTCGCCTACCCGCTGCTGCTGCCGGTCGAACTCGGCGACGGCCGCATCGGCGGCGAGGCGCCGGCGCGGCATGAAAACCAGCTTGTCTGCAACCCACGCGATGCCCGTCAAAACGACGAGCACAAAAAGGATCAGCGCAAAATTCATGTAGTGGTCCGTTGTTCGGGCTTATTTGTCTTCGACGCGCAGAATCGCAAGGAAGGCTTCCTGCGGAATTTCCACGGTACCAACCTGCTTCATCCGCTTCTTGCCTTCCTTCTGCTTCTCGAGGAGCTTCTTCTTACGCGAGATATCGCCGCCGTAACACTTGGCCAGCACGTTCTTGCGCAGTGCCTTGATGTTTTCGCGCGCAATGATGTGCGCGCCGATCGCAGCCTGAATCGCCACGTCGTACATCTGGCGCGGAATGATCTCGCGCATCTTCGCCGCGACTTCACGGCCGCGATACTGCGACTGCGAACGGTGCACGATGATGGACAGCGCGTCGACCTTCTCGCTGTTGATCAGCATGTCGACCTTCACGACGTCCGCGTTGCGATATTCCTTGAACTCGTAGTCCATCGAGGCATAGCCGCGCGACACCGACTTCAGACGGTCGAAGAAGTCGAGCACGATTTCCGCCATCGGGATTTCGTACGTGAGCTGCACCTGACGGCCGTGGTACTGCATGTTGATCTGGCTGCCGCGCTTCTGCGTACAGAGCGTGATCACCGAACCCACATAGTCCTGCGGCATGTACAGGTTGACCGTGACGATCGGCTCGCGGATTTCGGCGATCCGCGAGGGCTCCGGCATCTTCGCCGGGTTCTCGACCTTGATCAGCGTGCCGTCCATCTGCACGACTTCGTACACCACGGTCGGAGCCGTGGTGATGAGGTCCATGTCGAACTCGCGCTCGAGACGCTCCTGCACGATCTCCATGTGCAGAAGGCCCAGGAAGCCGCAGCGGAAGCCGAAGCCCAGCGCCTGCGAGACTTCCGGCTCGTACTGGAGCGAGGCGTCGTTGAGCTTGAGCTTTTCGAGCGATTCGCGCAGTGCGTCGTACTGGTTCGCCTCGACCGGATACAGGCCCGCGAACACCTGCGGCTTCACTTCCTTGAAGCCCGGCAGCGGTTCGGTAGCAGGCCGGTTCACGAGCGTGACGGTGTCGCCCACCTTGGTGGCGGCGAGTTCCTTGATGCCCGCAATGATGAAGCCCACCTGACCCGCCGACAGCGATTCCAGGTTGCGCGACTTCGGCGAGAACACGCCAACGTGCTCGACCGGATACTGCGCGCCGGTGGCCATCAGCTTGATCTTGTCCTTCGGACGCAGCGTACCGTTGACGATACGCACGAGCATGACCACGCCGACGTAGTTGTCGAACCACGAGTCGATGATGAGCGCCTGCAACGGCGCTTCCGGATCGCCCTTGGGCGGTGGCACCTTGGCGATGAGCGATTCGAGCACGTCTTCCACGCCGAGGCCGGTCTTCGCACTGCAGTGCGTGGCGTCGGTCGCGTCGATGCCGATCACGTCCTCGATTTCGGCGATGGCGTTCTCGGGGTTCGCGGCGGGCAGGTCGATCTTGTTGAGCACCGGCACCACTTCGACGCCGAGCTCGATCGCCGTGTAGCAGTTCGCCACGGTCTGCGCCTCGACGCCCTGGCTGGCATCGACCACAAGCAGTGCGCCTTCGCATGCGGACAGCGAGCGGCTGACCTCGTAGGAGAAGTCGACGTGGCCCGGCGTGTCGATCAGGTTCAGGTTGTAGACCTTGCCATCGCGCGCCTTGTAGCTGAGCGCGGCGGTCTGCGCCTTGATCGTGATGCCGCGCTCACGCTCGAGATCCATCGAGTCGAGCACCTGCGATTCCATTTCGCGGTCGGACAGGCCACCGCACAGCTGGATGATGCGATCGGCGAGCGTCGACTTGCCATGGTCGATGTGCGCAATGATCGAGAAGTTACGAATATGATCCATTCAGTACCGATCAAGCGAAAAAGGCGCGCCCCAACGACAAGCTGGGCACGCCTCGTAAACAGATGAAAAACCGAGCTATTTTAGCCGAAAAGGGGTGTCAAGGGCGACCCGCGCGGTGAAGACATTTGGGTGTCGTCGCGCGGGCGCCCTGTTACAGCCGGATTACCGGCGAATATTGGACCCCTAAACAGCTACCTGGCAGGACGTCGTCAGGTTCCGCTCGGCGGCTTTTGGGGCACGTAAGGCGCTTCGGCGCTCAGTCCCAGCGTGGCGCGCACGCGCGCCTCGTCAAGGTGGTAATGGCACAGTTCGATGCCGTCACAGACCAGCACCGGCACCAGTTCGTCATAGCGCGCGACGAGTTCAGGGTCGGAATCGACATCGATCACGTCGAGGCGCGCGCCCGCCGCCACGGCGAGCGGTTCGAGCGCCTCGCGCATGGCCTCGCACAGATGGCACCACGCCCGGCCATACAGCACCAGATGCGCGCTCGCGCGCGCCACCGCGCGCGGCTGGGTGGCGGTCGAGGTACGCATGGGCGTGTTGGGCATGATGCTGGCTCGCCTCCCGGCTTACTTCTGGCCGGCGCTACGCGGGCGGATCGGCACGAACTGCGTGTTGTCGCCGCGGCGCACCAGGATCGCGACCATCTTCTGCGGGTCCAGGTGCGAGCTGACTTCCTGGAACTGCTTGGCGTTCGTGATATCGGTGTCGCCCACGCGCAGGATGATGTCGCCCTTTTGCAGACCCGCACGCGCTGCGGGACCGTCCACCGAATCGACCACCACGCCGCCCTTGAGCTTGAGCTGGCCGAGCTGGTCAGCCGGGATATCCGTCACCGACAGACCCAGCGCATTCGCCGGACGCGGCTTCGGCTCGGGCGCCTTCTTCTGGTCGGCCTTCGTGCCCTTGTCCGTTTGCATTTCGGCGATCGAGATCGGCAGATCGCGCGTCTGGCCCTTGCGCCAGATGGTCACGGTTGCCTTCGAGCCCGGCTTGGTGTCGCCTACCATCCGCGGCAGATCGGTCGCGGTGTCGACCGACTGGCCATTGAACTTCAGGATGATGTCGCCCGGCTGGATGCCCGCCTTGTCGGCCGGGCCGCCCGGCTCGACGCTCGACACCAGCGCGCCCTGCGCCTTGGGCAGGCCGAGCGAATCGGCCACGTCCTTGGTCACCTCGCCGATCGCCACGGCAATACGGCCGCGCGTGACCTTGCCCGTGGTCTTGAGCTGATCCGCCACGCGCATCGCTTCGTCGATAGGAATCGCGAACGAGATGCCCATGAAGCCGCCCGTGCGGCTGTAGATCTGCGAGTTGATGCCGATCACCTCGCCCTGCATGTTGATGAGCGGGCCGCCCGAATTGCCGGGGTTCACGGCCACGTCTGTCTGGATGAACGGCAGGTAGTCGCCGGTGTCGCGCCCCTTGGCGCTCACGATGCCTGCGGTCACGGTGTTTTCGAGGCCGAACGGCGAACCGATCGCCACGACCCACTCGCCCACGCGCACCTTGTTCGAATCGCCGACGGTCACGGCCGGCAGATTGTTCGCCTGGATCTTGACCACAGCCACATCGGTGCGATCGTCAACGCCGATGAGCTTGGCCTTGAATTCGCGCTTGTCGGTGAGCGTGACGTAGATGCTGTCGGCGTCGTCCACGACGTGGGCGTTGGTCATCACGTAGCCGTCGCCCGTCATGATGAAGCCCGAGCCGACGCCGCTGTTCTGTTCGCCGTCACTGCCGCTGTCCGGGCCGGAATCCTGCCCGCCCTGGCCTCCACCCTGCCCGCCGCGCGGCGTCTGGCCGCCGCCTTGCGGGCCTTGCCCTTGTGGCCCTTGCGGCAACGGAATGCCGAAGAAGCGGCGGAAAAATTCCGACATGTCGCCGTTATCCATCCCCGGCGGCAAGCCGCCGCCCTGCGAAAGCGTCACGCGCGTGGTGGTGCGGATATTGACCACCGACGGCCCCACTTTATCCACGAGGTCGGTGAAGTCCGGCAAATTGGCGGCTGGCGCAGCCATTGCCACATGCGGGGCGAACGGCAGGCACACCGTCACCACCGCGGCCGCGAAGAATTTGCGCAGCGGGAGGATCGTCATATCGAAATCGGCCGTAGGAGTTACTTGGGAGCCTTGTATTCTATGGCAGACGCAAATTGCTGCAACGTGGCCTGGGGCACTTCGCCGAGCAATGTGATCCAGTAGTCGCCATTGCGCTTTACGAGCACGTGCGTGGCGCCGTTGCTGCCCGCACCTTCCTTGCGGCTGTTGTGTTCGACAGGCTCGACGAACACGGACACGGCCGAGAGACCATCCGAGAACACGGCCTGATCGACCGGAATGGGCGGCTCGTTCGCGTCGCGCGCAGCCATCGGGCGGCGCAATTCGCGGATCTTGCTGAAGCCCGGCACGCTCTGCGCGAACGTCCAGCCCTGGGCTTCCATATCGACGCTTTGCAACGGCGGGCGCACCACGGTCCAGCCGGCCGTATTGCGCATGCCGGCCACGATCGGCGCCTTGTCCACCGGCACGCCGATACTCACCTGCGTGAACGACAACTGCTGGAGCACCTGGCCAGTCGACGGATCGAGCGTCTGCGATCGCAGCAGCAGACCCGTTTTGGCGTCGGCCCACAGCTTGTAGGCGAAACGGTAGGCGTCCTTGGGATCGAGTTCGATGACCTGGCTGTCGATGCCGGCCACGCGATCCGTGCCAAGCATCTTCGGGTCATACACGGTCAGCACCTGGTCGCCGCTCGTGGCCACCAGCGCCGGGAAAGCATCCTTGTTCTGGCGCTTTTCGACGACGCAGAGCTTGCGCTCGGGCACGAAGGTGTAGAGATCGTCGTTGTGACGCAGCATCTTGCGCGGCTTGCCGTCGAGACTTTCAAGCTGCTCGAACTCGCCGTCGCTCTTCGTCGCGTAATGCGTGATGCGCGACGACTGCACGAAGTTGCCGCGCTGATAGACGAAGGTGCCGATGTAATTTTGCTGCTGCGCGGCCTGCTGGATGCGGTCGAGCCATTGCGCAGCGGCCTGGCGCGTGGCCGGGTCCGCAGCGGAAGCAGCCGACGCACCTTGCGCGTGTGCACGCGTGGCAACAGACAGAGCGGTGAACATAACGGCTGCACAGCACAGCAATGCCGGCAACCGTCCCCAGAATGTATTTTTATTCAACCGCAATGTCTGCATCAGACTCACTGGCCTTGCGTGGTAAGGGCGGCAGAGCGGATCAGCGGCATCGAATCCGACATGACCGGCTGCTGCGCGAACTGCTGGTGCGCTTCGAGATAGGCATCCAGACGCGCGTCGCGGATGATATTGCCGTCCTGAACGGCAGCCGTCTGCACGGGCACGGCGTTCATGGCCACACGCTGTACGTTGTCGCCCGCGGGCTGCACGGCGGCGAGTTGCGAGCCGCCGGCCATGCCGACGCTGTGCATCTGCGGCATGACGATCCACGTGAGCGTGGCAGCCGCGGCGGCCACGGCCAGCGACGGCATCACGCGGCGGCGCAGCGACAGGATGCGCGCGACGCGGCCATTATGCGTGCTTGCGACAGCACCGGCGGCCACGGCGGCGGGCGCCAGCACGTGCGGCTCCGCTTCCAGGCGCGCGGCGAAACCCGCCATGAACGACTGGCTCGCGGCCGGGCTCATCGCCAGGTCGTCCGAGCGCAGTGCGTCGCCGATCAGGTGATACGCCGACCAGGCCTTGCGGTCCTCGTCGACGAATCCAGAAAGAATTGCGTTCAGATGCGCCTGCGTGTCGACCTCAGCGGCGAATTCACCGTCGACAAAGGCAGACAAACGCTCGCCGTGCGAGCTTGACACCGATTGCATCGAAACCGACCCCATGATGCTCCCCATTTTCTTACAGAGCCCCGCAGTGACACACTCACTCTAATGACTTGCGTCCGTGCCCGGCGCGAGCGTGGCTTTTTTACCAGCGCTTGCCTTCCGGTGTGTCCAGCAGCGGACGCAATTTTGCCGCAATGGCTTCGCGAGCGCGGAAAATTCTCGATCTGACGGTGCCAATCGGGCAGCCCATCATTTCGGCAATTTCCTCGTAGCTCAAACCTTCAATTTCCCGAAGAGTAATGGCGGTACGCAGCTCTTCCGGTAAAACCGCCATCGCAGCATTGACCGTCTGGGCGATCTGCTTGCTCATCAACATCGACTCGGGCGTGTTGATATCCCTTAGTTGATCGGCGTCCGAGAAAGTTTCAGCTTCTTCTGCATCTGCTTCGGTCGACGTAGGGGCTCGTCTTCCCTGGGTCGCAAGGTAGTTCTTCGCCGTATTGACCGCAATCCGGTACAACCACGTATAGAAAGCGGATTCGCCACGGAATTGCGGCAACGCCCGATACGCCTTGATGAAGGCGTCCTGGGCCACGTCCTCGACCTCCGCGGGGTCCCGCACGAGGCGCGATATCAGGCGGATGATCTTGCGGTGGTACTTGGAGACCAGCAGTTCGAACGCGGCCTTGTCACCTTTTTGCACGCGCTCGACCAGTACCTGGTCAATTTCTTTTTCGCTCACCTGAAAAGTCCGTTAGCTCATGAAGTGGACGCGGGGCCTCATTGTAGCGTCACCGCCACGGCACCACGTTACGCGCGTTACAGCGGTTACAGTCTTTACAGCGCACCGCTGGAGGTGGAACAGAGCTAAATGGGGACGCCGTGACAAATGGCAAGTGCCGGCAAGAGCCTGAATCAGGCTGGCGCGCAAAAAGCCGCTGGATTCAGTTGGGACTCAGTTGGGATTTAGCGCCCGGATGCGCTGCGTGCGGCGACGGCGAGCACGCGAAACGACTCGGCATCGACCGAATCGGCGGCAATGAGCACGCTGCGGCGGCGAGCGCCCGCCTGCACGACGAGCGAGAGTAACGCCCCGCCCCACTGCGCAGCGCCGATCAAGCGGCCATCCACGAGACAAGTGCCCGAGCGGGCAAAAGCGGCAAAGCGATCCGTGCCGATCTCGATGAAAGCCGGTTGCGCGCGACGCCAGCCCACATAGGCCAGGCCACTCGCCGCACCCAAAGCGAGTACCGGCGGCAACGCCCGCCAGACGCCGAGCCACGGCGCGAGCGTCGTGTAGAAGGCCGCCAGAGCGATCAGAACACCAGCAAGGAGCACTGCCTGCAACGCCCAGGACGGGCGCAAGGCGATACGCGGCGCTGGGACGCGACGCGTAGGGGAATGTGAATCGCGGCCGCCCGGTGCATGCAACTGCACCGGCGCGGCCGCGGTGTCGCTCGAGGCGATCACGTCAGGCCCGCTAGAGGCTTAGGCGTGACGCTTGAAGACGAGCGTGCCGTTCGTGCCACCGAAGCCGAACGAGTTCTTCAGCGCGACGTCGATCTTCATGTCCCGCGCGGTGTTCGCGCAGTAGTCCAGGTCGCAAGCCGGATCCTGGTTGAAGATGTTGATCGTCGGCGGCGAGATCTGGTTGTGCACGGCGAGCACCGTGAACACCGACTCCAGACCGCCCGCGCCACCCAGCAAGTGACCCGTCATCGACTTCGTCGAGTTCACGACGATGTTCTTTGCGTGGTCGCCGAAAGCGCGCTTGATCGCCGTGGTTTCCGCCAGGTCGCCGAGCGGCGTCGAGGTGCCGTGGGCGCTCAGCCAGTTCACTTCGTTGGCATTCACGCCGGCGTTCTTCATCGCCGCCAGCATGCAGCGGCGTGCGCCGTCGCCGTCTTCCAGCGGAGCGGTCATGTGATAAGCATCACCGCTCATGCCGTAGCCGCCGATTTCCGCGTAGATTTTCGCGCCGCGCGCCTTCGCGTGTTCGTACTCTTCGAGCACCATCACGCCTGCGCCTTCGCCGAGCACGAAACCGTCACGGTCCTTGTCCCACGGACGGCTGGCCGTTGCCGGATCGTCGTTACGCTGCGAGAGCGCACGCGCCGCCGCAAAGCCGCCGATACCGAGCGGCGACACGGTCGATTCCGCGCCACCCGCGATCATCACGTCGCAGTCGCCGTATTCGATCAGACGCGACGCTTCGCCGATGCAGTGCAGACCGGTCGTGCACGCCGTGACCATCGACAGGTTCGGGCCTTTGAGGCCGAACTTGATCGACAGATGGCCGGAGATCATGTTGATGATCGAAGCCGGCACGAAGAACGGCGAAATGCGGCGCGGGCCGCGGTTGAGCAGCTCGGTTTGCGTGACTTCGATCATCGGCAGACCGCCGATGCCCGAGCCCACGTTCACGCCGATGCGCTCTGCGTTGGCTTCGGTGACTTCGAGGCCACTGTCCTTGAGCGCCTGCATGCCCGCAGCGATGCCGAAATGGATGAACGTATCCATATGGCGCGCTTCTTTCGCCGGCATGTAGTCTTCGACGTTGAAGCCCTTCACTTCGCCCGCGAAGCGGGTCGAGAAGTTCGTCGCATCGAACTTCGTGATGTTGGCAATGCCCGACTTCCCGGCGACCAGATTGGCCCAGCCGTCGGCAACATTATTGCCAACAGGCGAAATCAGCCCCAGGCCTGTAACAACAACTCGACGGCGGCTCACGGTAACCCCTTTTCCATAGATGACAAAAACAAAAGCCACAGAGGCCACAGGAAATGCTCCTGTGAGCCCTGTGGCTAGTTGACCGGCAGATGCCTCGCAGCGAGTGCGGCGGCCGTACGCGGTTTCACGGGCGAGCGTCCTTGTGGGCCAGCGGCGCGCGCAATGCGCGCACGGCCCTCAGGGAGAAGGCTTAGGCCTTGACGTTCGCGCGAGCGTAGTCGATCGCTTGCTGGACCGTCGTGATCTTCTCGGCTTCCTCGTCCGGGATTTCCATGCCGAATTCGTCTTCGAGGGCCATCACCAGTTCGACGGTGTCGAGCGAGTCTGCGCCCAGATCGTTCACGAACGAAGCTTCGGTCTTGATTTCAGCTTCGGCGACGCCCAGTTGTTCGGCGACGATCTTCTTGACGCGCTGTTCGATGTTGTCCATTACCCCTCCAAGGGAAAAAAGTTAGCTCATGAATGCGAGTGCGCGCATTTTATCAGGTTTGACCTGGCAGAAAAGTAGCGCACCCGCGGTTCCGGAACGGCTGCCCGCGCCCACGCCTAACGAATCATTTCGTTGGACGCTTCAAGGCGCGGATAGTACCTGAATCCGGTTAAGACATATACATGCCGCCGTTCACGTGCATCGTCGTGCCCGTGATATAGCCCGCCTGCGGCGAGGCCAGGAAAGCCACCGCGTGAGCGATGTCTTCCGGGCTGCCCAGACGTCCCAGCGGAATCTGCTGCTTGAGCGCAGCCTGTTGCTCGGCCGGCAGATCCTTGGTCATGTCGGTATCGATGAAGCCCGGCGCCACGCAGTTCACCGTGATGCCGCGACTGCCGATCTCGCGTGCCAGCGCGCGCGTCATGCCTGCGACACCGGCCTTGGCCGCCGCGTAGTTGGCCTGACCCGGGTTTCCCGACGAGCCGACCACCGACGTGATGTTGATGATGCGGCCGCCCTTGGCCTTCATCATCGGGCGCAGCACCGCGCGCGAGAGGCGGAACACCGACTTCAGGTTGGTGTCGATGACCGAATCCCACTCGTCGTCTTTCATGCGCATCGCCAGGTTGTCCTGCGTGATGCCTGCATTGTTGACGAGGATCGCGAGTGCGCCGAATTCCTTGACCGTTGCGTCGATGAGCGCTTCTGCCGCAGCGGCGTCGTTGACGTTGAGCACCGCGCCGCGGCCCTTCACGCCCGCCTCTTCAAAGGCAGCCGTGATGGCTTGCGCGCCCGCTTCGCTAGTCGCCGTACCGATCACCGTCGCGCCCTGGCGCGCCAGTTCCAGCGCGATCGCACGGCCGATGCCACGCGAGGCGCCGGTCACGATTGCGGCTTGATTGTCGAGAGTCTTTTCCATCGTTCGAATCCGTTGCGAGTTATGCGCGAATTACGCGTTGAAGAGCGCGAGCGTCTCTTCGAGCGACTTCGGATCGGCCACCGAAGCGCCGACCAGATTGCCGTCGATGCGCTTCGTGAGGCCCGCGAGCACCTTGCCCGGACCGCACTCGATCACATGCGTCGCGCCTTGCGCGCCGATCGCCTTCACACACTCGACCCAGCGCACCGGACCGGCTGCCTGACGCACGAGCGCGTCGCGAATCTTCGCGGGATCGGTTTCGAACGCCACGTCGACGTTGTTGACGACCGGAATGACCGGCGCGTTCAACGTGACGCTCGCGAGGTACTCGCGCAATTGGTCCGAAGCCGGCTTGAGCAGCGACGAGTGGAACGGCGCCGACACCGGCAGCGCCAGTGCGCGCTTCGCGCCCTTCGCCTTGGCGACTTCGCAGGCCTTCTCGACCGCGGCCTTGTGACCGGCGATCACGACTTGCGCCGGCGCGTTGAAATTGACGGCTTCGACCACGCCGCCGCTTGCCGCAGCCGCTTCGGCGCACACTGCGCGCACGGTGTCGTCGTCGAGGCCGAGCACGGCGGCCATGCCGCCCTCGCCCACCGGCACTGCGTTTTGCATCGCCTGGGCGCGAAAACGCACGAGCGGCACAGCGTCGCGGAACGCGAGCACGCCCGCAGCGACGAGCGCCGTGTATTCGCCGAGGCTATGGCCCGCGACGATGGACGGAGCCGGGCCGCCTGCCTGCTGCCACGCGCGATAGACGGCGTAGGCGGCCGTGAGCATGACCGGTTGCGTGTTGGTGGTGAGATTGAGCTCTTCCGCCGGGCCTTCGGCGATCAGCTTGCCGATGTCCTGGCCCAGCGCGTCGGACGCTTCCTGCAACGTCTCGCGCACGATGGCGTTGTCGGCGAAGGCGTCGAGCATGCCGACGGCCTGCGAGCCCTGGCCCGGAAAAACGAATGCGAATTTCATGACTTCCCCAAAATTCGGTCAAAACAGATGGGCGATGCGCTCAGGTGAACCGCCACGGGCCGATTCGCCGCCAACCCGCCGTGGAGGCGAGCGGCTGACGACGACGGCCGGCGCGGCGGGAGCGCGAAAGCCCGCTCGAAAATCAGTAGCGGATCAATACCGGATGACGGAGGCGCCCCAGGTGAAACCGCCGCCCACGCCTTCGATCAGCACGTTCTGGCCACGCTTGATGCGGCCATCGCGCACCGCGACGTCGAATGCGAGCGGAATCGAAGCCGCCGAGGTGTTGCCGTGCTCGCCCACCGTGACGACCATGCGCTCCGCGGGCAGGCCGAGCTTGCGGCAAGTGCCCTGCATGATGCGGATGTTGGCCTGGTGCGGAATCAGCCAGTCGATCTGGTCAGCCGTGAGCTGCGCCTTCTCGAGCGCTTCGTGCGCGACCTTCTCCAGCACGTTCACGGCAAGCTTGAACACCGCCTGGCCGTCCATGTGCAGGAACGCGTTGCCGGCGATCACGCCGCCGTTCACGTTGCCCGGCGTGCACAGAATGTGTGCGTAGCTGCCGTCCGCGTGCAGTGCGCTCGCGAGCACGCCCGGCTCTTCCGAGGCCTGCATCACGATCGCGCCCGCGCCGTCACCGAACAACACGCAAGTCGTGCGGTCGTTGAAGTCGAGGATGCGCGAGAAGGTTTCTGCGCCCACCACCAGCGCCGTCTTGTGCTGGCCGCTGCGGATCAGGCTGTCGGCCACCGAAACGGCGTACGCGAAGCCCGAGCACACGGCCTGCACGTCGAACGCCGCGCCGTGATTGCGGATGCCGAGCTTGTTCTGCAACAGGCAGGCGGTGCTCGGAAACACGAAATCGGGCGTCGAGGTGGCGACGATGATGAGGTCGATGGCCTGCGGATCGACGTCGGCGGCGGCAATCGCGCGCTGCGATGCAGCAAGCGCGAGATCGCTCGTGGTGACGTCCGGCGCCGCGAAATGGCGCGCGTGGATGCCCGTGCGGGCGACGATCCACTCGTCGCTCGTCTCGACGCCTTTCGCTGCAAGGCGCTCGGCCAGATCCTGGTTGGTGACGCGCTCAGGCGGAAGGAAGCTGCCCGTGCCGAGCACGCGGGAATAGAGAGTCGATTGAGCCATTATGCCTTCGAGGATGATGCCTTCGAGCTGGGTGCCGTGGCGGGCGGAGTGTCGTCCGCCGCCTGACCGGTAGCGCCCGCGGCCGGGCTGTCGGGAGTCGCCGACGCGGCAGCGCCGTTCGGGCCGCCGGCCATGCCATGCTGGCTGCCAGCCGCCTGTTCGAACGAACCGGCGTTGTCTTCCATGGCGCGGGCAAGACGCTCCAGCACGCCATTTTTGACGGCATCATACCCGCGATTGATCGCACACTCAAACGCGTAGGCATCGGCCGAGCCGTGGCTCTTGATGACGAGGCTCTTCAGGCCGAGCAGCGCCGCACCGTTGTACTGGCGGTGATCGACGCGTTTCTTGAAGCGCATGAGCACCGGCAAGGCGGCGATCGCCATGAGCTTCGTGAGCCACGAGCGGCCGAACTCTTCCTTGATCATGTCGTTGAGCATCTGCGCGAGGCCCTCCGACGTCTTGAGCGCGACGTTGCCGACAAAACCGTCACAGACGATCACGTCGACACTACCCTTGTAGATGTCGTTGCCTTCGACATTGCCGCGGAAATTCAGCGTGCTCGCGCGCAGCAGTTCGCCAGCGCGCTTGATGGTCTCGTTACCCTTGATAACTTCTTCGCCGATGTTCAGGAGACCGATGGTCGGGCGCTCCTTGCCTTCGAGCGCGGCGACGAGCGCGTGGCCCATCTCGGCGAATTGCAGCAGATGCTGAGGTTCGCAATCGACGTTCGCGCCGAGGTCGAGCATCGTCGTGTAGCCGCGCGGATTGGGCAGCGCGAAGGCGATGGCCGGTCGTTCGATGCCGGGCAGCGTCTTGAGGACATAACGCGAGACAGCCATCAGCGCGCCGGTGTTACCGGCAGACACGCAGGCCTGTGCCTCGCCCTCTTTGACGCGATTGAGCGCGACGCGCATCGACGAGTCTTTCTTCTTGCGAAGCGCGACTTCGACCGGATCGTCCATTTCGACGACCTCGGTGGCGGGAACGACGGAAAGTGCGGGGAGGTCCTGCGCCTTGAGCTTCTTGAGCTGGGCGCGGATCGCCGTCTCGATGCCCACGAGCTGCAAATGCGCGTCGGGGTGTGAGCGGACGAAATGGACTGCGGCGGGCACCGTCACCGACGGGCCGTGGTCGCCTCCCATGCAATCTATCGTGAGCTTAACAGTCATGGAATGCGACGAATTTCAGGCACAAAAAAGCGGCAGTTGAATGCCGCCTTTTTTGCCGAGCCGAACAATGGTCAAGCGAACGGAATCGCCATGTGCGGCGCTGCAAGATAGCCCCAGGAGAACCCGGGGCCGCTGCGCCGCACGCTGGAACGATTAGTCGTTCTTGGTCTTGACGACTTTCTTGCCGCGGTAGTAGCCGTTCGGGCTGATGTGGTGACGCAGATGCACTTCACCCGTGCTCGGCTCGACAGCCAGCGGCGCGCCCGTGAGGAAATCGTGCGAGCGGTGCATGCCGCGCTTCGACGGCGACTTCTTGTTTTGTTGAACTGCCATGATAACTCCTGAAAATTTTCCGAATTCTAACACAGCCCGATCCGGCCGCCGCCACCCAGGGCGGGTAGCCGGACTCCGGGCTCAGGCCCACGTATCTGATACTGCTGACCCTGCGGCCGCCTGATTGCCAGAAACTGGCGCTCAGTGCTTGCTGCCGGGACCGTCCTTCTTGAGCGATTCGAGCGCCGCAAAAGGGTTGATGCGCTCTTCCGTCTCGATCTCCTGCTCCGGCACGTCGTCCACGGAGTCCACGCCGTCCGCGCCATCGGGACCCGAGGCGAGGCTTTCGTGAATTTCCGGACAGACTTCGTGCTTCGGCACGAGCGGCAAGGCGAGCAACAACTCCTCTTCGATCAAGTCGACGAGATCGAAATGGCGCGAGCCTACGATCACTTCGACTTCATCGTCGTCGAGCGGAAACTCGTCCGCCTCTTCTTCCGTCTGGACGATACGGAAGACCGCATCCGCATTGAAGGCCTGCTCGTAGGGAGCGAGGCACCGCTGACACGAGAGCCAGGCGCCGCCGTGGACCACGAGCCGCAGATACGGCTGCGGAGCATGGGTGCCATCATCCTGCAATTCCGGCTGCGTAAAGCCTTCGGCCTGCCATGTGAACGCGGTATCGCGATCGGGCGAGTCGGCCGGGACTTCATTCAATATGCGCGGCAGCTGCGAGATGCGAACCGTGCCGGCGGCATCGCGAGCGCTGCGCGCGAATTCAAAAATATCGATATCGCGTGGGTTAAGCTGTTCGGCCATGTGAACTCTCCTGCTTCAGACATGCGACCTGCAAGCGATGCAAGGCGGTCGACTTGAGCGGCCCCGATCCTGCTGCTTGATCCCACTGCATCGGCTACGCACACACACGTGTCGCCTGTCGCATAGTTGCGCCTGACGCGTACACTTGCGCGCTGGGCTAAAGCGCCCAGACCTCGCCTGCTTTCACGCCGCATTTTTGGGTGACGCATCTGCGCCGCAGTGGGCGTGCAAGGCGAACGTACCGATGAAAAGCCCAAAATCATATCGCCTTTATCTTTGTGAGTCAAACACTTAAGCTCACGCTCACAAGCAGCGGTACGACTGGCATTTTTCGAGGGTCCGCGACAAAATCCGCCCCTCTTTTTGCCGTTTCCTGCGGCCGCGCCCGCAACCGCCTCCTATTCAGTGTTTTAGCTCAACCATCCGATCATGCAGCCTGACTCTTCGCCCGCCCAAGCGAGCGCCCAAGCCCTGGGCCGCCCCGCGCTGATCCTCGCGTCCAGTTCGCGCTACCGCCGCGAACTGCTCGAGCGTCTGCGCATTCCGTTCGACACCGCTGTGCCCGCCATCGACGAAACGCCCCAACCCGGCGAAACGCCCGAGGCCACGGCGCTGCGCCTCGCCGAAGAAAAGGCCCGCGCGGTCGCGGCCGCCCTGCCCGCCAGTACGGGCCGCACGCTCGTGATCGGCTCCGATCAGGTCGCCACGTTCGACGGCCGCCAGATCGGCAAGCCGGGCACGCACGAACGCGCGCTCGAACAGTTGCAGGCCATGCGCGGGCGCGAAGTCCTGTTTCATAGTGCACTCAGCCTGCTCGACACGTCGACTGGCCAAACGGCTAGCGTCGATGTCGTGACGAAAGTGCGCTTTCGCGATCTGTCCGACGCCGCGCTCGACGCTTATCTGCGCGCCGAAGAACCCTACGATTGCGCGGGCAGCGCCAAGTCCGAGGGGCTCGGCATCGCGCTGCTCGACGCCATCGAATCGGACGACCCCACCGCCCTGATCGGCCTGCCGCTCATCGCGCTCACGCGCATGCTGCTGGCCGCGGGCTATCCGCTGCTGGAGGCGCAATCGTGAGCAAGGGCACCCTCTATCTGATCCCGAACACGCTCGGCGACGGCGACGAAGCCGCACTGGCCTATGTCCTGCCCGCACCCGTGCGCGAGCGCGCAGGGACGCTCGCGAGCTACATCGGCGAAAACGCCAAGACTACGCGCGCGTTCCTCAAGCGCGTCGGCACCACGCGGCCAATCCAGGAAATCGAGATCCGCGAACTCAATGTCAACACGCCCGCGGGCGAAGTCGACAAGCTGCTCGCGCCGCTGCTGGCCGGCATCGATACGGGGCTGGTGTCGGAAGCCGGCGTGCCCGCGGTGGCGGACCCCGGCGCGCTGCTGGTGCGCCGCGCGCACGAGCGCGGCATCAAGGTCGTGCCGCTGGTGGGGCCGAGCTCGATCCTGCTCGCGCTGATGGCCTCGGGCCTGAACGGCCAGAGCTTTGCCTTCCACGGCTACTTGCCCGTTGATGCGAACGAGCGCACCAAGAAGCTGCGCGAGCTCGAACAGACCTCGCGCAAGGCGAAGCAGACGCAGATCTTCATCGAGACGCCCTATCGCAACAAGTCGATGCTCGACACGCTGCTCTCGAACTGCGCGCCCTCGACGCTCGTGTGCGTGGCCGCCGATCTCACGCTGCCGACGGAGACGATCCTGAGCCGCGCGGTATCGGACTGGAAGAAGAAGCCGGTGCCGGATCTGCATAAGCGCCCCGCGATCTTCCTGCTGCTGGCGAACTGACGGCCTGGCGGCAAGTACGCAGAAATGCAAAAAGCCGCTGCGCGACACGCAGCGGCTTTTTACCTGGCGCAGTGCGACTGATTAACGCACCGAAAGCTTCGCGCCCGAGATCAGCGAGTGCACGGCCGCCGAGCCGATGCTCGCGCCAAAGCGCTTCGCCACGCGGTCGGAGATGCTCTGCTTGACCGTGTAGTCGACCACGTCCGGCGCCTTGATGATTTCGCGCGCCACGTAATCCGTATCGCCATAACCGTCGGCGAGACCCAGTTCCACGCTCTTCTGACCGGTCCAGAACAGGCCCGAGAAGATATCGGGCGAATCCTTCAGACGCTGGCCGCGACCCGCCTTCACGGCGTCGATGAACTGCTGGTGGATCTGGTCGAGCATGTCCTGCGCATGCGCGTCCATCTTCGGCGTATCGGGCGAGAACGGGTCGAAAAAGCCCTTGTTTTCACCCGAAGTGCGCAGGCGGCGCTCGACGCCGAGCTTGTCCATCAGGCCCGTGAAGCCGAAGCTGTCCATCAGCACGCCGATCGAGCCGACGATGCTGGCCTTGTTCACGTAGATCTTGTCGGCAGCCGCGGCGACGTAGTAGCCGCCCGACGCGCACATATCGCCCACCACCACGTACAGCGGGATAGCCGGATACTTCGCGCGCAGCCGGTGGATCTCGTCGTTGATGATGCCCGCTTGCACCGGCGAGCCGCCGGGGCTGTCGATGTGCAGGATCACGCCGGCCGTGCCGTCATCATCGAAGGCGCTGTCGAGAGCGCTGTTGATGTCTTCCGCGTTGGCGGGCGTATCCGACGAAATCTCGCCGTCGAGCGAGACCAGCGCCGTGTGACGGCCGCCGCCCTCGACGCGCGCACCGGAAAAATCGAACACGCTCCAGGCAATCAGCACCAGCACCGCGAGGAACGCGAAGCGGAAGAAGATCTTCCAGCGCCGCGCCGCGCGCTGCTCAGTGATCGCGGCCATGGCGATGCGCTCGAGCGCTTCGCGCTCCCAGCCGCCATTGCCAGCCTCCACCTTGCCCGAATGCATGGGGCGCGGCGGCTCGTTCGAATCTGGGGTTAGATTGTCTGACATGCGTGAGCGATGAAATCAGGTTGGGGTCGGAAGCAGATCGTCGTCCGGCAGCCAGAATACCGCACGGCCATCGGGGGTGTCGCGTTCCTCGACGCGCACCGGGCGCAGTCGGCCGCCGCGGCAAGGGCCGCCTACGCACTTGCCCGTCTCCGGCTGGTAAATCGCGCCGTGCGTCGCGCACATCAAATAGAGTCCCGACGACTCGAAGAACTGCCCTTCGACCCAGTCGAGCTCCATTGGCACGTGCGCGCAACGGTTCAGGTAACCAAAGACGTCGCCGCCGAAGCGCACGAAGAACACCACGGCGTCGCCGCCCGCGTAGGTCGCGTTCATGCGCTGGCCCGCGCCGCCGTCGGCGAGCTCGTCGGCCGCGCACACGCGCACCGGGGCGTGGCGGGTCTCGCTCATGCGTGCTCCCGCAGCCAGGCGGCCAGCGCCGCGACATCCGAAGCGATGAACTGGGGTGCGAGCGCCTCCAGCGCCGCCGCCGAGTGCGCGCCGTAGCCCACGCCCACGCCTGCGGCACCAGCGTTGGCGGCCATCTGCAGGTCGTGGGTGGTGTCGCCGATCATGACCGTGCGCCCCAGATCCTGCCCCAGTTCGCGGGTCAGCTCGTGGAGCATCGCGGGATGCGGTTTCGAAAACGTTTCGTCGGCGCAGCGCGTGCCGTCGAAGAGACTCGTGAGGTTCGCGTCCGCGAGCGCGCGATTCAGGCCCACGCGGCTCTTGCCGGTCGCCACGCCGAGCAGATAGCCCGTGTCGCGCAACTCGGTCAGCATCTCACGCACGCCTGCGAACAGCTCGGTTTCCTGATCCTTCAAAAGGTAGTGGATGCGATAGCGCTCCACGAGACGCGGGTAGTCAGCCGGGTCGAGCGTGGGCGCGGCGATTTGCAGCGCCTCGCGCAGGCCGAGACCGATCACGTAGCTTGCGGCCTCGTCGCCGGGCACGGGCAGGCTCAGGTCGCGGCAGGCGGCCTGGATGCTGCGCGTGATGTGGGCGGTCGAGTCCATCAGGGTGCCGTCCCAGTCGAACACAATCAGGTCAAATTGCTCTCGGGCCATACGGTCCTTCTCCAAACACTGTTGTTCTTGAGTCCAGCTTCATTTCCGGTGTATTGCGGCCCATTGTGCCCGTATTGTGCAAACGGGCAGAACAATGCGGCCGCGGCGTCATCTCCCCCACGCGCCTCGACCGGATCGCATTCTCACTCGGGTTGCGCGGCGGCGGAACTCTCGCCCTCGCCCGCCGACTCGCACTGCGCGCGCAACTCGGTGACGAAGCTGCGCAGTTCCGGCGGCAAAGGCGCCTCGAACTGCAACGGCACGCCCGTGATCGGATGCGTGAGCTTGAGCCGGTAAGCGTGCAGGAACATGCGCTTCACGCCGGGCTTCGCGCCGGTGCGCGCCAGCGCCTTGTTGAGCGCGAAGTCGCCGTACTTCGCGTCCCCGACGATCGGCAAGCCGAGATGCGCCAAATGCACGCGAATCTGGTGCGTGCGGCCGGTCTTGAGTTCGGCCTCGAGCAGCGCGTACTCCGGCCAGCGCTCGACGAGATTGAACACCGTATGCGACGGCATGCCGTCCGGCTGCACGCGCACGCGGCGCTCGCCTTCCGGGGTCAGATACTTGTGCAGCGGCTCCTTGACCGCGCGACGGCGGCCCCAGTCGCTCGCCCAATCACCGTGGACGCACGCGTAGTAGCGCTTGTCAGTCTTGTTGTCGCGAATCTGCTCGTGCAGGCCGACCAGCGCCGCACGCTTTTTCGCCAGCATCAGCACGCCCGAGGTCTCGCGGTCGAGGCGGTGCACGAGTTCGAGGAACTTGCCCTGCGGACGCGCCTGACGCATCTGCTCGATCACGCCGAACGCCACACCGCTGCCGCCATGCACGGCCACGCCGGCGGGCTTGTCGATCACCAGCATCGCATCGTCCTCGTAGAGCACGGTGAAATGCGCGGCAGGGACCGGCGCCGCTTCGGGCGTGGTTTTTTCGGCGATGCGGATGGGCGGCACGCGCACGAGGTCGCCGAGTTCGAGCCGGTACTGCGCATCGACCCGGCCCTTATTCACGCGGACTTCGCCGCTGCGCAAAATGCGATAGATGTGGCTCTTCGGCACGCCTTTGCAGACGCGCAGGAGGAAATTGTCGATGCGCTGACCAGCGGCGCCGTCGTCGATTTCGACGAACGAAACCTGGTCACTTGCGACCTGATTCTGGGATATTTTGCCTAACCCTTTCATTCTGAATATAATTTGGCCAGCGTTGACGCAACGGTCGGCCCAACGGCCAAATAGTTCCCGATCCGCCCGATGGATATCCAAGGGCATTCTTCCGGAACTTAACCCTTGCGGCATGCGCAGGCGGCAAGCGATAAACGGTTATTTTACTTGTGCCCGGGGCTGGTTGCTCACCCTGTCTTAAGAGAAGCAACGAGTTGCACGCACGGAACACCCGACGGCAGGGACGGCGCCCACAGGCACGTTCGGTCGCACCGGGCTCCGACGGTAACGGAACATTGGTATAAAGAATTGATCCGGCGCGTCGCGCCGCGCGCCCGAATCGATACGAAGCGGCCGCGACACGACGCGACGGTGGCGAAAATACGGCGAGCGCCCGAATCGTCCCGGCAACGTGCGGGACATGGCGACGTCAAAGGTGGCGAGACACCCGAGGGGGAAGACGGGCTTTCCTGATAGCTTCCCGTACGCGGCACTTCAGCAGATGGCGAAGGCCGCGAAGCAGATCCAGCCAGCAGCGCGCGTAGTTCGCGGCTGCGGTTTTTGTCCTGTTGCGGTCGTGCGTGGCGCAGTTTGCCGCCGGCGCACGCAACAGGCGGATGGGAGGCGCAGGAAAAACCGTGCCCCGGCGGCACGTCTCTTCGCTTCTTGAAGACGTATTTCGCATGTGCCCACGCGGCCCGTCCCTGGCAACGCAACGCCAAACCGGTCGCCCTCAAGGCAATTCTCCCCGCCATCGTTCCTGCTCCAGCGTGCTTGTGAAAACACAATAAGGCGCGGCTTGCCGCTGCCCGCCCCTGTGCTGCCCGGCGAAGCGCCGGGCGCCTTCAAGGGTGGCGCGCGAAGCCGCACTGGAGTCGTTCAATGAAACGAATGCTGTTCAACGCGACGCAGCAGGAAGAACTGCGCGTCGCTATCGTCGATGGACAGAAGCTGATTGACATCGACATCGAAACCGCCGGTCGCGAACAGCGCAAAGGCAACATCTACAAGGGGATCGTCACCCGCATCGAGCCCTCGCTCGAAGCGTGCTTCGTGAACTACGGCGAAGACCGCCACGGCTTCCTGCCGTTCAAGGAAGTCGCTCGCCAATACTTCCGCGACGGCGTGGACATGCGCGGCGCGCGTATCCAGGACGCCCTGCGCGAAGGCCAGGAGCTCATCGTCCAGGTCGAGAAGGAAGAGCGCGGCAACAAGGGCGCGGCCCTGACCACGTTCATCTCGCTCGCCGGCCGCTACCTCGTCCTCATGCCGAACAACCCGCGCGGCGGCGGCGTCTCGCGCCGCATCGAGGGTGACGACCGTCAGGAACTGCGCGAAACCATGGCGCAGCTCGAACTGCCGGAAGGCATGAGCATCATCGCGCGCACGGCCGGCATCGGCCGCTCCGCCGAAGAGCTCCAGTGGGACCTGAACTACCTGCTGCAACTGTGGCACGCGATCGAAGCCGCCTCGAAGGCCGGCACGTCGGGTCAGCCGATGCTGATCTATCTGGAATCGAGCCTCGTGATCCGCGCGATCCGCGACTACTTCCAGCCCGACATCGGCGAAATCCTCATCGACACCACCGAGATCTATGACCAGGCACGCGCCTTCATGGATATCGTGATGCCGGATAATGTCAACAAGGTGAAGCGGTATCACGACGATGTGCCGCTGTTCTCGCGCTTCCAGATCGAGCACCAGATCGAGACGGCGTACTCGCGTACCGTCCCGCTGCCCTCGGGCGGCGCGATCGTGATCGACCACACCGAAGCACTGGTTGCCATCGACGTGAACTCGGCGCGCGCCACCAAGGGCGCCGACATCGAGGAAACCGCCGCACGCACCAACCTGGAAGCCGCCGACGAAGTGGCGCGCCAGTTGCGTCTGCGCGACCTCGGCGGCCTGATCGTGATCGACTTTATCGACATGGAGTCGGCCAAGAGCCAGCGCGAAGTCGAGCAGCGCCTGAAGGACGCGCTGCGCCACGACCGCGCGCGCGTGCAGATGGGCAAGATTTCGCGCTTCGGCCTGATGGAGCTGTCGCGCCAGCGTCTGCGCCCGGCCCTCTCGGAAGGCAGCCACGTCACCTGCCCGCGCTGTAACGGCACGGGTCATATCCGCGATACGGAATCGTCGGCGCTTCAGGTCCTGCGCATCATCCAGGAAGAAGCGATGAAGGAAAACACCGCGGCAATCCATTGCCAGGTGCCGGTCGAAGTGACCGCCTTCCTGCTCAACGAAAAGCGTTCGGAAATCAACAAGATCGAGTCGCGCTTCAAGGTCGGCGTCGTGCTGATCCCGAACAAGCATCTCGAAACGCCGCACTACAAGCTCGAGCGCCTGCGCCACGACGACGCACGTCTGGACGATCCGCGTGCCTCGTGGAAGATGGCCGAGGAAGCGGCACGCGAACTGGAATCGGAAACCGGTTACAGCAAGCGCACCGCCGAAGCCAAGCCGAAGCAGGAAGCCGCGGTGAAGGGCATCACGCCGGAGCGTCCGGCGCCGTCGGCACCGGTCAAGCCGCCCGTCGAGGCCGCACCCGTGGCCGCACCGGTCGCGGCAACGCCCGCCGGTGGTGGTTTCTTCGGCTTCATCAAGCGCCTGTTCGGCGGCGCACCGGCTGCGGCACCCGCACCGGCACCGGTTGCCCAGCAGGACAAGGCAGCACGTCCGGCACGCGCCGAGCGTGGCGAGCGCACGGAGCGCGGCGACAAGGCCGCTTCGGGCGACCGTAACCGCAACCGCCGCACCGGCGGGCGCGATGCAGCAGGCCGTGGCGAAGCCGCGACCGGCACGCGCGCCGCTCAGCCGGGACGTGCGGAACGCGAACCGCGCGAGCAACGTGAACCGCGTGAAGCCCGTGAAGGCCGTGAGCCCCGCGAAGCACGCGAGCCGCGTGAACCGCGCGCACCGCGCGAGCAACGCGAACCGCGTGAAGCACGCGAAGGCCGTGAAGTGCGTGCCGAGCGTGAACCGCGCGAGCCGCGTGAACAGCGCGTCGAACGTGTCGAGCGTGGTCAGGATCGCAACGAGGCAGCGGAAGCTGCACCGCGCGGTGAGCGTCAGGAACGTGGCGAACGCCGTGAACGTGGCGAGCGTCAGGAGCGTGCGGAACGTGGTGAGCGCCGTCGTCAGCAGCCGGCCGAGGCCGAGGCTCAGGAAGCCCGCCTCGAAGCCGCCAGCGCCGACGCCGATGCGCAAACCGCCGACGCCGCCCAGGCCGCCCTCACCGATGGCGTGAACCAGGCCGGTTTCGATGAAGACGGTGCATCGCCGCAAGGTGAAGAGCGTCGTCGTCGCCGTCGCGGCCGCCGTGGCGGTCGTCGCGAGCGCGATGCGGAAGGTACGGCAGCGTTCGAAGGTGCTGAAGGCGAAGTGGCTGGCGACAATGCTGGCGAAGCGGCAGCGACCGAAGCACACGCTCAGGCGCAAGCCGAAGTTCGTGCACCGGAAGCCCGTGCGTCGGAAGCTGTGGTGCAGACCTCCGTCGCAGAAGCGGTCGTCGTGACGGCGCTGCCGGTTGCGGCTGCCGCCGCAGCGGTCGAGGCCACGCAAACGGCCCAACCCGCACAAGTCACGGAAACGCCGGTTGCACCCGCGACACCGGTCGAAGTCGCAACGCCGGTCGAAATCGCGACACCGGTCGAAACCGCGGCTCCGGTTGCTGTGGAACCTGCTGCGCCGGTTGAAACCGTCGCGCCGGTTGCCCCGGTTGAAGCCGTTGCTCCGGCAGTCGAGCCGGTCGCACCGGTCGCACCGGTCGCACCGGTCGAAGCTGTCCCCGCGGTCGCAACGCCGGTCGCAGAAGCGCCGGCAGCGCCCATCGAAGCTCCCGTTGCTGAAATTCCGGCGCGTGAAGATCGCGTCGAAGCAGCGCACACGGAAGCGGTTGATCCGGCCGCCATCGCGCAGCCCGCACCGGTCGAAACGCGTGTCGAAGCGGCTGAAGTCGCGCCGGCACCGGTGGCAGCACTCGCTCAGGTGGAAACCGCAGCGCCGGCTGCCGCAGCACCGGCAGCACCGGCTCCGGTAGTTGCTGCACCGGCAGCAGCCACGGGCGCGGCACTGGCACCGATGCTCGAATCGGCTGGCCTCGTGTGGGTGAACACCGACTCCGCCAAACTGCGCGCTGCGCAGGAAGCGGCGGCCCAGGTGATCAAGCCCGCGCGCGTGCCCCGCGAGCGCAAGGTGTTGCCGGCGTCCGACGCCGCGCCGATGCAGCAGGTCGAAACGACCCGTCAGGCCTGAGCCTGACGCGGCCACGCGGTTCGGTGCGCACTGGATAACACCCTTACGGGCGTTCCCGGTGCGCACCGAAAACCGCGCGGATCACCGCAGTGCAGCAAAAAAGCCCACCATATCGGTGGGCTTTTTTTTGATATATCAGCCCCCACTCTCGTCGGTGAGTGCCAGGTGCTTCGGCTAAAATCAACATATCGCGAGAAGTCAGACGCCGAACCTGGAAACCATGTCCCGACGCATCATCCCCGTTGCCGATGCCCGCACCCTGCCGCCGAGCCTCAAGCCCGTGGCAGCGAGCCTGCGCGCGCCGTCCGGCGAGGTGTTCGACGCGCTCGCGCGGCCGCTACGCGACCTGCGCATCTCGGTGACGGATCGCTGCAATTTCCGCTGTGTCTACTGCATGCCTCGCGCGGTCTTCGACAAGGACTACCCGTTCCTGCCGCATTCCGACCTGCTCACGCTCGAAGAAATCGAGCGTCTCGCGCGGCTTTTTGTCGCGCACGGCGTCAGCAAGATTCGCCTCACGGGCGGCGAGCCGCTGCTGCGCAAAAACATCGAATTCCTGATCGAGCGGCTCGCAGCGCTGCGCACGCCCGAGGGCACGCCACTCGACCTCACGCTCACGACCAATGGCTCGCTGCTGGCCCGCAAGGCGCGCTCGCTGCGCGACGCGGGGCTCACGCGCGTCACCGTGAGCCTCGACGCGCTCGACGACTCGCTGTTTCGCCGCATGAACGACGCCGACTTCTCGGTGGGCGACGTGCTCGACGGCATCGCCGCCGCGCAGGCGGTCGGCCTCGCGCCGCTCAAGGTCAACATGGTCGTCAAGCGCGGCACCAACGACAGCGAGATCGTGCCGCTCGCGCGCCACTTCCGCGGCTCGGGCGTGGTACTGCGCTTCATCGAGTACATGGATGTGGGCGCGACCAACGGCTGGAATATGGCTGAAGTGCTGCCCTCCGCCGACGTCGTCGCGCGCATCGCCGAGCACTTCCCGCTCGTGCCGCTCGAAGCGCACAACGCAGCCGAAACGGCGCAGCGCTGGGGCTATGCGGATGGAGCCGGCGAGATCGGCGTGATTTCCAGCGTCACGCGCGCCTTCTGCGGCGACTGCACGCGCGCGCGTCTCTCGACCGAAGGCAAGCTGTACCTGTGCCTGTTCGCCTCGATGGGCTACGACCTGCGCTCGCTCGTGCGCGGCGAGGCAAGCGACGCGGCGATCTCCGCCGCCATCGCGCAGATCTGGGAACAGCGCGCCGACCGTTACTCGCAATTGCGCGGCAGCAACGCGGCGCCAGTCGCGAGCGAAGAGCGGCGCATCGAGATGTCGTATATCGGCGGTTGACCCGCCATCCGCTTCAAGCCGGAGCGCCACACGCTCCACCTTCATCACGCGCACGCCGTCCCCGCCGATGCCCGATACCGCTCCCGTCATCCCCTTCATCCCCGCTGCCGACCTCACCGGCCTCGTACTTGCGGGCGGTCGCGGTCAACGCATGGGCGGCGCGGACAAAGGCCTGCAACGGCTGCACGGCCAGCCGCTCGCCGCCCACGTGCTCGCCCGTCTCGCACCCCAGGTCGGCACGCTCGTGATCAGCGCAAACCGTAATCATGATGTGTATGCGTCGCTTGGCGCGCCGTGGCAGGCGCAAGTGCTCGCCGATACGCTGCCCGACTATCCCGGCCCGCTTGCGGGCCTGCTCGCCGGACTGCGCGCCGCACGCACGCCGTGGCTCCTGAGCGCGCCTTGCGATTCGCCGTGGCTGCCCGCCGACCTCGGACTGCGACTCGCCGAAGCCGCCGTGGCGAACGGCGCCGCCATCGCCACAGCCACGACGACGAACGCTGCGGGCGAAGTCAGCCTGCACCCGGTTTTCGCGCTGCTGCACACGTCGCTCGCCGACGATCTCGCGGCCTTTCTGGACGCGGGCGAGCGCAAGGTGCGCGCGTGGTACGCACGCCACACGGCGGCCGAAGTCGACTTTGCCGATGAAGGCGCGTTTTACAATGTCAACTCCCTACAGGAACTCGCCGACTTCGACCGTGCCTGACGGGCCCGGCCGAGCGCCGCTTGATGTGAAAGGCGATCCAGGCGATCGAAAGCCCCTGTGTCACCCGCCTCACCGCATGCTGCCGGCCTCGGGCACCTCGCCAGGACGATCGCCGCACCCATTGTGCGAAAGTGTGCGGACGCGACGCTTCTCCACCCCATGACCACGCCCAACACGTTCCCCGCAATCGCCGGAAGCCTCAGCCAGTTCGATCCCCAAGCCTTGCCCGTCAGTGCCGCCCAGGCCATCGTGCTCCAGTGGGTGACGCCGCTCGCACAAGGCGAACGCGTGCCGTTGCGCGACGCGCTCGCGCGCGTGCTCGCCGCTGACGTGATCTCGCCGATCGACGTGCCCGCGCACGACAACTCGGCGATGGATGGCTATGCGTTCGACAGCGCCGCACTGGCTCGCCCGGCGCAGACGCTCACGCTGACGGTGGCGGGCAAGGCCTTCGCGGGTCATCCGTACACCGATGCGGTCGCGTCAGATCGTTGCGTGCGCATCATGACCGGCGCGCCGATTCCCGTGGGCTGCGACACCATCGTGCCGCAGGAGCGCGTGACGATCGACGCCTGCGAAACCGATGCCCCCGCAACGATCTCCTTCGCTGCCAACGCCGTCGCGCCCGGCGCGAACCGCCGCCGCCAGGGCGAAGACCTCGCGCGCGGTGGCGTGGCGCTGCGTGCGGGCCGCGTGCTGCGCGCAAGCGACATCGGCTTGATGGCCTCGCTCGGCCTCGTCGATGTCAGGGTGAAACGACGTCTGCGCGTGGCGTACTTCTCGACCGGCGACGAATTGCGCTCGCCCGGCCAGCCGCTCGACGCGGGCAGCATCTACGACAGCAACCGCTACACGCTCGGCGCGATGCTACAACGCCTGAACGTCGAGCCGATCGACCTCGGCGTCGTGCGCGACGATCCCGAAGCGCTGACCGCCACGCTGCTGCAAGCCGCCGAAAGCGCCGATGTCGTACTGACCTCGGGCGGCGTCTCGGTCGGCGAGGCCGACTTCACGCGCAGCCAGTTGCAAACGCTCGGCGATGTGAGCTTCTGGGGCCTCGCGATGCGCCCGGGCCGCCCGCTCGCGTTCGGCCGCATCTGGTCGGGCGGCCGCCCGGGAGCCGGCCGCGCGGCGCTGTTGTTCGGCCTGCCTGGCAACCCGGTCGCGACGATGGTCAGCTTCTACCAGATCGTGCGCCCCGCGCTGATCGCCATGTCGGGCGCGACGCCGCAACCCATGCCGCTGATCCCGGCGTGCTGCGACGCCCCGATCCGCAAACGCGCGGGCCGCACCGAATTCCAGCGCGGCATCGCCGAACGCGACGCGCAAGGCCAGTGGCGCGTCACCCCGACCGGTTCGCAAAGTTCTGGCGCGCTTAGCACCATGAGCGAGGCAAACTGCTTTATCGTGCTCGCCCATGACGCCGCCGATCTCGATGCCGGGGACGCCGTCGACATCATGCTTTTTGACGGACTCGTCTAGCGCACCGCGCCGACGAGCCCTTCACCGTTTCGCCTTATTAACCAGACAACGCTACGCTACGTCCACTCGACCTACGGACCGACTCACATGAAAAAACAGATCTCGTTCATTGCCGCGGGGCAGACCGCCAAGGCGCTCATCCTCGTGTACCTCACCTTCAGCGTGCCGGTGGTGCTGCTCGTCGCCGTGGTCGCGTTCTTCCGCTACGGCACCTTCGAACTGGGCACCGTGTTCAGCGCGCTGATCCTCAACGCGATCGTCGGCTTCGTGCTGCTGTGGATCGCCTGCCATCTGTACAACTGGGTCGCCTCGCGCTTCGGGGGCATCGAGATCCATCTCTCCGACGTCCCCGAGGAAGCGTGATGGCTGCGACCATCCGCGCGGCCACGCCCGCCGACGTCGGCGCGATCCACGCGCTGATGTACGAGCTCGCTGACTTCGAGAAGCTCACGCACCTGTTCACCGGCACGCCGGAGTTGCTCACCGACGCCCTGTTCGGCGCGCATCCCGCCGCCGAAGCCCTGGTGGCCGAGGACGCCGGCAAGATCGTCAGCTATGCGGTGTTCTTCCATAACTACTCGACCTTCCTCGGGCGGCGCGGGCTGTATCTCGAAGACCTCTACGTGCAGCCGACGCAGCGCGGCACGGGTCTCGGGACCGCCATGCTGCGCGCGCTCGCGGCCATCGCCGTCGAACGCAACTGCGCGCGCTTCGAGTGGAGCGTGCTCGACTGGAACGAACCGGCCATCCGCTTCTACGAGAAGATGGGCGCGACGGTCTATTCCGACTGGCGCATCGTGCGCGTGACGGGCGACGCACTCGACAAACTCGCCGCGCCCGTTGAACCGGCGATCGGTTAAGCCGTCCAGAGCCACAAATAGAAACGGGACGCCTGGAGCGTCCCGTTTTTCTTGATGCCGACGCTTGCACTACTCGTCGCGGCTGGATAGCTCATCGCCGTTGCGCAGCGCCTCGCCGAGCAGGTTCGTGGCCTCTTCGCCCGGTAGCGCCTCCACATCGCGCAGCTTGCGATTCATGACGCGCGTGCGCACCTCGGCGGCTTCGATCGAGCGCGTCACCGTCTCCAGTTGCGACTTCGTGCGCGCGAGCACGTCGCCGAACTTGCCGAACTCCGTCTTCACTGCCCCCAACACCTGCCAGACCTCGCTCGAGCGCTTCTCGATGGCGAGCGTGCGAAAACCCATTTGCAGACTGTTGAGCAGGGCCGTCAGCGTGGTCGGCCCCGTGATGCTCACGCGATAGTCGCGCTGCAACAGATCGGTGAGACCGGGCCGGCGCAGGATCTCGGCGTAGAGCCCTTCGGTGGGCAGGAACAGCAGCGCGAAATCGGTGGTATGCGGCGGCGCCACGTACTTCTCGGCGATGGTGCGGGCTTCGGCGCGCACGCGCGCTTCCAGCGCCCGCCCCGCTTCCTCGATCCCCGCCAGATCCGCACGCTCCTGCGCATCGATCAGCCGCTCGTAGTCCTCGCGCGGAAACTTGGCGTCGACGGGCAGCCAGACCGGTGCGTCCGCACCACCCGCCTGGCCCGCCGTGATGCCGCGCCCCGGCAGGCGGATCGCGAACTCCACGCGCTCGCTGCTGCCGGGCACGGTCGCCACGTTCTTCGCGAACTGCTCGGGCGTGAGCATCTGCTCCAGCAACGCTTCGAGCTGCACTTCGCCCCAGGTGCCGCGCGTCTTCACGTTGGTCAGCACCTTTTTCAGATCGCCGACACCCGCCGCCAGCGTCTGCATCTCGCCCAAGCCTCGATGCACCTGCTCCAGGCGATCCGAGACCAGCTTGAACGATTCGCCCAGACGCTGCTCCAGCGTCGCGTGGAGTTTTTCGTCGACCGTGCGGCGCATCTCTTCGAGCTTGGCCGCGTTGTTCGCCTCGATGTCCTTGAGCCGCTGTTCGAGCGTCGCGCGCACCTCGCTCAGGCGACGATCGTTCGCCTCGATCAGTTGCGCGACCTGTTGACCGAGCAAGGTGCCGAAGTGACGCAGCGCGGCGCCCTGTTCGTCGCGCGCCTGCTGCGCCTGCACCTGCTGGCTCTGGCGCACGGCATCGAGCTGTTGCGCGTTGCTTTCGGTGAGCTTCGCGAGTTGCTGTGCGAAGCTGTCAAGCTGGCCGTTCTGCACGGTCGCGATGCTCGTGAGATGCGCCGCGAGCGCTTGCTGCACTTGCGCGAAGCCGCCGCCGAACTCGCTGCGCGAGGCCTGCGCCGTGCGCGCGATTTCGTTGCGCAACTCGCGCTCGATGCGCTCGGCCGCGCGCGCCTGCGTCTCGCTCGCACCGCTCAGGCGATCGCTCAGCTGATCGAGCGCGTCGAGCGTGGCGTCGGCGTGTTCATCGCCGTGTGCGCCCTGTCGCGCGCGTAGCAGCGCGACGATCGACACGGCCAGCGCGATCGCCAGCACCAGTAACGCGATCGCCATCAACGACTCGACGCTCATGAACGCGCTTTCCCCAGCACGTCGGGGTTGATCGGATTGGCCGGCTGACCTGCGCGCGGGCCTTCGCCCAGTGCCGCGATCAGATTGTCGGCGGCGAGATTCGCCATCGCGCGGCGCGTGGCCTCGCTCGCGCTCGCGATATGCGGCGTGAGCACGACGTTGTCGACTTCGAGCAGAGCGGGATGCACGGCGGGCTCGCCCTCGAACACATCGAGGCCTGCAGAAGCGATGCGACGCGTGCGCAGCGCCTCGGCAAGCGCGGCGTCGTCGACGATGCCGCCGCGCGCGATGTTCGTGAGCGTGGCCGTGGGCTTCATCAGCGCGAGTTCCGCCGCGCCGATCGTGTGATGGTTCTCGGGCGTGTACGGCAGCACCAGCACGACGTGATCAGCTTCCTTGAGCAGATCGGCCTTCGAGCGGTATTCGGCGTTCAGCTCGCGCTCGATCTCGGGCGCGACGCGCGAGCGGTTGTGATAGATCACGCGCATGTTGAAACCGAGCGCGCGTCGCGCGAGCGCCTGGCCGATGCGACCCATGCCGATCACGCCGAGCGTCGCGCCATGAATATCGGCGCCGAGGAACATATCGAACGACCACTTCTGCCATTTGCCCGCACGCAGATAGTGTTCCGATTCGGTCACGCGGCGCGCGGCCGCCATCATCAGCGCCCAGCCGAAGTCGGCCGTGGTTTCGTTGAGCACGTCGGGCGTGTTGGTGCCGAGCACGTTGGACGCGTTGAAGGCCGCCATGTCGAAGTTGTTGTAGCCCACCGCCATGTTCGAGACCACGCGCAGACGCGGCGCGGCCGCGAGCACCGCCGCGTCGACCGGATCGCCCATCGTGAGCGCGCCGTCCTTGTCGGCGAGCCGCGCCTTGAGCGCGTCGGCGGACAAGGTCTCGCCGTTGTTCCAGTCGACGTCGAAATACTGCTTGAGCCGGTCGATCACTTCCGGAAAGATCGGGCGCGCCACGAGAATCTTTTGCATCGTTGCTCTCCACACTTCTGAGGTTGATTCGCTACATTGTCGCTCGCGCGTGCTTTCCCTCAACGCGCGAGGCGACGCGAGACTAGACGAAGAACAGCCAGGTCGCCACGACGAACACGGGCGTGAGCACCACGCACGACCAGCCAAGATAGCCGAAGAATCCCGGCATGCGCACGCCGCGCTGCTGAGCGATGGCCTTGACCATGAAGTTCGGCGCATTGCCGATATAGGTCATCGCGCCCATCCACACCGAGCCCGCCGAGATCGCCGCCAACGTGCGCGCGCCGCTCGTCATGAGCGTGGGCGCGTCGCCGCCCGCGAGATTGAAGAACACGAGCCAGGTGGGCGCGTTGTCGAGGAAGGACGACAGGAGCCCTGTCGCCCAGAAAAAGAGCGCGTCGTTGGGACGGCCCGGCGCGTCGTTCACGAACTGGATCAGCGAGGCGAATGCGCCTGCCTCGCCCGCGCGCAGCATCGCGATCACCGGCGTGATCGTCACGAAAATGCCCGCGAAAAGCTTCGCCACCTCGGCGATCGGCGCCCAGTCGAAACCGTTGTCGGCGCGTGCCGTGCGCGAAGTGCAAAAGAGCGAGATCGCTGCCAGCACGACGAGACCCGCGTCGCGCACGAGGTTCTGCAATTCGAGCCGCGCGCCCGGCATGTCGAAGCCGATACCCGGCTTCCAGACGCCGCTCATCAGCACGAGCGCGATCACGCCCGCGAGCAGCACGAAGTTGAACTTGCCGCCGATGGCGAGCCGCCCCGTATCGGGCGTCGGGTCGAGCACGGCCGCGCGTGCTTCGCCTTCGCGCCGGAAGTACCACGTATCGAGCAGCCAGAACACGACGAGCAGCACGGCGCAGACGAACAGCATCGGCACGGCGAGATGTCGCGTGGTCCAGAAGAAACTCACGCCGTTGAGAAAGCCGAGGAAAAGTGGCGGATCGCCGAGCGGCGTGAGCGAGCCGCCCGCGTTGGCGACGAGAAAGATGAAGAACACCACCACGTGGACGTTGTGGCGGCGGTTGTCGTTGGCGCGCAACAGCGGGCGGATCAGCAGCATCGCCGCGCCGGTCGTACCCATCACACTCGCGAGCGCGGCGCCCAGCAGCAGGATGATCGTATTGGTGCGCGGCGAGCCGCGCAGATTGCCGTAGATGCAGATCCCGCCCGCGATCGTATAGAGGGCGCCGAGGAGCACGATGAACGGCACGTATTCGTCGACGAGCGCATGCAGGAAGAGCGGATACGTCGCCGAAAAACCGTGCGTGGCCGCGAACGGCAGCAGGAACGCGAGCGCCCAGGCCGCCGATATCTTGCCGAAATGGTGATGCCAGAAACTGGCCGCGAACATCGGAAAGAGCGCGATCGACAACAGCATCAACGCGAATGGCAGGCCCCAGGTCGCGGAGAGCGTGGCGCCGTTCACGGCGGCTGCGTGAGCGCCGGGGGCGGCACAGGCTGCCAGCACCGTGATCGCGCCACGCACTGCGTTGCGCTTCACGTCAATCTTCACGGCCAACTGGCGAACGTCACGCGCCATGTACGACGATGACATGCACGCGATACGGCCCATGCGCGCCGAGCACGATGGTTTGTTCGATATCGCCGGTGCGCGAGGGCCCCGACACGAAATTGACCGCGCGCGGCAGCTCGCCGCGCTCGGCACGCATGAGTGCGAAGGCATCCTCATGACCCGCCACGATGCGCGAGGCCGGCACCACGGCGATGTGCGTCTCGGGCAGCAGCGCGCCCGAGGCCCAGGTCTGCGGGCCGGACAGCAGCACCAGCGTGCCCGTTTCAGCCGTCGCGCAGAAGCAGCCCGTGAGGCCGACCAGATCGCGATCCTCGGGCTTGCGGAATTCGACGCTCAGGCCCGCGCCGCTCCAGTCGAACGATTCGAGCGTCTGCCAGGCAACAGCCTGCGTCGGCAATCCGAGCGAAGCCAGATAGCGCGCCGCGGCGGCCGGCACATCGGCCAGTTGCGCGACTTCATCGACGGTGGTGGCCATGCTCTTCGCCTGTTCGACGAAGCGCGCGACGAGGTCGCCTTCGAGCGGCGGGCGCGGCCCCTGGGGATGACGCGCGAGGTAGTCGGCGACGGCTTCCCGCTCGTGCGGCGTGGGTGTCGCATCGCGACCCTGGGCCGCGCGGATGCGCGCGAGTATGCTGCGGCGGGCGGCCGTGGTGTCCATGAACATCCTCGTCAAATGAAGAAAGGCGACGCGCCGATTATAACGGCGCGTCGCCTTGTGTCTTACCGCCTGGAGGAGGCTGGTGGCGTGGCCATTACTTGCCCGCGCTCTCCTCTTCCGTGGGTTGCTCGATGCCGAACACCTGGCGCAGATAGGCGAGATAGGCCTTGTCGTCGCACATGTTCTTGCCCGGAGAATCGGACAGCTTGGCCACGGGCTGGCCGTTGCAGCGAACCATCTTGATGACGATCTGCAACGGCTGGTAGCCGAGGTCGTTGGTCAGATTGGTGCCCACGCCAAAGGCGAGACGGCAGCGATCCTTGAAGCGCTCGTAGAGACTCAGCACCTTCGGAATATCGAGCGCGTCCGAGAAGATCATGGTCTTCGTGCGGGCGTCGACGCGGTTGTCCTCGTAGTGCTTGAGCAGGCGCTCGCCCCAGTCGAACGGATCGCCCGAATCGTGGCGCGCACCGTCGAAGAGCTTGCAGAAGTACATGTCGAAGTCGCGCAGGAAAGCCTGCATGCCGTAGACGTCCGAGAGCGCGATGCCGAGGTCGCCGCGATACTCCTTCGCCCACATCTCGAAGCCGTAGATCTGCGAATCGCGCAGACGCGGGCCGAGTGCCTGGCAGGCCTGAAGATACTCATGCGCCATCGTGCCGAGCGGCGTGAGGTTGTGCTTCATCGCGTAGTACACGTTGCTCGTGCCCGTGAACTGCTCGCCCAGATCTTCCTTGAGTGTGAGAATCACCTCTTCGTGCCAGCGCTTGGAGAAGCGGCGGCGCGTGCCGTAGTCGGCGATCTTGCAGTCGGCGAACTCAGGTCTCGCGCCGAGCAGCTCGATCTTGCGGCGCAGGCGCTCGCGGCCCTCGTCGTACTGCGGATGATGCTGTGTGTTGCGGAAATAGACTTCGTTGACGATCGCCAGCACCGGGATCTCGAACAGGATCGTGTGCAGCCACGGCCCCTTGATCTCGATGTCGATCTCGCCATTGCCCTTGGCCGAAGGCGTCACCGTGATGTACTTCTCGTTCAGATGGAACAGCGCGAGAAAGTCGATGAAATCGCCCTTGATGAAGCGCATCTTGCGCAGATACTCGAGCTCGGGCTCGGCAAAGCGCAGGCGGCAGAGCTTCTGGATCTCGCTGCGGATCTCGTCGACATACGGCACGAGATCGACGTCGGGCGTGCGGCAGCGGAAGCGATATTCCACATTGGCCGCGGGGAAATGATGCAGCACCACCTGCATCATCGTGAATTTGTACAGATCGGTATCGAGCAGCGAAGTAATGATCATGATGGGCCAGCCGGACTGCAATCGGAGGGCGCGCGCCTGTCTCTCCCGCTCGCGGCGCCCTCGCCTTCGTGAGGCAGATAAGGCGGTTGCGGCGCTGCGGGCGGCGTGCGCCGACGGTGCGCCCATGTTACCCGAAGCCGCGCGGCGGCAGCCGGCAATGCAGCACGCCCCTGTCGGCGCCAGGGCCAAATGCATGGACCTCGCGCAAAATTCGCGCGAAAATCGCGCGCCGGTTGCTCGCGCGCCCAGCGCATAAACTAATCACGAAACGATCTAAGAAGCGTTGCGGGCGTCTGGTTAGGAAAAAACGCATTAAGTTACAATACCGCTTTTGGCGAATGGCCAACCCCGGCCATCCCCGCGCCAACCCACGATACAAAGCATGCAGGAGCTGCCTGAATGACCCACGTTGTGACCGAAAGCTGCATCAAGTGCCGCTATACCGACTGCGTCGATGTGTGCCCGGTGGACTGCTTTCGCGAAGGTCCCAACTTCCTCGCGATTGATCCGGACGAGTGCATCGACTGCGCTGTTTGCGTCGCCGAATGCCCGGTGAACGCCATTTACGCTGAAGAAGACGTGCCTGGCGACCAGCAACACTTCACCGAACTGAATGCCGAACTGGCGAAGAGCTGGCCGAGCATCACCAAGACCAAGCCCGCGCTGCCGGAAGCCGAAGAATTCAAGGACGTGAAGGACAAGCTCGCGCTTCTCGCACGTTGATAGCAGGCCTCTCGCACGGGTAACCCGTGCGTCTGGGGCAGCGGCTGCGGCCTCGTCATCCCTCCCTCGAACGATTTTTCGACGGGAATTAAAATAAGATGACGATCAGGTGTTGACAGACTGCTCCAGACACCATAGAATTTCGTTCTCTGCTTTTGCAGATCCCCGATAGCTCAGTCGGTAGAGCGCCGGACTGTTAATCCGTAGGTCCCTGGTTCGAGCCCAGGTCGGGGAGCCAGAATTAGCAAAGGCCCGTTAATCAAAACGGGCTTTTTGAAGAAGTTAATAGCTGTAAGTTGTACTGCTGTTCCTCGATAGCTCAGTCGGTAGAGCGCCGGACTGTTAATCCGTAGGTCCCTGGTTCGAGCCCAGGTCGAGGAGCCAAAATCGAAGCCGTTGCGTGAATCACGCAACGGCTTTTTCTTTTGGCGCAGCGCAAATTTTTATGGCGCGCTTTCGAGTGCTTCCGGGTCCGAGTGGCATAATCTGCCAATATGCACTGTGCCGAAGGTTGCCGCCATGCCTACTCGCAACGTCGTACTCACCGAACGTCAGGCTCACCTGGTTGACTCGCTCGTCAACTCGGGCCGATTTCAGAATGCAAGCGAAGTGCTACGCGCAGGCTTGCGTTTGATCGAGCGTGAAGAAGTGGAAATGCACGAGAAGCTTGAAACGTTGCGCGACGCCGCTCACGCGGGTATTGCCGACGCCGACGCCGGACGCCTGAAGAGTTTTTCATCCTCCGAAGCGTTGGCCGAATATCTCGATGCCATTACCGAAGATGTGCTCACACCTGCAAGCGCGGCAAAACGCTCGCAATGACTGCCCGCAAAGGCGATTGGCACGTCCGGCTTGCAGACCTCGCCGTGAACGATTTCCGCAGCATCGTGCGTTGGACGGCCGAACAATTTGGCACTGCCCAGGCGCAGGACTACGCGCGCACGCTCTCGAGCACATTGCAGGATCTGACGTCTGGTCCGAATCTGCCCGGCGTTCGCAGGCGTGACGAGATCGCCAGAGGCCTCATGACCTTGCACGTCGCTCGCAATCGACGCAAAGGGCGGCACTTTGTCATGTTTCGCGTCTTCTCCGAAGAATCGCGAAGTATCGACGTGCTCCGCATCCTGCACGATGCAATGGATCTGACGATCCACGTTTAGCCGTTATCCTCACCCACCCTGCCCGATAATACGGCTTCACCATTCTCGGGAATCCGCATGAAATCGACCCGCTACGCCGCCTGCCTGCGCCTCGCGCTGGCCGTTTGCGCGAGCACGCTCCTCGTGAGCGCGGCCCACGCCGAGCAGATCGGCAGCGTGAACACCAACTTCCGCGTGACCGGCTCCGACAAGGTCGTCGTCGAGGCCTACGACGACCCCGCCGTGCAAGGCGTCACCTGCTATGTCTCGCGCGCGCGCACCGGTGGCGTGAAAGGCACGCTCGGCATTGCCGAAGATCCGACCGAAGCCTCCATCGCCTGCCGCCAGGTCGGGCCGATCAGCTTCGCCGCGCCGCTCAAACAGCAAGCCGATGTCTTCAACGAGCGCATGTCGTTCCTCTTCAAGACGTTGCACGTGGTCCGTGTGGTCGATACGAAGCGCAACGCGCTCGTCTACCTGACCTACAGCGACCGCGTCGTGAGCGGCAGCGCCAAGAACAGCGTCACCGCCGTTCCGATGCCGGCCGGCACGACCATCCCGGTGCGCTAAACTGCAAGGGTCGCCGCCGGACCCGTGCCATGACCCTCTCCCGTTTTCGCGATTCCGCCCGTTACTGGCGCTCGCCGCTCCTGCCCGGCGCGGAGTTGCTCACGGCCGAGTATCACGATCACGAGTTCACGCCTCACTGGCACGACGCCTACACGGTCCCCGTGATCGAGGAAGGCGCCGAATGCTATCGCTACAGCGGGTCGCACCACGTCGCGGAAGCGGGCAGCGTGCCCGTGATCAACCCGGGCGAACTTCATACCGGCGCGCGTGCCGTCGACGAAGGCTGGCGCTATCGCGTGATGTACGTGCCGGTGGACTATTTGCAGGCGCTCGCGGGCGAAATCGCGGGCTGCCCGCAGCCGCTGCCGTGGTTCGACGCCGAGGTGATCCGCGATCTCGATCTGGCGCGCCGCCTCTCCCGCGCACATCAGCTGATGGAAACGGCCACCGACCGCTCGCGCAGGCAAGCGAGCGGCGCGCAAACCCACCCGACACCCGCGTCTAGCGACTTGCTCACGGCCGAAGACGCCCTGATCGACGCCCTGTCGACGCTTCTCACCCGTCATGCCCGCACCCGTGCGGCACCACTCGCCACCGCGCCGAATGAGCCGCGCGTCGAGTCCATGAAAGCCCTGCTCGCCGCCGATCTCGCCACGCCACTGCGTGTGGCCGATCTCGCGCAGGCCGTCGGCCTTTCGCCGTTCCACGCGACGCGCCTCTTTACCCAGTCCACCGGCCTGCCGCCGCATGCGTGGCGCACGCAGTTGCGCCTGCAACGCGCGCTCGCACCCTTGCGCGCGGGTGCCGCAGTGGCCGATGTGGCCGCCGCTCAGGGCTTTACCGACCAGAGCCACTTCACACGGCACTTTCGCCGCATGTTCGGCGTACCGCCGGGACGCTGGCAGACGGCCTGAACCTCACCGCAAGATCGTACAAGCCACGCGCGCGGCCGCTCGCTATGCTGGATTTCCGTATGAGGAGACCAGCTTGACCACGCATCCCCACCGTTTCAAGGAATTCGTCGCGGGCGCGCGCGACACCCTGCCGATGATGGTCGGCGCCGCGCCCTTCGGCATGATTTTCGGCACGCTCGTCGCCACCGGGCCGCTTGCGCTCTGGCACGGCCAGTTGATGTCGCTCGCCGTGTTCGCAGGTTCTGCGCAGTTCATCGCGCTCGGGCTGATCGCCTCGCACGCGAGCTTCGCCGTGATCTGGGCGACCACACTCATCGTCAATCTGCGTCACGTGCTCTATAGCGCGACGCTCGCGCCCTATGTCTCGCATCTGCCGCTGCGCTGGCGCCTCGCGCTCGGCGGCCTGCTCACCGACGAGGTGTTCGCCGTCGCCTGGGCTTACTTCCGCCGTCACGCGCCCGGCGACGTGTCGCCGTGGCACTTCCTCGGCTCGGGCCTCTCGATGTACCTGAACTGGCAGCTCTGGACGGCGCTCGGCCTGCTGTTCGGCGCGGCGTTTCCGGGGCTCCAGTCGCTCGGTCTCGACTTCGCGATGGTCGCCACCTTCATCGCCATCGTCGTTCCGCAGCTCGTTGCCGTGCGCTATCTGGCCGCCGCCCTCACGGCGGGCGCGCTTGCCTTCTTCTGGCAGGGCTGGCCGTACAAGCTCGGGCTGCTTGGCGCGGTGCTCGTGGGTGTGGCCGTCGGTGTCGCACTGTCACGGCCGCGCAAGCCACTCGATGCAGACGATGCCCCCGCTGAACGCAGCGAGGCCAACGCAAGCGCCACGCCCCCGGACAGGCCTCGCCAGCCTCGCCAGAATCAACTCGATCAACACGCCATCGCCGCAGGCCGCCAATGAACAACGCGACAAGCAACGCCATGAACTACGTCGTCCTGATTCTCGGCATGGCCCTCATCACCTGGGTCGTACGCACCGCCGTCTTCGTGCTGGGCGAGCGTCTCGTGTTCCCGCCGCTCGTGCGCACGGCGCTCGGCTTCGTGCCGGTCACGGTGCTCACGGCGATCATCGTGCCGATGGCCGTCTCGCCACATGGCCAGAATGCCGAGCTGACGTGGCGCAATCCGCAGCTCGTCGGCGCGCTCGCGGCCATTGGCGTGAGCGCACTCACGAAGCGGCCGCTCCTCACCATCGCCGTCGGGTTGGGTGCGTTCTTTTTCTGGCAGGGCGTGGTGCTGCGCTGAGCGCCGGGCGCCCCGCCTGCGGGCACTTTCGAGCGGGTCCTCGGCCCGCCAGGCTCAAGTTTCGCCCCCATGCGCCGTTAAACCGTCGAGGCCTGCTTTGGCGCCATCGGGCCAAGCGAAGCCAGGCACCGCCAGGAATACACCGGGGCAACCACAATGGGGCACATCACCCTCAATCTCAAGGAAGAAACGCTTGCGTCGCTGCGCAAGGATTTCGACGCGTTTTTGCGCGTCTCGCTCAAGCTCGACCCGCAGTTTCTGACGCCGTCGTTTGAGGACTTCCTGCGCGCGAAACTGCTGGACAACATGACGCCGCTCACCGAGCAGGCCGTGCAACGTCTCTTGCAGGGCGGCCAGTACGCGTGGGCCAAGCGCACGCTCGACAAGGAGTTTCCGGAAGTCGTTTCGATGCTGATGCGCCATGCCGGCGAGTTCGGCTTCGGCTTTGCTGCGCGCTCCGAATGGACGCCCGAGGAGCTGGCGAAGCAATGCCGCGAATGGGCTGCCGCGATCGTGCACGAGGCGCAGGGCGAAGAAACGCTGATCGACCCGCTCGCCGCGCAGATCAAGTCGGGCGTGCAGGACATCCAGGCGCTGGAGGAAAAGATGCAGACGCCCTCCTGGCGTCTCGCGGAGTCGCTGCGACAGCGCGTCTACGAAGCGAAGATCGGCTGCGAACAGGCGACCGGCAGTCTCGCGCGCGAGCGTCTGGGCGAGCTGCGCGGCCTGTTGCGCATGGGCATCACGCACGGCACGTTCCAGAAGCAGGAAGCGCAGCAGATCATGGAATATCTGCGTCTGCTGAAGCCGGAAATCTTCGTCGAGGAACCCGACGACGTATTCACGCGCCTCGCCGCGTGGCTGCGCAACTTCTTCGTGCCGCCGCCGCGAAACCAGACGCGCTGAGCGTCGGCGCATCATCGAAGCCCCAGGCGCGGCCTGCCCCGGCCGCGCCGCGTCTTGCTTGTCTTGGGCGGCGCCCGCCTACTCCCACATCTTGCGCAGCTTCGCGCCGATCTCGACCTTCGCTTTTGCCGCGGCGGCCAGCCCCGCGGCGCTCGGCGCGCTGATCACGGGCGGGGGCGGCCAGGCGCACGATTCGAACAGCGGCAGCATCTGCGCGCCGATAAAGCGCGTACGCGACGCCCACACGTGGCGATCGCCCGACGCCACCTGGTTGTGCACATAAAAGCGCTGCGGCACGACGATGTGCAGATCCTCTTTCGCGCGCGTCATCGCCACGTAGAGCAGGCGGCGCTCCTCCTCCAGTTCCTCGTCGCTGCCCGCGCCCAGATCGGACGGAATGCAGCCATCCACACCGTTGAGCACGAACACGTTGCGCCACTCCTGGCCTTTGGCCGAGTGGATCGTCGAGAGAATCAGGTAGTCCTCGTCGAGCAGCGGATCGGCCGATTCAGCGCTGGTCGCGTCGGGCGGATCGAGTGTGAGTTCGGTCAGGAAGCGCTCGCGCGAAGCATAGGTGCTCGCGATGCTCTCCATCTGCAGAAGATCGGCCAGACGCACCTGAGCGTCTTCGTGATTGCGCTTCAGATGCGGCTCGTACCAGCGCCGCACCCGCTCGAATTCGCCAGGCCAGGGCGTGGCGCGCGCGCCGAGCGTGTCGATGAGCGAAGTGAACGCAGGCCAGTCCTCGGCCGCGCGCGGCGGCGGCGCGAAGGCGGCGAGCGCCTGGGCGGCGCGGTAAGCCCCCGTGCACGCTGCAACCTGATCGAGCAGCCGCGCGGCCGTGGCCGGCCCGACGCCGGGCATCAGTTGCGTCACGCGAAAGCCCGCCACGCGGTCGAGCGGATTCTCCGCCCAGCGCAGCACCGCCAGCACGTCCTTGACGTGCGCGGCGTCCAGAAAACGCAGCCCGCCGAACTTCACGAACGGGATGTTGCGACGCGCGAGTTCGATTTCGAGCGTCGCACTGTGGTGCGCGGCGCGAAACAGCACGGCCTGCTGCTTGAGCCTCATGCCGCCCTCGCGCGCTTCGAGAATCTGCTCGACCACGTAGCGCGCCTGGGTAGCTTCATCGGCGACGGTAACGAGACGCGGACGCTGCTGCGAGGCGCGGTCGGTCCAGAGGTTCTTGGTGTAGCGCTCGGTGGCGGCATCCATCACCGCGTTCGACGCGGCGAGGATCGGTTCGGTCGAGCGGTAGTTGCGTTCGAGCGTCACCTGTCGCGCGGGCGGATCGAAATGCGCGGGGAAATCGAGGATGTTGCGCACCGTTGCGCCACGAAACGCGTAGATCGACTGGGCATCGTCGCCGACCACGGTGAGGCCGCGGCCATCGGGCTTGAGCGCGAGCAGGATCGACGCTTGCAGGCGGTTGGTGTCCTGATACTCGTCCACCAGAATGTGATCGAAGCGTGCGGCGAGATCGGCGGCGATAGCCGGTTCTGCCGCCATATGCGCCCAATATAGCAACAGATCGTCGTAATCGAGGACGTTCTGCTTCTGCTTGGCCTCGGTATACGCCGCGAACAAGGCACGCAGTTGCGGCTCCCATTCGAGACACCAGGAGAACGAGCGCGCAAGCACGTTCGCGAGCGAGTCGCCGGTGTTGACGACGCGCGAGTAGATCGCCAGACACGTCGATTTAGCGGGAAATCGCTTCTCTTTCGCCGACAATCCTAACTCATGACGCACCAAGTTCATGAGATCGGCGGAATCTTCGCGGTCGTTGATCGTGAACGCTGGCGAAAGGCCGATTTGCTCCGCGTATTCGCGCAACAACCGCGCGCCAACGCCGTGAAACGTGCCTGCCCAGGTGAGCCCTTGCGAGAGCGTGGCGGCAGCGCCCGACACGCCCGCTGCGATGCGCGAGACGCGCCGGGTCATCTCCTGCGCCGCACGGCGCGAGAACGTTAGCAGCAAGATGCGATGTGGATCGGCGCCATTGACGACCAGATGCGCGACGCGATGCGCCAGCGTATTCGTCTTGCCTGACCCCGCCCCGGCGATCACGAGCAGCGGCTCGGGCAGTACGGCACCCGGCGCGAAGGCCTGCGGGCCGCCGTGCTCGACTGCGGCGCGCTGGGCGTCGTTAAGCTTCGCGAGGTAGGCTGCCACGTCGGGCAACCCCGTTTCGGCGCGGGAGGAATCGGCGAGAGAGACGGTGGACACGGCAGCAGATGACAAGAGATGGAAGCGCGTCTTATACGAGACGCGGCGACGCATACTGTATATCCATACACCTCACCCCGGCAAGCGTCGATCTTGCCGTGATCTGGCGATATTTATATGCGAACGTCGCGATCAGCCCCTGAACATCGTACCCATGTAAAAACGGCGACGCCCGTTTCCGGGCGCCGCCGCTTCAAGCAGTCGAAAAAAACGAGCCTTACGGCTGGGCCGTACCGCCCTGTTGCTGGGCGCCCGCCTGCTGGGCCGACTGGCCGTTCATCTGATCCTTCATTTCCGAATCATTGGCCTGACGATCGGCCTTGTGGTTGATCTTCGCGTCCTTGACCTGCGACTTGTACTGCGACTTGGCTTGCTTCTTCGCGTCGCTGTACTCGGCATTGGCCGACTTCTTGGCGCTGCGGTATTCCGCGTTGGCCTGCGCGTTGGCACTACGCTTTTGCACCAGCGGATCATTCGATTGCGGCGCGGTCAGGTTCTGCGGGGCGGGCGCGGGTTGCGCGATGCCGTTGGCAGCCGGTGCCTGGCTGGGTGCGGCAGACGGTGCTTCGACACCTGCTTGCGCCGCGGTCTGGGCGAAGGCGCTCTGCGCAAAGACGGCAGCAGTGGCGATAGCAGTAGCGGTAAGCAGCTTGCGAATCTGGGTCATGGCATATCCTCTTTGCAGTAGTTCCAGTGACCGGTCCGCAATGGGCGTGCCCATGCGGCGCGGTCTTGCTCGATAAAGCCGCTGCCTCACGTGATGCTGGTGTGAGGCAGCGTTCCCGGCTGGGGTGAATCCATTTTTGTCTGAGGAAGCCTGCCAAGTCCCGCAGCGTTACTCACCGTTTCACTTTCTGACGATTTCATAACATCTGGCCCCGAGATGTATCCACCGCTCGCCAGCGTGGGATCGCTTATGATGCTCACCCTTCGCGCGCCCGCGCGGCGCGCTCCTGATTCCCGATACGCCATGCCCAATCTCGCTTTCACCCTGACCGGCGACTACGTCGAACTCCACAACCTTCTGAAGATCACGGGTCTCGCCGATAGCGGCGGCTCGGCCAAGCAGATCGTCGCCTCGGGCGCCGTCAAGGTGGACGGCGAAGTCGAGCTGCGCAAGACCTGCAAGATCCGCGCGGGTCAATCGGTACTGCTGGGGGATACGCGCATCGCGATCCAGGAGGCGGATTAGCCCGCGCCGGCACGTTCGGCCCCGGTGGCGGCGAAGCGCGGACGAAGCTCTACCGAAACGCTTCCGAAAGCAAATGCACCAGATAAGTGCTTTTTGTCCGAAAGCAGGGTAATCTCGCCATAAGCTTTCAGCCCCGACACGAACGCACACACAGGACACGCGGCGCGATTATTCGCGCCGCGTCTGCTTTCATGACCCGATCCACCGCCCCCACGCGCGCCCACGATGCGCGCCGCGCCATCGCCCCGCCCTCGCTGCGCCGCCACGCCGCCGACACCGCGCGCCTCGCCGCGCCGCTCGCCATCGCCCAGCTTTCGCAGATGGCGATGAGCGTGACCGACACCGTCCTGCTCGGCTCGCTGGGCGCGGGTGCGCTCGCAGCGGGCGGCCTGGGCGCCAATCTGTTCTTCGTCGTGGTGACGGTGTTGCAAGGCGTGCTGACCTCGGTGAGCGTGAGCGTCGCGCAGGCGCGCGGCGCCGACGATCTGCACCGCGTGCCGCACATCTACTGGACCGGTTTCGCGCTCTCGCTGCTGCTGGCCGTGCCCGCGTTCCTCCTGCTGTCGTTCGCCACGCCCGTGCTCGTTGCGCTCGGCGAGCCGTCCGTGCTCGCCCATCAGGTCGGCGAATACGCGGCCGTGCTGCGTTGGGGCGCACCCGCGAGCCTGATTGGCGTCGGGCTGATGCGCGCGTTCCTGCCCGCCATCGGCGCGGCCAGGCGGCTGCTCTGGGTGTCGATTGGCAGCGTGTTCTTCAACGGCTTTCTCAACTACGGACTGATCCACGGCGTCTGGGGTCTGCCGCGCCTGGGCTTTCTCGGCTCGGCAGCGGCGACCACCGTGACCATCTGGCTAACCACGCTCTTGCTGATGGCCCTGCTGCATCTGCGGCCCTCGCACCAGCACTTCGTGGTCGCACGCCGCCCCACCGCGCCGATGATGGGCGAACTGTTCGCGGTCGGCTGGCCTGTGGCGATCACCTACGCGGTCGAGGCGACGCTCTTTCTCGCCACCGGCCTCGTCATGGGCCTGCTCGGTTCGATGCCGCTGGCCGCACACCAGATCGCGCTGAACGTGGCTTCGGTGATGTTCATGGTGCCGCTCTCGATCGGCCAGGCGGCCAACGTACGCGTGGGCTACTGGATCGGCGCGGGCCAGCCGGGCGCGGCGCGCCACGCGGGCTTCGTCGCGCTGGGTCTGGGCGTGGGCTTCATGTCGATGTCGGCGCTCGTGATGGTGCTCGCGCCGCACTGGATCGTCGGCCTGTATTTGCGGCTCGACGACCCTGCCAACGCGCAGACCGTCGCGCTCGCAGCCTCGCTGCTGGGCGTGGCGGCGATCTTCCAGATCGTCGACGGCATGCAGACGGTGGGCTCGGGCTGCCTGCGCGGCCTCAAGGACACGCGCATTCCGATGCTGGCCGCCACGCTCGGCTACTGGGGCATCGGCTTTCCGATCGGCTACGCGCTCGCGTTCCACTTCGGGCTGGGCGCGCTCGGCCTCTGGTGGGGGCTCGCGGCGGGGCTCGCGAGCGTGGCCGCGCTCATGACCTGGCGCTTCCATCGCATCAGCCGGCGCGTGCAGCGCGAAGCCGCCACGCACGCGGGCTGAACGCGCGCAGCCCCATCTCCCGGCGCCCGTCCGGGCGCGTGAGAGCGAGCGGTTAGAATACGCGGCTGGCGTCTGCCCGCCAGCCGTCCCACGAGGGCACTCCATAGCAGCAAAACGGAGACTCACGCCATGCGCACCGCCGGCCACCCCGGCCGCGCACGGCCGCTCCGGTTCGTCCTCCAAAACAAACCTGCTCGTACCCGAACCTCCCCGCTCACGGACCCTCGCCCTCATGCTCGCCCCGATCACCCGACTGTTCCCGCTCTGGGCCGTCCTCGTTTCGCTCTTCGCCTATTTCAATCCAGGCGCCGTCACGCCCATCACGCCGCACGTCACGACGCTGCTCACGATCATCATGCTCGCGATGGGCGTGACGCTCTCGTTCGCCGATTTCCAGCGTGTCTTCACGCGCCCCGCGCCGGTGCTGGCCGGCATCGTCCTGCACTATCTGGTGATGCCGCTGGCCGCGTGGGCCATCGCGCACGCGCTGCACATGAGCGCCGATCTCACCGCCGGCATGGTGCTGGTCGGCAGCGTGGCGAGCGGCACGGCCTCGAACGTGATGATCTATCTGGCGCGCGGCGACGTGGCGCTGTCGGTGACGATCAGCGCGCTCTCCACGCTCGTGGGCGTGTTCGCGACGCCGCTGCTCACGCGCCTTTACGTGGACGCCTCGATCGTCGTCGACGTACACGGCATGCTCATGAGCATCGTGCAGATCGTCGCACTGCCGATCGTGGTCGGCCTGATCGTCAACCGCCTCGCGGGCGGCCTCGTGCGGCGCGTCGAGCCGATCCTGCCGCTCGTGTCGATGGTGTCGATCCTCGCAATCATCGCCGCCGTGGTGGGCGGCACGCACGCGAGCATCGCAACGGTCGGCCCGATCGTGGCGCTGGGCGTGGTGCTGCACAACGGCATCGGCCTGCTGGGCGGCTACTGGGGCGGGCGCCTGCTGGGCTTCGACGAGTCGGTCTGCCGCACGCTCGCCATCGAAGTCGGCATGCAGAATTCGGGGCTGGCCGCGACGCTCGGCAAGCTCTACTTCTCGCCGCTCGCGGCCCTGCCGGGCGCGCTGTTCTCGGTGTGGCACAACCTGTCGGGATCGCTGCTCGCGGGCTACTGGGCCGGCAAGCCCGCGCGCGGCAGCGAGCGCGACGCCGACGAAGCGCGCGCCGCTACGTCGTCCACCCCGCGCGGATAAGCGCGCCGGGCACGCTGGGTCAGCCTCGCAACCCGCGCAACCGCATTCGCATGCGCGCGGGCCGTCTGAGCAGGGCCGCCGCCCAGCGCGCGAGCCAGGCGCGCCACGCAAGAAGGCGGGAGTCTGACCACGGCGCTTGCGGCACGCTCACCGCGCAGCGCACGGCCTCGTCCCATCCGCCGATCCACACCCGCTCGCCCGGCGCGAACGGCAGCGCTTCGCCGGGTGCGAGCCAGTAATCCTGCGCATCGCCCTCGACCGTCATCAGCACGCGTCCTTCCAGCACTCGCACCACGCCGCCCTGTGCGCGCCTTAGCCGTCGGCAGGCGCCTCTGGGCACGCCAATCTCTTGCTCTTGCGTTAGTTCCACTCGCGTCGTCGGCTTCATCGCGTTCTCCCATCGTTGACGATGGAAGCAGTTTCGCGCTGGCGATACCCGCGACGTTTCCGCCCGAAGTGAAACGACGCCAGCGATCACCGCGGCCGCTGAGCAGATCGTCCGGCCATCACGTAGCCGATCGCATTGCACCGCTTGCCGATAGAATCGGCCGTAGACGGCGCGCAACGTAAGCGAAGCACGGGAACGGATTCTGCTGACGGACCCAGCGAACGACAGGTATGGGGAACGCCCCGGGGACGCCCCGCGCCGAATGCCGAGGAGAATCCGCTTGCACGCCCCTACCGCTCTGAACGTGTCCCGCCGCACCGGCCCGCACATCCGCCCACGCCTCCAGCGCGCGAGCCTCGCGCTCCTGTGCGTGACGCTCCTCGCGGCCTGCGCCACGCGCCCGCCCGCGACCGACTACCCGCGCGAGGACAGCGCCGCGCTGCCCACGTCGCAAGCCAGCGCCACGGCGCTTGGCGCCGCGCTCGCCGCGCCTGAAGCCGCGCATCCGGGCGAGTCGGGCTTTCGCCTGCTCGCCACCGGCACCGACTCGCTGCAGATGCGCGTCGCGCTCGCCCGCGCGGCGACGAAGACACTCGACATGCAGTACTACATCGCCAACGAGGACACGACCGGCAAGCTCCTGCTCGGCGCGGCGCTTTACGCCGCCGATCGCGGCGTGCGCGTGCGCATGCTGGTGGACGACCTGAACTTCCACGACATCGACCGCCTGATGGCCGCGCTCAACAGCCATCCGAATATCCAGATCCGCGTGTTCAATCCGTATGGCAGCGCGGGCGAAGGCATGTTCACGCGCACGCGCAACTTCTTCTCGAACGTCGATCAGTTCACGCGCCGCATGCACAACAAGTCGACGATCGTGGACAACGAACTCGTGATCGTAGGCGGACGCAATCTGGGCGACGAATATTTCAGCGCGAGCCCGACGCTGCAGTTCCGCGATCTCGACGTGCTCGGCGCGGGCCCGGTCGCGGCGAGCGTGTCGGCGAGCTTCGACGAATACTGGAACAGCAGCGTGTCGTACCCGCTTCACGTGCTCAATCATCAGACCTTCGACGCCCACGATCTCGACGTCGCGCGCGACGATCTGCGCGAGCATTGGCGCAAGACCGCCGATCCCTATAACGCCAAGCCGCTCAACGCCACGCCGCTCGCGCAGCAGATCACGCGCAACGAACTCGGGCTCGTGTGGGCGAAGTGCCAGTTCGTGGCCGATTCGCCGGGCAAGATCGGCGGCCCGCAGCAAGGCGAACTGGGCGACGCGATGCGCTCGCTGCTCGACCGGATCCAGGCCGCGCAAAGCAGCGTGCTGGTGTTCTCGCCGTACTTCGTGCCGCACGATGCGGGCGTGCAGACCATCCGCACGCTCACTGCGCACGGCGTGCGCGTGGCGATCCTCACCAACTCGCTCGCGGCCACCGACGCCGTCGCCGTGCAGGCGGGCTACAGCCCCTATCGCGTGCCGATGCTCGAAGCCGGCGCCGATCTCTATGAGTTCAAGCCCACCCAGGATTCGGGCGGCGACTCGCGCCACTTCGGCATCACGGGCTCGCGCTCCCGCGCGAGCCTGCACGCGAAGGCCTATGTGATCGACGAAAAGACGCTCGTGATCGGCTCGCTCAATCTCGATCCCCGCTCCGCGCGCCTGAACACGGAACTCGCGCTGACCATCGACAGCCCGCCCATCGCCCACGAAGTCGCCGTCTATTTCGCCTATGCGACATCGCCCAAAACGAGCTACCGCGTGACGCTCGCGACGCCCGCCCAACTCGCGCAGCAGCGCGGCACCGTGACCAACTCGCCGCTTATCTGGACCGATGAGGAAGACGGCATGATCCGCACCTACAACCTCGATCCTGGTGCGGGTTTTTACCGGAATCTGCTAACCGGGCTATTCTTGCTGTTGCCGGTCGACAGCCAGCTGTGATCAAGCGATGAATGCGAGCCCTGCTCGCGTCGCTTCCTGCGCTGCGCCGTCGGCAAGAGCAACCTGATCGTCCGCCGTTCTAGCCAGGCGTGAAGCCCGTTTGCGGCGCTCACGCAGGCGCTGCCTCGCTGCGCCGCTGCCCCCAGCCACCACGCGGACCCGACCCGTCATACGCGGCGCCGCGCCGATACACCGGCGCCGCCTTCAACATCGGAGTGTCAACATGACCGCCAGCAATGAGAATGTCAGAATGGAACGCGACACGTTCGGCGAGATCGCCGTGCCGGCCGCCCAGCTATGGGGCGCGCAGACACAGCGTTCGCTGCAGAACTTCCGCATCTCGTCCGAGAAGCAGTCGCCCGAGCTGATCACCGCGCTCGCGTGGATCAAGCGCGCGGCCGCCGAGGTGAACCAGCAGCTCGGCGTGCTCGACGAAGCCAAGGCGCGCGCCATCGTCCAGGCCGCCGACGAGATCGTCGAAGGCAAGCATGCGGGCGAATTCCCGCTCGCGGTCTGGCAGACCGGCTCCGGCACGCAGACCAACATGAACCTCAACGAGGTGATCGCGAACCGTGCGAGCGAAATTCTGGGCGGCGAGCGCGGCGAGTCGCGCAAGATCCACCCGAACGACGACGTCAATCGCGGCCAGTCGTCCAACGACGTGTTTCCGACCGCCATGCACGTGGCTGTCGCCTACGGCATCGTCAAGCATCTGCTGCCCGCGCTGAAGACGCTGCGCGACACGCTCGCCGACAAGTCGAAGCAGTTCGCGGGCATCGTCAAGATCGGCCGCACCCACCTGCAGGACGCCACGCCGCTCACGCTCGGCCAGGAGTTCTCGGGCTATGTCGCGCAGCTCGATCACGGCATCAAGCATGTGGAATCGTCGCTGCCGCATCTCTATGAACTGGCCCAGGGCGGCACGGCGGTCGGCACGGGTCTGAACGCGCATCCGCAGTTCGCGCAGAAGGTGGCCGAAACCATCGCGAAGCTCACGGGCGTGCCGTTCGTGACCGCGCCCAACAAGTTCGAGGTGATGGCCGCCGCCGACGCGCTCGTGTTCGCGCACGGCGCGCTCAAGACCGTGGCCGCGAGCCTCATGAAGATCGCCAACGACGTGCGCTGGCTCGCGAGCGGCCCGCGCTGCGGTCTGGGCGAGCTGTCGATTCCCGAGAACGAGCCGGGCAGCTCGATCATGCCGGGCAAGGTCAATCCCACGCAGTCCGAAGCAGTCACAATGCTCTGCTGCCAGGTGTTCGGCAACGATGTGGCCGTGAACATGGGCGGCGCGAGCGGCAACTTCGAGCTGAACGTGTTCCGCCCGATGATCGCGCACAACGTGCTGCAATCGATCCGCCTGCTCGCCGATGGCGCGCTCTCGTTCAACGATCACTGCGCCGTGGGCATCGAGCCGAATCATTCGCGTATCGAGACGCTGCTCAACGAATCGCTGATGCTGGTGACGGCGCTCAATCCGCACATCGGCTACGACAAGGCCGCGCAGATCGCCAAGAAGGCGCACAAGGAAGGCACGACGCTCAAGGCGGCCGCGCTCGCGCTCGGCCATGTGACCGAGCAGCAGTTCGACGAATGGGTGAAGCCTGGCGAGATGGTCGGCAATGCGAAGTAATCATGCCGAAATAAAACATCGTTGCTGAAGGGCTAAAACGCAAAAACGGGCGGCGAGGATGGATGCCTCGCCGCCCGTTTTTCATGCTGGCCACGTTGACCGTGAAGGCGTCAGACCTGGCCCTTCGCCACTTCTTCGGGTTTGAGTTCGACGATCGCGTCGAGCGCTTCCTTCACGTCGAGCGCGTATTTCGCGAGGCGCTTCTGCTCGTCCGTCTCGGGCACGAACGTGGGCACGGGAATCGGATTGCCGTTTTCGTCGACGGCCACGAACACGATCAGGCAATCGGTCGTGAGACGCAACTGGCCGCTCTTCGGGTCACCCGCATGCACGGTGATGTGGATATGCATCGAGGTGCGGCCCGTGGCGACCACGCGCGCGCGCAGCTCGACCATGTTGCCGACGAGGATTGGCCGGCGAAAGCGGATGTTGCCCACGCTCACGGTCACGCAATAGCGGCCCGACCAGACGGCGGCGCACGCGTAGGCCGTTTCGTCGATCCACTTCATCAACGCGCCGCCGTGAACTTTGCCGCCGAAGTTCACCGAAGTCGGCTCGGCGAGGAAGCGGAACGTCGTTTCCGAACGGTCCAGTGGCTGGGAAGGCGTACTCATATCGGCTCCGGTTCGTGGGGTTGTGCGCCTCGCGCTCACGCGCGCGGTCACTGTTCTAGGTGCCGTCGATTATACGAGCGCCAAATGTCAATCACAGCGCCGCCCCCGCACCGCTTTCACTGCCATCAAGCTGTCATCGCGACCGTATCAAGCGCTCATCGCGCTGAAGCGGGCGCGATAGTCGCCGGGCAAGACGCCATAGCGCCGCTCGAACGCACGTCGCAGATTCTGCTCGGTGCCAAAACCGCAGTCGGCGGCGATACGTTTGACCGGCAGGCGCGACTGCGCAAGCGCGTGCGCGGCGGCCTCGACGCGCATGGCCGCGACCGTGCGCGCGGGCGTACGCCCCATCGCTTCCACGTAGCGCCGCGCGAAGGTGCGCGGGCTCATGCACGCGGCTTCGGCGAGGCGCTCGACGCTCAGCTCGGCATGCAGGTTCGCGGCCATCCAGCCGTGCAGCGCGTCGAACGCGCCGCCCGCCGCGCTCTGCGCCTCAAGCGCCTCGCTGAACTGCGCCTGGCCGCCCGGGCGCTTCATGAACACCACGAGGCGGCGCGCCGCCTGCATCGCGACCGCGTGGCCGCAATCCTCCTCGATCAGCGCGAGCGCGAGGTCGATGCCGGCCGTCACGCCCGCCGAGGTCCAGACCACGCGGCCGTCGCGCTCGTCGCGCACGAAGATCGGTTCGTCGTCGACGTCGACTTGCGGGAAGCGCCGTGCAAGCTGCGCCGCGTTGCGCCAGTGCGTCGCGGCGCGGCGGCCATCGAGCCAGCCCGCGGCGGCGAGATAGAACGCGCCGGTGCAGACCGAGGCGACGCGCCGCACGCGTGGCGCGTGGGCCGCGATCCACGCGACCAGTTCGGGCTGCAGGACGGTGTGATCGTCGATGGGGACGCCCGGGACGATCAACGTGTCGATGGTGGCGGGATCGAGCGCATCGAGCCGCTCGGCGACCACGGGCAGGCCGGCGAACGTCGGCAACACGCCGCCTTCGATCGAAGCGAGGGTGATGCGATAGGCGCAGGGGTCAAGCGGAGCGGAAGAATTCGACGATGCCAGCGCCCTCGTCCGCATCGTGAGTTCGGCGCGCCAGAACGCCTCCATCGGACCACAGGCGTCGAGCAACACGAGATCAGGCGCGACCGCGAAGACCACGTGGCGGGCAATGGGTGCGTCGGGTGCGTTGGACTGACTGGCAGACATGGAAGCGGCAGGCGGTGACGGCCTTCGGGACGAGACAGACCATCATCGCATGCGCGTGACCGGCAGTCTCGTCATTCGACCTTCAATTTCTGCCACACATCCGCATGGCCTCATTGACGCTCACTTGTGGAACGTAATGCCTTCGTCGAGGGTGCCGTACATGGTGATGCCGCTCGAACTGCTCGACGGCGGCGTACCGCCAGCGCAGGCCGCGCAGAGCAGCGCGACGGCTGCTAGGGCCAGAATGCGTTTCATGACTACCTGCTGACTTCAGAAAGAGCCCCATTCTAGCCCGGTGGCCTGGCGCGTCACGGATTCGGGCGCAGGCCGGGCAGTCCTTTGCATGCGATATTTCACGGCAGCCTGAAACGTCGAATGCCGCGTTTCGCTAGAGTAGACACATGGGCTGCCGCGCCGCGCGCCGGCCGCCGCCACGACCGAGAGAGCCGATCATGCCCCTGCCCACCGCCGACGAATCCCGCCATTTCCCCGGCCTCGCGCGCGTCGCCGCGCTGCTCGCCGATCCGGGCCGCGCCGCTATGCTGTGGGCGCTCATGGACGGCAGTGCCCGGCCGGCGGGCGAACTCACGCTGATCGCGGGCCTCTCGCCGTCCGCCGCCAGCGCCCATCTCGCGCGGCTCGCGGAAGGCGGCCTGCTCGCGCCCGAGGTGCGCGGCCGGCACCGTTACTACCGCATCGCCACGCCGGAAATCGCCCAGACCATCGAGGCGCTCATGAATGTCGCGCACGCCGCCGCGCCGGTGCAACCGGTGCCGCGGCCGGCCCGCACAGTGCCCGTGGAGATGCGCCACGCGCGCACCTGTTACGACCATATGGCTGGCGAGGTCGCGGTGCGCGTGTTCGACCGGCTTGTCGCAGGCGGCCTGCTCGTGTTGCATGGCGACGATCTGGAACCCACCGAAGCGGGCGTCGCCCGACTTGGCGGTTGGGGCGTCGACCTCGGCGCGCTGCGCACGCGCCGGCGCCGCTTTGCCTGTACCTGCCTCGACTGGAGCGAACGGCGTTCGCACCTGGGCGGTGCGCTCGGCGCAGCGCTGCTCGAACGTTTCACCTCGAATGGCTGGGTCGAGCGCACGAGCCGCCCGCGCGTGCTGCGGATCACGCCACTTGGGCAGCGTGAATTCGACGCCTTCGAGCGTGGCTAAAGCGGTCAACCTCCTGACAAATAGCCGACAAATTCATTTAAAACCTCCCTAAATCCGGCGTTTAGGGTCGCTATCACACGTTCTGTTACATCTCGTGCATATGCCTTAACAAATCCGAGCGCATGGAAACACCCTCGGCGGATACAGTGCGCCACATGGCATCCCGAAATCTCTTCGAGGTGCCGTGGAGAGACACCATGAAAACACCCAAAACATTCCAGCGCTACGACGCACGCAGCTTCGTCCGCAGATCCATCATCACGCGCCGCACGCTCATCGCCGGCGCCGTGTTCGCCGCCTTCGCGTTCAATCTCGCCAGCACCGGCGCCATCGCCCAGACGACAGCGCCGGCCGGCGACCCGCCTGCGCGTGTCGCGCGTCTCGACTACATGGCCGGCGACGTCACGACCGAGCCGGCCGGCGCAAGCGACTGGTCCTACGCCCAGGTCAACCGTCCGCTCACGACCGGCGACCAGCTCTGGAACGACGCCAATGCGCGCTCGGAGCTGCACATCGGCTCGACGGCCGTGCGCATGGGTCCGCAGACGAGCCTCAACGTGCTCAATCTCGACGATGCGAGCACCCAGCTCAAGGTCGCGCAGGGCACGCTCTCGACGCGCGTGCGCGCGTTGCCCGCCGGGACCTCGTACGAAATCGATACACCCAATCTCGCCCTCGGCCTGAACGGCCCGGGCGACTATCGCGTGGATGTCGCGCCCGATGGCAGCGCCACCACCGTCACCGTGCGCAGCGGCAGCGTGACCGTCTACGGCGAGAACGGCCAGATGCCGATGCAGGCGGGTCAGCAGATCCGTTTCACGGGCACGGCCTTGCAGCAGGTCGCGAGCGACGCCGCGCCGCCGCCCGACGCCTTCGACCAGTGGGCGCTCGCACGCGACAACGCCGAAGACCGCTCGGTCTCGGCGCGCTACGTGTCGCGCGACATACCCGGTTATCAGGATCTGGACGCCAACGGCACGTGGCGCGAGAGCCCGCAATACGGCGAGGTGTGGGTGCCGAACGCCGAACCGGCGGGCTGGGCGCCCTACCACGACGGTCACTGGGTCTGGCAGGCGCCTTGGGGCTGGACATGGGTGGATGACGCCCCTTGGGGCTTCGCGCCCTATCACTATGGCCGCTGGGCGCACGTCGACGATTCGTGGGCGTGGGTGCCCGGCCCGATGGTCGAGGACGCGCCGCCCGTCTACGCGCCGGCGCTGGTCGCGTTCGTGGGCGGCGGCGGTGGCGGTGGCAGCGACTGGGGGGTGAATCTCGCCATCGGCGGCGCGGCGGCAGCAGGTGTCGCGTGGTTCGCGCTCGGGCCGGGCGAAGCCTGGCATCCGGGCTGGGGCGGCTGGAGCCCGCACTACTATCAGCGCGTCAACCAGACGGTGGTCGTCAATAACTATCGCCAGAACGTCAACATCACGAACATCAACGTTCACAACACGTATGTGAACTACCGTGTGCCGGGCGCCGTGACCGCCGTGCCGGCGACGGCCTTCGTGCATGGTCAGCCGACGGGGCGCTTCGCACAGCACGTCGATCCGCGCCAATGGCAGAACGCACGCATCCAGCCGGGCACGCCGGGCATCGCGCCGGTCCAGGGCAGCTTCGGCGCGAATATGCGCCGCGCCGACTATCGTCCGCCCGCCTCGCTCAACCAGCGCCAGGTCGTGGCGACGCGCGCGCCGGTCGCGCCGCCCGCGTTCCATGACAACCTCGCGCAACGTTTTGCGCACGGCGGCGGCACGGTGCCGGGCGCCGGTGCGCCGGTCGTGCGGGTGTCGGCGCCCGCGCATGCGTCGTTCGCGCCCTTCTCGACCGCGTCGCATGGCGGCTGGCCGCAGCAGAACGTTCGCGTCGTGCCGCCGCACTCGCCGCAGATCGGTGCCGAGGGACGGCCGAACGGCACGCCGGGCATGGCGATGCAGAACGCGCCGCACGGCCCGAACGAGGCAATGGCCCCGCATGGCCAGCCGAATTTCGCGCCCGCGATGACGAACAACGGCCATGCACCTGCCGCCGCGCAGCCGAACGAAGCGCACGGCGTGCCGCACCCGCCGCAGTTCAGTGGCGGCGGCCGCCCGGAAGCCGGTCAGCCGCAGGCTGCAATGAACGTTGGTCATGCGCCGGTCGCAGGTTCCCAGGGCGAAGCCCATCAGCCGGCGTGGACCCAGCCGCATGCGCCGATGGCGATGCGCGGCCAGCCCGGCGCGAACGAAGCTGGCCGCCAGCAGGCATTCGCGATGCAGCAGGCGCATGAAGGCGCGCCCGACCGTTCGCCTGAGCACTCACCTGAGCACGCTCCGCAGGCGCAGGCCGTCCAGCCGCAACATGGCCCCGAAGCCCAGGCGCGGCCTGAACAGCGCCCCGAGCAACGCCCTGAGGCTCAGCCGCAAGTTCATGCGGATGTCCGTCCGCAACAACCGGCCCAGCAGCCACAGCCGCGCGAGGCATTCCACCCGCAGCCGCAAGCCCAACCGCGCCCCGAGCCCCGCCCGCAACCCCAGCAGCAGGCGCGTGCGGAATTTCATCCGCAGCCGCAACCCCAGCCGCGTCAGGAGTTCCACCCGCAGCCACAACCCCAGCCGCGCGCGGAACCCCGCCCGCAGCCCCAGCCGCAACAGCACGCCGAACCGCGTCCGCAGCCGCAACCTCAGCAACATCAGCAGGAGCATGCCGGCGGCGGCCACGACGATCGCCGTCACGGCTAACGCGCTCAACGCCGCACCCACGTAAAAAAGCCCGCGAACGTCACCGTTCGCGGGCTTTTTCATTCAGAGCAGCAAAAACGTTACACCGCCATCGGCGCCGTCAGCGGCTGGTGATGTCGATAGCCTTCCAGCGAGAAGTCCGACGGCTCGACCTTCTCCAGCCATTCGGGCTCGTAGACACCGGTCTTCGCGTAGTCCGGCACGCGATCGGCGATCTCCAGACGCGGGCTTTCGAACGGCTCACGGCGCAATTGCTCGTTGAGCATGTCGAGCTGGTTCTCGTAGATATGCGCATCGCCGATGAAATACGTAAACCAGCGCGGCGTATAGCCCGTCAGACGCGCAACGAGGTGCAGCAGCACCGCGCCTTCGGTCAGATTGAACGGCGTGCCAAGGCCCACATCGTTGCTGCGGATGTACAGGCAAAGCGAGATTTCGCGCTTCGATGCGTTCGGCAGGAACTGATAAAGCAGATGGCAGGCAGGCAGCGCGATCTCTTCGAGCACGGCCGGGTTCCACGCATGAAACAGAATCCGTCGATCGGCGGGATTGCTCATGATGGTGTCGAGGCACTGGCGCAGCTGGTCAATCGCCTTGTAGAGCAGCACTTTGGGCTGTCCGTCCTCGGTGAATTCCGTCACGCGCGCATAGCCGCGCGACTGCGCATCGGCGATCTGCTCGCTCGCGTGCGCGTCGAGCACCTTGTAGGCCGGCCATTGACGCCACTGCACGCCGTAGACATCGCCGAGATCGTCGGTGCCCTGGCGATACGGGTTGGCGAGCCACTGGGCGTTATCGTTGGCGTTGGCGTCCCAGACCTTGCAGCCGAGCGCGCGGAAATCGGCCGCGCTGCGCGAGGCGCGCATGAAGCCGATCAGTTCGCCCACGGCCGACTTGAACGCGAGTTTTTTGGTTGTGACAGCCGGGAAGCCCTGCTGGAGGTCGAAGCGCAACATCGCGCCGGGCATGCTGATCGTGCGGATACCCGTGCGGTTTTCCTGCCAGCTGCCGGTGTCGAGAATCGAGCGAACGAGCTCGAGATACTGTTTCATGCGGAGTTCCTGAACGGGGGCGCCAACGCCCCGTGCGGCTTCAAAAGCGAGATTCTATAGCAAGCGGCCGATCGCTGATCGAGGCCGATTTCAGACTTGCGCGCGACAACGGTCGTATCGCCTGAAATACTGGCGTGCCACAGAGCGGCGCGCGGCGAATCCATTCATCCGATGTTATGAAACCTGGCGAAAACACTGACCGACACAGGAGCGTCATTTGCGCACAAGCGCATTAGCATGACAAAGCGGAAAATAATGCCGACAACTCCCATGTCGATAATCCGCAAAAACCCGCGCAGCGCAGCAAAAACACCATGTGAGACAGCGAATCAAATAGCGTGAAAAATTACACGTGAAATAAAAGCGATTGCGCGTGACACGCGCAGGGCACATTTTTAATCCGGATTATCGCAATGATCGGAATGCGCGAACGACAGAGGAGAAAGCGCGAAGCTAGCGGCGGAATGGGGAGAGATATGCGAGAAAAAAGCGGCAGAAACGCGGGAAAAATCCACAGAAAGCCGCGTTGTCGTTGTTCATCGTCGGCGGCCAAATCGGGAAGGTGTCGCGGACAAGGCGGCCCGCATGCGCGAGCCGCCATCCGCGCGAGTCCGCGCCCCCGCGCAAACCCGCTTGCACCCCTGACACTCTCATTGCCTCTTAAGGCGCTTCAACAGCGCTTATCCGGCCAGAGTGCAACGATTGGGCGATCGTGCGCGGCCGCTATCTGGTCCCCACCATGAGGCCGACTCAGGCCCCACCCCCCGACACCATGCCGCCCGGATGAGGCGCGAGCGGATCACTTTCCATATGCCGCATGCCGTGCGCGCACAGCAACCGATACAAGGTCACACGCGAAATGCCCAGTTCCTGCGCCGCATCGCCCAGACGGCCGCGATGGCGCAGCAGCGCCAGTTCGATCGCCTGGCGCTCCGCCGCCTCGCGCGCCTGCGCGAGCGAGACCGGCACCACCTCGACGTAATCACCTAGCTCCAGATCGCGCGCCGTGATCGCGCGCCCTTCCGACATGACGATGGCACGGCGCACGCGGTTGATCAGTTCGCGCACGTTGCCGGGCCAGCTGTAGTTGTGCAGCGCGGCGATGGCGTCGGGCGAGAAGCCGCGCAGACGGCGCGCACCGTCTTTCTTGAAACGTTCGAGCATGTGCCGGGCAAGCAGTTCGATGTCCTTGCCGCGCGCGCGCAGCGGCGGCTCGTCGATCTGCAGCACGCACAGGCGGTGATACAGATCCTGACGGAAGCGCCCTTCCACCATGGCCGCGCGCATGTCCACGTGCGTCGCGGAGATGATGCGCACATCGACCGGCATCGACTGGTGGCCGCCCAGGCGCTCGATCTTGCCTTCCTGAAGGAAGCGCAGCAGGCTCGCCTGGCTTTCCATCGGCAGATCGCCGATTTCGTCGAGGAACAGCGTGCCGCCGTTGGCCGCTTCGACGCGGCCGATCTTGCGCTGGCTCGCGCCGGTAAAGGCGCCGCGCTCATAGCCGAACAGTTCGGATTGCAGCAGATGCGGCGGAATCGCCCCGCAGTTGATCGGCACGAACGGCGCATTACGGCGCGACGAACGTTCGTGGATGGCGACGGCGGTGAGTTCCTTGCCCGTGCCCGACTCGCCCGAAATGAACACCGGCGCGTCGGTCATCGCGACCTTGCGGATCGAGCGGAACAGCGCGAGCATCGCCTCGCACGAGCCCACCATTTCGCCTTCGGCGCCGCCCGTGGTGTCGTTGGAGGCGGCTTCGACGAGCGACACCATGCCATAGGCGTGACCGACGGAATCGACGATGCGCTCGCCGCTCCACGGCACCGTTACGTAGTCGAAACAGTAGTCGCGCACCAGCCGGCGCAGATTCGCGTCCTGCAACTGGCCCGTGGTGGTTGCAGCGACCCAGCCCACATTGGGCAACGTCAGGCAGGGCTCGAAGGCCCCGATTTCATGCAGATGGAACTGGCTCGACAGGTCGAGCAGGCCGCCCGCAGGCAGCCCTGCGCGCAGCGCGCGCCGGGCGTCCCGGGCGTTGCCCACGATCTCCACCTGCCAGCCGCGCTCGTGGAACCGCTCGTTCAGCGCTTCGTTGGGACTGCGCGTCACGTAAACCAACTGCCGCGTTGCGGATTCCATTATTCAGATCCTTTTGCCAACACATCGTTGCGGAATGACGGCACGCTCCTGATGTACAGACACGCAGCAAACGCACCGTGCGTCCGGCACCAACGGACCAGACGACAAAAGGGCTTTTGCTGACTGTGAATCCCCGAGCTGCGACGTGTGTAGTCAACAACCTACCCATGGCTGGGCTTTTTCTTTTGAGCTTTACGCGTTTTTCTGAAGCTTACTATATGCACCGGGGAGTTGGATAGGAAATATGCGGCGTGAATAGATAAGGGCGCGATGGAAAGGTTTCCATTACCCAGCGCACTGAATCATAAGAGGAAATTTATTCCGAATGTTTCCATTCCCCACGTTCCCGCTCCCGGTCATTACGTAACGTCATTACGTAACACAAAAAATCGCGCAAACGTTCTCCGTTGAAACTCCTGAACGATTTCCAGGGGTTTAAAGAGGCCGACGTTTCAGCGCTGAAACATTTTCGCGAAAAACCGCAATTCAAAATCCGCAGAAAATATCCCGACCCACGGCGTATCAATGGATTGCGAGACATGGCACACGTTTCGCTAAATGTCCCCTCACCAGGAGACAAGCCATGCGACTCATCCCTTCGAACGTCAGGCTCAGTGGAATCGGCAACGCCAGCGCTCTCGCGGCCGTGCTGATTCCCGCTGCGCTCCTCGCCGTCGCGCCGTCGGTGTACGCGCAAACCGCCAATGAAGCGGCGAGCGCCCCGATGGTGGTGGCGAGCGTGAACGCCGATGTCGTTCCTGCAACAACTTCCGCCACGCTCACGGCTGAATCCGCCATCGCGGCACCGGCGCTCGACGCGAGCGCGGCGCCCAATGTGGACAACGGCACGAGCGGCGGCAACTTGAGTGCCGCGCCGCTCGCCGCCGATCCGGGCCCGGCCGGCGACGAACCGCTGATCGCCGGGGTTGGCTCGATCGACGACCAGACCATGTCGCGCCAACGTGGCGGCGCCGTGGGCATGTTGATGGTCGCGGCCACCCCGCAGCTCATGCGCGGCGGCAGCGTGACCCTCTGGGACGAAATCGCCCCGCCCACCCCGTTGCCGATTCCGGTCGACGCCGGCCAGGCGGCGCAGGGCAGCAACATCGCCAGCTATATCAGAAAGTAGGCCGCCCCGATGAGGGGGACCGCACACAGGCAGTAAGGGACATAGAGACACAGGATCCGCGCCGCACGCGGTGTGGTTCGGGAGCAGCGCAGGAAACACGCCGCCCCGGGGAAGAAATGGAGACCAACATGACAGTTCGCCTTTTGACGCCTGGCTCGCGCCGGCGTTACAGCCGGTGCGCGGCCGCAGTCTGCGGCGCACTCGCAGCGACACTTTCGGCAGGCATTGGCGCCCAGCAGGTCAGCAACCCCGGCGACATCATCGTCGAGCGTGACATTACCCCGCGCAGCGCCTTCAGCGCCGTGCCGACCAGTCAGGATCCGGTCTCGGTGCGTGCGACGACGTTCCCGAAGAACAGTTTCGATCCGGCTATCGCCCAGCTCGTCACCGACACCGACCTCACCAACGCGCACGGCTCGAGCGGCGTGAACACAGGCGGCGTGCTCAACGGCTCGGCTGCCGGCCTGCAGGCGGTCACGCGCATCCTCGCGGGCAGCCAGACCGGCAGCAACGTCGCGATGGGCGGTAGCGCGCAAAGCGCCGGCGGCATCGGCGCCACGATCTCGTCTTCCGTGACTGGCGCGCTCGCGCCACTCACGGGCGCACTGGGAGCCCTCAAATGAGCACGTTCGTCGTGTTGCGCGGCCAGAACCGCCGTGCGCCCGCGATGCGCCATCTGCCCGCGGCGCTCGCGCTGTGCGCAACCCTCGCCGCCAGCGGCGCGGCGCACGCCCAGGCAGCGGTGAGCGGCATCTCCGTGATCGCCCCTGGCGCCGGCGCCGGCGTGAGCGGCGCGCTGACGGTGAATGAAACAGCGGGCCTGAATAACGCGCAGTCCAATCAGTTGTCGATCGCGACCGGCGGCACGACGGTCGGCACCGACAACCTCATTTCGCAAGGGGCCAACGCCGCCGCACGGCTGCGGGGCGCCATTGCGGGCATCGGCGACAACGCCTTTGCGAATACGTCCGGAGCGGTGATGGTGAACCAGTCCGCGGGCGTAGGCAATCTCCAGAGCAACAGTGCACAAATCAGCACTGCTGCGGTGGGTGTTGAAACCGTCTCGGATAACGTCCTGTCCGCGACGGCTGCAACGAACGGTGGTAGGGGTCAAACGGTGCAGACCAGTGGCATTCGTGAGGCAAGTATCAGTAACTCGGCTTTCAGGAATGCAACGGGTCTTGTGCAGGTGAACCAGACCGCTGGCGCCGGTAACGCTACGGCAAACAGTTTTGTGCTCCGTCCCCCGGCGGGCACTCTTTTCTAACTGAACGATCTGTATCGGAGCGAAATCATGAAGCGCACTCTCATTGCTGCAGCTGTTCTCGCCGCCTCGGGCAGCGCCCTCGCCAATGGCCCGGTTGACCCGTACATCTTCAATGCCACGATCGTCGGAGAACAAGTGGGCATCGTCGGTTGGGTCTCACTGTTCGGCTGCGTGGGTGTCAGCAGCACCGCAGGCGCCGTCGTGAACAACACGCAGACGGTGACCTCGTATGTCACGTTGAACCCGAACCCCTCCAACTACACGAGCGGATCCGTCACCACGCACTTCAATAATTCGTATTCCTCAGTGAAGGGCGGCGGCTCGGCATACGCCGATCTGTCCACGTGGAGTTCGTCGAAGTCGCATAGCGCACAAGGCTACGAGGCCTCGGGCGGCTATGTCTATGGCCAGCAAAGCGCGCAAGTCCAGGGCGGCGGCTATGAATATAGCCAGCAAAGCTCCGGCATCGGCGGCTACTTCTACAACACGCAGCAAAGCCAGGGTGCACATATCTCGGCAGGCGGCCACGCCGGCGGCTCGCTCGAATATATCTCGTTCAATGGCCCGCACGCCGGCATCGACGCGTTCCACGCGCAAGGCGGCTTCTCGGCTGGCTACAACGAATCGAGCTATGCAAAGGGCTCGGGCATCGGCGGCTACTTCGAAGCGACGCAAGGCTCTGGCCAGGGCAAGGAATGGGGCTATCAGGCTTCCGAAGGGTCGGGCTATGGCGCGTTTGCCGAACAATCTTCGGGCTACGAATCGTCGTCTTCGAAGACCAACAACGGCTTCTCCGCCAAGTGGGGCTTCGACTCGACGCTCGACAAGACCGACGTGACGGTAACGGGCTCGATCACGCAGCACTATAACAATCAGCCTGCCACCACCCTCACGGCCACCACGGGCAGCAGCGCGCTCAGCGGTGCTTCCGGCAACATCGGCGTGAACATTGCCCAAGGCGTGAACAACGCACAAAGCAATGACGCCTCGCTTGCCGCCGTCGACGCAGGCAACGTGTTCGGCAATGCCCAGATCTTCAACGTGCAAAGTGCTGGCGGCAACGTGAAGGTCAACAACTACATGCTCAACGCGAGCGTCGGTACGGACGCGCTCAAGGGCGCAACCGGCAACATCGGCGTGAACGTGGCCTCGGGCGTGGGCAACGCGCAGAACAACAGCCTGGCCGCTTCGACCACGACGAGTGGCGACAGCGCCAACAGCTGGGCGATGGTCGCGACCGATCAGACCAGCCAGAAGGCTGACACGTCGTTCACCGGCAGCTTCGGTGGCACGGCAATGCTCGGTCAAGGTGCGCTCGCTGGCGCAACCGGCAACATCGGCGTGAACATCGCCGGCGGCGTCGGCAACGTGCAGCACAACGGCCTCGCCATCGCGGCCATGAGCGTGCCGGTAGTCGGCAAGTAATCTGCTCCGTTCGAAGGGTAGTGCACGCGCCGGCGGCTTCTGCAACCGCCGGCGCGATTAACAGCAGGAGACCACCATGTCCGGGACCGTTTTGTCCCCGGCGTCAAGGCTGTGTTGTGTCGCGCTGACGCTCGCCGTCACCGCGGCTTTTGTGCCTTGCCGTGCTCAGTCGAGTATCGATGCGACCCATCTCGTGGGCGTGCCGATCAAGTTACCGCTCCACTCGATGCGGGACATTCGCTACGGCAACATCGTCAGCCAGCAGTACGACTACAGCTGCGGCGCCGCCGCGCTCGCCACGCTGCTCAAGTACGGCTATGGCATCGACATTCCCGAACCGGAAATGATCCGCCGAATGATGGTCTTCTCCACGCCCGATGTCGTCGTGAAGAACGGCTTCTCCATGCTCGACATGAAGAAGTTCGTCGAAACGATCGGCCTGCGCGGGCGCGGCTTCCGCGTCAACACCGACGCCCTGTACCACTTGCAGATTCCCGTGCTCGTGCTGATGAACATCGATGGCTATGAGCACTTCGTGATCGTCAAGCACGCCGAGAACGGCCGCGTCTTCATTGCGGACCCCGCGCTCGGCAATCGAATCGTCGCTGAGGACGATTTCGCGAAGACCTGGAACGGACTCGTCTTCGCAGTGCTCGGCAAACCGTTCCTGGAGGACTCTCCGCTGTTGCAGAACAACGAGTCGATCGCGTTGAAGATGCGCGAAAACGCCCTGCTGAACGGCACGGCCGCGACTCCCTTCTTCGAATACGGCCTCGATAAGGCCGTCATGTTCTGAAGTACACAAGAGTCATGAATCGCAACCTCTCACAAACTGGCATCGCAGCAGGGATCTGCGCGCTCGCCTGCGCTTATTCGAGCGGAGCAAGCGCCGCCGAGAGCCTTGCCGACACGCAACCCGCCACGCCCGCGTTTCTCGCCGCGGGCGGCGCCGACGCACACCCCGTGCAGATCGAAGCCGTCGACGACGACGTGCTTGCGCATCAAACGGGTAAATACGCCGGCAACGACATGATTTCCGGCATGGTTCTCAACGTGCTGTCGCAATGGCAGCTGCCCAACGGCGCCACCGCCGCGGCCCAGGGCACGCTCACGGTCGAGCAGAGTACGTCCAATCAGCTGAGCGCGAGCGTTCAGACGAGCGCCAAGGTCACCGACCCCGTCCCGGGCGGCACGACGAGGCGCAACAGCGGCGCCACGCCGGATACGTCGGTCTCGGGCGGACAGAACGTGGCCGTCAACGGCGTCTCGCAAGTCACCCAGGTCGCCGGCAACAGCAACATCGGCATGAACTCGGCGACCATCGACTACAACAACAGCGCCACGCAGCAACTCACGGGCGCGAATTCGCCGAGCGCCTCGGCCTCGAACGCCAACGGCACCATCACGGCCGGGATCGCCTTCGGCAACAACGGTATCAACGTCACGTTGCAAACACCCGCCGGCAGGGCGACGCAAAACATCATGCCGAGCAACACGGCGCAGGCGGGCTCGATCGCCCAGCTGCTCCAGATCGCGGGTAATAACCAGCAGGTCGCCAATCAGTTGCAACTCAGTCTGCAAACGCAGCAGCTGACTGCGCAAATGATCCGGCAGACCGGCGTACTACAAGCTCTGCGCAACATCCGCTGACAACCCAACCGCCAACGACACGCCGCCCTCCGCCAGGGGCGGCTGAAAACAGAGGAGACCGAAGGAGCCGTACGCGCAGGAGCAGGTGCTGCGCGACGTATTGAGGAGATGCATCGACGTGCGCGGGCACGGAACCAGGGGGTTCTGTCATCCGCCCGCTTTCGATCCGGGGGAAGAAGAATGAACACGATATTCAAGACGGCAGCGCCGCAATTGCGGCTGGGTGCTATTCCAGCAGCAGTCCTGCTTTTCACGCTCGCGCAAACCGCTCATGCGCAGGCGCTGCAAGGCCAATCGCTCGAAGACCGGGTCAACACGCTCATGCGTGTGGTCGACGAGCAGCAACGCCAGATCCAGTCTCTCGAGCGCCAGGTGACCAACCTGGAAATGTCCGAGCGCGGACGTGGCGTGCCGGGCGCCGGTGCGCCCGACGCCTCTTCCGGCACGAGCGTCGCCGAACAGCCCGGCGCGGACGGCCTGCCCGTCCCGCTGCCGCCGCTCGCGCAGGCGCTGCCTGGCGCCAATGCGCCCGGCGCCCTCACGGGCACCGCCACCGGCGTGCCGGTGAATCCGCCCTCGCCCGACGCCGGCACGGCTGGCGCCGCGACGGGCACATCGGCGGCGAGCGGCCCGCAGCAGGGCGCGCCCGTCGGCGTGAATCCGGCCAGCCCGACCGTGGGCGAAACCCAGAAGAACGCCGCACCCGAGCGCACCCAGGCCGAGCAGGCCGTCGTGGAGCGCGAGCATGCGCCACTCTTCGACCACAAGCTCACGCTTGACTGGGGTATCAGCGACACGTACTACGATCGTCGTCAGCTACAGCTCTCGGGTTTCCTTGCGCTGGACGCGATTTTCCTCGGCAACATCAATCTGGGCGAAACCAAGTCGCACCAGATCATGGCCGATCTCGACACGCGGTACGGCATCACCGACCGCATGAGCATCGACGTCGACGTGCCCTACATCTACCGCCACAGCAGCTTCATCGTGGGCGGCGCGGGCGGCGCGGCGAGTTCGCTGTCCGATGCGTCGGTGAACTCGAACGCCATCGGCGATGTGAACTTCGGGATCTACTACCAGTTCCTGAAGGAAACCAACAACCTGCCCGACGTGGTCGGCAGCCTGCGCGTGAAGACGCCGACCGGCACCTCGCCCTTCGGCATCAAGGTGCAGCAACTCACGCAGGACAACACCAACCTCGTCGCGCCGAGCAAGCTGCCCACCGGCACCGGCTTCTGGAATGTCACGGCGGGTCTGTCGGTGCTCAAGACCTACGATCCGGTCGTGCTGTTCGGCAGCCTCTCGTACACGTACAACATTTCGCGCTCGTTCGCCGACATCTCGTCGGTCGTCGGGCAAACCGAGCCTGCGGACGTGAAGCTCGGCGACATCGTGCAGTTCGGAGGCGGCGTCGCGCTCGCCTTCTCCGACAAGGATTCGGCCAGCATCTCCTACACGATGGCCATCGAGCCGCAGTCGAAGACCAAGGCGCCCGGCGGCAGCTGGACCGGCGTGCCGGGCAGCGAAACGACTGCCTCGGTGCTCAACTTCGGGCTCAATCATGTGGTCAACAAGCACCTGACGATCAACGGCGCCGTTGCGATCGGTCTCACGCCCGATGCGCCGAATTTCGTTGTCGGCGTGCGGTTCCCCTATACCTTCTGATGAATGCGAGGTTGATCGTGCGCGAATCCTCACATCTGAGCGCCAACGTAACGTCGTTCGCCGGGGCGAGCCAGCGGCTCGCCGTGGTCGGACAGCCGCCGCATGCCACGTATGCGGAAAACGGCGCGACGCATGGCGCGACCGAAGGCAAAGCGGACACCACGGCGCGCGGGCTCGACGCGCCGGACGTGGCCAGGTCCGCAACGTCGGCGGATGCGGCATCGAGCGCGCCGCGCGCGGCGGGACGCGCGAGCGACGGCAGGCCGATTGCGGACATCGACCGGATGCTGCTCTACGTCGCCCGCACCCCGGACGCCCAGCTCGGCGCGTATCTGAAGAGCCGCGGCTGGGAAGTCGCCACCGCCAAGACCGCGCACGAAGCCACGCGCCTCGTCAAACAGGAGCCGACCTGCGCGGGCATCGTCGACCTGACCGGCTTCGCGCCGCGCGATCTGGCCGGGCTCGAAGCCGCGCTGCGGCTACAGCAGGTAGGCTGGATCGCGCTCACCGACGCGCAGCGCCTGACCGACCCCGAAGTGCGCCGCCTGATCCGCCACTACTGCTTCGACTACGTGCACCTGCCGGTCGCGCCCGCGACGCTCGACTATCTCGTGGGCCACGCCTTCGGCATGGTCACGCTGTGCGACTTCGACGACGCCCCGGCCTCGGCGACGAGCCAGGACGAAGACGAGATGGTGGGCACCTGCGAAGCGATGCAACAACTCTTTCGCACCATCCGCAAGGTAGCGAACACGGATGCGACGGTGTTCATCTCGGGCGAGTCCGGCACCGGCAAGGAACTCACCGCGCTCGCGATCCACGAACGCTCGCCACGCCGCAAGGCGGCGTTCGTGCCGATCAACTGCGGCGCGATTCCGCACCATCTTCTGCAATCCGAACTATTCGGCTATGAGCGTGGCGCCTTCACGGGGGCGAACCAGCGCAAGATCGGCCGCGTCGAGTCCGCCAACGGCGGCACGCTGTTCCTCGACGAAATCGGCGATCTGCCGATGGAAAGCCAGGCAAGCCTGCTGCGTTTTCTGCAGGAGGGCAAGATCGAGCGCCTGGGCGGACACGAACAGATTCCCGTGGACGTGCGCATCATTTCGGCCACCCACGTCGATCTCGAAGCGGCGATGCGCGACGGGCGCTTTCGCGCGGACCTCTTTCACCGCCTGTGCGTGCTGCGCGTGGACGAACCGCCGCTGCGCGCGCGCGGCAAGGACATCGAGATCCTCGCGCATCACGTGCTGCACAAGTTCAAGATGGACAGCGCGCGCAAGATCCGCGGCTTCACGCCCGACGCCATCGAGGCCATGTACAACTACAACTGGCCCGGCAACGTGCGCGAACTCATCAACCGCGTGCGGCGCGCGATCGTGATGGCCGAAAGCAAGCTGCTCTCGGCGGACGATCTCGACCTCGGCCAGTTCACCGAGCAGCAGACGGTCACGCTCGCGCAGGCGCGCGAAGCGGCCGAGAAGCGCGCGATCGAGGCGGCGTTGCTGCGCCACCGCCACCGCCTGACCGAAGCGGCGGCCGATCTCGGCATCTCGCGGGTGACGCTCTATCGGCTGATGGGCACGCATGGGCTGCGCGACGAAAAGAGCATCTTCGGCGCGGAAGCCGAAAATCAGGCCGAGAACCTGGCGGCCGTGACGGGTCCGCTGCCTGATCCCGAAGCTTGAGAGGATGGCGGCCGACGCGCCGATGCGGCCAGGTGTGACCGCGGCGGCGCGTTCGGGCGCAAGTGGCTCAGGACGGGCAACGGGTGTTCGAAGCGCCGTCGGGTAGAATCGCTGCGATCGACCTTTCAATTCCTTCGCAATTCGACTCTCTCCGACCCTCTCGATGACGACGCTCACCCTGATCGTCGCTCGCGCCCAAAACGGCGTGATCGGCCGCGACAACGAGCTGCCCTGGCGGCTGCCCGAAGACCTCGCTTTCTTCAAGCGCACCACCATGGGCGCGCCCATCGTGATGGGCCGCAAGACCCACGAATCGATCGGCCGCGCACTGCCCGGACGGCGCAACATCGTCGTCACGCGCGACGCCACGAAGCGCTTTGCCGGCTGCGATACGGTGACGAGCCTCGAAGCGGCGCTTGCGCTCGCGGGCGAGGACCAGGCACCCGAAGCGTTCCTGATCGGCGGTGCGCAACTCTATGCCGAGGGCATCGGGCTCGCGCAGAAACTCATCGTCACGGAGATCGCCGCCGATTTCGACGGCGACGCGCATTTCCCCGCGCCGGACACGGCGATCTGGCGCGAGACGGCACGCGAGACCTTGCACGCGAACGCGCCCAATAACTTCGATTTCGCGTTTGTGACGTACGAGCGGCGGGATTGAGCCGATCGCTGCGCACGAGCACGCTCGAAGCGCTCAAAAAAAACGGCACGCCAGGGCGTGCCGTTTTCATTTCCGCTAACGCGTTAAGCGCGCAAGCTTTACTGCCCCGCCACCGTCATGCGCTCGATCAGCACCGAGCCGGTTTGACGCGTGCCGCGTGCGAGCGTATCCGCGCCCACCGCGACGATATGGCGGAACATCTCCTGCAGCGTGGACGCCACCGTGATTTCCTCGACCGGATACTGGATCTTGCCGTTCTCGACCCAGAAGCCCGACGCACCGCGCGAATAGTCGCCCGTCACGAAGTTCACGCCCTGCCCCATCAATTCGGTGAGCAGCAGACCCGTGCCGAGCTTTTTGAGCATGGCCTCGAAGTCGTCTTCGGGGTTCGTCAGCGAGCTTTGCAGTTGCAGGTTGTGCGAGCCGCCCGCATTGCCGGTCGTCTGCATGCCGAGCTTGCGCGCCGAATACGACGAGAGGAAGTAGCCCTGCACCACGCCGTCCTTGACGACTTCGCGACGTTGCGTGCGCACGCCTTCTTCGTCGAACGGCGCGCTGCCCGCGGCGCGCGGCACGTGCGGATCTTCGACGATCTGGATATGCGGCGCGAACACCGGCTTGCCGAGACTATCGACGAGGAACGAGGTCTTGCGATAGAGCGCGCCGCCGCTCGTGGCCTGCACGAACGCGCCGAGCAGACCGGCCGCCAGCGGCGCCTCGAACAGCACCGGCACCTTGCGGGTGTCGAGGCCGCGTGCGTTCAGGCGCGAGAGCGCGCGCTCCGCGGCGTAACGACCCACCGCTTCGGGCGAAGCCAGTTCGCTCGCGTTGCGCCGCGAGGTGTACCAGTCGTCGCGCTGCATGCTGCGGCCCGTGCCCGCGATGGGTGCGCAGGCCACGTAGTGGCGCGAGTACGGATAGCCGTGCATGAAACCACCGGAGGTGGCCAGCACGAATTGCGAGTGCTGCGCCGAGACGCTCGCGCCTTCGGAATTGGTCACGCGGCGGTCGGTGGCGAATGCGGCGTCTTCGGCGCGGCGCGCGATCTCGACGGCTTCGTCGGCCGTCACGCTCCAGGGGTGATAGAGATCGAGGTCGCGCGGCGCGTTTTCCAGCAACTCGCGCTCGGCGAGGCCGGCGCAGTCGTCGTCGGCGGTGAAGCGCGCGATGTTGTAGGCGGCCGCCACGGTGTCCTTGAGCGCCTGCGCGGAAAAGTCCGAGGTGCTCGCGTTGCCGCGCTTCTTGCCGATATAGACGGTCACACCGACCATCTTGTCGCGGTTGTGCTCGATGGTCTCGACTTCACCGCGTCGCACGGACACCGAAAGACCATCGCCTTCGGAGATCTCGGTCGCGGCGTCGCTTGCGCCGAGGGTCTTCGCGTGGCGGAGGATGTCCGACGCGATCTCCTTCAGTTCGTCCTGGGTGTGCGGGAAAAAACGTTGCCGGGCTTCGAGGTCTGCAGCCATTGTCGTTACGGTCCGGTTTCGGGCCGGTGCGGCCCGCTTGTCGTGTGTCGGAGGTGTCGCGTGATGCGTCGCGCGCTTGCTGCGCAAGTGATGCGCGTGGCGCCGTGACGTTTGACGCGTTTCGCGATCATAGCAAGGTATGCGAACGCGCACCGAGGGCGAGCGTGCCGCAATGCCGCATGACGCGCACTTTCCGCCCCTGGTCGCCGGCTTCCAGCCCGACCGGCTCGCGCGCGCACGCTACAATATGCGTCATGAAACGCAAAACCCGCATTCAACCCATGAACGACGCTGTCGCCGAAGTCGACGACAACGGTTACGATCGCCCGAGCAAATCGCAGCTCAAGCGCGAGATGGAAGCCCTCCAGCAGCTGGGCATCGCGCTCGTCGAGCTGCCCAAGGACGCGCTCAAACGCATGCCGATGACGGAAGACGTCGCCGACGCCGTGCGCGAAGCGCGCCGCATCACCGACCACGAAGGCCGTCGCCGTCAGCTCCAGTATGTGGGCCGCATGATGCGCGGTCTGACCGAAGCCGAAGTCGCCGCCCTGCGCACGGCGCTGGACGAGCATCGCGGCGTGAACAAGGCCGCCACGGCGCGCCTGCACTGGATCGAGCGCACGCGCGACAAGCTGCTGGCCAACGACGATGCGCTCACCGCCTTTATCCGCGAGTATCCGGCTGCCGACCCGCAGGAAGGCCGCACGCTGATCCGCAACGCGCGCCGCGAGCAGCAGCAGGCCAAGCCGCCCAAGTACTTCCGCGAACTGTTCCAGTGGATCAAGGACGTGAGCAGCCAGGGCAACGAGGAGGCCGACGCGCCCGCGAAGCACCACGCGGGCGAGGACGAGGAAGATGACGAAGCCTGAGCGTCGCCAGCCTGAGGAACTCGTGATCGGCCTCGTGTCGGTCAGCGACCGCGCCACCGCGGGCGTCTACGAGGACAAGGGCATTCCGTCGCTGATGGAGTGGCTCGGCGCGGCGCTGAAATCGCCGTGGCGCGCCGAAACGCGCCTGATCCACGACGATGCGGCGACTATCTCGGCCACGCTCACGGCGCTCGTCGATGGCCTTGGCTGCGACCTTGTGCTCACGACGGGCGGCACCGGCCCCGCGCGCCGCGACGTCACACCCGAAGCGACGCTGGCCGTCGCCACGAAGGAAATGCCGGGTTTTGGCGAGCAGATGCGCCAGATCAGCCTGAATTTCGTGCCGACGGCAATCCTCTCGCGCCAGGTCGCGGTAATTCGCGAAACCGACGACCACGCCGCGCTCATCATCAACCTGCCCGGCCAGCCGAAATCGATCAAGGAAACGCTGGAAGGGCTGCGCGACGAGAACGGCAAAAGCACTGTGCCCGGCATCTTCGCGGCGGTGCCCTACTGCATCGACCTGATCGGCGGCCCGTATATCGAGACCGATCCCGCCGTCGTGGCGGCATTCCGGCCGAAGAACGCACAGCGTCCGCCGCGCGCCTGAGCACCAGAAGGACCATAAACGCCAGGCAGGCCACGTTCGGCCGCCCCGCAACGTAAAACGGCGCCCGAGGGCGCCGTCTTTCATGGGGCAAGCCGCGCCCCGGTGTGGCTCGCGCGCCTTACTTCGCGGCGTCGCCCGCAGGCGGCTGCATCGCATCGGCAGCCGGCGCCGACGGAATCAGGAAATGCTCGCGGTAGTACTTGAGTTCGTCGATCGACTCGTGGATGTCGGCCAGCGCCGTGTGCATCGCGCGCTTCTGGAAGCCCTTGTAGATGGCAGGCTGCCAGCGGCGGCACAGCTCCTTGAGCGTGCTCACGTCGAGGTTGCGGTAGTGGAAGAAGCGCTCGAGCGTCGGCATCCAGCGCGCCATGAAGCGGCGATCCTGGCAGATCGAATTGCCGCACATCGGCGACTTGCCCGGCGGCACGTACTGGGCGAGGAACGCCATGATCTGTTCGGTGGCGCTTTCTTCGGTCACCGTCGAGGCGCGCACGCGCTCGGTCAGGCCCGAGCGGCCATGCGTGTTGCGGTTCCACTCGTCCATGCGGTCGAGCACGGCTTCCGGCTGATGGATCGCCAGCACCGGGCCTTCGATCAGCTTGTCGAGCGTGGAGTTGGTCACCACCACGGCGATCTCGATGATCCGGTCATTATCGGGGTCGAGACCCGTCATCTCCATATCGAGCCAGATCAGGTTCATGTCGGTGCGCTCCATTGCCGGAGTCGCCTGGCCCGCCGGGTCGGCAGAAGTGATGTCAGTCATGAAGGTCGCCTGAAACGGTAGGATGGCGGCGCGCAGGGCCTGCGCAACCCCGGAATCGGGATGCGATGGCCGGGCCGCCGAGAACATATAATTGTCGCATAGATACCACGGACTTCCCGGATGCCTAACTTGTCCCCTGCGTTGAGTTTCAGCGCGCTTTTCATGGTCGCCGTCCTCGCGATGGTCGCGACCAAACTCTGGCTGGCGTCGCGCCAAACCCGCTTCGTCGCGGCCCATCGCGACGCGGTGCCCGCCCAGTTCGCGGCCACCATTGCGCTCACGGCCCACCAGCGTGCCGCCGACTACACCGTCGCGCGCACCCGCCTCGGCATGGTCGAGATCGTGCTGTCGGCTGTCGTGCTGATCGCACTCACGCTGCTTGGCGGCGTGCAGGCGCTCGATCTGGGCGTCTCCGACCTGCTCGGGCGCGGCTACGTCGGCCAGATTGCGCTGATCGGCGCGGTGCTTGCCGTGAGCGGCATCATCGAGTTGCCGCTCGACTACTACCGTCAGTTCGTGGTCGAAGAGCGCTTCGGCTTCAACCGCATGACGAAGCGCATCTTCTTCATGGACCGCATCAAGGGACTCGTGATCGGCGCCGCGTTTGGCATTCCGCTGCTGTTCGTCGTGCTCTGGCTCATGAAGCAGGCCGGCGGCCTCTGGTGGCTGTGGACCTGGGTGGTGTGGGTCGGCTTCCAGATGCTCGTGCTGATCCTCTACCCCACCTTCATCGCGCCGCTCTTCAACAAGTTCGAACCGCTCAAGGACGAAGCGCTGCGCTCGCGCATCGAAGCGCTGATGCAACGCTGCGGCTTCGCGGCCAAGGGGCTCTTCGTGATGGACGGCAGCCGCCGCTCCGCACACGGCAATGCGTATTTCACGGGCTTTGGCGCGGCCAAGCGCATCGTCTTCTTCGACACGCTGCTCGCGCGCCTCTCGGGCAGCGAGATCGAGGCTGTGCTCGCGCACGAACTCGGCCACTTCAAGCGTCGTCACGTCATCAAGCGCATGGTCGTCACGTTCCTGATCAGCCTCGTGCTGCTCGGTCTGCTCGGCTGGCTCACGCAGCGCGTGTGGTTCTACGAGGGGCTGGGCGTGCGTCCGTCGCTGCTCGGCGGCAACGAGGGCCTCGCGCTCGTGCTGTTCTTCCTCGCCGTGCCGGTGTTCCTGTTCTTCATCACGCCGTTTAACAGCCTGAGCTCGCGCAAACACGAGTTCGAAGCCGACGCCTTCGCCGCCACCCAGACCGACGCGCAGCAGCTCGTCAATGCGCTCGTGAAACTGTATGAGGACAACGCGTCGACGCTCACGCCCGACCCGCTCTACACCGCGTTCTACTACTCGCATCCGCCGGCTTCGCAGCGGATCGACAAACTGCTCGCGCACGCATGAACCGGCGCGCATCGAAGGGCGCCGGCGCAGCCGGGCAAACGGGCGCAGCGAATGCAAGCAACGCGACGCTGCACGGCGTCGTGATCGCCGCGCACGGCCGTCACTACCTGGTCGCGCCGGATGACGGCGGCGTGCCGCTCCAGTGCTTCCCGCGCGGCAAGAAGAGCGAGGTCGCCGTGGGCGACCGCGTGGACTATCAATCGACTTCGGCCGACCAGGGCGTGATCGTCGCGATCGGCGAGCGGCGCAACCTGCTCTATCGCTCGGATCAATACAAGTCGAAGCTCTTCGCGGCCAATCTCGACCAGTTGCTGATCGTGCTCGCCACCGAGCCGCACTTCAGCGAGGATCTGCTCGGGCGCGCGCTGGTGGCGGCCGAAGCCAACGGCCTGAAACCGATCATCCTGCTCAACAAGATCGATCTGGAAGCCATGCTGCCGCTCGCGCGCCAGCGGCTCGAGCGCTATCGCGCGCTGGGCTATACGGTGCTGGAAGTGTCGGAGAAGAAACATCCCGAGGAGGCGCGCGCGATCCTCAGCGAACATCTGAACGGCCATCAGACCATCCTGCTCGGCCAGTCGGGCATGGGTAAATCGACGCTCGTGAATCTCCTGATTCCCGACGCCGAAGCCGCCACGCGCGAAATCTCCACGGCGCTCAATAGCGGCCGGCATACGACCACTTTCACGCGGCTCTACAAGTTGCCGGGCGTGGGGGCGGCAGGCGGCGCGCTGATCGATTCGCCGGGCTTCCAGGAATTCGGCCTCTATCACCTCACCGAAGGCACGCTCGAGCGCGCCTTCCCCGAGTTCCGGCCGCTGCTCGCGCATTGCCGCTTCTACAACTGCCATCACCTGCACGAGCCGGGCTGCGCGGTGCTCGAAGCGGTCGAGGACGGCCGTATCGCCGAGGAGCGTCACGCGCTCTATGCGCAGCTCGTGCACGAAATCAGCCAGGTCGTGCGCTGACGCGCGCGCCTTGGCGGCATCCTCCCGGCCTCCCATGATCAAGCTCGTGCGCGCGCCCAATGTGGTCATCGCCCAGCATTGGATGAACATCCTGGCCACGGCGGGCGTGGCGAGCGAGTTGCACAACCGCTATCTGAGCGGTGCGATGGGCGAGATTCCGGCCGAGCAGTGCGCGCCCGAGATCTGGCTCGTCGACGAGCGCGACGAAGCACTGGCGCGCAGGCTGATCGCCGACGCAACCCGTGGCCCCGCGCCCGGCACGCCTTCGTGGCGCTGCCCGCAGTGCGGCGAGACGCTGGAGCCGCAATTCACGGTCTGCTGGCAGTGTGGACGCGAGCGCGATCCACGCGACGACTGAAAGCCCCCTCTGAAATGCAAACGGCCCGCTTCGAAGCGGGCCGTTTGCTTTGGGCGAAATCGCGCGGAGCCTTAAACCCAGACGGCGATCGTCAGCATCAGCAGCAGGATCATCCACAGGATCACAGCGCGCCAGACGAGGCCCACAGCCGATTGCAGCGTGCGCGGCGTGCAGTCGTCGCCGACCGTGTAGGGACCACCCTCGCCCGGCTGGGCGATCGCATCGACGCTCGACTGCTCGGCGAGCGGCCCCGACAGGCGCGCACCCAGTGCGCCGCTGCCAGCGGCCAGCAGCACGCCTTCGTTGGTATCGGGCCACTGGTTCGCATGATTGCGCCAGGCGTAGATCGCGTCCTCGAAATTGCCGACGATGGCAAAGCCCATCGACGTCAGGCGCGCCGGAATCCAGTCGATCACGAAAAACACATGCTGCGCGAAGTTCGAGAAGGCTTCGGTGCGATCCTCTGCGGGACGCGCCCACTCACGCGCGAGGTATTCGGAGATTCGGTACAGCACCGCGCCCGCCGGGCCGATCGGCACGAGGAACCAGAAGAACACGCCAAACACGTGACGATGCGAGGCCACCACGGCATGAATGAGCGTATGGCGCACGATCTCGCTCACGGGCATGTCCACGGCGTCGATGCCGGTCCATTCGGTGAGCACTTCGCGCGCGCGCGGCACGTCGTCGTTATTGAGCGCGAGGTGGATGTCGGTGAAATAGTGGCTGAACTGCCGGAAACCGAGCGTGAAGTACACCACCACCACGTTCCAGAGGAACGCCAGCACGAAGCTGATGTGATAGAGCACGTAGTAGACCAGCGCCGTGGCCACGGTCCAGGGCAACACGACCACGAGCCAGGCGATCAGGCCATGCTTCTGCTTACCCGCGTCAAAGCCGTGCGCGGCCCATTCTGCATTGAGGCGCACCAGTGCCATCACCGGATTATTCGGCGAAAGCGCCCGCACCTGTTCGATGACGAGAGCCAGCAATACGGAGAAGAAGGTCATGCGACGCGCCGTGCAAGTCGGGTTGCAGAAGGGGTTTCAGAAAATTGTTGCAACGATATCACAGGGCCAGATGTGCCTGAACGTCCAGCGGCAAAGACACAACAGCGACGTAAGATTGCGTCGCGAATCTGCAAGATTTCCCCTCGGCGGCACGTTACGGCCGAGCGTCGAAAAAGCTCAGGCGAGCAGGAAGCGATAGAAGTTGCGCAGCATGCCAGCGGTCGCGCCCCAGATGAAATGCGACGTGCCGACGGCCGAGGCGCCCGTGCCCTGCTGCGGATACGGCATGGCGAAAAAGCGGCGCTCGCCGCCCTCCCAGCGAAATACACGCACTTCGTGGTTCGCCGGGTTCATCAGAAAGCCGAGCGGCACTTCGAAGATGCTCGCGACTTCCAGTGCATCGGCCGCCAGCGAAAACGGCTCGTGCACGAGCCCCACCACGGGCGTCACGCGAAAGCCCGTGCCGGTCAGATACTCGGGCAGCGCACCCAGCACCTCGACGCGGCCCGGATCGAGATCAACTTCCTCGTGCGCCTCGCGCAAGGCGGCGGCGATGGGCGTGGCGTCAGCCGGCTCGCGGCTGCCGCCCGGAAAACTGACCTGTCCTGCGTGATTGCTCAGATGGTCGGCGCGCTGCGTGAGCAGCACATTCAGGCCCGACGCGCGGATCGCGAGCGGAATCAGTACGGCCGCCTCGCGCGGATCGCGAATGTCGGTGACGCGCGATTCCTGCGGCTCCGGGTCCCAAGGCAGACGCTGCTCGAAACGCGCACGCAGGCCATCGGGCGTGAGACGCCCAGCTGCGACGGTAGGCAGATCGGCGCCCGTCGATTCGATCGGCAGGCTTTCGGGTTCAAATACTGGACGGATCAACGGCTGACTCGGGGTTCGGGCACACGCGATTATTTTGCGGCCAAAAAGAAAAAAGCACCCCGAAGGGTGCTTCTTTCTTACAGCTTTTACGCCTGCTCGGCAGCCGGAGCAGCTGCGCGGTCTTTCGACACCAGCTTTTCCTTGATGCGAGCCTTCTTGCCCGACAGGTTGCGCAGGTAGTACAGCTTCGCGCGACGAACGTCGCCGCGGCGCTTCACCACGATGCTTGCCAGCAGCGGCGAGTACGTCTGGAACGTACGCTCGACGCCTTCGCCCGACGAGATCTTGCGAACGATGAACGCCGAGTTCAGACCGCGGTTACGCTTTGCGATCACGACGCCTTCGTATGCCTGAACGCGCTTACGCGTGCCTTCGACAACGTTCACATTGACGATCACCGTATCGCCAGGAGCGAAGTCGGGGATGGTTTTCTCGCCCAGCACGCGCTGGATTTCTTCCTGCTCGAGTTTTTCGATCAGATTCATGAATGACTCCGTAAGCCATCTTGTCGGCGTTCGTACCTGCGCCGGATCTCGCGAGAAACCCAGGCGACTACGGCCCCGATAGAGGATGGATTCACATCTGGCACCGTTCACGCATGAAGCGGCACCGCCTTGGACGCCTCGCGCCCTGCCCGCCCGAAGCCTCAGGCTTCGTTCGCGCTCTTTGCGAGACTAGCGAGCCATGCCTCGTCGGCACGACTCAACATCTTGTTCTTGCGGGCCCGAGCAATCAGATCGGGCCGTTTAAACCACGTGTTGCGCAGCGACTCGCGACGACGCCATTGCTCGATTTCCGCATGATGGCCGCCGAGCAGCACATCGGGTACGCGCACGCCGTCGTATTCCTCGGGCCGCGTGTAATGCGGGCAGTCGAGCAGACCGTCCACGAAGCTGTCCTGCACCGCCGAGAGCGCGTCATTGAGCACGCCCGGCAGCAGTCGCACCACAGCATCCATCAGCGCCATCGCGGGCAGTTCGCCCCCCGACAGCACGAAGTCGCCAAGGCTGACTTCCTCGTCCACGCAACGGTCGACGAGACGCTGGTCGATCGCTTCGTAGCGCCCGCACAGGATCACGAAACCGGGTTCCTGCGCGAACTGCACGGCGCGTTCATGCGTGAGCGGCTTGCCTTGCGGCGACATCAGCAACACACGCGGTTTGGCCACGCCCTGCTCCGCCTGCGCGGCTTTCGCCGCGTCGATCGCCGCTTCGAGCGGTTTGGCCAGCATGACCATGCCAGGCCCACCGCCATAAGGACGATCGTCGATGGTGCGGTAATTGTCGGTCGTGAAATCGCGCGGATTCCACGCGCGCAACATGTAACGCTGCTGCTTTGCCGCCCGGCTGGTGATACCCCAGTCGGTCAGCGCGCGAAACATTTCGGGGAAGAGCGTAACGACATCGAACTGCATCGCTCTCTCCGTTCAGCGAATCAGCACAGCAGGTTCAGTAATCGGCTTCCCAGTCGACGACAATGCGTTTCGCCGCCAGGTCCACCGTCTTCACAAACACGCCGACGAACGGGATCAACCGCTCGCCGGTGGTGGGCTTGCCGTCCTTGCCCGTTTCCGGGAACTCGATACGCAACACCGACTGCGCACCGTTGTCGATCAGGTCGGCGACCTTGCCCAGCTCGACGCCCGCCTCGTTGGCGACATCGAGACCGATGAGGTCGACCCAGTAATACTCGTCGGCTTCCGTGACGGGGAAATCCGCACGGGTCACGTAGATACGCGCACCGCGCAGCAGCACCGCGGCGTCGCGGTCGGTGAGACCACCCAGTTGCGCGACGACAGAGTCGCCGTGCACCTTGGCGCTCACACGCACCGCGGAATAACGCTCGGGCCGCTCGCGCCCCTTCAGGAGCCACCAGCGCTTCGCCGCCAGCAAGGCTTTGCCGCCTTGCGCGTGCGGCGCGATCTTCAGCCCGCCTTTGAGGCCATAGGCTTCGATCACGGCACCGACTTCGATTGCATCGGCCGGCCAGCTCGCCGGAGTTTCGGCTCGCAAACCTTCGGCGGCAGCCGAAACTTGCGCACTGGGCGCGCTTTCGCGCACCGGCGCCTTACGCACGAACGCACCGAAGGTCGGTGCGGAACGTGCCGGACGCCCGCCAGCCTTGCCACTGTCCTGCGGCGTCACTGCGCCCGTAGCCTTGGCGTCCGCTTTTGCGTCGTCATGCTCGGGCATGGACAAACCTCGCAGCCAGCTTGAAATCGCACACGCGGCTTACGCTGCGCGCACGGGGGTAAAACACATCAAAGACTTAAGCAGCCGGAGCAGCAACAGCCTTTTGCGCTTCCTTCACGAGACGGGCAACTGCCGGCGACATTTGTGCGCCGTTTTCTTGCCAGTACGTGACGCGATCTTGAGCGATGCGCAGCGTTTCACCCTTGGTAGCGACCGGGTTGTAGAAGCCCACGCGCTCGATGAAGCGGCCGTCACGACGGTTACGCGAATCGGTTGCGACGATGTTGTAGAACGGGCGCTTCTTCGAGCCGCCGCGTGCCAGACGGATGATAACCATACTAGAATCCTTGAAAACCGGGGGTTCGGGACTACTGAAACATGCGATTATAGCCCGAAACCAATGGCATAACAAACACTTAACTGGAAACCGCGCAGCTCAACCAGAAAGGCCGTCTGAAAAACGGCAAGGAAGGCGACGATGCAAGGCGATCGAACATCGGCTGGGAGGTCGGACGCAAGCCCACGCGCAAAGGCGGCACAGCGGCCACTGGCGCGGGGCTGGGCGCAATTAGCGTGGTTTCTCGAAGGCCTTCGCTCGCGCGCTTCTCCACTCGCTGCGAATGCGACCCTCTATCGGCCGAACTGTGGCTACGGCGCGTCACAGACGATCGTTGCGCACCTCGCTCGACGTGTTTTCAGTACCGCCATCGCCTGGTTCGCGTTCACCGCACTCCTCCACACGCCACTTGCGCAGGCGGCGCCGCCCATCGAGCGCATCAAGCTGCCGCCCGGCTTCCATATCGAAGTGCTCAGCGACGACGTTCCCGCCGCGCGCGAGATGACGCTCTCGCCCAAGGGCATTCTGTACGTGGGCAGCATGGAGGGCCGCGTCTACGCGCTCGAACTGCGCGACGGCAAGCTCGTGAAGCGCCACGTGGTCGCCTCCGGGCTCACGATGCCGGTGGGCGTGGCCTGGCGCGACGGCGCGCTCTATGTGTCCGCCGTCTCGTCGATCCTGCGACTCGACGCCATCGACACCCATCTCGACGATCCCCCGAAGCCCGCCGTCGTTACCGACCAGCTTCCCACCGAGCGCCATCACGGCTGGAAATTCATCGCCTTCGGCCCCGACGGCAAGCTCTACGTGCCCCAGGGCGCGCCCTGCAACGTCTGCCTGCCGGCGAGCGACCCGCAACGCACCCATTTCGCGATGATCGGACGCATGAACCCGGACGGCTCACATTACGAGACCATCGCGCGAGGCGTGCGCAACACCGTGGGCTTCGCCTGGCACCCGCAGACGCACGAACTGTGGTTCACCGACAACGGCCGCGACATGCTCGGCGACGATATCCCCGACGACAAGCTCAATCGACTCGCGCATGTGGGCGAGGATTTCGGCTTCCCTTATTGCCACGGCGGCAACGTGAGCGATCCGGAGTTCGGCAAGGATCATCCTTGCAGCAGCTTCACGCCGCCGGTCGCAAAACTCGGCGCGCACGTCGCGTCGCTCGGCATGCGCTTCTATACAGGCACGATGTTTCCGGCCGCCTACCGCAACAGCGTATTCATCGCCGAGCACGGTTCCTGGAACCGCAGCCGCAAGGTGGGCTATCGCGTGGTGCGCATCATCGCCGATGCCGATGGCGCGAACGCCCATCAGGAAGTCTTCGCCCAAGGCTGGCTCAACCCCGACGAGACCCAATGGGGCCGTCCCGCCGATGTACTGCCCTTACCCGACGGCTCGCTGCTCATCAGCGACGATTACGCGGGCGCGATCTATCGCGTGACTTACGCGCAGCCCTAGGCCAATCTGCAGTCCGCCGCGCCGGTACCGGACATAAGCCGCAAGCTCTGCTGAAGCGCGGGCGTGGCACGTACAATGGCCCGCGGGCCTAGACAGCCCGCTTGAGTCCGCTTGCCGCCAGGATACGGCTCACGCGCCAATCACGCGCTGCACGACAACCCGCCAGCCCATGTCCAACCAGAAAAACTCCACACGCTTTCGCTCCAAGACACTGACCGCCGCCTTCGCCTTTCTGTTCGGCAGCCTGGGCGCTCACCGCTTCTATCTGTACGGCCCGCGCGATATCTGGGGCTGGGCTCACATCGCCGGCACGCTGCTTGGCATTCCGGGCGTGCTGCTGCTCGTGGCCACCGAGCGCGCGTCGATTCCCGGCTGGGCGCTCGCCGTGATCGGCGCGGTCTCGGTGCTCTCGGCGTTCCTCGCCGCGATCGTCTACGGCCTGCGCCCCGACGTGAAATGGGACGCCCAGTTCAACGCCGCCTTCGCTGGCACACGCGCAAGCCGCTCGGGCTGGACGGTGATCTTCGTGGTGATCTTCTCGCTTCTGATTGGCGCGTTTCTGCTGATGACGGGACTCGCGCTCTCGTTCCAGACTTACTTCGAATCACAGGTGGAAGCCGCCAAGGCCATCTCGCAGTAAGCCCACGCTAGAACAGATCGAGTTGCGGCTTCTCCCGCACGCGCTTCTCGCGCACGAACTCCGACATATCCAGAATGCCGTGGCGGCGCTCGTTAAGCCCGAGCCGGTTCACGGCCTTATGAAAGCGCTGCTTGAGCAGGTCGGCCCACAGCCCTGTACCCTTCATGCGCTGCGAGAACGCCGCTTCGTAATCCTTGCCGCCGCGCATGTCGCGCACGCGGCTCATCACGCGCGCCGCACGCTGCGGGAAATGTGCCTCCAGCCAGTCCTGAAACAACGGCGAGACCTCCCACGGCAAACGCAGCACGATATAGCTCGCGCTCGTCGCGCCTGCCTCGGCACAGGCTTCCAGCACGCGCTCCATGTCCGGCTCGGTGACGAACGGAATCACGGGCGCGATGCTCACCCCCACGGGAATGCCGGCCTCGGCGAGCGTGCGGATCGTGCGCAGGCGCCGCGCGGGCGTGGCGGCGCGCGGCTCGAGCGTGCGCGCGATATCGGCGTCGAGCGTGGTGATGGTGATTGCGGCCATGAACTGGCGGCGCTGCGCCATCGGAGCAAGCAGGTCGATATCGCGCTCGATCAGCGACGATTTCGTGATGGCCGCAAAGGGATGCTGACGCTCGGCCAGCACCTCGATCACGCGGCGCGTGAGACGCAGATCGCGCTCGATGGGCTGCCAGGCGTCCGTGTTCACGCCGAGCGCGATGGGCTCCGGCTCGTAGGACGGCCTGGACATCTCGCGCGCGAGCAGTTCGGGCGCATTGATCTTCGCGTAGAGACGGCTCTCGAAATCCAGCCCCGGCGACAACCCTAGATAACTGTGCGTTGGCCGCGCGAAGCAGTAGATGCAACCGTGCTCGCAGCCGCGGTATGGGTTGAGGGAAACGTTGAACGGAATATCGGGCGACTGGTTGCGCGTGAGAATGCTCTTCGCGCGCTCTTCGAAAACCTGGGTGCGCAGGATGTCCGCCCGGCCTTCGCCACCCTCGTCGCGTGCCTCCCCCTCTTCGGGACTGTCATGCTGCCAGCCGTCGTCGAAGGCTTCGCGCTGATCGACCTCGTAGCGCCCCTGGAGGTTCGTGACCGCGCCGCGCCCCTTGCGCGGCGCAGGCGGGGCGACGGGATACCAGGTCTCGGGTTCGGGCTCGCGGTCGGGTTCCAGGTCTTTCACGGCTCAATGCAGAAAAGCGTGTCGATACTGTATAAATATACAGTATCGACACGCTTTGTCGAGCCCGATAAATAGGGAAACGTCGGGGGAGGCTTCGGGGAAACTTCGGAGCGCTGTCAGCCCGTCACTCGCCAACCGCAATCGTCAGCGACTCCTTGATCTCTTCCATCACCACATAGCTTTTCGACTGCACCGCGCCCGGCAATTGCAGCAGGATGTCCCCAAGCAGCTTGCGATAGTCGGCCATCTCGCCGATGCGCGCCTTGATCAGATAGTCGAAATCGCCCGAGACCAGATGGCATTCGAGCACCTCGGGAATCTTCTGCACTTCGCGGCGGAACTGGTCGAACATGTTGCCGCTCTTGTGGTCGAGTGTGATCTCCACGAACACCAGCAGCGCCGCGCCCAGGACGTTGGGATTCACGCGCGCGTAGTAGCCCGTGATGACGCCATCGCGCTCCATGCGTTTGACGCGTTCAATGCAGGGCGTGACCGATAACCCCACCTGCTCGGCCAGGTCTTTCATGGCCATGCGACCGTCTTCCTGGAGCAGTTTCAGGATGCGGTGATCGAGCCGGTCGAGCGCACGGACCGGCTGACGCTGCGTTCTCATGTTTTTTTCCTGAAAATCTGAAAAATACAATAACAAAATCTAGACCGACAACAATAGCATAGTCGATATCACTGGCTACATCCGATTTTTCATGCCTTGTACGCTGCAGCCGCCCCAGACGGGCGCTCCAGCCCGGCAAAGCGGCGTAGCCCAAACAAATCTAACTGGATGGAGCAACTATGCGAGTCGTCGTGTTGGGCAGTGGTGTGGTCGGGGTGGCCAGCGCCTGGTATCTTGCCCGCGCGGGCCATGAAGTGACGGTGATCGACCGCGAGGCCGCTCCCGCGCTGGAGACCAGCTTTGCAAACGCCGGCCAGATTTCGCCGGGTTACGCGGCGCCGTGGGCTGCGCCGGGCGTGCCGCTCAAGGCCATCAAGTGGATGTTCGAAAAGCACGCGCCGCTCGCCATCCGCCTCGACGGCACGAAGTTCCAGTTGCAGTGGATGTGGCAGATGCTGCAAAACTGTTCGGCCGAGCGCTATGCGCTCAACAAGGGCCGCATGGTGCGTCTGGCCGAATACAGCCGCGATTGCCTGCAAGCGTTGCGCGCCGATACCGGCATCCAGTACGAAGGCCGCACCGGCGGCACGCTCCAGGTCTTCCGCACCCAGCAGCAATTCGACGGCGCGCAGAAAGACATCGCCGTGCTCAAGGACGCGAACGTCCCCTACGAACTGCTGAGCGCAGCCGAACTGCAACGCGCCGAACCCGCGCTCGCCGCTGTCTCGCACAAGCTCACGGGCGGCCTGCGCCTGCCGGGCGACGAAACCGGCGACTGCCAGCTCTTCACCACGCGCCTCGCCGCGATGGCGGCCGAGCTGGGCGTCAAGTTCCGCTACAACACGCCGATCGACGGCCTCGTCGTGCAAGGCGATCGCATCGCGGGTGTGCAATGCGGCGGCGAAGTCGTGCGCGCCGACTCGTATGTGGTTGCGCTCGGTTCTTTCTCGACGAAGATGCTCGCGGGTCTCGTGAAGATCCCCGTCTACCCGCTCAAGGGCTACTCGATCACCGCACCGATCGTCAACGCGGGCGCAGCCCCCGTCTCGACCGTGCTCGACGAGACCTACAAGATCGCGATCACGCGTTTCGACGACCGCATCCGCGTGGGCGGCATGGCCGAGATCGTGGGCTACGACAAGTCGCTCAAGCAGGCTCGCCGTGAAACCCTCGAAATGTGCGTGAACGACCTGTTCCCGGGCGGCGGCGACACGACCAAGGCCACCTTCTGGACCGGCCTGCGCCCGATGACGCCGGACGGCACCCCTGTTGTCGGCCGCACGCCGTTCTCGAACCTGTTCCTGAACACGGGCCACGGCACGCTCGGCTGGACCATGTCGTGCGGCTCGGGCCAGTTGCTGGCCGACCTGATCTCGGGCAAGAGCCCCGCGATCAAGGCCGACGATCTCTCGGTCTATCGCTACCTCGGCGAGACCAAGGGCGAGCATCGTCCGGCTTACGCGTAATCGCGCTTGCGCCGCTTCGCGCGGCCCAGAAAGACAAACGGCGGTCCCGTGCAATCGGGCCGCCGTTTTTCGTTTGGCGAGGAAGCTTCAGAACTGATCTTCGGAAAGCGTGAGGACGCCTTCCGAACCCTTCGCGCTGACAATGCCCGCTTCGAGCGCCACCGCCTGCGGCAACACATGCTCCGCGAAAAACTGCGCCGTCGCGATCTTCGCTCCGTGGAACTTCGGGTCGTCCTGCATCAGTCGTTGCGAGGCGAGCATCGCGCGCGCCATCTGCCAGCCGCCCAGCACGATGCCCGCGAGCTTCAGATACGGCACGCTGCCCGCGAACACGGCGTTCGGATCGCCCTTCGCATTGGCGAGCACGAAATCCACCGTCGAAGCCAGCGCTTGCTGGCCAAGCGCCAGATGCTTCGCCATCGACTTGAACGCCGCCCCCTCCTGCGCGCGGAGTTCCGCCAAGGTCTGCCCGATGTCGTCGAGCAACGCTTTCACGGCCGCGCCGCCGTCACGCAGCGTCTTGCGTCCGACCAGATCGTTGGCCTGGATCGCCGTGGTGCCCTCGTAGATCGCGAGAATGCGGGCATCGCGATAGAACTGCGCGGCGCCCGTCTCCTCGATGAAGCCCATGCCGCCATGCACCTGCACGCCCAGGCTCGTCACCTCGTTGGCCAGCTCCGTGCTCCAGCCCTTCACGATCGGCACCAGGTATTCGTAGCGCGCCTGGTGTTGCGCGCGTCGCGCGCTATCCGGCTCCCCGTGTGCGCGGTCGCTTTCGGCCGCCGCAACGTAGGCGAGCGCGCGGGCGGCTTCGGTCAGCGCGCGCATGGTCGCGAGCATGCGGCGCACGTCCGGGTGATGAATGATCGTCACCGCCTCTCTCGCCGATCCATCGACGGGCCGGCTTTGCACGCGCTCCTTCGCATAGGCTGCCGCCTTCTGATACGCGCGGTCGGACACCGCCACGCCCTGCATGCCCACGGCAAAGCGCGCGGCGTTCATCATGATGAACATGTATTCGAGCCCGCGACTCTCCTCGCCGATCAGATAGCCGACCGCGCCGCCGTGGTCGCCGTACTGAAGCACCGCCGTCGGGCTCGCCTTGATGCCGAGCTTGTGCTCGATGGAAACGCATTGCACGTCGTTACGCGCGCCGAGTGTGCCGTCGTCGTTGATGAGGAACTTCGGCACGATGAAGAGCGAAATACCCTTCACGCCTTCGGGCGCATCAGGCGTGCGCGCGAGCACGAGATGGACGATGTTCTGCGCCATGTCGTGCTCGCCCCACGTGATGAAGATCTTGGTGCCGAAGACCTTGTAGCTGCCGTCGGGCTGCGGCTCGGCGCGCGTACGCACGGCCGCGAGATCGGAGCCGGCCTGCGGCTCGGTCAGGTTCATCGTGCCGGTCCAGACACCCGAGATGAGCTTCGGCACGTAGCGCTGCTTCTGTTCTTCGCTGCCTGCGGTCAGCAAGGCCTCGATCGCGCCATCGGTGAGCAGCGGACAGAGCGCGAACGACAGGTTGGCCGCGTTCAGCATCTCCACGCAAGGCGTGCCGACGAGCTTGGGCAAACCCTGTCCTTCGTATTCCTGAGGATGCTGCACGCCCTGCCAGCCGCCCGCCACGTACTGACTGAACGCCTCGGCGAAACCAGGCGTCGCGTGTACCGCGCCGTTGTCCCAGCGGCTCGGGTTGCGGTCGCCTTCGGCGTTCAGCGGCACGAGCACTTCGCCGCAAAACTTCGCGGCCTCGTGCAGCACGGCTTCGACGGTCTCGGGCGTGGCGTCCTCGCCGCCGGGCAGCGCGGCGATATCGTCGAGTCCCGCGAGTTCCTTCATTACGAACAGCATGTCCTTGATCGGCGCGTCGTACATGTCAGTCCTCCCTGTCTCCGATAATGAAAAAGGGGCGCACGAAGCGCCCCTTTTCTGGGTCAGACGTCATGGGCTAGCCAGGCGTCCGTAGTCGCGAAGTCCGCGGCTTAGCCGAGCTCTTTGACGAGCTCAGGCACGACCGTGAACAGATCGCCGACGAGGCCGTAATCGGCCACGCCGAAGATCGGCGCTTCTTCGTCCTTGTTGATGGCGACGATGACCTTCGAGTCCTTCATGCCGGCCAGATGCTGGATCGCACCCGAGATGCCGACCGCAACGTACAGTTGCGGCGCGACGATCTTGCCGGTCTGGCCGACCTGATAGTCGTTCGGCACGTAGCCCGCGTCGACGGCTGCGCGCGATGCGCCCAGTGCGGCGTTGAGCTTGTCGGCGAGCGGTTCGAGCACTTGCGTGTAGTTCTCGCCGCTGCCCAGACCACGGCCACCCGAGACGATGATCTTCGCGCTCGTGAGTTCCGGACGGTCGAGCTTCGTGACTTCACGGCCGACGAATTGCGCCTTGCCGTTGTCCGCCGCAGCTTCCAGCTTTTCGACGGCTGCGCTGCCGCCTTCTGCCGCGACTGCGTCGAATGCCGTCGTACGAACGGTAATGACCTTGACCGGATCAGCCGATTGCACCGTCGCAATCGCGTTGCCAGCATAGATCGGACGCTCGAACGTATCCGGCGAATCGACCGCCGTGATATCGCTGATCTGTGCGACGTCCAGCTTCGCGGCGATACGCGGCGTGACATTCTTGCCCGCTGCGGTTGCCGGAGCCAGGATGTGCGAGTAGTTCTTTGCGATCGCGAGAACCGTCGCTTCGACGTTCTCGGCCAGACCTTGTGCGAGTTGCGGCGCGTCGGCGAGCAGCACCTTTGCAACGCCTGCGATCTTCGCTGCAGCATCGGCCGCGGCTTGAGCGTTGTGACCTGCGACCAGCACGTGCACGTCGCCGCCAATCTTCTGTGCCGCGGCAACCGTGTTCAGCGTTGCAGCCTTGATCGACTGATTGTCGTGTTCAGCAATAACCAGATTCGTCATTTTTCCATCGCTCCTTACAGCACCTTGGCTTCGGTCTTCAGCTTCTCGACCAGCGTCTTCACGTCGGCGACCTTCACGCCTGCCGAGCGCTTCGGCGGCTCGACAACCTTGAGGGTCTTCAGACGCGGCGTGACGTCCACACCGAGGTCTTCGGGCTTGATCGTTTCCAGCGGCTTCTTCTTCGCCTTCATGATGTTCGGCAGCGTGACGTAGCGCGGCTCGTTCAGGCGCAGATCCGTCGTGACGACTGCGGGCAGCGTCAGCGAGAGCGTTTCCGCGCCGCCGTCCACTTCACGCGCAACCGTGGCCTTACCGTCGGCGACCGTGATCTTCGAAGCGAAGGTCGCTTGCGGCAGGTCGGCCAGCGCAGCCAGCATCTGGCCGGTCTGGTTCGAATCGTCGTCGATTGCCTGCTTGCCGAGGATCACCAGCGAAGGCTGTTCCTTGTCGACCAGCGCCTTGAGGAGCTTGGCGACCGCCAGCGGCTGGAGGTCTTCGTTCGACTCGATCAGGATGGCGCGGTCCGCGCCGATCGCCAGCGCCGTGCGCAGCGTTTCCTGCGACTGCGTCACACCTGCGGACACAGCGATCACTTCCGTCGCCACACCCGCTTCCTTCAGACGCACCGCCTCTTCCACGGCGATTTCGTCGAACGGGTTCATCGACATTTTCACGTTCGCGATGTCGACGCCCGTGCCATCCGACTTCACACGAACCTTCACGTTGTAATCGACTACGCGCTTGACTGGCACAAGGACTTTCATTCACATGCTCCGAAGTTACGAATACGTCAACCTGGCGGACATTATAGCGATAGCGTTCCCGCGCGCATCCGCCGCCAGCATTTTTCCAGCACGACCTGCTTTGATGCCACTCCCGCCCTTTTTAAGCGGGTTTGCTGCCTTGTTCACCAGTAGCGAACGGTCGTGCGATTTTATGTCGAAAAAAACCCGGGCTCAAGCCCGGGCTCCGACTGAATTCTCTATCTAATTCGTCGCGGCTGGACTCGCCCACCAGGATTACCAGGAGGCGATCACCGCCCCGCCGAACTTCTGCTCGATGTACTGCTTGACCTCCGGCGAGCGGTAGGCCGCCGCCAGCTTCGCCGCCCACGGCTTGTTGCGGTCTGCGGCACGGATCGCGAGGATGTTCACGTAAGGGCCCTTCGGGTCCTCGATCGCGATCGCGTCCTGCTGCGGCTTGAGCCCCGCCTGCATCGCGAAGTTCGTGTTGATCGCGGCGGCGTCCACGTCGTCGAGCGAGCGCGGAATCTGCGCCGCGTCCAGTTCGACGATCTTCAGCTTCCTGGGGTTATCCACGATGTCGAGCGGCGTGGCCTTCAAACCCGCATCGGCGCGCAGCTTGATGAGGCCCTGCTTCTGCAACAGCAACAAGGCGCGCCCGCCGTTGGTTGGATCGTTCGGCACCGCAATGCGCGCACCCGGCTTGAGCTCGGCCAGCGTTTTGATCTTCTTCGAATAGATCCCCATCGGGAAGGTGATCGTGTCGGTCAGCTTCACCAGCTTGTAGCCACGGTCCTTCACCTGCGCGTCCAGATACGGCTCGTGCTGGTAGCTGTTGGCGTCGAGATCGCCGCCGGCCAGCGCCGCATTGGGCTGCACGTAATCCGAGAACTCGACGATCTTGATCTCGAGGCCGTTCTTCGCCGCCACCCGCTTCACCACTTCCATCACCTGCTCGTGCGGGCCGCCCGTCACACCCACCTTGATGGTCTCGTCGGCATATGCGGCGAACGGTGTGAGGAGCGACGCAGCGCCAAGCGCCGCCGCCAACCGGATCATGAAACGACGTTGCATAGCCAAACCCTGTCTCCCAAGCCTCTATCTATAGCGAAAAAGCGTACGGCCAGCCTCGTCGATTCGGACGATCCCAAGCGGGTGAGCGTCCTACTTGTGGCTCAGACGTCGCACCAGCCAGTCGCCGAACGACTGCACGATCTGCACGAACACGATCAGCACCACGACCACGAGCAGCATGACTTCGGGTTCGAAGCGCTGATAGCCGTAGCGAATACCAAGGTCACCCAGACCGCCGCCACCGATCGCCCCAGCCATCGCCGAATAGCCGACCAGCGAGATGAAGGTAATCGTGAGACCCGCCACGACGCCTGGCAGCGACTCGGGCAGCAACACCTTGAAGACGATCTGGCTGGTGCTCGCGCCCATCGACTGCGCGGCTTCGATCAGGCCGCGATCGACTTCGCGCAGCGCGGTTTCGACCAGACGCGCGATGAACGGCGCGGCGGAAATCGTCAGCGGCACGATGGCGGCCGCCGTGCCGATCGACGAACCGACGATCACACGCGTAAACGGAATCACGGCGACCAGCAGGATGATGAACGGCGTCGAGCGCACCGCATTGACGACCACGCCCATCGCGCGATTGACGGCCACGTTCTGCAGCACGCCGTTGCGGTCGGTCAGATAGAGCAGCACGCCCAGCGGCAGGCCGACAGCGGCGCCGACCAGTCCGGAAATGCCCACCATGATGAGCGTCTCCCAGAACGACTGGACGAACATATCGAACATTTCACTCCACATGGGACATCTCCTCCACCACCACACCCTGCTCGCGCAGCCACGTCATCGCCTGCGCCACCTTCACCGGATCGCCCGCCGCGAGCACCGCGAGCGAGCCGAACGCCTGCCCCTGGATCTCGTCGATCTGGCCATGCAGGATGTTGAAATCGAGCTCGAAGCGGCGAATCGTTTCCGAGAGCACCGGCTGATCGACGCCCGAACCCTTGAAGGCCAGACGCAGCAGATGCGCGTTGCCCTTGGCGAGACGCTCGACCACCCGCGCCTTGAGCGTAGGCGGCAGTTCCTGGGCGATCACATCGCCGAGCAGCGCGCGCGTGACTTCGTGATGCGGTTGCAGGAACACGTCGAGCACCGGGCCGGTTTCCACGACGCGGCCCGCGTCGAGCACGGCCACGCGGTCGCAGACCTGTTTGATCACTTCCATCTGGTGCGTGATCATCACGACGGTCAGGTTCAGCTCGCGGTTGATCTTGCGCAGCAGGTCGAGAATCGCACGTGTGGTTTCCGGGTCGAGCGCGGAAGTCGCTTCGTCCGAGAGCAGCACCTTCGGCTTGCTCGCGAGCGCGCGCGCGATGCCCACGCGCTGCTTCTGGCCGCCGCTGATCTGTGACGGATAACGATCCTTCTGGGCCGACAGGCCGACGAGATCGAGCAGCGGCAACACCGCTTCCTCGATCTGCGCGCGCTTCATGCCCGCGAGTTCGAGCGGCAGCGCGACGTTTTCGTACACCGTGCGCGACGAGAGCAGGTTGAAGTGCTGGAAGATCATGCCGATCTCGCGGCGCGCCTCGCGCAATTCTGCGCTGGAGAGCGTCGTGAGCGCGCGGCCGTTGACGACGATGTCGCCTTCGGTAGGCCGCGTGAGCAGATTGAGGGTGCGCACGAGCGTACTCTTGCCCGCGCCGCTACGGCCGATGATGCCGAACACCTCGCCCTGCGGAATCGTCAGATTGACATTGTGCAGCGCCTCGACCCAGCCGCCTTGCGGGCCGGCGAAGCGCTGGAACACGTTTCGAATTTCGATCATGAAAAAAACGAAACGGCGGGGTGTGCCGCGCGCCGATGGAACCTTGCAACGATCTTTCAACCGCACAAGCCACGTCGCGCCGGCAGACTGCCGCCGTTTGCTGGACTGGAATCAACTCATTATTTTACCCTGGCGGCCAAAATTCCTTTTAATAATCAATTCCGATACTTTCATAACCTGGACTCATTAGAGGGTTGGTGCGGCGAAATGCGGTGAAACCTCGCGCGATCGGCGCTACGCTCCCCCGACTGCCCGACACCGATAACGATAACGAAACGACCCAGCAAAAGAGGCGCATATGGAGACAACCCAGCCGACCGCCGTGCCGCCACGCGTGGCGCCAGGCGGCTATGGCAATGCCGAAACCGTCACACTGCGCGCCCGCGACGGCGCCGAACTGCCGCTCTACGTCTGGCGCACGCACAGCGCGCCGGCGCGCGCGGCCATCGCGCTGATTCATGGACTCGCCGAGCATGCGGGGCGCTATACGGCGCTAGCGGCGCGGCTGAACGCCGCAGGCATCGACGTCTATGCGATCGACCTGCGCGGCCACGGGCGCGCAAGCGGCCGGCGCGCGGCCATCACGCGTTTCGACGACTATCTCGACGACGCCGAGGCGCTCATCGCCCACGCCGCCGCGCAGGCGACGAAGCGCAAAACACCGCTCTTCTTGATGGGCCACAGCATGGGCGGCGCGATCGCGGCGCTCTATGCGATCGAGCGCGCGCCGCGCGCCGGCGTGAAGTTCGCGGGCCTGCTGCTGTCGAGCGCTGCGCTGGCGCCTGGCCGCGATGTGCCGGCATGGATGATTGCGGCGAGCCGCGTGATGAGCGCGATCTGGCCGCGCTTTCCGGCGATGAAGATCGACGCCGCCCTGCTCGCGCGCGACGCCGCTGTGGTCGATGCCAATCGCGCCGATCCGCTCGTGCATCACGGCGCGATTCCCGCGCGCACCGGCGCGGAGCTGCTCGAAGCCATGAAGCGCATCGAAGCGGGCCGCGCGCAGTTGCGCGTGCCCGTGCTGATCTGGCATGGCACCGAGGACAAGCTGACCGAGCCCGAGGGCAGCCGTGCATTCGGCATACACGTGGGGTCGCCCGATTGCACACTCACGCTCTACGAGGGCAGCTTCCACGAAACGCTCAACGATCTGGATCGCGAGCGCGTGATCGGTGCGCTGCTCGACTGGATCGATAAGCGCAGCTAGGGGGTTTTACTTCACGCCTCGCTTCTCGATGAATGCCTGCACCCCGTCGAGCGCGGGGTCCGTCATCATGTTGCACGCCATCGTCTGCCCGGCGAGCTGGTACGCGGCCTCGATACCCATTTCCAGTTGCCGGTAAAAGAGCCCCTTGCCCGCCTCCACCGCCTCGCGCGGTTTCGCACAGATGCTTGCGGCGAGCGCCGTCACGGCGTCGTCGAGGGCTTCGGCTGGCACGACGCGGTTCACGAGCCCTTCGCGTTGTGCAGCATGCGCATCGATGAAGTCGCCCGTCATCAGCATCTCGAAAGCCGCCTTGCGCGAGACATTGCGCGTGAGCGGCACCGCGGGCGTCGAGCAGAACAAGCCGAGATTGATGCCCGAGACCGCGAAGCGCGCCGTGTCGGCGGCCACCGCCAGATCGCACATCGCCACGAGCTGGCAGCCGGCCGCCGTCGCCACGCCTTGCACGCGCGCGATCACGGGCTGCGGCAACTTCTGGATCGCCAGCATCATCTTCGAGCAGCGCGCGAACAGGCTCTTGTAGTAATCGAGCGAAGGCGTCGCGCGCATCTCCTTGAGATCGTGGCCCGCGCAGAACGCGCGCCCCACCGCTGCGATCACCACCACGCGCGCATCCGATTTCGCGATATCGGCGAGCTGCGCCTGCAAGACGTCGATGAGCGCGTCGGAGAGCGCATTAAACGCATCGGGGCGGTTGAGTGTGAGACGCACGACGCCGGGCACGCCATACGCATCGTGTGTCACGTCGATCAGCGCTGAAGCAGAACTCATGACAGCGTGCTCCTTTCGAAGTTGGGAACGGCTACGAGACTACGGCAGCGCACGCGATAGTCAGATCCCGGCCATCACCCGCAGATGCGCCACCACGCTGCGCCCGAGCGCGGAGAGGTTGTAGCCGCCTTCGAGACAACTGACGATGCGCCCCTTCGCGTAACGGTTGGCGATATCGACGATCTGCTCGGTGATCCACGCGTAGTCGTCCTCGACGAGCCCCATGTTGCCGAGATCGTCCTCGCGATGCGCGTCGAACCCCGCCGAGACGAACACCATCTCCGGCTTGAATTCGTGCAGGCGCGGCAGCCAGAGAATGTCGATCGCCTCGCGCACTTCCATGCCCCGGGTGCGCGCCGCCAGCGGCACGTTGACCATGTTCGACGCCTGGTTGTCGGCGCCCGAGAACGGATAGAACGGGTGCTGGAAGATGCTGCACATGAGCGCGCGCGTATCGCCTGCGAACGCGGCTTCCGTGCCATTTCCATGATGCACATCAAAGTCGACGATGGCGACGCGCGACAAGCCATGCACGTCGAGCGCATGACGCGCCGCGACTGCGACGTTGTTGAAGAAGCAAAAACCCATCGCACGTGCGGGTTCGGCATGATGGCCCGGCGGGCGCACGCTGCAGAACGCGTTCTCGTAGCGGCCCGCGATCACGGCGTCGGTGGCGGCGACGGCCGCGCCCGCGGCGCGCAAGGCGGCCTGCCAGGTGAGCGGGTTCATTGAGGTGTCGGGATCGATCGCCGCGTAGCCTTCCTGCGGCGCAAGCTGGCGCAGGTAGTCGATATGCGCCTGCGTATGCACGCGCAGAAGCGCGGCTTCGTCGGCGAGCGGCGCAGAGTCGTCGCGCTCGATCAGCGCGTCGATGCGGCTCGCGATGAGCTGGTCTTCGATGGCCTGCAAGCGCGCCGGGCATTCGGGATGCCATTCGCCCATTTCATGCAGCAGACAGTCGGGATGCGAGAAAAAGCCGGTTGTCATGTGTCGTACTGGCCGCTTCGCGCGCATGCACGCAACGCGGGTCTCCATCAGGTCTTTCGTCGGGTTTGCTGCGCAGGAATTCGCAACAGTCGCGCGGGCCGCGAGCGAGCGCGGACAGGCATCACGTTACCACAGGGCACCTGCATCGAATGCGCCAGCAGGTGCGCGCGAGCCCGAGGTGTGGCGCGGCTCGAACGCCCACCCAGGGCTATTGCGCGCGGGGCGCTCGGGTATACTGCCCCGGATCCTCTCTCCCCGTTCAGATCCGCCCGCCTCCCATGACGCACAAGTCCGCCCTGCCCGCTTCCGGCCATCCGCGCATCACGTCCTTCGCCCTCGCGCTCTGCGCCGCGGCCGCGCTGTGGACTGGCGCCGCGCAGGCGCAAACGTCGGCCACTTCAGCCACCTCGGCCACGAAGCGCAAGCCCGTGACGCTCGCCCAGGCGCAGCCGCAATCCGCCTCGCAAGGTTCGACATTCGAAGAGGAGATCGTGCCGCAGCGCTATGCGAACAACCCGAATGTCGATGCGTTCATCAACGACATGGTCGCGCGCTACGACTTCAACGCCGATGCGCTGCACGCCCTGTTCTCGAGCGCAAGCTATTCGGCCACGGCCGTGAAGCTGGTCACGCCGTCGCCCACGCCGGGCACGAAGAACTGGCGCGCGTATCAGTCGCGCTTTCTCGACACCGTGCGCATCAACGCGGGCGTGAAGTTCTGGCGTGCGAACCAGGCGACGCTGCAACGCGCCGCCGACGAGTTCGGCGTGCCGCCCGAGGTGATCGTCGGCATCATCGGCGTGGAGACGATCTACGGTCGCTATATGGGCAACTTCCGCGTGCTCGATGCGCTCACGACGCTCACCTTCGATTATCCGGATACGCCCAACCGCGCCGACCGCATGGCGACGTTCCGCAAGAATCTCGAAGACTACCTGGTGTGGACGCGCGGTGCGCAGATCGACCCGTCCTCGGTGCTGGGCTCGTACACGGGTGCGATCGGCATTCCGCAGTTCCTGCCGAGCAGCATCGTGCAATACGCCGTGGACTACGAAGGCGATCACCATATCGACCTGCGTTCTAGCACGCCGGATGCGATCGGCAGCGTCGCGAATTATCTGAAGCAGAACGGTTGGGAATCGGGTCGCCCCGTGGTGTGGAAGATCGCGAGCGATCCTGGCAGCCAGGGCATCGCCCAGGCCGCCGCCGACGGCAAGCCGGACCCGCGCTGGCCGCTCGTGCAGTTGCTGCGCTCGGGCCTCGTGCTCAACGAGCCGAACCTGGACCTCGCCGCCGAAGGCGGCACGCCCGTGACGGTGATCGACCTGCCGACGCCGGGACGCCCAACCGAGTACATGCTCGGCCTTAAGAACTTCTACGTGCTCACGCGCTATAACCGCAGCTTCTTCTACGCGCTTTCCGTGTATCAGCTGGGCATGCGCGTGAAGGCGCAGATGCTGGCGACACAGGCAGGCACGGATGCCGGTGCGGACGCGGATGCGGACTCGGGACCGTCCGTGAGCAACGGCCCGTCGAACGGTACGACGACGCTCACGCCGCAGCAATTGCAGCAGTTGAAGCAGCCGCAATAAGGCTTCGCATCACAAAAGAACCGCAAAAAAAACGGGCGGTCTGTCTCACAGGACAGACCGCCCGTTTGCATTCGAGCGAGCCGGTTTAACGGCGATGCCGGCTTGCTTAGGCCGGGAACACGCCCGTCGACAGATAACGGTCGCCGCGATCGCAGACGATGAATACGATCGTCGCGTTTTCGACCTGGCGTGCGAGACGCAATGCGACTTCGCACGCGCCGCCCGACGAAATGCCCGCGAAGATGCCTTCGACGGAAGCAAGGCGGCGTGCCATCGCTTCGGCGGCGGCCTGGCTCACGTTCTCGACGCGGTCCACGCGGCTACGGTCGAAGATCTTCGGCAGATAAGCCTCGGGCCACTTGCGGATGCCGGGAATGCGCGAGCCCTCTTCCGGCTGCGCACCGACGATCTCGATCGCCGCATTCTGCTCTTTCAGAAACTGCGACGTGCCCATGATCGTGCCCGTCGTGCCCATCGACGACACGAAGTGCGTGATGCGGCCTTCGGTGTCGCGCCAGAGTTCCGGGCCGGTGCCTTCGTAGTGCGCAAGCGGATTGTCCGGGTTGGCGAACTGGTCGAGGATGATGCCCTTGCCGTCGCGCTGCATCTGCTCGGCGAGATCGCGGGCGTATTCCATGCCGCCCTTGACCGGCGTGAGCAGGATTTCGGCGCCGTAGGCGGCCATGCTCTGGCGACGTTCGACCGAGAGGTCTTCCGGCATGATCAGGACCATCTTGTAGCCGCGAATGGCCGCAGCCATCGCGAGCGCAATGCCGGTATTGCCGCTCGTGGCTTCGATCAGCGTATCGCCCGGCTTGATGCGGCCGCGCTGCTCCGCCTTGCGGATCATCGAGAGCGCCGGGCGGTCCTTGACCGATCCCGCCGGGTTGTTGCCCTCGAGCTTGGCCAGCACGATGTTGTTGCGAGCGCGGATTTCGTCGTCCGGCAGACGGACGAGCTGCACGAGCGGCGTATTGCCGATCGTGTCTTCAATGGTCTTGTATGGCATAGAGGTGACGGTCAGGCGAATTACGTGATCTTTCGATTCTAAACTACGCAGCCTGCCCGCGCAGGGCCGCCCTGACAGCCCATCCTGGCATGAGGGTCGGCGTGTGCGCAAAAAGCCCGCAGCCTGAACTGCGGGTTCAACGTCGCCGTAGTGGCTTGCGCGACACCGTGGCGACACCTGAAGGGAACGGCACCCGCGCCACCCGAGGCATGCAGCGCGGTAAAGGCGAACGCAAACGCTACTTCTTGACCGCGACCGTGGTGGTGCCCGTCGCCGCCGGTGCGCCGCCACCCTTCGTGGCCGCGCCCTTCGCGTCCTTCGCTGCGGCATTGGCCGTCTGCGGCGCCTTGCCATCACCCGGGCCGACCGACAATCCTTCGGCCTGCAAACGCTCGACCGTGTGACCGCCCAGCCCCTTCACCCGCTTGCCGAGATCGGAGGCGTCCTTGAACGGCCCATGCGCGCCGCGTTCGTCGAGAATGGCCTTGGCCCGCGCGGGCCCGATGCCCTTGATGCCGCGCAGCGCGTCCTCATTGGCCGTGTTGACGTCCACGGCGCCGAACGCCTGGCCGAATGCGGCGAGGAGTGCCGCCAGAGCGAGAAATTTCCTGATCATGCTGGATCTCCGTTGATAGCCAACGCCGGCGACCATCGCCGGCGAGGAGAGTCCAGTTTAGGGAGAGACGACTTGCGCTTACACCTGGCCGGATAGCCAACGTACGTAGCGATCGACGCCTTCCTGCACCGTCAGGAACGGCGCGTCGTAGCCCGCTGCGCGCAGCTTCGTCTGGTCGGCCTGCGTGAAGCACTGGTACTTGCCGCGCAGCGCGTCCGGAAACGGCACGTACTCGATCAGACCTTCCTTGACTTGCTCTTCGAGCGTGAGCGCAGGCTTGCCGTCGATGGCGCGCAACGTGTTGACGACGCTCGTGGCGATATCGTTGAAGGGCTGCGCGCGGCCGCTGCCCAGATTGAAGATGCCGGTCTTCTCGGGGTGATCGAAGAAGAACAGGTTGACCTTCACGACGTCCTCGACCGACACGAAGTCGCGCGTCTGCTCGCCCGGCGCATAACCGTTGTACTCGCCGAACAGCTTCACGCGGCCTTCCGCACGGAACTGGTTGAAGTTGTGGAACGCCACCGACGCCATGCGCGCCTTGTGCGTCTCGCGCTGACCGTACACGTTGAAGTAACGGAAGCCCGCGATCTGGCTTTGCGCCGTAGGCAGCACGCGGCGGATCACCTGGTCGAACAGGAACTTCGAATAGCCATACACATTCAGCGGCGCTTCCACTTCGCGATCTTCGACGAAACGCGTCGAGCCGCCATAGATCGCCGCCGACGACGCGTAGAGGAACTGCGCGCGCTGCGCGAGGCAGGCGTCGAGCACCGCACGGCTGTAGCGGAAGTTGTTGTCCATCATGTAGCGGCCGTCGGTTTCCATCGTGTCCGAACAGGCGCCTTCGTGGAACACCGCGCGCACGTTGCCGAAGTCGCCGCGCGTGAAGCGTTCGACGAACTCGGTCTTGTCGAGGTAGTCGTCGATTTCGCAATCGACCAGATTCTTGAACTTGTCGGCACGCGTGAGATTGTCGACGGCGATGATGCGGTCTTCGCCGCGCTCGTTGAGAGCCTTGACGATGTTGCTGCCGATGAAGCCGGCCGCGCCGGTCACAATGATGGTCATGGTATTTCTGCGGTGATGAAGTTCACGCGAGGCCGGGAAAACTCTCCAGAAATCCCGGCCTGCGAGCTCAAAGGTGTGCCGATGAGCAACTACGCGTGCAACGTCATTGAAAGAGTTCGTCGTAATCGACGGTGGCGGTACCCAGCTTGCCGACCACGATGCCGGCTGCCCGGTTGGCGAGCGCGACGGCCTCCTGAAGCGAGAGACCCGCGCCCAGTGCGACCGCGACGGTTGCGATCACCGTGTCGCCGGCGCCCGAGACATCATACACTTCGCGTGCAACGGTCGGCGTATGCAGCACGCCGTCCGCGGAAAAGAGCGTCATACCCTCTTCCGAGCGCGTGAGCAGCAGCGCGTCGAATTGCAGGTCGGTGCGCAGCTTCGTCACGCGCGCCAGCAAATCTTCTTCCGATTTCCACGTGCCCACGACCTCGCGCAACTCGGCGCGATTCGGCGTGATGACGCTCGCGCCGCGATAGCGCTCCCAGTCGTCGCCCTTCGGGTCGACCAACACCGACTTGCCCGCCGCACGCGCCTTCGAAATCATCTGCGTGACGTGCGTGAGGCCGCCCTTCGCATAGTCCGACATGAGGATCACGTCGTGCGTGGGCAGCAGTGCGTCGAAGCGCGCGAGGCCCGCGAGCAGCGCCTCATGCGCAGGCGTGTTCTCGAAGTCCACCCGCAGCAGTTGCTGCTGGCGCGAGAGCACGCGCAGCTTGATGGTGGTCGGCAGCGCGGGATCGCGTTCGAGATACGCGTTCACATGGCTTTCGCCGAGCAGTTCGACAATGCGCTCGCCCGGCTCGTCATGGCCGACCACGCACAGCAGTCCCGCCTGCGCGCCGAGCGCCGCCGCGTTGCGCGCGACGTTCGCCGCACCGCCGAGGCGATCTTCCTGGCGCTGTACGTGCACCACGGGCACCGGCGCTTCCGGCGAAATGCGGTTGACGTCGCCGAACCAGTAGCGGTCGAGCATCACGTCGCCCACCACCAGCACGCGCGACTGGCCGAACTGCGCGCGCGGCACGGCCTGCACAGCAGGCGCGAGCATCGCGTGGTCAGGCTGCTGGGGTTGCGTCGCTTGCGTGTCTGACATGGGGGCGCCCAATCGAGTAATAGTCAAAACCGTGCTCAGCCATCGCGTCCGGCTCGTAGAGATTGCGTCCGTCGAAGATGCGCGGCGTCTTCAGTTCCGCCTTCAGCGCTTCGAAATCGGGCGCCTTGAACGCCGTCCACTCGGTGACGATCACGAGCGCATCGGCGCCCGGG
>NZ_CAJMZK010000014.1:0-186867 GCF_905220265.1 Paraburkholderia sp. J67
AACGCCCTGCGCAAGGGCGCATCTGCTGCAAACCCGCGGGCGCTTGCGCTTGTCGCCATTCTGGTTGCATCGGCGGCGGCAGCGATGGGGGATTTCGCTTCGCCGCGCGTCGAGCATGTGTTGCTCGGCGCGCTTGCCGTGCTATTCGGCGCGGGGGCATCGCTTGGGATTGTCTACACGCTGCTGGCCGGTGTTCTGGTCGGGCGTTTCTTCAAGCGCAGCGTCAGGTTGCCGGCGCAGTTTCCCGGCGTGACGGTGGTGAAACCGCTGCATGGCGACGAATGGCAATTGCCCGAGCATCTCGCGTCGTTTTTCAATCAGGATTACCCAGGACCGGTTCAGTATCTCTTCGGCGTGCATGATGCGAACGATGCCGCGCTCAAACGGGTCGAGGCGCTCCGTGCGCGTTATCCCGACGCGCACATCACCATCGTGGCGGATGGGCGGCTTTACGGGCCGAACCGCAAGATCGCGAATCTCGTCAATATGCTCGAGCATGTCAGCCACGACATTCTGTGTTTCGCGGACAGCGACGTGCGAGTCGACGAATCGTATCTGCGTCACGTCGTGGGCACGCTCGGCGAGCCGGGTGTGGGTCTGGTCACCACGGTCTATCGCGGACTTTGCGCGCCCGGTTACTGGCCGCGTATCGCCGCGGCGCTCACGAACTATCATTTCCTCCCTGGCGTGATCACGGGCGTAGCGATCGGGCGGGCCCGGCCGTGTTTTGGACAGACGATTGCGATCACGCGCCAAACGCTCGACGCCGTTGGCGGTCTCCAGCAGTTCGCCCATCATCTCGCCGAAGACCACGCGCTGGGCGAGGCCGTGCGCCGCATCGGCGCGACGGTGGCGATTCCGCCCGTGACCGTCCAGCACGCCTGCGTGGAAGCGACGTTCGCAGAGTTCTTCAGTCACGAATTGCGCTGGAGCCGCACGATTCGCGCGGCCGATCGCTCCGGCCACCTGGGCGCCGTGCTGATGCATCCCTTGCCCTTGGCGCTGCTTGCCGTGGCGTTCTCCGGTGGTGCGCTAGCGGCATGTTTCATCGCCTGCGCCGCCGTACTGGCCCGCGCCCTGCTGGTGCTCAGGGTCGATCGCGCCACGAACAGCCGCACCCACGGGTTGTGGAATCTGCCGCTCTGGGACATGCTGCAATTTGCGGTCTATCTCGCGAGTTTCTGTTCGTCCGCCGTGGTGTGGCGCGGCATTCGATTCAGTGTGGATGGCAACGGCATGCTGTCGCCTGTCCATGACGAGTGAGCGAGGCGGCATGATGATCGCTTTCTCGAAGAGGGCAATGCACGCAAGAGGGCGTGACAGATGAAGCAGCTTGGTCGTATAGCAGCACTGGCCGGTTTTGCCGTGGCCGTGTACCTGGTGTGGCGCGAACATCCGGCGACGACATGGCGCCTGATGCGCGATGCGGGATTCGGTCTCGTACTCGCGGCAATTGTGCATATCCTGCCGATGTGGGCGAATGCATGGGATTGGCGCACGCTGATCCGTCCCGCCGAGCGTCCGTCCTTGCTGACGATGCTTAAGGTGGTCTGGATCCGCGAATCGGTGAACGGTCTTTTGCCGGTGGCGCGCGTGGGCGGCGAGATCGTGTCGTTCCGGCTGCTTGGCCGTGCGGGCGTGCGTCCCGCGACGGCGTTGGGCAGCCTCGTCGTCGACGTTCAACTGACGCTCATCAGCCAGCTTCTGTATGCATTCCTCGCCTGCGCCTACGTGCTGCACTATTCCACTTCCAGCGCGGCGCGCCCGATCGAAACGCTGCTATGGAGCATTGGCGCGGCCGTCCCCATTCTGGTGATTTTCTCGCTGGTCCAGCATGCGCGGCCGTTCGAGCGGCTGGCTCGCGTGCTCAATCAGGCCACGAGCGGCAAGTTGCTGGCCCTCGTCGGCAAGTCGGTCAGGATCGACCAGGCCGTCAAGCTGATCTGGCGTCGCCGGGGCGTCGTGCTTCGCTACCTGTTCATCTGGCAGACGATCCAGTGCGCCGGGTTCGCGCTCGAAATCTGGATCGCGCTGCGCGTGCTGGGCGCCGAGCCGACTTTCGCTCAAGCCTGCGTGATCGAAGCGTTGATTCAAGTGGTCAGCAGCATTGCGTTTCTCGTGCCCGCGAATCTGGGCGTGCAGGAGGGTGGTTTCGTGCTGATCGGCTCCTTGTTCGGATTCGATGCCCCCACTTGCCTCGCGCTTGCGGGCGCACGGCGGATCCGCGATCTGCTGTTCTATGTGCCGGGTCTCGTCGCGTGGCAACTGGCCGAGTATGTGAAGCCGCGAGAAAGCCAGTCGGGCGCTGCTGCCGCGTCGTGGAATGGCGCGGAGCGCAGCGCCGGGAAGTGAAGTCGCGGGCAGTAACGCCGCGCACGCAATACAATTCGATGTTGGCCGCCTGACTTGCTATGAGCCGGTGGCCGGTCATCCAGAAATTGGCAACAAGCTATGCATGTACAGATTGCGTCGGATCTCCACCTCGATGCCCTGCAAAACAAGTTCCCCGCGAGCCTCCCACTGGAGCCCGCGACCGATGCCGATCTGCTGATACTCGCGGGCGACATCCACCTCGGTGCGGCCGCAGTGGAACGGTTCGCCGACTGGCCCGTGCCGGTGGTCTACGTCAGCGGCAACCACGAGGCTTACGGCGCACGCTACAACGAAACCGTGACGGAGATCGCCGCCCGTGCGCAAGGGACGAACGTCCATTACCTCGAGCGCAGTTCGATCGAGTGGAACGGTGTGCGCTTTCTGGGCTGTTGCCTATGGACGGATTACGAGTTCTACGGCGACCGCGCAACGAGCATGGCTTACGCGCGCGAAGCGATGTCCGATCACCAGGCGATTCGATGCGAAGACGGTTCGCCGTTCGGCCCCGAGGAAGCGCTGGCCGAGCATCGGAGTGCGATCCAGTGGCTCGTCAGGGAACTCGCCGTACCTTTTCGCGGGAAAACGGTTGTTATCACGCATCATGGTGTTTCGCCCGATTCTGTCCACGAACGGTTTCGCGATCATCCGGTCAACGCGGGGTTTCTCAGCGACCTGCGCAAGCTGCTGCCCTTTGCGGATCTCTGGATTCATGGGCATGTGCACGACTCCTTCGATTACCGCTCAGGCGGCGCGCGAGTCATTGCGAACCCGCGTGGTTATCCGCTGAACCTCGCGTCGGCGCAAAGCATGGCCGACTTGCAGTGGGAAAATCGGGCGTTCGATCCGCGTTGCGTCGTCGAGCTTTGATGGCTTCAGAGCAGGCGGATCGAGTCGATGCGCTGGGGCCGCTTTAGTGATCGGTCGAGACCGTTACCGCCTCCCACGCGCGGATCTCCTGTTCCAGCGCCGACAGTTTGCCCCTCACGAGCCCGAGCGCGTCGCTCCCGAGCAATAGATGAGCAGGAGGGTGCTCCGAGGCGATAACCGCGAGCATCGCCTGCGCGGCCTTGCGGGGGTCTCCCAGTTGCTTGCCGCTTTTCTCCTCGCGGGCCTGGCGGATCGGATCGAACAGGACGTCGTAATCGGCAATCGAACGGGGCGTGCGCGTCATCGAGCGGCCTGCCCAGTCGGTGCGGAACGAACCCGGCGCGACGGCGGTCACGGCGATGCCGAAAGGCGCGACCTCCTTGCCCAATGCCTCGGAGATGCCTTCCAATGCGAATTTGCTTCCGCAGTAGTAAGCAATGCCAGGCATGGTGATATATCCGCCCATCGACGTGATATTCAGAATGTGGCCGCGTTTGCGCGCGCGCATGAAGGGCAGGACGGCCTTCATCATGGCAACGGCGCCAAACACGTTCACATCGAATTGCCGGCGCATCTCGGACAACGACGACTCTTCCATGATGCCTTCGTGGCCGTAACCGGCATTGTTGACCAGCACATCGATGGGGCCGACGTCGGCCTCGATGCTGGCCACGATGCCGTCGATCGCGTCGAAGTCGGTGACGTCGAGCACGCGCGCATGGGCGGCCTGCCCGGAGTGCGCTTCGAAATCGCGCGCGGCCTCGGCGCTTCTTACCGTACCGACGACCTGGTGACCCGCCGCTAGCGCCTCTTGTGCGAGCGCGCGGCCGAAGCCGCTGCTGACGCCCGTGATGAGCAGAGTCTTGCTGGATGCCATGGTGGTTGCTCTCGATTCGTGTCAGGAGAGTGCATGGTAGTCTGAGTAAAATGGCAAAATAAGCAAGATTCAACTATTCATCTTGCCTAAAGCTATGAGCGTTAAGCCGATGTATCCCCAGCATCCGAGCTCCTCTTCGCGTAATCGCAACCGCAAGCGCATGATCGCGTTGCTTCGCGAATTGGCGCCGGATGAAGGCTACAACCTCACGGCGCAGCCGGGCGTTCGCATCCTGCGCTCGAACCGGCCCTTGTCGCGCACGCCCGTGCTTTACGACCCCGGCATCGTGATCGTGTGCCAGGGCCGCAAGCGGGGGTATTTCGGCGACCAGCTCTATCTGTACGACGAGGACCACTACCTCGCTGTGTCCGTGCCGGTGCCGTTCAGCATGGAAACCGAAGCGACCGAGGCGCACCCTCTACTCGCGCTATATCTGCACCTGGATTTCGTCCTCGCGGCCGAACTGGCGGCGCAGATTGATGGTGAAGGCACGATGGAGCCCGTGCAGGCGCCGCAAAGCATGATGTCGACGCCGATGGACGACGCGATGCAGGTATCCGTGTTGCGTTTTCTGGAGGCGATGGGGCGGCCGCTCGAAGCCGCCGTATTGGGACCGGGCCTGCTGCGCGAACTGTATTTCCGTGTGCTCACCGGCGCGCAAGGCAGTTCGATGCGCGAGGCGCTGGCGATGAAAGGACAGTTCGGCCGCATAGGCCGATCGCTACGCCTGATTCATGCCGACTACGCACAGGCTCTGGACGTGACGCAACTGGCCGGGGAGGCCGGCATGAGCGTGCCGAGCTTCCACAGCCACTTCAAGACCATCACCCAGGTGTCGCCGATGCAGTATGTCAAGTCGACGCGCTTGCATCAGGCTCGCATGTTGATGGTCCGCCAGGACCTCAGCGCCGAAGCGGCCAGCCACGCGGTGGGCTACACGAGCGCGTCCCAGTTCAGCAGGGAGTTCAAGCGACTGTTTGGCCTGACGCCGGCCGCAGAGGCGAAACGCTTGCGCGAGAGCTTTGCTCTCCCGGAGTCATTCGATGATGCGATTTACGTCTCGTCGCATTGAGTCGCTAAACCGATCCGATGTTAGATAATTCGGTATCCTGCTTATTGCCGACTACAACCTCCCGTCGTCATCGCCATGCACTTGCCCGAGTATTTCGACCGGCCGGTATTCGCTCGGCGGCACGCCCAACTCGCGGCGGAACATGTCGCTGAAGCTGCTGGGCAGATAGCCGAGCAGGCGCGCCACGGCGCTCACCGACTGGCCTTCGGCGAGCCGCGAAACGGCAATCGCCAGTTGCACCTGACGCCGCCATTGTGCGAATCCCAACCCCAGTTCCCGCGTGAACAGACGCGCAAGGGTGCGCACGCTCGCGCCCACCGACGCCGCATGCTGCTCGAAGGCGATCTCGTTCGAAGGTTGGTCGATCACGGCGCGGCACAGCATTGCAAGCCGGCGGTCGCCCGAGCCCGAAGTGTCCGGCAGCGGCACGCGTAGCGACGAACGGCGCGCGTGCGCCAGTTCCATCGCGGCGAGTTGTGAGGCGGTGGCGAGCCAGGCGTCGTCGCGCTCGGCCTCGTGTTCGGCGATGGTGCGGATCAGCTCGCGCAGCAGACCGTCGATCTGGAACACCTCGCAGCGCGCGCTCAGATGGCCGATATCGCGCTCGTGCAGATACAGATTGCGCATCTCGACCTCGCTCATCATATGGATCGCGTGCGGCGTGCCGGGCGGCAGCCAGACGGCGCGCTGCGGCGGTACGACGAGCGCTTCGCGGCCCGCCTCGACCCACATCACGCCGGAGACGGCATAGAGCACCTGCGCCCAGGTGTGCGAGTGCGGCTCGATCTGCAGGCCGCGCGGATAGTGGCGCGCGAGCGAGCGTCCACGGCCGGGGGCGTCATCGAGAACAGGGGGCGCGGCGCGGGTCATAATGGTGCGAGGCGGCAAGGCGAAAGGCGAAGATGAATACGCTATCACGAGCGCGCCGCGCACGGGGTTTAGAAGCGATACGTCAGCGTAATCTGCGCGACCGGATACCAGCGGTATCCGCTTACCTTGTCGTTCAGCCGCTGTTCTTCGAGTGCGATGTTCGCGGGCGTGGCGAACAGTTGATAGATCGACGGCACGTTGTACGCCACGCGCGGGCGCCCATAGGCCACGCCGAGATCCACCGCAAGCCCGAAGCCGCGCGTCGCGCGCCGATGACCGTAGCCCAGGCCGATATACGGCATGGCCCGCGGCAGCGTGATGGTGGCTTCGGGGGCAGGCCCCACTGCGGGCACATAGGTATTGCCGATCACATAGTTGCCGAGCGCATTGGGCACGGCATGACCGTCGAACGAATCATCGTTGATCAACACACCGGCGCTGAGACGGAATCCGTTGGAGGCGAACGGAAACAGATCGCCATAGAGGCCTCCCTGTAGCAGCTTGACGCGTCCTTCGTAGCGGCCGCCGTCGACCGAGGCCGACGAATCGAAGCCCATCCCCTCGATGTCCGCGCGCAAACCGAAATGCGTGCCGAGGTTGATCGCGAGGCCCGGTCCCACGCCCAGCGTGCCGCCAGTTAGATAGGCTTCCTGTGCATAAGCGCCGCATGGGGCGATTGTCGTGCAGACGATGGCCAGCGCCGCCCGGATGAGGCGGGATGGCCTGCCTTGTCTCGTCCTTGCTGCTCTCATCGGTTCCCCTCGTCGTGTTGAGCCAGTCGTTGTGTTGATGGGCTGAACTTTAGGCCCGTGCGTCCGGGTTCGATACGAAAAGGAAGTGGGGATTCGCGGTCTAAATCAGACGTGATCGACGGTCCTTGTCGGAATCCTGGTCATGTAGGAAAGATCTGTCTTGACGCAGGAAGGAGGGTTTTTTTAGGATTCGAGCCAATCTGGATTCGACGTACATCTGGCGTCATTCGTCGATTTCGATACAAGGCATCAGACGTGGCCGGATCGTTGATCGCGCCGTGCCGAATGCGTCAAACCACCTTTGCAAGGGAGTTCACATGGCTCGTCATCACGTGGCGTTCACGGTTTGCGGAGCGCTCCTGAGCGCGTTGATGGTCGTGGCGCTGGGTGCCTGCGGTGGAGGTGGCGGCGGGGGCGCTAGCGCTGCGGTTTCAACCGGTGTCTCGGCGGGGGCGGCATCGGGGGCGAGTGCGTCGTCAGCGGCATCGGACAGCGGCGCGTCGAGCAGTCCTGCGGCAGCGTCGGCACCAGCGGCCAGCAGCACACCCTCTAACGGGGCCACGGCCAATGTGCTGAGGCTGTCGACCGCGGTGCAAAACCAGACCGTCGCGAAGGATGCGGCGGCCTCGGGAATGCTCGCAAGCGTGGGCGTGGCAGGCGTCTATATGGCCGCCGCGAAGCCGTTCCTCACGGCGGTGCTGGCAGGCGCGCCGGCCACGACGGCGAACTGCGCCAAGGGCGGCACCGTTGCCACGGTCGTCAGCAATGCCGGTGCGCCAGGCGTGCGGGCAGGCGAGACAGCCAGTGTCTCGTTCAGCCAATGCGTGGGGCAGATTGCGGCGCCGGAGTTGTCGTCCGCCGATGCGCTTGGCGGAAACGTGAGCTTCGCGGTGCAGTCCGTACAGGGCAGCGTGGGCAGCCGCACGGCGAACTGGTCCTACAGCGCGACCGAGACCGCGAACGCGCTAGCCATCGATTCGTCGAGTGGCTCGACGACCTTCAACGGGACGGTCACGTTCACCGTGGCTTATGACGCGGCCACGGCAACCATGACCACGACGGCGAGCGCGCCAAACCTGACGATTGAGAGAACGCAGACGTCGGCGTCTGGCACGTCACTAGATGGAACGATTTCGATTGGCTCGCTCACATGGACCGATGTCGATAACGTTGCGACCACAACCGAAACGTTGAACGCGTCGTGCGCGGTGAGCGATGTCGTTGCGGGTGTCACGCTCGCGTTCGACGTGACGACGCCGGTTTCGCTCACGATAGCCAACGGCGCGATCGGTGCAGGCACGCAGCAGCTTTCTACCGCGGATACGACGGAAAGCATTGTCGCGCAAAACGCCGCGACGTTCGCGATTACCGTGACGTCTCAGGGCTTGACGGGTGTGTGGACGCAGAGCGCGAGTTCGCTGGCGTCGTGAGTGGTGCGACTAGAGCCAATGGCGGCCTTAACCGGCAAATCACAATGATAAAAGGCCCGCGAACGATATGCGGGCCTTCGGGGTCATTCTTGCGTGGGGGCATCTTTCCATTCACTTAGAATTGCGCTGTTCCATACACCGAGTTCGATCGCTCTCTGTAGCATCCCAACGGTAAGTGGCTCCCGGGGTTCGTATTTTTGGATTCCCCAACGTCGGTGTAGCCAATTCGTGAAAATAGAAAACGGCCACATACTGAACCCTTCCATCTCAAAGTAACGATGGAAATCGAAATCACCCGGTTCGACGTTAAAGTGCTTCGCGAACGCGTCCATAAAGTCATCCGCGTCATCTCCCGTCACGCCTAAATCGTCTTCCAGCGTATCGGATGCGTTCAACTGCCGCTTCGAGGATAGACCGATCTCCCGACGGACGAAATCCTCCAGTTCAACCGAGACTGCCTGTGGTTGCATCGTTGATCTGGTCCTCTGGTCGGGCGAGTTGGTTATAGTGGAGAACCGTCAAGGTAGCGATTTTGACGACATCATAGACCGTTATGGCCCAGCCGATATACGGTGTCCACCGTCCTATGAAAACTCCAAGGCTGTTAACCATGCGGAATTTCATATTCAGCAGTGATTTGTTCGTTAGCGTTGGCAGAATCTGGCGCTCGAAATTGTAATCGAACAGCGCACGGCTGACGCGAGAGGCAATCGACGTTCCTTTGGTCGCATCTCCGAATTTGCCCCGAGTTGGGAGAAAGGGTTGCCCCGCCAGGATGGCGACTACCGACCCAATCTGCTGTATGTCGAGCGCCTTAACTGCTTCCTCGACCATCACACAGAAGAACAGCCCTTGCGGCGTGAGGTTCTTGCGTTCACCGTAGGTATAGCGAGTGGCCCTTTCTGGTGGAACGTCAGCAATTTGGCGTTCATATTCGTTCATTGTTGACCTCGCGTAGGTCAGGCGATAGTGATTAGGAAAGCAGAAAAGTTCCAGCGTATATCTGGTTTTTCCGATGTCCATGGAATTGGAAAAAAACTTTGATTGACGTCATTTTTTCGGTATCTTAATGAGACTCGTAGGTCTAGCGGTGCCGAGGAATCGGCAGGCGCATCTCCCCCGCCAATAAAAAAAGCCGCTCTCACGAGCGGCCTTTCTCACCAGCTTTTCTCACCACCCATCACGCGAACCCAAAGCCCGCGTGACCGGCTGGCAATCAATCCTCCAACAACGAAAGATCGCGCACCGCGCCCTTGTCGGCCGACATCACCAGCTTCGCATACGCCTTGAGCGCAGCCGAAACCTTGCGCGGACGCGGTTGCGCCGGCTTCCAGCCCTTCGCGTTCTGCTCTTCGCGACGACGCGCCAGCTCTTCATCCGACACCAGCACGTTGATCGTGCGATTCGGAATGTCGATGCGGATCTTGTCGCCATTGCGCACGAGACCGATCGCGCCGCCTGCCGCTGCTTCCGGCGAGCAGTGACCGATCGACAGACCCGAGGTGCCGCCGGAGAAACGACCATCGGTCAACAGCGCGCAGTCCTTGCCCAGACCCTTCGACTTGATATAGCTGGTCGGGTAGAGCATTTCCTGCATGCCGGGGCCGCCCTTGGGGCCTTCGTAGCGCACGATCACCACGTCGCCGGCCTTGACCTTGTCGGCGAGAATGTTCGCGACCGCTTCGTCCTGCGATTCGGTCACGTGCGCCGTGCCTTCGAACACGTGGATGCTTTCATCGACACCTGCCGTCTTCACCACGCAGCCATCCAGCGCGATATTGCCGGTCAGGACGGCCAGGCCGCCTTCCTTCGAGAACGCGTGCTCGTACGAGCGGATGCAGCCTTCGGCGCGATCCGAGTCGAGGCTCGGCCAGCGCGTGTTCTGGCTGAACGCCACCTGGCTGGGGACGCCTGCCGGGCCGGCCATGTAGAACGTCTTGACCGCTTCGTCCTGGGTGCGGGTGATGTCCCACTGATTGAGCGCGTCGCCAAGCGTCGGCGCATGCACGGTCGGCACGTCGGTGTGCAGCTTGCCCGCGCGTTCCAGCTCGCCCAGGATCGCCATGATGCCGCCTGCGCGGTGCACGTCTTCGATGTGGTACTTGTTGGTGTTCGGCGCGACCTTGCACAACTGCGGCACGACGCGCGAGAGGCGGTCGATGTCGGCCATCGTGAATTCGATCTCGGCTTCCTGGGCGATGGCCAGCAGGTGCAGGATCGTGTTGGTCGAGCCGCCCATGGCGATGTCGAGCGTGATGGCGTTTTCGAAGGCCTTGAAGCCCACCGAGCGCGGCAGCACGCGGTCGTTCTCGCCTTCGTAGTATTCGCGCGTGAGCGAGACGATGCGCTGGCCGGCGCGCTTGAAGAGCTGTTCGCGGTCCGCGTGCGTGGCGACCACCGTGCCGTTGCCCGGCAGCGAGAGGCCCAGCGCTTCGGTCAGGCAGTTCATCGAGTTGGCCGTGAACATGCCCGAGCACGAGCCGCAGGTCGGGCAGGCCGAGCGTTCGACTTCGGCGACTTCGGCGTCGGAGAACTTGCTGTCGGCGGCGATCACCATCGCGTCGATCAGGTCGAGCTTCTTGACTTCGATGGCCTTGGTGACCGGGTTCGCGAGACGCGTCTTGCCGGCTTCCATCGGGCCGCCCGACACGAAGATCACGGGGATGTTCAGGCGCATCGCGGCCATCAGCATACCCGGGGTGATCTTGTCGCAGTTCGAGATGCAGACCATGGCGTCGGCGCAGTGCGCGTTGACCATGTACTCGACCGAGTCGGCGATGATGTCGCGGCTCGGCAGCGAGTAGAGCATGCCGTCGTGGCCCATCGCGATGCCGTCGTCGACTGCGATGGTGTTGAATTCCTTGGCGACGCCGCCCGCAGCCTCGATTTCGCGCGCGACGAGCTGGCCCAGGTCCTTCAGGTGCACGTGACCCGGCACGAACTGGGTGAACGAGTTGACGACGGCGATGATCGGCTTGGCGAAGTCTTCGTCTTTCATGCCGGTGGCGCGCCAGAGGGAGCGCGCACCTGCCATGTTGCGGCCGGAGGTGGAGGTTTTGGAACGGTATGCGGGCATCGTGGGTGCTAGTGAAAAGTCGCTGAAAAATTAGCGGGCCACGGGAATAAAGGCCCCTTGCACGCCCTCGCGGCCCACCTTTTGAGCGGCGCCCCGGGCAAAAACGGTAATTATCCCATATGGACGGGGATGACGTGCCGGTGCCCCGTTTTCAGGTGTTTGCGTGCGCGCGCAAGGGTTTCTCGCGAAAGCGGCCGGGCTCGGAGGTAAACCGGCGAAAAAACAGGCGAAAAAAAACCGCACGCGAGACTCGCATGCGGTTTTTGACGATCCCCAGGATCGTGCTGCGCCGGCCGACACTGCCAGCCGGCACGCGACATCAGAAGATGTTGCGCAGGCCGACTGCAACGCCGGTCTGGTTGTTGCGGCCCGGGAAGTCGGCCGTTGCCGCGCCCGTGCCACGGGTGAAGTCGACCGTCGTATAGACTTCCGTGCGCTTGGACAGCGCGTACTCGGCAAGCAGTACGGCCGAGTAGCGGATGCCCGTGCTCAGCGTTGCGCCGTCCGAGTTCAGCGCGTTGCTGGCGTGGTCGTAGTAGTAAGCGGCGGTCAGCGTCAGCGGAGCCGTCACTTGCCACACAGCGCCGGCGTAGAGGCCGTTGTCGATGCGGTTGGTGCCCGTCACAGGCGTCGAGAAGCTCGCAGCCGGCGAACCGGACGCTGCCATGTACATGTCGACGATGCCGGTGTTGTCCTGGCCATAGAGCCAGCCTGCCATCGCCTTGACCGGGCCGATCTGGTACACGCCGCTCACGTTGACCACACGGTACTTGTTGTTGTGCAGGTCGCTGTTTTGCTGGTAGCCGGCGTCGAGCGAAACCGGGCCGAACGAGTACGCCGCGGTCACGCCGTACATGTTGTTCGCGCCGGTGCTGCCTGCCACGCCGCCGAAGCTGTACATCGCTTCGACTTCGAGGCCGCCGAAGTGGCCGTCATACTTGACCGAGTTGTTCTGACGCAGACCGTAGCCGAGTGCGCCCGGCAGCCAGCTGTCCTGGTCGAAGTTGCCAACCGTCAGCGGGTCGAACACATTGCCGAGCTGGTCGAACAGCGGGGTGTTCTGGCGGCCGAGCGTCACGGCGCCGTACTGGTTGCTTTGCAGACCGACATACGCCATCCGGTTGAACAGCGTGCCGGAGCTGGCCATCTGGCCGTTCCAGAGGTTGAAGCCGCTTTCGAGGCGGAACACCGCCGACAGACCGCCACCCAGATCTTCCTGGCCCTTCAGGCCCCAGCGGCTGCCGGTGATCGGGCCGACGCCCATCTGGACTTCGCTGTCGTTGTTGGCGTTGGCGTTCGTGAGGTAGCGGACGCTGGTATCGACGATACCGTACAGCGTGACCGAGCTTTGCGCGAAAGCGGACTGGGCCGAGACGGCCAGCAGGAGGGCGCCGAGTGCTGCGGTGGTCTTCTTCATGTAATCCCCGTTTGTATTCGTTGATCCAGCGGTGCAGGGGTGCGAGCGCTGGCGTTAGTCTTCAAACCGTTTATCGAGGGCGGTGTCCCGCGCACGAAAGTGGCGATAATATTTCGAACCATTAAAACTTCTGCAATAAATTTGTCGTGGTGTCGCACAGGCACAACATGGACTGGCGCTTCGCGCAATTGCCCGCTATTCGGGGCGTCGGCGGATTTTTGTTGCCTTTGCAACGCGGTTTGCAGTCCGCCTCGGCATTAAATTGCGAGCGGGTAATATGAACGGCTTGAAACGGGGTTTCCCCTAATTCTTTCTTTCGCGCGATTGGCTCGTTTGCCGCATTGACCGCATTTGCCCATGAATACCCAGGCTCTCGCAGTTCACGACGATGGTCCAGAAGGCCTCTATACGCGCGGCTCGGGCGCAGCGCGTGAATGGTGGCGCGTCTCGCTGTCCGAGCGCGCGAACATGTTCCGCATCGAGCACGGCCACGGCGTCGTCGAGGCGGGTGCGGTGGACATCGACACGGTCGTCGATCTCGACAACCTGGAGGCCAAACTGCTCAAGTGGCGCCGCGAGGGCTTCGTCTCAGGGGGCGAGCGCGAGGACGAGGCGCGCGCCAGCGAGGCGGGCAGCCGCTTCGCGGCCGAGCTTCGGCGCGCGGCAGGGGCGGCGCTCGCGGCGCGCAAGGCGGCGCAGGGCCAGCCTGAGAGCGCTTACGTGCGCATCGGCAATGTCGACATGCCGCTTGCGCACGCCGGCACGCCCTCGGCGCTGGTGCCGGGCATCAACCCCGCGTATCTCTTCACCGCGCTCGCCGACGACATCGCGCTCGATATCGTCGAGAACCGCCGCATCATGCTGATCGGCCACACGGGCTCGGGCAAGACCAGTTTCATCGAGCAGGTCGCCGCGCGCACGGGACATGGCGTGCTGCGCGCGAACATGAACGGCCAAAGCACCATCGGCGACTTCGTGGGCTTCTGGACCGTGAAGGGCGGCGAGACGGTGTGGGTGGACGGCGTGCTGCCCGTGGCGATGCGCGAGGGCTACTGGCTCATCATCGACGAACTCGATTTCGCCGAGCCGTCGATTCTGGCCGTGCTCACCGCCGTGCTGGAACCCAAAGGCCGGCTGCTGCTCAAGGAGCGCGGCAACGAGATCGTGGCGCCGCATCCGTCGTTCAGGCTGTTCGCCACGGCCAATGCTGCGGGCGCGATGAGCGCGTATCGGCACCTGTATCAGGGCGCGAATCTGCTCAACGAGGCTTTCCTCGACCGCTGGCGTGTGTATCTGTTCGACTATCTGTCGAAAGATGAGGAAACCGAAGTATTGGTGCGGACCTTGCCCTCGTTGACGCGAGAACTTGCGCACACGCTCGCCGCGATCGCCGCCGACTGCCGTGCCGCGTTCGCACGCGAAGATCTGGCGAGTGCGTTTTCCACGCGCCGCCTGATCGACTGGGCCGAGTTGATGCTGCGCGCGGGCGACGCCGAACGTGCCGCCGGTCCTGCGATCTACGCGAAAGTGAGCGCCGAGGACGCGGCGCTCATTCGCAGCATCATCCGTCATCATGCGATCTTCGACGCCGATTCCGGCGCGAACGCGTGATGTGAGCCGTTCATGGACAACGCCCGGATCGATGAACTCGAAGTGCGCCTGGGCAAGCTCGCGCGCGTGCTGACCGGCGAGCCGCGGCTGGCCGTGTCGATCGGCGCGGGCGGGCCGCGTGCGGAACGCGAGCGTTTCGTGCTGCCATCGCGTGTGCTTGATTCAATAAAGGATTCCGAAGCAATTGAGGATGTCGAAGCGGAAGAGGCGCTGCTGACCGGCTACCTCGATCTGCTGGCGGCGCGCTGGCGGCATAGCGCGGCGTATCGGCTCGATACTGTGCAGGCGGGGGTGACGGGGCGTATCGCGCAGACTATCGAAGACCGTCGCGTGCTGGCGCGTCTCGTGGCCGATTTTCCGGGCGCGCGGCGATATGTGTCGCGTTGGCGCGCGCAACTCGCAAGCGATGCCGCACGGCGCTGGCAGATGCTCACGTGGCCCGAGCGGCTGGTTTGGGCGATCGAACGCACGCTATGGGACGAGCCGCCCGACGTGAACGAGCGCGAGGTGGTCGCGCTGGCGGCGGCGCTACGCGTGCTCGATGACGAGAACGGGCCACTGCCGGCGGCGCGCGCGAGCCAGTCGACCGGCGCGAGCGTGCGGGCCGCACAGGCCATCGTCGCGGGCGTGCGCTCGCTGGCCTCGCGTGGCGCGAACAACATGATGCAGACGGCGCATCCGATCGAAGAGCTGGATGACGAATCGCTCGCGCGCGAGCTCGACGCGTTCGGTGCGCACGACGACACGGATTTCGCACTGACGCTGGAAGGCGATGAAGCGCAAGACGCCGCGCGCCAACCGGGCGCGCAGACACTCGATGCGGCCGATCAGGCGCAGGACGCGGCATCCGCGCCCGGCGCGGCGCTCTCCGAAGCCGACACCGCGCCGTCACGCGCGGCCAGCGTCGAAGCCGCCTTCGCGAAACCGCCGCGCTCGATCCCGCTCACCACGGCCTTCGACGTGGTCACCGACCTCACCGGCAGCGGCGACGCCACCGCGTGGCGCAAGCTGCGCACACTCGCGCGCGCAGAAACAGGCGCGCTCAAGACGCATCTCGAACGCGTGCTCAAGGCCGATGAACTCACCCACTGGAAGCGCGAGCAGGAGCGCGGCGAGATCGACCGCGCCGCGCTTGCGCGCCTGGCGGTTTCGCGCGGCTATCGCACGCCGTTTCGCGTGAGCAGCAAGGCGAGCGGGCGCGATGCGGCCGTGACGCTGTTGCTCGACCTGAGCGGATCGATGGCGGGGCGCAAGATCGAACTCGCGCGCCTGTGCGCCGCCGCGCTGACCGACGCGCTGCTGCAACTGGACTTCGAGGCCGAAGTGCTCGGTTATAGCTCGGTGGAATCCGCGCCGATGCGCGCGCATTACGAGCGCGAGCGCGCGGCGGGCGTGGATTTGCGCGGCTATAACCGCTTTGTCGAGCGGCTCGATCTGCGCGTTTTCAAGCGCTTCGACGCGCGTGATCCGAGCGGTCTTGCGGCCATCGACTGCGGCCATGAAAACCCCGACGGCGAGGCGCTGGCGTGGGCCGCCGCCCGGCTCACGGCGCGCAAGGCCCGGCGACGCCTGCTGTTCGTGCTCTCGGACGGCTATCCGTCCACCAGCGACGGCGACCCCGCGATCCTGCGCAGCGATCTGCGCGCGCGGGTGGCCGAGGTGGGCGAGCAGGGGATCGAACTCGTTGGCATCGGCATTCAGGACGACGCTGTGGAGGCGTTTTATCCGCATGCGGTGGTCGTGCGCAGACTCTATGAGCTACCCGCAGTGGCGTTTTCGACGTTGAGCCGGATGCTTGCGCGGCGGCGCTGAATGCGGCGTTGCGGCGCGGCCGCGCCTTGCATGCGGCGCAGGCGTGATATACCTTGACGGACAAAACGTTGCGCGGTGCGCAACGAATCGACTGAACAAAGCCAGCACAAAACCAGGAAACCCTACTTCGGTCATGCCCGCTCCCGACCCGAGGACGCACGAAGATTACGATCGCCTCTATTACCGGCTCGATCTTGAGCCCGGGGCCAGTGCGGCTGAAATCAAGCAGAACTATCGACAGCTCGCCCAGATTTTTCATCCCGACAAATGGCGGCATCCAACTGCGGCATCGCTCCATTGGGCTGACGAACAGTTCAAGAAAATCAAGGAAGCGCGCGAGGTGCTGGAGGCTTATTGGGCCGTGCATCACGAGGCGCCAACGGTCGGCTCGGCGCTCAGCAACGCACAACGGCTGCGCGTGCGCGAGCAGTTGCGCGACCTGGAGGTGCGCCGCGAGCGCCTGTGCGGCGAACTGGACGGCTTGCAGCGCGACAAACTGCGCGCGCTGACCGAGATGGCGCGCATGCAAACCGAGCGCGAGCGCTTGATCGGTGAGATCGCGCGCCTGCGCGACGACGCCTCGCTTGAGCGCGCGGCGCATGCTGCGTGGCGCGAACGGGCTCAGGATGCCGACGATGCCGATGCCATGAGCGCGTCGGATGCGACCCTTGCGGCCCCCGCCGAACCGGATCCCGTCCCCGCCGATCGACACCCCATCCGCAATTTTTTCTTCGCACGTTTCGACGATCCATCGCGCGGCTGGCTGATGACGCTGAGCGGCACCGTGTTTGTCTTGATCGTTCTGTTCGTGGCGGCGCACCGGATCGTCTTCAGCGTCTTCGATGCGACGGGGTCCTGGCGCTGGCTGGCGGTGTTGCTGCAAACGCTGTTGATTAGTGCGGGCGCGGTGCTGGCGGGCGGATTTGCCTGGTCGCAGCGCGTTTTGCATCGCGCCGATCGTGCCGGGCGCGTGCATGGCGTTCCGCTTCCGGCACGCGAAACGTGGCAGCGCGTGACAGCGGCCGTGCGTGGCACGAACCGTCACGGTGCAACCTGGCAAATCGAAAACGGCGCGTTGATGCCCGGCGATGCCGGCTTCGCGTTACAGGCGGTCCTGCGTTATTCGACGAAGCCGCAAGGCGAGGGCGAAACGCACCAGGCGGTGACGTTCCGTTGCGACGCGCAGGCCGCGGGTGCGGGCGCAACGCGTGTCGCCTGGGACTTCGCCATCGAAGCGCCCACATGGTGGCTCGTGCCTGCCGCGAGGGTAGTGCGCGATCTGCGCCGCCGCCTTGAAGCGGATCTTTCTGGGCGAGTCTGAGCGCGCCGTCATTTCACCGTCGGGTCGCCCGGATTCATGCCGTCTGTTCAGACTGCGCGAACGGCTGAAAGAACCGGATGCTCAGAACACCTGACGAAACACCCAGTACAAGGCCGCCGATAGCGCGATCGAAGCGGGCAGCGTGAGCACCCACGCGAGCGCGAGATTGCGTACGGTCGACCACTGCAGGCCCGAGCCGTTGGCGGCCATAGTTCCGGCCACGCCCGAGGCCAGCACGTGCGTCGTGGAGACGGGCAGACCATAGAGGTCGGCCATGCCGATGGTGAGCATGGCCACGGCTTCGGCGGACGCGCCCTGGCCGTAGGTCAGGTGCTGCTTGCCGATTTTCTCGCCCACGGTCGTGACGATGCGCTTCCAGCCCACCATCGTGCCCAGGCCGAGTGCGATGGCGACGGCCACCTTCACCCAGGTGGGGATGAACTTGGTCGCATGGTCCATCTGCTTGCGGAAACTGTCGAGCGTCGCGGAATCGGCGCTGGAAAATGCGGGGCTTTGCGCCTTTTCCATCAGCCGGATCGCTTCGGAGGCGACGTACATGTTGTTGCGCACGTTATCGACGATCACTTGCGGCACCTGCGCCATCGAGCCAGACAAGCTCACCTGGTCCGCGATCGTGTCCGTGAGGGCACGCAGCGCGGGCAGCGTTGCCGGTTCGAGCCGGTGCGTGCGCACATAGGTCTCGACGGTAGCGCGTGGATTGTCGGGCGGCGTCCCGGGCGCGTAATGGACCAGCGTGATCGAAGCGGCGCGCGCGGCGGCGACGAAGGTTTCGGTTTCGCTCGGCGTGACCGCCTTGTTGAGTGCGTACGCGGTGGGCACCACGCCGATCAGGATCAGCATGATGAGGCCCATGCCCTTCTGGCCATCGTTGGAGCCGTGCGCGAACGACACGCCCGTACAGGTGCCGATCAGCAGTAGACGGATCCAGAAGGGCGGCGGCTTGTTGGGTTCGGGTTCGCGATACAGGCTGGGCTTGCGCACGAGGAATTTCAATGCGGTCAGCACGAGCGCGGAAAGGACGAAGCCCACCACGGGCGAGAACAGCAGCGCCTTGCCCACACCCGCAGCCTGAGCCCAGTCGACCCCGGACGTGCCCGACGGGCCGCTGATCCACTGGTTCATGATGCCCACGCCGATGATCGAGCCCACCAGCGTATGCGAACTCGACGAAGGCAGGCCGAGATACCAGGTGCCCAGATTCCAGATGATGGCGGCGATCAGCAGCGCGAACACCATCGCGAAGCCGGCGCTACTGCCCACCTGCAAAATCAGTTCGACGGGCAGCAGTTGCAGGATGCCGAACGCGACGGCGCCGCTCGACACCAGCACGCCCAGGAAATTCCACATGCCCGACCACACGACCGCCACGTGCGGTTCGAGCGAATTCGTGTAGATGACCGTCGCGACCGCATTGGCCGTGTCGTGAAAGCCATTCACGAACTCGAAGCCGAGCGCGATCAGCAGTGCGATGCCAAGCAAAACGAAAGGCAATGCTGAGCTTTCCTGCACGACGCGCAGATCGACGACGAGATGATCGATAACGTAGATCGCGCCGATCGCGATGACGAGGAAGAAGAGCGTGACGGCAAGACCGCGGCGGCGTGGCTGCACCGCGCTCAGGGGGGATAAGGGGATGTCCGGCATGTGGGTGCGCTGATGGTTGGGCTCGTGAGCCTCGTGCGCTGCGCCGTAAAAACATCACGCCAGCCGATGCCGTTTGCAAACGTCGCGGCATCGCGCGTGGAAAGAGGCGGGGCGCGTCGGACACGCCGGAATCGTGGCGGGCCGTTCGAGACGCAACAGTGTCGCACAACGCGCGACGTCACTGCATCAGAATGGCTGCTCCGCGATATGTCCCTGCGCCGCGGCGCCCGTTTTATAAGGCTGCCGCGGCTTTCGCGTCGGATTGTCACGGCCACACCTCGCCGGCGAGGTACGCCCCGCCTTCTACATCGAGCGCATCAGAACAGCAGCGCGATACCCGCCATGCCCACAAACTGCGAGCGCGTGCTCGACGGCGTGCTGTTCTGCGAGTCGCCCACGGACGGGCTCGCGTTCACGATATCGCCTGCACCGTTCGCGCCGAGCGTCTGGCCGCTCGCGTGCTGATAGCCCTGAAGCGCATAGAGCGAGGTGCGCTTGGAGAGGTGGTACGTCTCCTTCAGCGAGATCTGCTGATAGCGTGCGGCGTCGCTGATGCCATTCGCCTTCGAGGCCATCGTGTACGCATAGCCGCCGCCCACGTCGAACGACGGCGTGAAGCGGTAGAACGCGAGCGCGGCCCAGGTGTTGAACACGGCCGTATTCGCGAACAGCGACTTGCCGCCCGCCAGGTATTCGACGTTCGAATACGAGGCGCCCAGCACGAGGTTGCCGAGCGTGTAGTTGCCCGCCACCGCCACGTGCTGCACCGCGCGCGCCGAGACATAGCCCGTATTCAGCGACGATTTGCCGAAGCTCCCCGTCGAGGACGTATCGAAGCCAGTCGTGGTCTGCGCGTTGTCCATGCGCAGGTAGGCGGCCGCGAGCGAGACCGGGCCGTTGGCGTAACGCAGCGCGGCACTCCAGGTCTGGCCCTTGCCGGTGCTGCCCGCAATGCCGCCGAGCGCATACATCGCGCTCGCCTGCAGGCCGTACCACGTGGGCGAGGTGTAGATCGCGGAGTTGTTGATGCGTATCGTGGTGTCGAGGCCGTCGATATCGCCGGGGTGCGCGCCCGTCGCGCCGGTGAGCCAGTTGCTGCCCGTGAGCGGGCCGACGAACTGGTAGTACGGCGTGTACTGGCGGCCGAGCGTGAACGTGCCTACGCTCTTGTTCTGCAGGCCCGTGTAGGCCTGACGGTTGAAGAGTACGCCGCTCGATTGCAGTGCACCGGTGTTCGGATCGAAACCGTTCTGCAAATCGAAGATCGCGTAGGTGCCGCCGCCGAGATCTTCCTTGCCCTGCAGGCCGAATTTCGAAGCATAAACGTTACCCTGGCGCAGGTAGACGTTCGAGTGACCGTTCTGGTTGTTGACGTAGGTGATCGCGTCGTCGACCGCGCCGTAGAGCGTCACGCTGCTCTGGGCGAATGCCGGGGTGACGATCAGCGCGGCGCTTGCCGCCACGAAAATGCCGGGGCCGAAGCCAGTCTTCTTCATCGTTTGCGTCTCCAATAAAAGGCAGGATTGCTTATTGTTTTAAATCGACCCGCACAAAATGGACGGGCTGCGCCGCCAGGGCGGCGCGGGGTCTCCGGTGGGATGCGGCCTTCTTTGCGAAGGCTCGCTTTTTAAATTTATTGCTTCAGATACAGCTCATTCGGCCTGCTCGCGCGCTGACCGGGCGCGTTGACGGGCCTGCGCGGCCAGACGCACGGCGGCGTTCGGCGCGCCGTAGCCGTCGTAGCCGCCACGCCGTTCGACCAGTTCGACGAAGAAGCGCTGATCGAGCGTTTCCGTATAGGCGTGCAGGAATTCGCCGCCTTTCTCGTCGCGGTCATAGAGCAGGTTGTGCTCGCGCAGTGCGTCGAGGAAGTCGGCCGGCATCGCGAAGCGCGCTTCGAGATCGTCGTAATAGTTCGCGGGCACGCGCAGCAGCGGCACGCCCGCGGCTTCGAATTCCGTCACGGCGCGGAAGATATCGCCCGTGCTGAACGCCACGTGATTCAGGCCCGTGCCGTGATACGCGCGCACGGTTTCCGCCGCGGCCGTGTGCTGGTCGACCGACGCATTGAGCACCACGCGCAGGCCACGGTCCGCGCTGAAGAGCGCGCGGCTGCGCACGAGACCGTAAGGGTCCGGCACCAGCACAGCGGCGCTCGCCTGCAGACCGAACACCGATTTCAGGAACAGGACCCATGAATCGAACGAACCGGCGGGCAGCGACAGACTCACGTGATCGATGCCGGTGATCGGGCCGACCTCGGTGGGACCGTCGACGTCGGTGAGCACGAAGTCGGCTTCGAACAGCGTCGGCTTGCCGGGCTCTTCGTTCACGAAGTAGTTAAGACTGCCGTCCGGCGCCTGCACGGCCGGCACCACGCGCTCATTGGGACCGACGCGGCCCGAGAACGGCTGATAGCCGAAACCTGCCGCGCGTTCGAGCGCGCCGCGCGCATCGTCCACGCGCAACGCGGAGGCGCACAGCGACAGGCCGTGGCGCTGGAAGAAGGCGTCGGCGAACGAATCGGGCTCGGCGTTCAGCACGATGGCTGCCGTGCCGTGCTGATAGAGCGTGACGTCCTTCGAGCGATGCTGGCCCGCGCGGCGGAAGTGGAGCTTGTCGAGCAGATCGGCCACATCCTTGCGCGTATCGTCGTTGACGGCGAATTCGAGGAATTGCCACTGCGTATGCGCGGGCGCGGCGGGCGGGGTGTAGAGCGTCGCGCCCGCCTTGCTGCCTTCCTTCGCCAGTTCCTCGTGCGTGAGTTCTTCGAGCAGCAGGAGCGAGCGATGGCCGTCGGCCGCGGTGGCGGCAGGCGGCGCGCCACGGAAACCGTCATTGAAGATTTCGAGCGAAAGCGGACCCTGATAGCCGCTCTTGACCACTTGCGCCGTGAAATCCGCGAGCGCGAAGTCGCCCTGGCCGGGGAAGCAGCGGTAGTGGCGGCTCCATTCGAGCACGTCCATCTGCATTTTCGGCGCGTCGGCGATCTGCACGAAACCGATGCGATCGCCCGGGATCGACGCGATCGCGTCGGGCGTATCGTCGAGCGAGAGCGTGTGGAAGCTGTCGAGCGCGAGCGTGAGATTCGGGTGATTCACGGCGTTCACGAGGTTCCACGCCTGACGGTAGGTGCGCACGTGGCGGCCCCAGGCCAGCGCTTCGTAGCAGGTCACGACGCCCGCGGCGCCCGCGGCCTGCGCGAGCTGGCCGAGCTGGTCGATGGCGAGCGCCTCGTCGCCGAGCGAATCGGGCGAGACATTGCTGCACACCAGCAAACGATCCGTGCCCAGTTCGTGCATCACGTCGAACTTGCGCTTGACGCGCTCGACGTTGCGCGCGAGGCGCTCGGCGCTCACGCCCTCGAAGTCGCGGAACGGCTGGTACAGCACGATCGCGAGCCCGAGATCGGCCGCCATGCGGCGCACATCGGCGGGCGTGCCGTCGAAATAGAGCAGGTCGTTTTCAAAGATCTCGACGCCCGTGAAGCCGGCGGCGCTGATCGCGGCGAGCTTTTCCGCGAGCGTGCCGCTGATCGAGACGGTCGCGATCGAACGGCTGAGAGGGGCGAGGGCTGGGGCTTGGGGCGACTTGGACATGGCGTGGCGCGGCAGCGGCAATAACGTTAAGCATAGAACCTGTGGCACCGGGCGGGGACGGCCCTCACCGCAGGATTGTCGCAAGGATAATAAAACTAACTAGTTAGTACAAATTCTGGGAAACCCCAGGTGACCAGCGGGCGCGGGCGGGGCACACTGGCGGCCATGCGTCGGGTGAGCGCATTGGCCGCATGGACTCATGCCGGTCGAATGTGCGCAAACACCGCGCCTGTCGAGACGTCGTAGTGGAGCGTGTAATGCAATTGCCGTCGGTACTGGTCCTCAATGGACCCAATCTGAATCTGTTGGGAACGCGGGAACCCGCGGTATATGGGTCCGAAACATTGGACGATGTGGCGCGCATGTGCCGCGAAGCGGGGCAGCGACTGAACCTCGAAATCGATTTTCGTCAGTCGAACGCGGAGCATCAGCTGATCGACTGGCTGCATGAAAGCCGCACCACGGTGGACGGCATCGTCATCAATCCGGCGGCTTACACGCATACCTCGGTCGCACTGGCGGATGCGCTTTCGGCCATCGCCAAGCCGGTCATCGAGGTGCATATTTCGAATGTGCACCAGCGCGAAGCGTTTCGCCATCACTCGTTCGTCTCGGCGGTCGCGTCGGGGATCATCGTGGGCTGCGGCACCCAGGGCTATGTGCTCGCGCTCGAGCGCATGGCTACGCTGCTGGCGAAATCGTCGGCTGGTTCGTCGGTAAAAAAGGGGGCGTAATGAGCACGCAGAACACCACACTGAAGCCCCGCTCGTTCCTGTGCGGACTGATCGGCAAGGGCATTGGCGGCTCGCTCACGCCCGCGATGCATGAGAAGGAAGGGCGCGAACTCGGCTACAACTATGTGTACCGCCGCCTCGACCTGGATCCGCTTGGTCTCACGCCCGAAGACCTGCCCGAACTGCTGCTCACGGCGCAGCGCGCGGGTTTCGACGGCCTGAACATCACCTATCCGTGCAAGCAGGCCGTGATTCCCCTGCTCGACGAACTCTCCGACGATGCGCGCGCGCTCGGCGCCGTCAACACGGTGCTATTCCGTGATGGCAAGCGCATCGGCCACAACACCGACTGGTCCGGTTTCGCCACGGCGTTCAAGCGCGGCCTGCCTGACGTTTCGCTCGAAGCGGTCGTGCAACTGGGCGCGGGCGGCGCGGGCGCCGCGGTCGCGCATGCGGCCTTGCAGATGGGCGCGCGCGCGCTCACGCTGTTCGACGTCGATGCGGATCGCGCCGCTGCGCTGGCCGCCGAATTGCAGGCGCGCTTCCCGGCGGCTCGCGTGAGCGCGGGCACGAGCGCCACGCTCGAAGCGACGCTCGCCGCCGCGACGGGCCTGATTCATTGCACGCCCACCGGCATGGCCAAGCTGCCCGGCCTGCCGCTGCCCGCCGAGTATCTGCACGCGGGCCTGTGGGTGGCGGACATCGTCTATTTCCCGATCCGCACGGCGCTGCTCGAAGCCGCCGAGGCGCGCGGCTGCCGCACGCTCAGCGGCGGCGGCATGGCGGTGTACCAGGCAGTGGACGCGTTCCGGCTGTTCACGGGCCTGGAGCCCGATGCCGAACGCATGTACGCGCATTTGCAGGCCATGCTGGCGCAGGACGCCAGCCAATAACAACGAGCACCGGGCGCTCAACCAGCCTTTACGTGCACATTCAGGTTCAGGAGACAGACATGGCACCACCCGTATCCACCGGGCGCGACGCGCCGGGCATGGCCGCCGCACCGGCCGAAGGCGCGCTGCGGCGCTCGAAGGCGCGCTACCGCATCCTCGGTCTGCTCGCCATCGGCACGATGATCAACTACCTGGACCGCACGGTGCTCGGCATTGCCGCGCCGCAGTTGACCAAGGAGCTGGGCATCAACGCGGCGCTGATGGGCCTCGTGTTCTCGGCGTTCTCGTGGAGCTACGTGGTCGCGCAGATTCCGGGCGGCGTGTTTCTCGACCGCTTCGGCAGCAAGGTCACCTATTTCCTGTCGATGACGCTCTGGTCGCTGTGCACGCTGGTGCAGGGCTTCATCGGCAGTGTGGGCGCGCTGTTCGCTTGCCGCCTCGGGCTGGGCGCGGCCGAATCGCCGTGCTTCCCGACCAATAGCCGCGTGGTGGCGACCTGGTTCCCGCAGCACGAGCGCGCCTTCGCGACCGGCACTTACACGGTGGGCGAGTACATTGGCCTTGCGTTCTTCAGCCCGTTCCTGTTCGCGCTGATGGGCGCTTACGGCTGGCGCTCGCTGTTCTACGTGGTGGGCGGCGTGGGCATCGTGTTCGGCTTCGTCTGGTGGGCGTTCTATCGCGAGCCGCACGATCACCCGGCGGCCAACCGCGCGGAACTCGACTATATCGAGGCGGGCGGCGGCCTCGCGAAGCAAGAGCGTAAGGCGGAAGCGTCGGCCAAGGACGGCAAGCAGGACGCCAAGGGCGGCTTCGACTGGCGCATGGCCGGCAAGCTGCTGCGCAAGCGCCAGCTCGCGGGCATCTGCCTCGGCCAGTTCGCCGGTAATTCGACGCTGGTGTTCTTCCTGACCTGGTTCCCGACGTACCTGGCCACCGAGCGCCACATGGGCTGGCTCAAGATCGGCTTCTTCGCGATCATGCCGTTCATCGCGGCTTCGGTGGGCGTGATGTTCGGCGGCACGTTCTCGGACTGGATGCTGCGTCGTGGCATCTCCGCCAACGTGGCGCGCAAGCTGCCGATCATCGCCGGGCTGCTGCTCGCGTCGACGATCATTCTCGCCAACTTCGTCGAGAGCAACGTGGCGGTGATCGCGATCCTGTCGGTGGCGTTCTTCGCCCAGGGCATGGCCGCACTCGGCTGGACGCTGGTCTCGGATATCGCACCGGCCGGCATGCTCGGTCTCACGGGCGGGATCTTCAACCTGGCCGCCAATCTGGCGGGCATCATCACGCCGCTGGTCGTCGGCATGATCGTGGGCGCGACGGGTTCGTTCGTCTGGGCGCTGGCCTTTATCGGCACGATTGCGCTGGTGGGCGCCGCGTCCTACATCTTCATCGTGGGCGACATCAAGCGCATCGAGCTTTGATGCGCGGATGAACCGAAGGCGAGCCGGCGAAAGCCGGTTCGCCGCCTCTGCCGATCCCGTGCGCGCGCTTCCCCGGCCCGGCGGGCACGGCAAGGCCCGGTAAGGGCCATGCTAGAATCGGCCGCACCCCTCCTTATTCACGGTCCACAGAATTATTATGGCAAGACCGGCGGCCGCGGCCGAACACAACGATGCTCAATCCGAAAGCCGGCGCAAGTACGATCCGGAGCAGACCAAACGCAATATCCTCGAAGTGGCGACTGCCGAGTTCTCGGCGATGGGTCTCGCCGGTGCGCGTGTCGACGCGATCGCCGAGCGCACCAACACCACCAAGCGCATGCTCTATTACTACTTCGGCAGCAAGGAAGGGCTGTACGAAGCGGTGCTCGACAAGGTCTACGGTGACATCCGGGCGCTGGAGCAGGACCTGCATATCGACGAACTCGATCCTGACGACGGCCTCAAGCGCCTCGTCGAATTCACCTTCGACTATCACGACCGCCATCGCGACTTCGTGCGTCTCGTGACGATCGAGAACATCCACGGCGCGAAGTACATCGAGCGGCTCAAGACCTTCCGCAACCGCAATGCCAGCGTGATCCGCACGATCGAAGATCTGCTCGCGCGCGGCGTGAGCGCCGGCGTGTTCCGCGACGACATCGATCCCATCGACCTGCACTTGCTGATCAGCTCGATGTGTTTTCATCGCGTGGGCAACCGCCATACCTTCGGGGCGGCGTTCGGGCGCGATCCTTCGCATCCGCGTCTGCGCGCGCGTCACCGCGAGATGGTCGTGGACGCCGTGACGCGCTTCGTGCGCAAGACGGCCTGAATGCGCTCAAGCCTGTCTGGCCGGGAAAACCGGCCGCACAGGCGGGGCAGTTGGGGGGCGACGTGCCGCGCCCGGTTATCGGCACGCGGCGCGTCTACCACATCCCCGACTTCCCTCATCCCATAAAAGTGCGCAAACGCATTACACTACGGCCCGGAAGCCCGCATGCGCGGGCCTTGCCCGCGCCGTCCGCCCGCTCGCGTCTCCTGCACCGGCTTCAATTGATCTGAAACCGGTCTGACATCGTTGCGCGCGTCCGGCGCCGGCTCACGCCAACCGGATAAGCCCACGCGCAATGAGCACCGCCATGCCCCGTTCCGGTTCAACCGGACTGCCCCGTCAGACCCAGGGTCGCTACACACTCGGTACGCGCATCGTCCTTAGCTTCGGCCTGCTGTTCGTGCTGATGCTCGCGACGGCCGCGATTTCCTGGGAGCGCCTGCGCGCCATCGACGACGAAGCCTTGAGCCTCACGCGCGACTCCGTGCCGGGCCTGTTCTACTCGACCTCGATGCGCGCCGCCGCGAACCAGACCTATAGCCTCGTGGAGCGCGCGGCTTTCGTCGAGCCCGATGCAGCAGGCATATCGCGCGTGCTCGGTCAACTGCCCGCCGCGATGAGCGAGGTCGAGCAAAACGTCTCGCATTACGAAGCCTCTGTGTTCGATGACGGCGACCGCGCGCGCTTCCAGCATTTTCGCGACGCCTACGCGCGCTTCCAGCCGCAACTGATGACGGTGGTGCACGACCTGCCGGCCCAGCGCAGCGACGCGCAGGCCGCCTTCCTGCAACTCGACGCCTCGTGGCGCGACGTGGTCACGGCCGCCAACACGCTCGTCGAAGCCAATCGCACCCAGGCCGACGACTCCGCGCAAACCATCCGCAGCTCGGTCACGGGTACGGAAATCACGCTCGCGAGCGCGCTCGGCATTGTCCTGCTGGCCGCGCTGGTGACGGGCTACCTGCTGCATCGCGCGATCACGCGGCCGATGGCGCGCCTCGTCGAAGTGCACGATGCCATGCGCATGGGCAATCTCGCGCAGCGCCTCGAACTGGGCCGTCGCGACGAATTCGGCGTGCTGGAAGACGGCTTCAACCGCATGAGCGACGAACTGGCGAGTCTCGTCGCCCAGGCGCAAAAGTCGTCGCTGCAGGTGACGACTTCGGTGGCGGAAGTGGCCGCCACGTCGAAGGAGCAGCAAGCCACGGCCAGCGAGACGGCGGCGACCACGACCGAGATCGGCGCGACCTCGCGCGAGATCTTCGCGACGGCGCGCGACCTCGTGCGCACGATGGGCGAAGTGGCGACCGTGGCCGAGCAGTCGGCGGGTCTCGCGACCACCAGCCAGAGCGGCCTCACGCACATGGAAGACACCATGCGCAGCGTGATGGAGGCGGCGGGCTCGGTGAACGCGAAACTGGCGATCCTCAACGAGAAGGCCGTGAGCATCAACCAGGTCGTGGCGACCATCACCAAGGTCGCGGACCAGACCAACCTGCTGTCGCTGAACGCCGCCATCGAGGCGGAAAAAGCCGGCGAGTACGGCCGCGGCTTCGCCGTGGTGGCGACCGAAATCCGCCGCCTCGCCGATCAGACGGCCGTGGCGACCTACGACATCGAGCAGACCGTCAAGGAAATCCAGTCGGCCGTGTCGGCGGGCGTGATGGGCATGGACAAGTTCGCCGAGGAAGTGCGTCGCGGCATGCACGACGTCCAGGCGGTGGGCGCGCAACTTTCGCAAATCATCGGCGCGGTGCAGACGCTCGCGCCGCGCTTCCAGGTGGTCAACGACGGCATGCAGGCCCAGGCCACCAGCGCCGAGCAGATCACCCAGGCGCTCACGCAACTCTCCGAAGCCGCGCAGCAGACGGCCGAGTCGCTGCGTCAGTCGTCGCAGGCCATCGACAATCTCACGCTCGTGGCCAACGAACTGCGTACGGGCGTCTCGCGTTTCAGGATCGAGGCGTGATGCGCTCGTCGCGTTGCCTGGGTCCGGTCTTTCTCTGAACGGAGCGTTCATGCTCTTTCTCGTGTTCGAGCTGGATGGCGAACGCTACGCGCTCGATGCGCGCGAGATCGTGCGCGTGCTGCCGCTGCAGCCAGTGCGCGCGTTCGCGGGCACGCCGCCATTCATTGCGGGCGTGATCGACCACGAAGGCGCGCCAGTGCCGGTGGTCGACGTGGCGCAGCTCGCGCTCGGACGGCCCGCGCATGCGCTGATGTCCACGCGGCTCGTGCTGGTGAACGACCGGCCGACGTCGGCAGCGGAGTCGGGCGCGCCGCCGCGCCGGCTCGCGCTGCTGCTCGAATGCGCGACGCGCACCCAGAGCTTCGCGCCCGAGGATTTCGCCGAAGGCGGCATCGCCACGCCCGAGGCACGCTGGCTCGGCCCCGTGGCGCGCGACGCGCACGGTTTCGTGCAATGGGTGAAGGCCGATCAGTTGCTCGACGCGCGTGTGCGCGCGCTGCTGTTTCCCGATCCGCCCACCTGGCAGCGCGACGAAGCGGCATCGATTAGCCCCTCGCCGACGGAGCGCGCGCCATGAACGACGCGCGCTTCGCGGCCTGGCTGCTGGAAGAGACCGGCATCGACGCCGAATCGCTCGGCGCGCAGGCGCTCGCGCGTGCCGTAGCCTTGCGAGCGGCCGCGACCGTCGCTGTGGATCTGGCGAACGGCGCCGCGCTGACCGCGCTCTCCGAGGCCGAGCGCGAGGCCTACTGGACGCTGCTGACGACCACCGCCGCCGAACGCCAGGCGCTGATCGACGCGCTCGTCGTGCCGGAGACCTGGTTCTTCCGCGAGCGCGAAGCCTTTGCGGCGCTCGCGCGTGGCGGCATGGAACGGCTCGTGCGGCATCCGGGCGACGTGCTGCGCGTATTGAGCGTGCCGTGCTCGACCGGCGAAGAGCCGTATTCGGCGGCGATGGCGCTGCTCGACGCGGGCTTCACCCACGAGCAATTCGGCATCGACGCGATCGACATCAGTTCGGTCTCGATCGAGGCGGCCGCGCGCGGCGTCTATGGCCGCAACGCGTTTCGCGGCGACTCGCTGGCGTTTCGCGAGCGCTACTTCCATGCGCGCCCGGAAGGCTGGCAACTTGCCGACACCGTGCGCCGCGCCGTGCATTTCGAGCGCGCGAACCTGTTCGACTGGCTCGCCGCGCATCCCGTGCGTTACGACTTCATCTTTTGCCGCAACGTGCTGATCTATTTCGACCGTCAGGCCCAGGACCGCGCGATCGGTCTGCTGCGCTCGCGCCTGGCCGAGGGCGGCATGATCTTCGTCGGGCCCGCGGAGACGGGGCTGATGATGCGTCATGAATTTGCCTCGGCGCAGATTCCGCTCGCGTTCGGCTTTCGCTGGACGGGGGGCGAGGGCGCTTATGCCGCCGATCCACTGACCTCCTCGCTGAGGCCCGCGCGCGCCGTCCAGGCGGCTACGCCGCAAAGCGCGCCATCCGCCGCATTGAGACCGCTTCATGCCGCGCCGCCCGCGCGCGCTGCCGATCCGTTTGCCACGCACGCGGCGACTGCGATGCCCACGACGCGGGGCGCGGCCCGCGCGCATATTGGCAATGGCGGCAATGGCGGCACGCCGCCCGCATCGCGCCCGGCAACGCCGTTCGCCGCGCCGGCATTCGCGGCAAGCAGCGCGAACGCCGTGCCGCCAACGCCGCATGCTCCCACGCTCGCCGAAGCCCGTCGTCTTGCCGATGCCGGGTCGCTCGACGCGGCCGCCCGCGCTGCCGCTCAGCACGCGCAGACCGCGCCCGACGACGCCGAGGTCTGGTATCTGCTCGGCCTGATCGCCGACGCCCAGGGCGAAGCCGCGCTCGCGCTCGGCCACTACCGCAAGGTGCTGTATCTGGAGCCGGGCCATTACGAGGCGCTCACGCATCTGGCCGCGTTGCTCGAAGTGCAGGGCGATGCCGATGGCGCACGCCGCCTGATGCGCCGCGCCGAACGTGCGTCGCAGCGCAGCCCGGGAGGCCCGAATGCTTGAGTCGAAGCTTGAGCCGAACGTGCCGCTCGACGTCACGAACGCCCACGCCGTCCCGCGCGACGACTGCTGGAACCGCATCGGCACACGTGGCGACAACTCGTGCGAACGCCTCACGCAGTACGTGCGCTGCCTCAATTGCCCCGTGTTCGAGCAGGCGGCCGCGCGCATGCTCGACCGCCCGGCGCAGCGCACCGTCGGCCCGCAAGCTGAACAGGCGTCGGCCGCGCAGTCCAATGGCGCACAGAATCACGCCAGCGCGCGCCGCGAAGGCTCGCTCGTGTTCCGGGTCGGCGCGGAATGGCTCGCGCTGCCGGCTTCGGCGCTGCGCTACGTGGGCGAGGCGCGCCCGATCCACTCGCTGCCGCACCGGCGCAGCGCCGCCGTGCTCGGCGTCGTGAACGTGCGCGGCGTGCTCACGCTCGCCGCTTCGCTTGCCGAGTTGCTGCATATCGAACCTGTCGCGCCCGCGGCATCGACTGCTGCGCTCACGGGCGCGCGCCTCGCCACGCCGCGCCTGCTCGTGACCGAGTGGGACGGCGAGACGACGGCGTTTCCCGTCGACGACGTCGAAGGCGTGGCGTATTTCGGCGCCGACGAACTCTTGCCCGCACCCGCCACGCTCGCCCATGCCGCGGGCCGTAACGTGCGCGGCGTATTGACCTGGCGCGGCCGCTCGGTGGGCGTGCTCGAATCCGATGCGCTGTTCGGCGCACTGACCCGGAGCCTGCGATGAGCGACGACGAACTGAGCCGCCGCTCGCTGCTCGACCTGTTCCGCGAGGAAGCGCAGACGCAGACGCGCACGCTCGCGGCGGGCCTGCTCGCCCTGGAGGCGACGCCGAAGGACGCGGCCACGCTCGAAGCCTGCATGCGCGCGACGCACTCGCTCAAAGGGGCGGCGCGCATCGTCGGGCTGCCCGAGGCCGTGGACGTGGCGAGCGCGATGGAGGATTGCTTCGTCGCCGCCCAGCACGATGAGCTGACGGTCGATGCAGGGCGCATTGATGCGCTGCTGGTTGGCATCGACCTGTTAATGGCGGCGGGCGATGCCTCCGCGCCGCCGCTCGCGCGCGAGGTGGTGGATGCGTTCGTCGCGCGGCTGGAAAGTGGCGGACAGGTGCCGGCCACGAATGCGTCTGTAGCGGAGCCTCCCGTTGCGCCCGCAGCGCCCGTCGATGCCGAAGCGCTGTTGGCGGCGAGCATCGCGAGTCTGCAAGCCGCTGCGCCGACACCCGCGCTCGTCACTGAGGAAACGGCGCAGGAGCCCGCAGAGGAAGCGACGCAGACGCTGCCCGCCACCGCCGAGCCATCGCCCGCGCGCGCGCCAGCCGCGCAGCCTGGCGCGGCACGCGCGACCCGTGACAGCGACCGCATGCTGCGCGTGCGCGCGGGCACGCTCGACCGCCTGCTCGGTCTCGCGGGTGAGTCGCTGGTGGAGTCGCGCCGCATGCGTCCGTTCGCCAACGGCCTGCTGCGGGTGCGCCGCGCCCAGGGCGATGTCCTCGCCGCGCTCGGCCATTTCAACGAACGTCACGGCGATACGCTGGGCGCGGAGGCGCAGGCGGCGCTCGCAGCGATCCGCGAGCAACTCTCGGCGCTCGGCAATCAACTGGCCGAGCGTTTCGACGATCTCGACCGCATCGACCGGCGCGGCACGCAACTCGCGCAGCGCCTCTACGACTCGGCCCTGCAATGCCGCATGCGTCCATTCAGTGAGATGACGCATACCTATCCGCGTATCGTGCGCGACCTGGGGCGCTCGCTCGGCAAGCGCGTGCGCTTCGTCATCGAAGGCGAGAGCACGCAGGTGGATCGCGACATCCTCGAAATGCTCGACGCGCCGCTCGGTCACCTGCTGCGCAATGCGCTCGACCACGGCATCGAAGACGCCGATACGCGCCGCCTGCTCGGCAAGCCCGAAGAAGCGACGCTCACGCTCGAAGCGCGTCATAGCGCGGGCAAGCTGCTGATCGCCGTGGCCGACGATGGCGCGGGCGTCGATCTGGGCGCGCTCAAGCGTGCGATCGTGGCGCGCGGCCTCGCGCAGGCCGATGCGGTCGAAACGATGTCCGAGCCCGAGTTGCTGGACTTCCTGCTGCTGCCGGGCTTCTCGATGCGCGAACGCGTGACCGATGTGTCCGGACGCGGCGTGGGTCTCGACGCCGTGCAGAATTTCGCCAAGGCCGTGCGCGGCACGGTGCGTATCGAGAGCGCGGCGGGGCGCGGCACGCGCTTCGTGCTGCAATTGCCGCTCACGCTGTCCGTGGTGCGCAGCCTGATCGTCGATGTCGCCGGCGAGGCGTACGCGTTCCCGCTCGCGCACGTGCGGCGCGCGCTGCGCGTGCCACGCGAGTCCATCGAAATGCTCGAAGGCCAGCAGCACATCGTCCACGAAGGACGGCCGATCGGGCTCGTCACCGCGCGCCAGTTGCTGGGCGCGAGCGGGGCGGTCACGGCCACCGCTTCGGGCGACGTGAGCGTCGTGCTGGTGAGCGACGGCACGGGCCACGACGCGGCGCCCTATGGTATCGCCGTCGATGGCTTCGCGGGCGAGCGCACGCTGGCGGTGCAGCCGCTCGATGCGCGCCTCGGCAAGGTGCGCAACGTGGCCGCGGCCGCGCTGCTCGAAGACGGCACGGTGACGCTGATCGTCGATGTCGAAGATCTCGCCGCCTCGGTCGCGCGGCTCGTGCGCGACGGGCAGCTCGCGGGCGTGACGCGCGGCGCCGACACCGCCGCGCGCGAACGCAAGCGCATTCTCGTGGTCGAGGATTCCTTGACCGTGCGCGAGCTGGAGCGCAAGCTGCTCGAAAAACGCGGCTATGCCGTAACGGTCGCGGTCGATGGGATGGACGGCTGGAACACGCTGCGCAACGGCCAGTTCGACCTCGTCATCACCGACGTGGACATGCCGCGCATGGATGGCATCGAACTCGTCACGATGATTCGCAACGACCCGCATCAGCGCAATGTGCCGGTAATGATCGTCTCGTACAAGGACCGCGAGGACGACCGCCGGCGCGGCCTCGACGCCGGTGCGGACTACTATCTGACCAAGGGCAGCTTCCACGACGAAGCGCTGCTCGACGCCGTACACGACCTGATCGGAGAGGCGACCTGATGAACATCGGTATCGCGAACGACATGCCCCTTGCCGTCGAGGCGCTGCGCCATGCCATCGCGGCGCGGCCAGGGCATCGCGTGTTGTGGGTGGCCGCCGACGGCGAGCAGGCCGTCGACTTCTGCGCGGCCCAGCAGCCCGACGTGATCCTCATGGATCTCGTGATGCCGAAGATCGACGGGGTGGAGGCCACGCGGCGCATCATGGCGCGCTCGCCGTGTCCGATCCTGATCGTCACGAGCAGCGTGGGCGCCAACGCCTGGCGCGTCTACGAGGCGATGGGCGCGGGCGCGCTCGATGCCGTCGACACCCCCACGCTCGCAGGTCCGGACGCGCGCAGCACGATGGATCTGCTGCTCGCCAAGATCGACCAGATCGGCCGCGTGAACGGCGTGACCGAAGCCGCGCGTGCGAGCGCCACGTTCGCGACCGGGGGCGGTGTTAGCACGCCGCTCGTGGCGATCGGTTCCTCGGCGGGCGGCCCGACCGCGCTCGCCACCGTGCTGGGCAGCCTGCCCGCCGGCCTGAACGCGGGCATCGTGATCGTGCAGCACGTGGATCAGTCGTTCGCCGTCGGCATGGCCGACTGGCTCGACGGCCAGACGCCGCTCAAGGTGCGCATCGCTCGCGAAGGCGAGCGGCCGGTGCCCGGCGAGGCGCTGCTGGCGGCGACCAACGATCACCTGCGCATGACAGCGAACGGCAAGCTGGCTTACACTCGCGAGCCTGCCGAGACGCCCTACCGTCCGTCCGTGGACACCTTCTTTCATAGCGTGGTCGAGAACTGGACGGGCGAGGCCATTGGCGTGCTGCTCACGGGCATGGGGCGCGACGGCGCGATCGGCCTGAAGGCGATGCGCGCGAAGGGGTACTACACGATTGCGCAGGACGAGGCGACGAGCGCCGTGTACGGCATGCCGAAGGCGGCTGCGGCGCTGGGCGCCGCGCGCGCGATCCTGCCGCTGCCCGTTATCGCTGGCGAACTGGTGAGCCGTCTGGGCGCGCCGCGCGCGGCCTGAGGCATGCGCCGAACGATACGAGAGTGATTGCCCGACCGGGTGCTTGAGAGCGCGCCCGTGCCGCACGCACCGATACTGTATAGACTAACGCGACCGACATCATGACCGAGAAGCCGAACCATTCACCCGTGCCGGAAGGCGCGCTGACCGAAGACGGGCCCGACGAGGCTTCGCTCGAAGGCGCGCTCGCGGCCGTGCGCACCGCGCTCGAGCAGCCTTTGCCCGGCGCTGCGGACGTGCCGATGATGGTGCTGCTGGTGGACGACCAGGCGATTGTCGCCGAGGCCGTGCGGCGCGCGCTGTCGAGCGAGCGCGAGATCGACTTTCACTACTGCTCGCATCCCGAGCAGGCCGTGCGCATGGCCGAGCAGGTGCGCCCGACCGTGATCCTGCAAGACCTCGTGATGCCCGGCACCGACGGCCTCACGCTGGTGCGCGCCTATCGCGCCAACGACGCCACGCGCGACGTGCCCATCATCGTGCTGTCGACCAAGGAGGAACCCGCGATCAAGAGCGCGGCCTTTGCGGCTGGCGCAAACGATTACCTCGTCAAGCTGCCCGACAGCATCGAGCTGATCGCGCGAGTTAGATATCATTCGCGATCCTATGTAAGCATGCTCCAGCGCGACGAGGCCTATCGCGCGTTGCGCCGCTCGCAGCAGGAACTGCTCCGGGCGAACCTGGAACTGCGCCGCCTCACGCATTCGGACGGCCTCACGGGCCTGTCGAACCGCCGCTATCTCGACGAGTTTCTCAGCGCGGAATGGCGTCGCGGACAGCGCGAGAACACCGAAGTCTCGATGCTGATGATCGACGTCGATTACTTCAAGCCCTATAACGACACCTACGGCCACGTGGCGGGCGACAACGTGCTGCGCTCGGTGGCGACCACGATCCGCCGCGAGGTGAACCAGCCGCGCGATCTGGTGGCGCGCTTTGGCGGCGAGGAATTCGCTGTCGTGCTGCCGGGTGCGGGCAGCGCGTTCGCGCGCCTGCTGGCCGAGAAGATGCGTCGCGACGTGGCGGCGCTGCAATTGCCGCACGTCGGGTCGGCGGTCAGTGAACATCTGACGATCAGCGTGGGCGTGGCGACGCTCACGCCATCGGTCGGCCTCGCGGAAACGGCGCTCATCGAGGAAGCCGACGCCGCGCTCTATCGCGCCAAGCGCGAAGGGCGCAACCGCGTGGCGTTCTCGACCGAAGTGACGGTGCGCAGCTAGGCCCACGCTCCCGCCCTCAAAAATCTTCCTGCTCCTGCGGGAATAAGCGCGCCGCGCGCGCGTTAGCCCATCGTCCCCATTTATTCACGCGACGATCATGGTTCCGCAGGGGCCGCACGAGCAGCGGCCGGTTTCCGAGGCCGATATTCAGGCCTACACTGACGGCTCGCTGTCCGGCGAGCGGGCCACGCGCGTGCGCGGTTATCTGGCGCGCCGACCTGGCGAGTGGCACCGGATCCTGTTCTATCGGCGGCTCAATGCGCAGATGCGGCGCTCGTTCGGCGAAGCTGCGCTGGCGGGCGATGTGCCTGCGCTCACGCGTGTTCGCACGCCTGCACGGGGGCCGCGACGCTGGCTGCTTGCCTTGGCCGGAGCGCTCGCGCTGGTGGCTGCGTCGCTCGCGTGGCTGGCCGCATCGGAACCCAGTCCCCAGGCGCTCAACAACGCGGCCGTCATGGCGTTGATGGAGGCGGGCGGCGGCGCGCAGCCCATGCCAGGGGAGTCCGGCGCGTCCGATACGCTCGCCGATGCGCTCGTGCCCGGCACGCCCGCCGCACTCGCTGCACCCGCCACCGCACCTGCGCCGTTCGATCTGCGCGCCGTGGGCCTGCGCTTCGTGGCCTCGGGCACGATGGAACTCGGCCCGTTCGCGCGTGCGCAGCGCTGGCTCTACGTGAACGCCGACGGCCAGCCGGTCGTGCTGCTCGCCTCGCGCGCCTGGTTTGCGCGCGCGGCGCCGCAGTGGAGCGCGCGCCGCGTGGGCGAGCTGCGGCTGATCGGCTGGATCGGGCGCGGCGAGCGCTGGGTGCTGGCGGGCAACGCGCGCACGCATGGCCTCATGCGTGCGGCCGACGCGGCGACCCAACAACTGGAAGCGCGGCAGGAAACGTCCGGGGACGCGTTGAATCCGGCGATGAGAGGGCAGACAAGGATGGAACATGGACATCCGTGACGAGCTGATCGAACACGTCCCGCGCCTGAGGCGTTACGCCCGCGCGCTGATCAACAACCGCGAACTGGCCGACGATCTCGTGCAGGACACGCTCGAACGCGCGCTCGCGCGCACCGAGCTGTTCCGCGCGGGCACCGATCTGCGCGCCTGGCTCTTCACGATCATGCACAACCTGTTCGTGAATCAGGTGCGCAAGTCGGCGGCGCGTGGCACGCATGTGTCCGTAGACGACGAAAGCGTGCCCGAGACCGACTACGCGGTGCCCGCGACCCAGACAGGTGGGCTGGAAGTGCGCGATCTCGACTACGCGCTGCAACGGCTGCCGGTCGAGCAGCGCGAGGTCGTGCTGCTGGTGGGCCTGGAAGAAATGAGTTACGCCGATGTGGCGCTGGCACTCGACGTGCCGATCGGCACCGTCATGTCGAGACTGTCGAGGGGACGTGAGCGCCTGCGCGCGCTCATGGCCGGAACCGTCCCGCGTGCGAACCTGAAGGTGGTGCGATGAGCGAGCAACAACATCCCGTGACCGAAGACGAGATCCACGCCTACGTGGACGGCACGCTTTCCGAAGCGCGCCGCGCCGATGTCGAGCGCGAACTCGAACGCCATCCCGAACTCGCGGTGCGCACGAGCGATTTTTTCTCGCTGAACAGCCTGCTGCACGAACGCTACGACCGCGTGCTAAGCGAGCCGGTGCCCGCGCGCCTGCGTGCGGCGGTGTCGGCATCCGCCGATGGTGCCGAAGGTGCGGGCCCGGCGGTGGGACCCGTCAAGGGCCACGCACGCCCGGCGGCCAACTGGACGAAGTTCGCGAGTCTCGCGGCGACGCTGGTGCTGGGCGTGGGGATCGGCTGGGGCACGCACTATGGCGCGGATCTCATGAATGGCGCGTCGGGCACTGTGGCGCGCGGCGATCTGCGCCCGGTGAGCGCCGACCCGACGATGAATTTCGTGCACGAGGCGGCGCTCGCCCACGTGGTCTATATGCCCGAGGTCGAACGGCCGGACACGATGGACGCGCGCCGTGAGCAGGATTTCGTGCAGTGGCTGGCGAACCGGCTTGGCACCGACGTGCATCCGCCCATGCTGTCGAAAAGCGGTTTCGAGCTGGTGGGCGGACGCCTGCTGCCCGGCCCGGACGGCGACGTCGCGCAGTTCATGTATCACAACGCACAAGGCGAGCGCGTGACGCTCTGCATCTCGCATCGCAAGGTCAGCAGCAACACCACGGCGTTCAAGCTCTACGAGGACGGCCCGGTGAGCGTGTTCTACTGGATCGACGGCGACTTCGGTTATGCGCTTTCGGGCGGCATCGATCGCAAGGTGCTGTTGCAGTTGTCGCACGATGTCTATGCGCAACTGACTGCGCGTTGATCTTTGGTTGAGCGTGCAACGGTACGCTCAGCCGTCGCTTCGCATGCCAACGCCGAAACCCCGCTCGTTATGAGCAGGGTTTCGGCGTTGCACGCTTAAGCGGCGGCATCAGCCTCCCGTGTAAATATTGCAGTAGCTAACCGGCCCGACGCAGGCGGCGCGCGGCGCGCCCGACTCGCTCGTGCCGGCCACGGGCATGCCCATGCCGCTCGTTTCGTGCGCGGGTGCGCTGTGCGCGACCTGTTGCGCGAACACCGGGCTCACGTCGGGATAGGAGGCGTCGGTGACGAAGCGCGAACCGTTGGCTTCGGCCTCGATCAGCTGCTGGCGCACTTGCTCGCGGGTGAGACCTTGGGCCGATGCACTCGTGACGGCGCCCACGGATGCAGCGGCGACGAGCGTGGCGATCAATACGCGGCGGATAGACATTTGGAACTCCTTATCAGATGGTGTGGTCTTGCGGCTGGCGTCGATTGAACCGGGTCTTGATGATCGGGTTCGTTTCGACGCGGCCTGCATGGATAAGAACGCACCAGCCTGGGAGTTATTCCGCGCGGCTTTGTATCGGGTTTGTATCTGCACAGCGCGATCTGGCCCGCTGCCCTTGCGGGCCAGATCGTTACTGCAGTTTCACATCGACGAAACTGCGCGCGTTATTGCGCTGGATGAGCAGCGCCATGCTGCGCGTCGCCTTCGATTCGAGCGCCATCGCCTGTTCGTGCGTTTCGATCAGCGTGTCGTTGAGCGACAGCACGATATCGCCGGGCTTCACGCCCGCGCGCGCGGCGGCGCCGGTCGACGCGTCCACCATCAGGCCGAGCGGCAAGCCGCTCGAACGGCGTTCGTCCTCGCTCAGCGCGTGCGTGACGAGGCCTAGCCGGTCCGCCACGCTGTGCGCCCTGGTGGCTTTCGTGGTGGTGCTTACGCGCGTCATGCCGCCGCCTTCATTGGCCGGCGCGGCGGCCGTCTCGGCTGTGACGGTGGCGACGGCTCGCGCGTCCTGCCCGTCGGCGGCGGAACTGGGCGCATCGGCGGCGTCCGCCGGGTCGCTTTGGTCGGTCGCCGGGGCGGCCGGCGCGGCGTGTGCCGCCTTGGCGGATTTGGCCGGGACCGCCTTGGTGGCCTTGGCGTCGAGGGTCGCGTTCGAGAAGCGCGTAAGCATCGGCCGGCGGTTGCGGATCAGCTTGAGCGGCGTCTGCGTGGCGGGCGGCACGGCCGCGAGCTGGGTGGCGAGCGTGGCCGCGCCGTCCACCGGTTCCTTGCCGACCTGCACGATCACGTCGCCTGCCTTCACGCCCGCTGCCTCGCCGATCGAGTTGGCATCCACGGTATCGACGAGCGCGCCGCCCGCACGCGGCAGACCGAGCGCCGCCGCGATCCCGGGACTCACGTCCTCGACCTGCATGCCGAAAATGCGCGTCGGCGCGGGCGCCGCCGCCGTGTTACCCGCCGCGTCGGCCTGATCGTCCTGATTCGCGGGCCCGGTCTTGCGCGCCGCCTGCAATTGCGCACGGAACTTGTTGGCCGCCTCGATCGGAATGCCGAAGGTCAGACCGTTGTAGCGGTCGGCGTAGACCTGCACGTCGATGCCGATCACCTCGCCTGCGCGATTGAAGAGCGGGCCGCCGGAGTTGTCGGGGTTCACGGCCACGTTGGTCTGGAAGAACGGGAACGCGTTGCCGTCCGGCAGCGTGCGCGAGGCCGCGCTGACGATGCCCGTCGTCACCGTGTTCTGGAAGCTGTCCGGCGCACCGAGCGAGAGCACCGGTTCGCCCGCCCGCAGCTTCGACGAATCGCCAAGCTTCACGCTCGGCAGATCGTGCGCGTCGACCTGTAGCACGGCGACATCGCTTTGCGGATCGACGGCGACGACTTCGGCCTTGAACTCGCGCTTGTCGGTCAACTGGACGATCACTTCCTGGGCGTTGTCGACCACGTGAGCCGTGGTCAGCACGACGCCATCCGGGCTCACGATGAAACCGGAGCCGCCGCCCGTCATCACGCGCGGCTCGTTCGTGCTCTGGCCTGGGCTCTGGCTGTCCATCGGAGGTCGGGGCGCGCGCTTGAAGAAGGCGAAGAACGGATCGTCGTTGTCGACGGCTTCCTGCTCGGGCGGCGCCGTCTGGTTGTCGGCGCCGCGTGCGATCACGTGCACGACGGCCGGGCCGTAACGGTCAGCCAGCGAAAAGAAGTCCGGTGTTGCCATTGCCGAAGCATTGGCGGGGGCGGGAGGATGCTTTCCCGTGGCCGGTTTTTCTGCGGCCGGTGCGGCGGCCGCCGGCTGGTCGGCGACGGCGTCGTCGGACGCCTGGGAGGGCGTGGCGGCGTGGGTGGTGAGGCAGAAGGTGCCGACGATTAGCACGGCAAGCGCGGCGGCGGGGCGCGAGGTGCAGGCGGGGAACAGACGGGGCACAGCACACCTCCAGTAGTCATCGTGCCGGCGAGCGGGTGCCGACGAAAATAGTGTAGTCACACCGCGCGAGGAGTTGGGGGAGGGTTTGTCCCGTAGCACACAAATATTCGCAATACGTCGGCTATTTCGCTGCGTCGCGGGTGAGCGATGGACGACCTGGTGTGTGACGGATTCGTGATTTCAAACGTCGGATTTCGAGGCGACGATCCGCGCGGCATGATTGCGCCGACAAACTTGCCGCTTTCGGATTGGACGGATGCGTAGTGGCGGGTATGCGGCGTGCGCAGCGCGGCACGGCTGGCGGAACCCGACGGTTTCCGATGCCGTGCCGCGTCGCCTGACGCGATCATCTGGATGGCGAATCGAATGGCGGACTATTCGCAATCGCACCAGCAATGCTGCGGATCGTGCGCAACGATCTGCCGGTACTTGCCGCCATGAAACAGCAGGGGCGGGCCAGCCGATTCGCGCAGCGCTTCCACACGGGCGGTGTAGATCAGGTGATCGCCGCCGCCATGCACCGCGTCGACGCGCGCCGCGATCTGTACGAGCGCGGCGCGCACCACCGGCACACCGCCCATGCGTTCGAGCGGATCGTCGAGCGCCTCGCGCGGCTGGCCGCCAAAGTGCCGGCTCAGCGCTTCCTGGTTTTGCGACAGAAAGCTCACGCCGAAGGCGTCGCCGTGCGCGATCGATTGTGCGAAGCGCGCCTGCGCGCGGACCGAGACGAGGATCATCGGCGGATCGACGGACAGCGACATGAAAGCATTGGCCGTCATGCCCGCCGTGCGGCCCTCGTGCCCGAATGTGATGACGGTGACGCCGGTTGCGAACTGGCCCATCGCGCGGCGGAACCGCGCCGCGTCGAGCTTGAGGTCAAGGTCGCTCTCGAGAGGAGCGAGGGTCGCATTCATGGCTCAGATCAGCGGCGTGCCGGCGCTCTGGCCGCAGGCGAGGCGCCCGTAGGTCTCGAAGTTGGTGGCCGGCGTGACGATGCCGTGCAACGACGCCACGCGCGCGTCATGCCAGACCCGCGCGAACGGGTTGCCGAGCGCCGCGAGCGAGCCGCCCGAGGCGGTAGCGAGCGTGTCCACGGCGTCCCAGATCAGCGTTTCGGCGAAACCCACGTCGCGGCGCACTTTCGCGCGATCCATATAGGCCATGTACTGCCCGGAAGCGGCGCACGCATCGAGCGCATCGGCGTGTTTTTCGATGATGGTGCGCGCGGCGTCGAGCTTCGCCGATGCTTCGCCCACTTGCAGATGCGTGACGGCCGCTTCGGCCTGCTTCGTGTACCAGGAGTACTGGATGCCACGGCGCGGCAGCAATTCCAGGAAGGTGTCGAGCGCATTGCGCGCGATCCCGAGCGCCGGGAACGCGAGGATGATCGCAAGCATTGGAATGCAGGCGACGCGATAGAGCGCCTCGCCCGCAAGATGCGTCGAGCCGTACTGGCCATCGATGGCCTTCGTCATCGACGCCACGCGCTCGTTGGGCACGAACAGGTTGGTCACGCTCACGCTGGAACTGCCGGTGCCGCGCAGCGCCATCACGTTCCAGTCGTCGAGCGTGCGCACGTCGCTCGCGCGCACCAGCGCCACGCCTTGATCGATCACCTTGCCGCTCTCATCGACGATGGGAATGCCCAGCAGATCCCAGTTGGCGTGATAGATGCCCGAGTTGAAACCCCACACGCCTTCTTCGATTACGTAACCGCCATCGACTTTCTTCACGCTGGCCTTGCGCGGCGAGAGCACGCCAACCACGCGGGCACGATCGGGACTGCCAAACACTTCGTCCGTGACTTTCTCGTCGAACAGCGCGGCGGCGGCCCACGTCGTCACGTTGATGAGCGCGGCAACCCAGGCGGTGGAGGCGTCGCCGCGGCCGAGTTCGGCGACGACTTCGAGAAACGTGCGCACCGACGCTTGCTGGCCGCCATAACGGCGCGGCGTGGTGAGTTCTAGCAGGCCGGCGGCGTTCAGGTCGTCGATCGTTTCTTGCGGCAGGCGCGCCATCTGGTCGACCGTCGTCGCACGTTGCTTGAGCGTGGGCACGAGTTCGCTGGCGGCGCGCACGAGCGCGGCTTCGGCGTTCTGGGGCGTGGCAAGGTCATGCGGGGCGTTCATGGTGTCGTCCTCGGTGTGTCTCGTTGTTGAATTATTGATATTGTTATCAAAAATGATGACTCAATCAATAATGAGTAGGCCTGGTGCTTTCCCTGGCGATTCGATAGCGCTTTGAATGGCGCATCGCAAGAGGGATAGGCGAGCGCGAGCGGTGCGAGAAGGCGGCTTGATGCCGGTATCGGGAGCCTGCCCGGCGGGAGCGCGAAAGCAGGGGAGCCGAACCGCGTCCGGCTCCTATCGGTGGGGGGCGTTGCGTCAGCAACGATTCATGCCGCCTGCCAGGCAGGCGCAATCAGGCACGATCAGGCACGATCAGGCATCGAAAGCATTGACCGGTCCAATGAAGTCCAGCTTCCCAACGTCGACGCCATTCGCGCGCAGGATCGCGTAGGCCATCGCAACATGGAAGTAGATATTCGGAATCACGATCTGAAGTAAATAGTTTTCGCCAGTCAGCTTGCCCGGTACCCAGGAGACCTTGATGATTTGACTGGCCGCGTCGTCGTATCGGTTTGCGGGCACGCTTTGCGCGAATTCAATCGTCTTGCGGATGCGTGCACGCGCGTCTTCAAGCGTTTGCTCATTGTCCTCGTGACGCGGCGGCTGCTGTCCAGCAAGCCAGGCGGCCCCGCCTTTCAAATAATCGCAGGCGCTTTGTATCTGATAGAGCAACGCGCCCATGTCGGGCGCGAGACGGGTCGACAATAAAACGGCGGCATCGAAATTCTTCGCGTTTGCGTAACGCTCCGCCTTGTCGAGATACGTTTGCATCGTTCGTACTGCTTGCACACATTGTGCGATTGCCTGTGCATACATCGGGATCTCCAGAAACAGGGTTTTTCATAAAGCAACGCGCCCGCACGACACCGTGAAAGCCCAGCGGGCCGCCCGGCAGGCTTGAACTTCCCCTACAATATTGCGACCTCATTCCACGTGAGAAAACGCGTTGGACCGACTAGAAGCCATGGAAATGTTGCTGAGCGCCGTGGACAGGGGAAGCCTGTCCGCGGCCGCTCGCGAACTGAAAATCCCGGTCAGCACCCTCACGCGCAAAGTCGCCGATCTCGAGGAGTTGCTGGGAACCCGTTTGCTGATACGCACTACGCGCAAGCTCACCTTGACCGACGCAGGCCTCTCGTACGTCGCGGCGGCCCGGCGCATCCTCGATCTCGTGCGCGAACAGGAGCATGAGGCCACGGGCGAATTCGCGACCGCCAAAGGCGAACTCGTTGTGACTGCACCCGTGCAGTTCGGCCGCCTGCATGTGCTGCCGGTCATCAATCAGTTCCTCGCGCAGTATCCGGACATTACCGTTCGTCTGCTGCTCTCCGATCGCAACATCGACCTGATCGATTCGCACGCCGATCTCGCCGTGCGGATCGGAGAGCTCGCGGACAGCAGCATGATCGCCACGCGCATCGGCTCGTTGCGTTCGATCGTCTGCGCGAGTCCGGCGTTCATGGCCCGGCACCCGGCCCCGCGCGAACCCGACGATCTCGTAAAGTACCCCTGCATCGTCTTCAATAGCCCGTATCTGTCGCCGTGGCGCTTCCGCCTTCCCGGCACCCACAAGGTGTACCTGCTGGAAGTGAAGGCCAGGCTGGAGGTCACCTCACCCGACGCCGCAGTCAGCGCGGCCGTGGACGACGCGGGTATCACTTTCGTATTCGAGCACGATGCCGACGAGGCGCTGCGCAACGGACAACTCGACATACTCTTGCCCCGCTTCGAGGTCGACCCTGTGCCCGTGCATCTCGTTCATGTGTCCAGAAACCTCATGGCGGTAAAGCTGCGGCATTTCATCGACTTTGCGGCGCCTAAGTTAAGGGAATCGATGTCCCGCTTCGGCAAGCAAAAGCGCACCTGATTCATCATTCCTCGGCCGGGTCACCGAGCACCCGATCATTGCGTTCGTCGATGACCGCTCGCGTCGTCTGCGTCGCGCCTGGACCGGCGGCGAACCGGACATCCCGATACGTCAGCGCCTGCCCGTTCTGTGCGCGAACCTCCACGGCTTCCACGGGATTGCCGCTCACGTCCTCGACCAGCGTGATTCGTGGCTTGCCATTCGGCGCCAGCCATTTGTCCCCCCATTGCATCAGCGCGACCAGCACCGGGTAAAGATCGGTCCCTTTCGCGGTCAAGCGGTAACCAAACGTGTTGGCGCGTTCCGCGATCGGGAAACGTTCGAGAATGTCCAGTTCGATCAAACGTTCAAGCCGTGCCGTGAGGACATTGCGGGCGATACCCAGCCCGCTCTGAAATTCGTCGAAGCGCCGGCTGCCTTGCGTGCACTCGCGAACGATCAGTAGCGTCCACCACTCGCCAACCTCATCGAGGGCGCGAGCGATCGAGCAGTCCATTCCATCGAAGCGTTTTCTGTACATGATGGAACGTATCCTGGCACAAGTTTCGTCACGCAACTTAACCAGATTCCGGGGAACAGCTTCCCGCTTTGGCCCCGTAGCGTGACGCAACCGTGTCTCCTATAGTTGCGTCACGAAACTTAGCCGACAGTGGCTTCGGGTGAATCGTCCCGGATCGCTGGCACGCTCTGGATCATCCCGCTGCTTTGCGAAGCGGCAACGATCGATCACCTGACGGGCGGACTGGGACATAGCTCTTCGTCGCGCAGCCAGTTAAATCACTTAGGAATGCCATGAATAATGAAATTGATCAGACCGAGGTGGCCGTCACGACGCCACCGGGCGCGGCGACATCCGGCTCCGTTCGATGGGTCGGCAAGGGCGTTGCCGCCGTTGCGATCGTTGCCGTGGCGGCGACGGCTTTGTACCTGCACGGGTCGAATGCCGCGCCCGTTGCCGCACCGCCGCCGCCGTCGGTCAGCATCAGTGCACCGTTACAGCGCGATATCGAAGGTCGGCTCGGGTTTCTCGGCCAGTTCTCGGCCGTGAATCGCGTGGAATTGCGTGCCCAGGTTGGCGGCACGCTCACCCGGATCAACTTCAAGGACGGCGACGTCGTCCATCAAGGCGATCTGCTCTTCGAGATCGATCCCGAGCCCTATCAGATCAAGCTGAGCGAAGCGACGGCCGCACTCGAGGCGGCGAATGCCCGGCTGGCGCTCGCCACGCGGGAACTGGCGCGCGCGCAGGAACTGCAACAGTCGGAGGCGGGAACGGTCGAGAACGTCGATCAGAAAGTCGCCGAGCAACGTGCGGCTCAAGCGGCCGTCGATAACGCCAACGCGCTCGTGCGCGACGCGCGGTTCGACCTCGATCGCTGCAAGATCACGGCGCCGTTTACCGGGCGTATCGGCACGCATCTTGTGTCGACGGGCAATCTGGTATCGGGCAGCCGCGCCGGCACCGGTCCGACGACGCTACTCGCAACCATTGTGTCGCTGGACCCGATCTACCTGGATTTCGACATCAGCGAAAGCGACTACGCCGCTTTCCAGCGCTCGCGCGAGCACCAGAGCGGGCCGCTGGCCGACACCGTGACGATTTCGCCAACCGGCGACAGCGGCTATTCGCGCACCGGCACGCTCAACTTTATCGACAACACGCTCGATCGTTCGAGCGGCACGATCCATGCGCGCGCAACGATTTCCAACAGCGATCTGTCCTTGACGCCGGGTGGCTTCGCCCGCCTGCGGCTGGCGACGACCACGCCACAACCGGCCTTGCTCGTACCCGACGCCGCCGTGCTCCAGGATCAAACGGACCACATGGTGTACGTCGTGGGCGCCGACAACGTGGCCGCGGCGAGGAAGGTGGAGATCGGCGACGTGCGCGGCGGTCTGCGCGTGATCCGCTCGGGACTTGCCCCTACCGATCGCATCGTGATCGACGGCATTCCCACCGTTCGCCCCGGGGCGAAGATTTCCCCGCACGCAGGAAAGATTCAGTTCTCGGCCGAGCAGGGCGATGACGGAGCAAAATCATGAAGCTGACGCACTTCTTTATCGAGCATCCGCGCTTTGCCGCCGTGCTCAATATATTCGCGGTACTGATTGGTCTGGCGACGATGGTGAAGCTGCCCGTGGCCCAGTATCCCAACATCGTTCCCACGACGATCCAGATCACGACCTCGTATCCGGGCGCGTCGGCCGATACGATAGCGCGCACGGTGGCCACGCCGCTCGAGCAGTCCGTCAATGGCGTCGAAAACATGGATTACATTTCGAGCCAGTCGACCAGCAACGGTCAATTGACGATCACGGTAATCTTCAAGGTCGGAACGGATCCCAACACGGCGCTTTTGCTTACCCGCAGCCGCGTGGAAGACACGCTGTCGCGTCTGCCCGTGGACGTGCAGTTGCAGGGCGTGCAGGTGAAGAAGACCATCCAGGCGCTGCTGCTGGGCGTGCATGTCTATTCGCCCGACGGCTCCCGCAGTCCCGAATATCTGTCGAATTACATGCTCAAGGTACGCGATCAGATTGCGCGTTTGCCGGGTGTGTCGGATTTTCAGCTGTTCGGCGAACGGCAGTACGCCATGCGAATCTGGATCGATCCGGACAAAGCCGCATCGTATAACATCAGCGCCGGCGAAATACTCACGGCACTGCGCGCGCAGAACGCCGCGGTATCCGCTGGCGTGCTCAATCAGCCCCCGGTATCGAACAACGGCACGGGTGCCTATCAGATCAACGTCGACGCGCTCGGCCGTCTCACGACCCCTGAACAGTTTGGCGACGTCGTCGTGAAGTCCGATGCGCAGGGCCGCGTGACACGTATTCGCGATATCGGGCGCGTCGAACTCGGCTCCGTCGACTATGGCTCCAAGGCGTATGCCGACCGATACGCGGCCACGCCGTGGTTCGTCATCGCCACGCCCGATGCGAATGTGGTGCAGGTTGAGCATGACGTGTGGGCCAAAATGGCCGAGCTGAAAAAGAGCTTCCCGCCCGGCGTCGACTACATCAAGATCTACGACCCGACCACCTTCGTTTCCCAGTCGATCCACGAGGTCGCCAAAACCATCGCCATCGCGATTCTGCTGGTAGTCGGCGTGGTGTATCTGTTCCTGCAAAACTGGCGCGCCACGATCATTCCCGTTGTCGCGATTCCGGTATCGCTGGTCGGCACGTTCACGATTCTTTCGTTGTTCGGCGCGTCGATCAACAATCTCTCGCTGTTCGGACTGGTGCTTGCCGTTGGGATCGTCGTGGACGATGCCATCGTGGTGGTCGAGAACGTCGAGCGGAACATGGCGCTCGGCATGTCGCCGAAAGAAGCCGCGCATCGCACCATGAACGAGGTGTCGACCGCGATCATTGCCATCGCGCTCACGTTGTGCGCGGTGTTCGGGCCGACGGCCTTGATGTCCGGCATTTCGGGTCTGTTCTTCAAGCAGTTCGCGATTACGATCGCCGCTTCCACGGTCATCTCGTGCTTCGTCTCGCTGACGCTGAGTCCCGCGCTGTGTGCAGTTCTGCTCAAGCCGCACGAGATGGAGAAGTCGCACGGCGGATCGACGGCACTGGGGCGCCTCCATCATGCAGTGTTCGGCCGCTTCAATAGCTCGTTCGACTGGCTGTCGTCGCGCTACGGAAAAATGACGGGCCGCTTTGTTCGCGCGACGACGATCATGCTGATCGCCTACGCCGGTCTGATTGGCGCGACGGCCTTGCAGATGTCGAGAATGCCTACTGGCTTCATTCCCGAGCAGGACATCGGCTATCAGGCGGTGATCGCGTTTCTGCCGCCGGGCGCGAGTCTCGAACGCACCGACAAGGTGATCCGCGAAATCAACGACATCGTGCTCGAAACGCCGGGACTCAAGGGTGTGACGCACACGTCGCCCGTATCGGGATTCGACGTCACGACGGGCACGATTGCGCCCAACGTGGGCACGTTGTTTTACGGTCTGCCTTCGCTGTACGGCAAGCATGTGCCCGGCGTGAATGCAGCGTCGACGCTGGTCGAACTGCGCAAGCGTGTCGCGGGTGTCAAGGACGCGGTGGTGGTCGTGGTCAATCCGCCGCCCGTGCAAGGTCTGGGTGCTGCTGGCGGCTTCAAGCTGATGCTGGAAGACCGGGGCGGACTGGGGCCGCAGGCACTGGCCGACGCGGCGCATGCACTCGTGGCCGCAGCGAACAAGGACAAGGTGTTCGGCGGTGTTTTCACGCTTTACAACGCGGGCGCACCCTCCGTCTATGCCGACATCGATCGCCTCAAGGCTGAAAAAATCGGACTCACGCCGACGGATGTGTTTTCCACGATGGATCTCTATCTGGGTTCGCAATACGTGAACGATTTCAACTTCATGGGGCGTACCTATCAGGTTCGCGTTCAGGGCGACGAAGCATTCCGTCGTACACCTGAGGATATCGGCAGGCTCAAGGTGCGCAACGCAACCGGAGACATGGTGCCGATCAGCAGCGTGGCGACGTTTAAGAACACCACCGAGCCGTATCGCGTGCCGCGCTACAACATGTACCCCACAGCGGAAATCATGGGCGCAGCCGCCCCTGGATTCTCGTCGGGTGAGGCCATCGAACACATGGAGCAGCTCGCTGGACAGGTCCTGCCGAACGGCATTACCTACGAGTGGACCGACCTCGCGCACCAGCAAAAAGAGCAGACCATGTCGCCGCTCGTGATCTTTGCGGCTTCGGCGTTGTTCGTGTTCCTCGTGCTCGCGGCGCAGTACGAAAGCTGGAAAACGCCGCTCGCGATCGTGCTGATCGTGCCGATGTGTCTGCTCGCGGCTGCAATCGGGCTGAATCTGCGAGGCATGCCCATCGACATTCTTGCGCAGATTGGCTTCGTGGTGCTCGTTGGGCTGGCTGCCAAGAACGCCATTCTTATCGTTGAGTTTGCGCGGCAGCGCCAGGACGAAGACGGCGTCGACGCGGAAGACGCCGCGACCCACGCAGCCCATGTGCGGTTGCGCCCGATCCTGATGACGTCGTTTGCCTTTATCGCGGGCGTGGCGCCGCTCGCCATCGCCAGCGGCGCGGGCTCGGAAATGCGCCAATCGCTCGGCACGACGGTGTTCTTCGGCATGCTCGGCGTGACGATCTTCGGATTGGCATTCACCCCGGCGTTTTACGCCTTCGTTCGCAAGCTTGGCACGAAAGGCACCACCGCCTTGCGGCAACTTCGCAGTGGAGAAGTGAAATGAACAACTTCGTATCCAGAACCTCGAAGGCGATCGTGGGCAGTCTGATTGTCAGCGCATTGCTGGCGGCTTGCGCCGTTGGGCCGAATTACGTTGCGCCCACAACAGAGATGGCGCCGTTTCACAACGCGCAGATCGTGGCCGACCGGCAAACCACATTGCCAGCGCCGAGCCTCGATAGCTGGTGGACCGGGTTCAACGATCCCGAACTGGTGAAGGTGGTGCAACGCGCGCTCGATCAAAACCTCGACCTTCAGGCAGCGATCGCCCGCGTTGCGCAGTCGCGGGCCGCGGCTCAGGCGGCGGGTGCCCGCCTGCTGCCGACGGTCGATGCGAATGCGTCGTACACGGCGGAACATCAGAGCGTGCAGAGCCCGCTTGGAGCGCTTGCGAGCGCATTTCCCAATTACAGTCGCGACCAGAAGGAATACATAGCGGGCGCGACCGCAAGCTGGGAAATCGATCTGGCCGGCGGCCTGCGGCGTGCGCACACGCAAGCCACCGAGGAAGAGCAGGCCGCCGAAGCGGCTCAAACAGGCACGCGCGTCTCGATTGCCGCCGATGCGGCCGACGCCTACCTGCAAATCCGCGGATTGCAGGCGGAACTGGCCGTCACTGAGGATCAGGTGGAGACCGATGCACGCCTGCTGCAACTAGTGCAAGCGCGCAAGCAGGCCGGTGCATCCGACGAACGCGAGGTGGCCCAAGCCGAAGCCTTGCTGCGGCAGGCACGCGCCACGGTGCCGACCTTGCGCGTGTCGCTGGAAGCGCAATTGAATCGGCTCGACGTGCTGATGGGTGCACAACCGGGGACCTACGCGGCAGAACTCGGCGCAAACGCTGGCGCCATTCCCGATGTGCCGGCAATCGGCAACGCGGATCAACCGGTCGACGTTCTGCGGCGTCGCCCCGACATCATTGCGGCCGAACGTCATCTGGCGGCGTCGAACGAAGCGATCGGCGTGGCGCTAGCCGATTACTACCCGAAGATTTCGCTCGCGGGCGCACTGGGATTCGACAGCATTTCGGCGGGCCACTTCCTGAGCGCGAAGTCGTTTCAACCCGTTGGGACAGGTGCGCTGCAATGGCGTCTGTTCGATTTCGGCAAGGTGGACGCCGAAGTCAAGAGCGCTCGCGGCGCCTACGCGGAAGCGCTGGCGCAGTATCGCGAGGCCGCGCTCAAGGCCACCGAAGATGTTGAGGATGCCTTGATGACGCTCTCGCAAACCGAGATCCGCGCGCAGGAAATCCAGCAGGAGGTCGACGCGTTGACGAAGGCGCGCGATCTTTCGGAGAAGGCTTATCGCGCGGGGGCGATCACGCTGACCGATGTGCTCGACGCCGACCGGCAGTTACTCGACGCGCGCGACGATCTCGATGCAACAAGGGCGGATGCTGCCCGCGCCGCAGTGCGCACGTTCCGTTCGCTGGGCGGGGGATGGGATGCACCCCGTCAGCAGGTCGCGCAGGCCAACTGACTCACAGCCACCACTTAACCGCTTTATGGGGAACAGCTTCCTGATCGCGGCCCGTAGTGCGATCAGGTTGGCTTCCCTATAGTTTCGTCACGAGACTTATTTCGAAATTGCTTCTGGAGCAGCCGACATGGATCGCCGCCTTCTAACACTCTCACTCGGTATGTTCGCGCTGGGCACCGATAGCTTTGTCTTCGCGGGCATCCTGCCTGAAATCGCACACTCGTTTGGCGTCAGCATCGGCGCGGCGGGTCAGCTGATTAGCGTCTACGCGCTGAGCTATGCCTTGCTCGGCCCGACCATCGCGGCGCTTGCGGCAAACGTCGCACGAAAGCGTTTGTTGCTCAGCGGCATTGGATTGTTCGTCATCGCCAATCTTGGCACCATCGTGGCGCCGAATCTTGGCATCGCCTTGGCCACGCGGGCTTTCGCGGGCCTGGGCGCGGCGATGTTCTCGCCGACTGCCAGCGGCACCGGCGCTTCACTCGTGCCGCCGGAGCGGCGTGGCTACGCGCTCTCGATCATCGTTGCGGGTTTGACGACCGCTACCGCGCTGGGCTCGCCCATCGGCGCCGTGATTGGCGGGCTCGCTAGCTGGCACTGGACGCTCGTTCTCGTTGCTGTGCTCGGTGCCGCCGCATTCGCCGGTATCCTGGCGTTCTTGCCCGAAGTGCCGCTGCCGCCGGCCATTTCGCTCGCTCAGCGCCTGTCGCCGCTCACCGATTCCCGCGTTGGGCTTACGCTCACGACGACCGTGCTCGCGCAGATCGGCACCTTCATTATCTTCAGTTACTTCTCCGTGGTATTCGACCGTGCTACCGGCCATAGCGCCATGGTGCTGGGAGGACTGCTGGTGCTGTGGGGCCTCGCGGGAACATGCTCGAATCTGCTGACGGGACGCATCCTCGACAAGATCGGTTCGCACAAGGTGGTGATGATCAAGCTGGCTATCGTGGCCGTCGTCATCCTCACCATGCCGATCACCGGCGCCCATCTCTGGAGTGCGGCGATTGCCGTCACGATCTGGGGCGCCTGTGCATGGGGCGTGCTGGTGCCGCAGCAGTTTCGCCTCGCAAGCCTGAATCCGCCGATGACCGCCGTGCTGGTCGGCCTGAATACTTCGGCGACCTATGTGGGTGTGTCGATCGCCGGTGCGCTCGGCGCGGCCGTGATCCCGGTTATTGGCAGCCACAACCTGGGCTACCTCTCCAGCATTCCCGTGGTCATCGCGATTCTCGTTTCCGAACTCGCGACGCGCCGCATCGCATCGTTTGCCAAAGCCGCCAAAGGTGCAGTAACGGCCTGAGCTTCAATCCCGATACAAGGAAAGCATCATGTCTAACGTCAGCACATTCCGTGAGTTGCACGAAAATTCGTTTCCGCTCCTGTTGCCCAATGCGTGGGATGCCGGTAGCGCAAGGCTAATCGAGTCGCTGGGAGCACCCGCAATCGCCACGACCAGCGCCGGCTTTGCGTGGGCGCTGGGATATCCAGACGGCCGCATTCTCCCGTTCGATGAGGTCGTGGGTGCCGTTCGGCGCATCGTCCGCGTGCTGAGCGTGCCCTTGTCGGTCGATATCGAGCATGGCTATTCCGACGACCCAAGGACCGTTGCGGACCATGTCATGCGACTGGTGGATCTCGGCATCGCAGGGATCAATATCGAGGACGGCCCTGACCCTGCATCGCTTCTCGCTTCGAAGATCGAAGCGATCAAGAATGCCGTGGCGAAATCTGGCTCGGACCTCTTCGTCAACGCACGCAGCGACGTCTTTCTTGCAAGGCTGGTTGAACCATCGAAGCAGCCAGAAGAGTCGATTGCCCGTGGCGCGCTGTATGCGTCATCCGGCGCGGATGGTCTTTTTCTGCCGGCGCTCGTGAATGCATCCGATATCGAAACGATTGCCGAGGCAACCCGACTCCCGCTGAACGTCATGGCCGTGTCAGGGCTCGCCGACGCGGCGACGCTCGGCAAGCTGGGCGTGCGGCGGCTCAGTGCGGGTAGCGGCATTTCGCAAGTCGTGCTCGGCAAAGCGAAAAGCATCGCGCAAGACTTTTTGGCGAACGGTCGCGCGGATGCGCTCGACGATCAGCCCTTGGCGTATTCAGCCATTCAGGGGCTTTTCGCCAACGTAGCGGCTGCGTGAAAGGAGCACGTGCAGCGAAGGATTGATCGCGCGCGTTTATCCATCGAGTAGGTGCCGGCGCATGCGGTCATTCAGATATTGTTATTCAGTCATGCTTATTTTTATTGTCAGCGAGTCAAGGAGATTGTGATGATGCTAAAGGGAAAACGCGCTCTGGTTACCGGAGCCAGTCGAGGTATTGGCGCAGCCATCGCCCAGGCTTTGGCGCAAGCGGGTGCGGATGTGGCGATCACCTATGAAAAGTCGGCAGAGCAGGCCGCCAGTGTCGTGAAGGCGATCGAGGCGCAAGGTCGGCGCGGTATCGCCATCCAGGCGGATAGCGCCAATGCAACGGCGGTTCTCGCGTCTGTGCAACAGAGCGTCGAAGCCTTGGGCGGGCTCGATATTCTGGTGAATAACGCCGGTATTCTCCGCATGGGCGATGTCAAGGATATTTCCATCGAAGACATCGACGCGACGCTCAACGTCAATGTTCGCGCACCGATTGTGGCAGCCAAGGCCGCCATTCCGCATCTGGGCGCGGGTGGGCGGATTATTTCAATCGGCAGTTACTTTGCCGACCGCGTGCCGGCGTCGATGCTCGGCGTGTACGCCAGTTCGAAGTCCGCTCTCATTGCGTTCACGCAGGGACTGGCAAGAGAACTCGGCCCACAAGGCATTACGGCGAATCTGGTCCAACCCGGCTCCATCAATACCGATATGAATCCGGTCGAAGGGCCGTTTGCGTCGACGCTGAAATCGCTGACGGCCACTGGCGACTACGGCAAGGGTGACGACATTGCCCAGGCGGTGGTATTTCTGGCGAGCGCCAACGCCAGTTACGTGACTGGCGCCACGCTCACGGTCGACGGAGGGGCTAACGCTTAAGCAGGTCACCCGGGGCGCGCTTCGCGCTCCGTTCCATCGCTTATCCAGAAGCGCATTGATCCAAATCGGCGGAAACTATCAGGCAAGCCGATGATTGAGATCGTAAATTGTGAGTTTTCTTATGTGCCGTGCGTTTATACGATATTCATTGCCGGCACAGTCTTCGTGCAGACGGCACCGCAAGCGCCTCTGGAGGAGCGATGGAACATCAGCCCCGCACGCAGAACGAAAAACTCGAAGTCAAGACGACGACTTGCTACATGTGCGCGTGTCGCTGCGGCATACGTGTGCATTTGCGTGATGGCGAGATTCGTTATATCGACGGTAATCCCGAGCATCCGCTGAATCAGGGCGTGATCTGTGCCAAGGGATCGTCGGGGATCATGAAGCAGTATTCGCCGGCGCGGCTCACACAACCTTTATTACGCAAACCTGACGCCATACGCGGTACGGCGCAGTTCGAGCCCATCTCCTGGGAAGCTGCGTTCGATCTGCTTGAAAAGCGCCTGGCCCATTTACGCGCGACCGACCCAAAACAATTCGCGTTGTTCACTGGCCGCGACCAGATGCAGGCGCTAACCGGTCTCTTTGCCAAACAGTTCGGCACGCCGAATTATGCCGCGCACGGAGGGTTCTGCTCGGCGAATATGGCGGCCGGCATGATCTATACGATGGGCGGATCGTTCTGGGAATTCGGTGGACCGGATCTCGACCGGGCCAAGCTGTTCTTCATGATCGGCACGGCAGAAGATCATCACTCGAATCCGCTGAAGATTGCGATTTCAAAGTTCAAGCGCGCGGGTGGCCGCTTCATCGCGATCAATCCGATCCGCACCGGCTATGCGGCAATCGCCGACGAATGGGTGCCGATCCGTCCTGGCACCGATGGGGCGCTTTTCATGGCGCTCATGCGCGAGCTGATTGAAAGCAACGCGTATGACCGCGAATTCGTGGAGCGTTACACGAATGCGGGCGAACTGCTCGATATGCGGCCCGAAAGCGATACGTATGGTTTGTTCGTGCAGGACAAAACGGTTGACGTACGCAATCCGCTCTTTCCGCAGAATCATCTGTGGTGGGACGCAGAGAAGCAGCACGAGGTGCCGCATCACGCGCCGGGCGTGCGGCCCGCGCTTGAGGGGCGCTATACGCTCGCGGACGGCACGCCCGTCGCGCCGTCGTTCCAACTGCTGCGCGAGCAGGTTGCCAATTGCACGCCTGAATGGGCTGCCGGGATCACCGGCATTCCCGCAGACACGATCCGCCGCCTTGCCCAGGAAATGGCCGACGTCGCGCGCGATCATCAGGTCACGTTGCCGATTCCCTGGACCGATGCGTGGGGCAAGACTCACGCATCCGTCACGGGCGCGCCGATTGCTTTTCACGCCATGCGCGGGCTCGCCGCCCATTCAAACGGCTTTCAGTCGATACGCGCGCTAGCGGTGCTGATGTCCTTGCTCGGCACCATCGACCGGCCGGGCGGCTTCCGGCACAAGTCGCCGTATCCGCGCGCGGTGCCGCCCTCGGCGAAACCGCCCAACAGCCCCGACAACGTGAAGCCCAACACGCCGCTTGCGAATGGTCCGCTCGGCTGGCCGGCCGCGCCGGAAGATCTCTTCGTCGATGCCAACGGCGAGCCCGTGCGCATCGACAAGGCTTTCTCGTGGGAATATCCGCTCGCCGTGCACGGGCTGATGCATAGCGTGATCACGAATGCGTGGCGCGGCGATCCGTATCCGATCGATACGTTGTTGATCTTCATGGCCAACATGGCATGGAATTCGTCGATGAACACCGTCGAAGTTCGCAAGATGCTGGCGGACCGGCACGAAAGCGGCGAGTACAAAATTCCGTTCATCGTGGTGTGCGATGCATTCCAGTCGGAGATGACTGCTTTCGCCGATCTCGTTCTGCCCGATACCACTTATCTCGAACGTTACGACGCGATGTCGATGCTCGACCGGCCGATTTCCGAATTCGATGGTCCCGTCGACTCCGTACGCGTGCCCGTCGTGCAGCCAACGGGCGAGTGCAAACCGTTTCAGGAGGTGCTGGTCGAACTGGCTGGGCGTCTGAAACTTCCCGCCTTTACGACACCGGAAGGCAAGCGTAAATACCGCGACTATCCCGACTTCGTCATCCATCATCAGACGGCGCCGGGCTCGGGCGTGGGCTTCCTGATGGGATGGCGCGGTACGGAAGGCGACAAGGCGCTGGTTGGCGAGCCGAACCCGCAGCAGTGGGAGCAATACGCGAAGCATAACTGCGTCTATCACTACACGCTGCCCGAGTCGATGCAGTACATGCGAAACGTCAACGGGCCTTATCTACAGTTCGCCGTCGAAAAAGGATTTCGTAAGTTTAACGAACCAATCGTTATCGCGCTCTACTCGGATGTGATGCAGAAGTTCCGGCTCGCCGCGCAGGGCAGGACGAAGGGGCGACAGCCGCCCGACCATTTGCGCGCGCGCGTCGAACAGTATTTCGATCCGCTGCCATTCTGGTATGCGCCGCTCGAACACGATGCGACCGATCATGCGCGCTTTCCGCTCGCAGCGGTCACGCAACGGCCGATGGCCATGTATCACTCGTGGGATTCGCAGAACGCGTGGCTGCGGCAAATCCACGGCGAAAACTATCTCTACATGAATCCGCGTACGGCGGCCGCACAAGGCATCGAGGACGGCGGCTGGATTTACGTCGAATCGCAATGGGGCAAAGTGCGCTGCATGGCGCGTTATAGCGAAGCGGTGGAGCCCGGCACGGTCTGGACGTGGAACGCTATCGGCAAGTCCGCGGGCGCATGGAATCTTGGTCCCGACGCCAACGAATCGCAGCGCGGCTTTCTGCTGAACCACCTGATCGCCGACGAAATTCCAGTCAAGCGCGCCGATCATACGCGCACGTCGAATTCCGATCCGGTCACGGGGCAGGCAGCGTGGTACGACGTGCGTGTGCGTATCTATCCGGCGGAAGCGGATGCCGACCACACGCTACCGCAGTTCGCGCCCATGCCCGCGCTACCGGGCGCGATCGGTGCGGCCGCTGGCGGACTCATCCAGCGCGTTGTGCAGACCTATTTTGCCGGGCGCGGCGAGTTTGCCGCGCGTCTCATGAAAGCCACGCAGCGTAAGTAAACCGGAGAGCAGGCGATGACACAGATGGCGCTCGTGATCGATCTGAACGTCTGCGTGGGTTGCCACGCGTGCGTGACGAGTTGCAAGGAGTGGAACACCTCGGGCGAGGCGGGCAGTCTTGCCGACTTTCGCCCGTACGACGCCGATCCGTCGGGCACGTTCTTCAACCGCGTGCAGACGTTCGAAGCCGGCGAATATCCGCTTGCTGACACCATTCACTTTCCAAAGTCCTGCCTGCATTGCGAAGACCCGCCGTGCGTGCCGGTCTGTCCGACCGGGGCAAGCTACAAGCGCAAGGAAGACGGCCTCGTGCTGGTCGATTACGACCGCTGTATCGGCTGTAAATACTGCGCGTGGGCCTGCCCCTATGGCGCGCGCGAAATCGACGAAGCGCGCAAGGAAATGACCAAATGCACGCTGTGCAGCGATCGTATCTACAACGAGGCGCTGCCCGAGCGCGATCGCAAGCCTGCGTGTGTGCTGGCCTGCCCAACCTCGGCGCGTCTGTTCGGCGACATTCACGATCCCGAGTCGGTGGTGTCGAAGGCGATACGCGAACGCGGCGGTTATCAGTTGATGCCGGAGTGGGGCGCGCGGCCGTCGAATCACTATTTGCCGCGCCAGAAGGTGACGTCGTGCAGTAGTGGCACGTGTGCGTGCTCGACACCGGAGGAAGGCGAATCCGCCACGCTCGAAACCCAGGTCGAACGCGGCACGCTCAATCTGGCGTCTATTGCTACGCGCGTTTGAACATCGTGTTCCGAATCGAAGCGAGGATAGCGTTATGAAACCGGCATTTTCAGTGGTATTTCTCACGACGCTAAGCGGCGCGGGCCAGGGGTTGCTCATCGCGCTCGTGGGCGTCGAACTGGTGTTAAGGCTTCGCTTTGGCGATGCGGGCGCGGCGCCGATGGCGTTCTATGTCGTCGGCGCAGGGCTTTCGTGCGCGCTCGGGACATTGGGGCTCGTCGCATCGTTCTTTCACCTCGGGCATCCCGAGCGGGCGTGGCGCGCGATTGCGATGTGGCGCACCTCGTGGCTTTCGCGCGAATGCCTTTGTCTACCCGCGTTTCTTGGCTGCACCTTTGCGTATGGCCTGGCGCATTTGTTGGGCGCCTCGTTTTCGCTAGCGATAGGTGGCGTGGCGGTCGTGGCCAGTGTGCTGCTTTTCGTGTGCACCGCCATGATTTATGCGTGCCTGCGCTTTCTTCAGGAATGGGCGACGCCGCTCACGCTCATCAATTTCATGCTGCTCGGCTGCGCGTCCGGCTTTACGCTGGCGACCGCATGTGCGGCAGGATTCGCGCCGGCCATGACCGTGCCGCTCGCCATGTGCGCGTGCGCGTTGACGCTCGCTGGCTGTGCGTCACGTACGGCGTCGCTCATTCGCAATGCGCGTCTGCGCCCGAAATCGACGGTTCAAAGCGCGACCGGTATTCGCGCGGAGCGCGTCGAGCAGAAGTCGCGCGGCTTTACCGCTGGCGCCTTCAACTTGCGCGAGTTCTTTCACGGCAAGACGCCGCTTGCGCTTGCCCGTATCAAGTGGACGTTCCTGATAGCGGCGTTTCTCGCGCCTTTCTGCCTCGTGGCGATTGGGGGCGGCGTTCGATCCGTCGGGCTGTCGTTCGCGCTGCTTTGCGCGGCAGCGCTTATCCAGTACGCGGGGCTGGTGGCGGAGCGCTGGTTCTTCTTTGCCGAGGCGCGACATCCGCAGAATCTTTATTATCGGCAGTCGTAGCGGGCGGAGTTTCATCGCGCCAATGCGGTGCAGGCGGTCGTAGAACCCTAACGACGCAAAAATATTTCGCGACCGCCACAATATCCGTGGACCTGAAACGTCTTCAGGGACATGGAACCGCCACCCAACTCGCAGCCGATGACCGACCGAGACAGCGAAATCACCGCGACCGTGGTGCGTGAGCGCGCGAGGCTCGGCAATTTCATCCGGCGCCGGATACGCGACCAGGACGACGCCGAGGACATCCTCCAGGACGTGTTCCACGAATTTGTGCAGGCCTACCGGCTTCCCGCGCCGATCGAACAGGCGAGCGCGTGGCTGTTCCGTGCCGCGCGCAATCGCATCGTCGATCGGTTCCGCAAGAAGAAGGAGCAGCCGCTCGCCGATCTGTCCGAGGCCGGGGACGATGCCGACAGTGAATATCGCCTCGACCTCGCCCTGCCAGCGCACGATGCGGGCCCGGAAGCGCTCTATGCGCGCAGCCTGTTGCTCAAGGCCTTGCAGGAAGCGCTCGATGAGTTGCCGCCCGATCAACGCGACGTTTTCATCGCGCACGAACTGGAGGGGCGCTCGTTCAAGGAACTGGCTGCGCAAAGCGGCATCGCGCTCAATACGCTGCTCGCGCGCAAGCGCTACGCGGTCTTGCATCTGCGCGCGAGGCTACAGCCCATTTATGACGATCTTGACCGATAGAGGAGTCGACGGATGAAGTTTCGAATCAGATGCGCGGGTAAAGCGCTGCTTGTGGTGGTCGCCATCGCCGTACTGGGATGGGTGGTCATGATGCTATGGAATTGGGTGATTCCGGCGTTATTCGTCGGCGCTCGAACGATCGACTTCGCCCACGCGTTGGGCCTGCTGGTTTTGAGCCGCATTCTGTTTGGCGGATTCCGCGGGCACGGCGGCGGACGCGCCCGGCGTCACTGGCGCAAGTGGGAAGCGATGACGCCCGAAGAACGGGAGCAGTTCCAGTCGGCATGGCGAGCGAGGCACGCGCGGCGCTCGGGAGACGAAGCATGAGCGAGGCATCCACGGTTGACTGCAAGCAGAAGCCGGGCGTGATTGTGCCCGTCGTCGACCTGAAACGTTGCGAGGGCAAGGGCGATTGCCTGGAGGTCTGCCCCGAGCAGGTGTTTGAGATCCGGCGCATCGACGAAGCCGATTATCGCGGTCTCGGTTGGGGGCATCGCCTGAAGCTGCGCGTGCATGGAATGAAGGTCGCCTACACACCGAATGCCGATGCCTGCCGCTCGTGCGGTCTTTGCGTGACGGCGTGCCCCGAGCGCGCGATCAAGCTGGCCAGAGCGGCATAGTCTTGAAGGCGTGCGCAGAGGGACGCGGACGTCTGCGGTAGACTGCTGCCTTTCGCAATGTGTATGGACCCGGGACAGAGGTAACACATTGATCCGGTCATTCCGCCACCTTCATGTCCGTCTCTTTCCCTCCCACCGAAGAACAGCTCGCCGCCGTCTCTGCCGCGCACCAGGGCGGCGACCTCAAGATCAAGGCTTTCGCCGGCGCTGGAAAGACGTCTACGCTCCAACTCATCGCGAACCGTTTCGGGCAGCGGCGCGGCATCTATCTCGCCTTCAACCGGGACATCGCCGCGGCCGCAGCACGGAAGTTTCCATCGCATATCGTGTCGCGCACGATGCATGCGCAGGCCTGGAGTGCGGCCAGCGCAGCACTCAAACAACGCGGCAGTCTCCAGGCCGAGGCGCCGCACGCGCTGGCCGCCCGCTTCGGCTTCGGGCCGGTGCAGGTGCGCACGGTGACGGGTCGGGCTGTCGAGATCACGCCGTTCGAGACCGGCCGGATGATCGCCGACGCGCTCGGCCGTTTCTGCCGCTCGGCTGACGCGCAGCCGCACGCACGTCACATCGTCGTCGACGACAAGCTCGACGAGGCGGCAAGCGCCGCGCTGCAAGCCTGGCTGTTGCCTGCCGTGCATCGGTTGTGGGAGGAGAGCGCCGCGGCCGGGTCGGGCAGCGCCGTGTCGCCCGATGTCGTGCTCAAGCTCTGGGCGATGTCGGAACCGCGCATCGAGGCGGACTACATTCTCTTCGACGAGGCGCAGGACAGTGACGGCGTCATGCTCTCCGTGCTGGCGCGTCAGCGCCACGCGCAGGTGATCTACGTAGGCGATCCCTATCAGCAGATTTACGAGTGGCGGGGCGCGGTCAACGCGATGGCGCAGATCGACGCGCCCGAATGCGCGCTCACGGAATCGTTCCGGTTCGGCGCGACGTTCGCGGCGCTGGCGAGCCGCCTGCTTGCGCGTCTGGGCGAGCCGGTGCCGCTGCGCGGCCAGGCTGCGATCGGCTCGATCCTGGTGGAGGACCCCTCGATCGCGCCGCCAGTGGACGCCGTGCTGTGCCGCAAGAACGTGACCGCCATCTGGCAACTGGCAGCGGGCCTCGAAGCGGGCCACCGGCCGGCAATCCGTATGAGCCCGGCGGAGGTAACCGCTTTCGCGGACGGCGCCGATCAGCTACTCGCCGGGCAGCGCGCGTTCCGGCCAGCGGCGTTCACCCTGTTCGAGACTTGGGCCGATGCGCAGGCCTTCTCGCGCACGCCGTTTGGTCAGGACCTGCTGCCGCTCGTGCAGATCGTCGATGAACTCGGCACGGGCTATCTGCGCTCGCTTGCGCAGCAGTGCACGCCCGAGGCGCAAGCCGACTATGTCATCTCGACGGTCCATCGAGCGAAGGGCCTGGAGTGGAAACGGGTGCGCGTGGCGAACGATTTCCGCTTTCGCGGCGCGGACGGCAGGCCGGTTCCCGATGAGGACGAAATTCGCCTGCTCTACGTGGCGATCACGCGTGCGCAGCACGTGCTGGACATCTCGGCGATGCGCGACGAACTGCTGCGACTGGTGGCCCATCGTGGCTGAGATAACACCGTCGTGATTGCGCCGAGGAACATCAATCAGGCAGCAAGCCTGGATCGGGCAGGGTAACGCTGAAACGACTCAGGGAGCGGGTAGCCATGAGTGCATCGGCTCGCCATGTATTCCAGTTCGAATGACTGGAACGTGGAGCCGTGCAAGGCTTTGAGGAAGAGGGTGGCAGGGGAAGAAGGATTCGAACCTTCGAATGCCGGAATCAAAATCCGGTGCCTTAGGCCAGCTTGGCGACTCCCCTACGTAGGGGCGAGATCATAACAGAGGTTTGGAAAAGCGCAAAGGGCAGAGCAAGGAGATTCTGCATTCTCCGATTGGTCTGCGCGCGAGGCGGGTGGCCCAACCGCGCTTTGGTAGGTCAGCGAGCGATCCAATCCGCTCATCCCCCGCTGCGTTGCACAAAAATTGACATTAATTGCGATACGGGGTTTCCCGTATGCAAAAAAGTATCAGTGCGGCGTCTTATTTTCAGTAGCCGATTCGCATGGGGACAGGTAATTTTCAGACATGGCGGGCGCATCGAATCCGCGAGTCGAACTACAAAGAATGCACCGCCGCAGGAGGAAGACACATGCTATCCACGCAGGACGCGATGACGCACAGGGATGCGGGCCATGCCCGGCTGGACCAGCCCGATCTCGAACTGGTCGCGGTTCCGGTTGCCGAATCGTTCAAGGTCTGGGCGCATGGCTATCCCTATCGGACGGTGCGCTGGCATTTCCATCCCGAGTACGAGATTCACCTCATCACGGCCACGACGGGCAAGTTCTTCGTGGGCGATCACATCGGCAATTTCGCGCCGGGCAATCTCGTGATGGTCGGGCCGAATCTGCCGCATAACTGGGTGAGCAGCGTGCCGCAAGGCGAACGCGTCGACGAACGTTGCCTCGTCCTGCAATTCGACGCTGCGTTTGTCGCGCGCACCATCGAGGCGTTTCCCGAATTCCGGCGCGTGGAAGCGCTGCTGGACGCGTCGCGCGGCGGTCTGCTGTTCCCCCCGGAAACGGGTGCTGCCGTCGAGCCGATCCTGCGCGAGATGGTGAGTGCGCAGGGGCTGCGCCGCGTCATGCTGTTCATTGGGCTGTTCGACCAACTGCTGCGCAGCGCCGAGCCGCAAAAGCTCGCGAGCGCCGCCTATCGCGCCGACCCAAGCCGTTATGCCGGTTCGCGCATCAATCACGTGCTGACCTTCATCGGCAAGAATCTCTCGCAGGAATTGCGCGAGACGGATCTGGCCGCGCTCGCGGGTCAAAGCGTCAGCGCTTTCTCGCGGTATTTCCGCCGACACACGGGCGTGCCTTTCGTGCAGTACGTGAACCAGTTGCGTATCGATCTTGCGTGTCAGTTGCTGTTATCCGACGAACTGAGCATCACGGCGATCTGCTATCAGGTCGGCTTCAACAATCTCTCGAATTTCAACCGGCAGTTCCTGCAGATCAAGTCGATGTCGCCTTCGCGGTGGCGATCGTGGCAGCGCCTCAATGCCGCCAGCGCCGCCGAATCGGCCGACCGGACCCTCGTGCCCGCCTAGCGCAAACATTGCACGCAAGATGAAATGTCGCGCGGGGCTTTTCGTGCCCCGCGTGGGGAAGCTTTACCTGTTGTCCACCGGCGGCACGCGCTGCACCGGCATTTTTCCAACGAGACAAGCAAACAAAGGAGACAAGCCATGACCAAACTCTCAACCCATCTGATCAATGCGGCCTTGCTGGGCTTTGCGCTGACCGGCGCGAGTGCATCCTTCGCCGCGCCCAGCGGCACGGTGGCGTTCCTGATGCCCGACCACGCCTCGACGCGCTACGAGCAACATGACTTTCCGGGCTTCAAGGCGGAAATGGCCAAACTCTGCGCCGGTTGCAAGGTGCTGTACCAGAACGCCAATGCCGATGCGTCGACGCAGCAGCAACAGTTCAATTCGGTGATCGCGCAGGGCGCGAAGGTGATCGTGCTCGATCCGGTGGACTCGACCGCAGCGGCCTCGCTGGTCCATATGGCGCAAAGCCAGGGCATCAAGGTCATTGCCTACGATCGCCCGGTGCCGTCCACGCCGGCGGACTATTACGTGTCGTTCGACAACGAGGAGATCGGCAAATCCATCGCGCAGTCGCTGGTGCAGCGGCTCAAAGAGGCAGGCGTGGCGACCGGCAAGGGTGGTGTGCTGGAGGTCAACGGCTCGCCTACCGATGCGGCGGCAGGTCTCATCAAGAAGGGCATACACGAAGGGCTGGAAGGCAGCGGCTACAAGACGCTCTCCGAATACGACACGCCGGAATGGGCGCCGCCCAAGGCCCAGCAGTGGGTGAGCGGACAGATCACGCGCTTCGGTTCGCAGATCGTCGGCGTCGTGGCCGCCAACGACGGTACGGCTGGCGGCACCATCGCCGCCTTCAAGGCCGCGGGCGTCAATCCGGTGCCGCCCGTGACCGGCAACGACGCGACGCTGGCGGGCCTGCAACTGATCGTGGCGGGCGATCAGTACAACACGATCCTCAAGCCGAGCGAGATCGTCGCGGGTGCGGCCGCCAAGGTCGCCGTGGGCTTCCTCTCGGGCGATAAGCCCAAGGGCGAAACGACGCTCTTCAACACGCCGTCGCAGCTTTTCAAGCCGGCTGTCATCACCGCGAAGAACATCAAGGCCGAGGTGCTGGACAAGGGCTTCACGAGCGCGAAGGACCTGTGCACGGGGCGCTACGCGGACGGCTGCAAGAAGCTGGGTATTGCGAATTGATCAGGTATGCAGATCGAATGGGGTGCGGCGCCTGCCGTCCCCCTGGTTTTCCAGAGAGCAGGTAATTCCATGACTGAGCCCATGATTGAGAACACCCCAACTCGCGCGTCGCAGGGCGAACTCGTGCTGAGTCTGCGCGGCATCTCGAAGCATTTCGGCGCGGTCTCCGCGCTCACCGACATCGAACTCGACGTCCATGCAGGCGAAGTGGTCGCCCTCGTGGGCGACAACGGCGCCGGCAAATCGACGCTGGTGAAGGTGCTGGCAGGCGTGCATCAGCCGAGCGCTGGCACGATCACGTTCCGTGGCCAGCCGGTCACGCTGACCGATCCGGCCACGGCGCTCGACCTCGGCATTGCCACGGTGTTTCAGGATCTCGCGCTGTGCGAGAACCTCGATGTCGTCGCGAACATTTTCCTTGGCCGCGAATTGAGTCCGATGCGGCTCGACGAAGTGCAGATGGAAGTGCGCGCCTGGACGCTGCTGAACGAACTGTCGGCGCGCATTCCCGATGTGCGCGATGTGGTCGCGTCACTCTCCGGCGGGCAGCGCCAGACGGTCGCGATCGCGCGTTCGCTGTTGCTGGACCCGAAGCTGATCATGCTCGACGAGCCCACTGCGGCGCTCGGCGTGGCCCAGACGGCCGAGGTGCTGAACCTGATCGAGCGCGTGCGCGAGCGCGGCCACGCGGTGATCATGATCAGCCACAACATGGAGGACGTGCGCGCCGTGGCGGATCGCATCGTCGTGCTACGCCTCGGGCGCAATAACGGCGTCTTTTATCCCGATTCCTCCAATGCGGAACTGGTCGCCGCCATTACGGGCGCGACGGAAAACGCGGTGTCGCGCCGCGCCGGACGGCGAGCCGCGCAGCAGGACGTTCAATGAAAGGAATGATCATGAGCAAGCAAACGCAGGGCGCAACGCAGTCGCCCCCGCCCCCGCTACTCGACCGCAGCGATGTGCGCGTCAAACATGCGAGCGGCGTTGGCGAGACCGTGTCGGCTTTCGTCGACCGGATCCGCTCGGGCGACCTCGGCTCGCTGCCGGTCATCGTGGGTCTCGTCATCATCTGGACGGTGTTCACGAGCCTGAACCCGGTCTTTCTCTCCGCCGACAACCTGGTGAACTTGCTGTTCGACTGCTCGACGGTCGGCGTCATTTCGCTTGGCATCGTGTGCGTGCTGCTGGTCGGCGAAATCGATCTTTCGGTGGGGTCGATGAGCGGCTTTGCCTCGGCGCTGCTGGGCCTCTTGTGGGTCAACGAGGGCTGGCCGGTGCTGCTCGCCATCGTCGTCGCAATCGTTGTGGGCGGCGCGATCGGCGCGCTCTACGCGATGCTCCTGAACCGCCTGGGGATGCCGAGCTTCGTGTCGACGCTTGCCGGGCTGCTCGCGATTCTCGGCATGCAGCTCTATGTGCTCGGCTCGGACGGTTCGATCAACTTGCCCTACGGCTCGGCGATGGTGAATTTCGGGCAACTAATGATTATTCCAGCCGTCGTCTCGCACGTGCTGGCGTTGCTGCCGGGGCTCACGATGGTGGTGCTCGGGCTGCGCACGCGCGAACGCCGCCGCGCGGCCCGTCTTTCGGCGCCGTCGGTCAGCGGCTTGCTCGCGCGCGCCGCGATCATCACGCTGTTGCTCGAACTCGTCGTCGCCTATCTCGACCGGGGGCGCGGCGTGCCGCTGATGTTCGGCGTATTCCTTGGCCTGACCGTCGCGATGAATTACGCGCTCACGCGCACGCGCTGGGGACGTTCGATGAACGCCGTGGGGGGCAATCGCGAAGCCGCGCGGCGCGCCGGTATCAACGTGCGGCGCATCTATACGAGCGCGTTCGTGCTGTGCGCCGCGCTGGCCGCACTGGGCGGCGTGCTCACGGCGACGCGGCTGGCATCGGCCAGTCAGCAGGCCGGCACCGGCGACGTCAATCTCAACGCGATTGCGGCGGCCGTGATCGGCGGCACGAGCCTGTTCGGCGGGCGCGGCAGCGCCTGGTCCGCGGTGCTCGGGATCATCGTGATCCAGTCGATCGCGAGCGGCCTCACGCTCCTCAATCTGTCTTCGTCGCTGCGTTTCATGATCACCGGCGCGGTGCTGGCCATCGCGGTGATCGTCGATTCGCTGGCGCGCCGCTCGCGTGTCACGCATGGCCGCGCCTGAGCGCGCCTAACTCAATGCATCCTGGAGAGTCGTTCATGTCTGAATCCATGAAGGGGAAAGTGGCCGCCATCACCGGCGCGGCTTCGGGTATCGGTTTCGAATGTGCCCGCGCGCTGGTCGGGCAAGGTGCCAAGGTCGTGTTGATCGACCGCGCGAAAGAACGGCTGGATGCGTGCTGCGCGGAGCTGGGGCCGAACGCGCTGCCGCTGCAGGTGGATCTGCTGCAGGGCGCCGAGGTGTCGGGCATGCTGCCGAAGATCCTCGAGCTGGCGGGCGGACTCGACATTTTTCATGCGAACGCGGGCGCCTATATCGGCGGCGAGGTGGTGAGCGGCAATCCCGACGAATGGGACCGCATGCTGAACCTGAACATCAACGCGGCGTTCCGCAGCGTGCACGCGGTGCTGCCGCACATGGTCGCGCAGGGCTCGGGCGACATCCTGTTCACCAGTTCGATCGCGGGCATCGTGCCGGTCGTGTGGGAGCCGATCTACACGGCGTCCAAGTTCGCGGTGCAGGCTTTCGTGCACACCACGCGCCGCCAGGTCGCCAGGCATGGCGTGCGGGTGGGGGCGGTCGCGCCGGGGCCCGTGGTCACGGCGCTGCTCGACGACTGGCCGAAGGCCAAGATGGAGGAAGCACTGGCCAACGGCAGTCTGATGCAGCCGAAGGAGGTCGCCGATGCGGTGGTCTTCATGCTGACCCGGCCGCGCAACGTGACCATTCGCGACCTCGTGATCCTGCCTAACAGCGTGGATCTCTGAGCGTCGCCGCTTAATCATCGGACAGACACACTGCAATGAGTTCTGAGAACCTGGAAAGCACGGCATCCGGCGCGCGCTATGTGATCGGCGTGGACGTGGGCACGGGCAGCGCCCGCGCCGGCATCTTCGATGCGAAGGGCGTCATGGCGGCGTCGGCGAAGCACGACATCACCGTGTTTCATTCGAGCGGGTCGATCGTCGAGCAGTCGAGCACGGAAATCTGGCGTGCTGTCGGCCTCGCCGTGCGCGACGCGCTGGCGGCGGCTGCGATCGCGCCGGACGCCATTGCCGGTATCAGCTTCGATGCGACCTGCTCGCTGGTCGTGCTGGGCGAAGGCGGCCGGCCGCTGGCCGTCGGGCCCACGGAAGCGGACGAGCGCGACATCGTCGTCTGGATGGACCATCGGGCCGTCGATCAGGCGCAGCGCATCAATGCCACGCGCCATGAGGTGCTGCGCTTCGTCGGCGGCACGATCTCGCCGGAGATGGAGACGCCGAAGCTGCTTTGGCTGCTGGAGCATCGCCCGCACGTGTTCGAGGCCGCCTGGCAATTCTTCGACCTGACCGATTTCCTCACATGGCGCGCGAGTGGCGACCTGGCGCGCTCTACCTGCACGGTCACCTGCAAATGGACCTATCTCGCGCACGAGCGGCGCTGGGACGAGAGCTACTTTCGCGCGGTGGGGCTGGGCGTGCTCGCAGATGAGGGATTCGCGCGTATCGGCCAGCGCGTGGTCGAACCTGGAACGTCGCTCGGGCACGGGTTGACGCCGCAGGCCGCCGCCGAACTCGGTCTGCTCGCCGGGACGCCGGTGGCCGCGGGCGTGATCGACGCACATGCGGGCGGGATCGGCACGGTGGGCGCCGATGGCGCGCCCGAAGCGTGCCTCGCCTACGTGTTCGGCACGTCGTCGTGCACGATGACCACCACGCGCGAGCCGGTCTTCGTGCCCGGCGTGTGGGGGCCGTATTTTTCGGCGATGGTGCCGCAGACCTGGCTGAACGAAGGCGGCCAGTCGGTCGCCGGGGCGGCGATCGAGCGGCTCGTCGGCATGCATCCGTTGGCGCACGAGATGCAAGGTCGCGCCGCTCAGGCCGGCCAGTCGCTGCCCGCCATGCTTGCGGGGCTGGCGGCGCAGGCATCCGACTCGCTTTCCGGGACGGTGGCGCTCGCCCACGATCTCCATGTGGTGCCGGAATTCCTCGGCAATCGTGCGCCGTTCGCCGACCCGCACGCGAGGGCGGTCATCGCGGGCCTGGGCATGGAGACCGATGAGGCGAGTCTCGTGGCGCTCTATGTTGCGGGCATCTGCAGCATCGGCTACGGCCTGCGTCAGATCATCGAGGTCCAGGCGGCGGCAGGTGCGCCGGTCGAGCGCGTGGTGATCAGCGGCGGTGCGGGGCGTCTGGGTCTGGTTCGCCAGTTGCTCGCCGACGCGACGGGCCGGCCCGTGCTCGCGACCGAGGCCGAGGAGCCGGTGCTGCTGGGCGCCGCGATGCTCGGCGCGGTGGCGGGCGGCCTTTACGACGACCTGCCGCTGGCGATGGCGCGGATGTCGCGGATCGACAAGGTTCATGAACCGGCCCGTGGCGAAATTGCCGCGCTGCATGAAGCGCGCTACGCGGCGTTCAAGCAGTTGCAGGACGTAGCGCGGAGTCTTCGCCAGACGCGGGCCTGAGTGTCGCACTGTCGCTCGCACAACGCCCTTCACGCAGGGCAGCAGTGATCCTCTATGCAGCAATGGCGCGTCCCGGCGGTAGCACGGACGCGCCTCTCCCATTTCCCGCGCAGTTATCTGTCCCGATTTCTCTCTGATCGCTCTGTCTGGTTGCTCATAACGTGGACTAACTACGTGTGAGCTTATGGTATTCCATAATATTTCATGATTCTTCCAATGGTTACGATGGCATACCATATTATTTGCCAGCGGGACTCGTGAACCCAATCGAGGCCGCTAGCCTCTTTGTCTCGCCGCGTTGAGACCAACCCGCGCGCGGATCGATCGCGCCGGTACCAGACAGGCAAGGCAGGTGATGCAGATAAAACAATCAGGATGCCGAATGAAAATGAAAGCAATCTCCTGAGACCACAACGGACAGCAGCGAATTTGACGAAGAGAGGAGCAGGCATGAAGCACCGTTCTACCAGGAAGGCACAGATTGCATGGTTGCTGGCGGGAAGCGCGCTGGTCACATTGAACGCGCACGCACAGTCGTCGGTCACGTTGTACGGCGTGCTCGATGAAGGGATCGACTACGTCAACAACAGTGGCGGCCATTCACTCTGGCGCATGCGCGACGGCACGTACGACGGCGTCTATGGCAGCCGCTGGGGGTTGAAGGGCAGCGAGGATCTGGGCGGCGGGCTGAGCGTCCTGTTCAAGCTCGAATCCGGCTTCAGCACGGAAAACGGCCAAAGCCGTCAGGGTGGCCGCCTGTTTGGGCGTCAGGCGTATGTGGGGCTTTCGGATACGCGCTTCGGCACGATCACACTTGGGCGACAGTACGATTCGGTGGTCGATTATCTGCAACCGCTCACCGCGCCGGGGCAACTGGGCGGCCCGCTCGTGCACGCGGGCGACATCGACAATACGGACAACTCGTTTCGCGTCGACAACGCGATCAAATATGCGAGCCCCAAGATCGGCGGCCTGACTTTCGGCGGTCTTTATTCGTTCACGAATACCAACGCGCCGGGGCGCGGTACGACCGGGTTGTGGAGTCTCGGGGCCAACTATGCCTTTGGTGGCTTCAACATCGCGGCCGCGTATCTGTATGCGAAAAATCCGGCCGTGCTGCTCAGCGACGGCGATTTCGTGAGCAACACCACGGGTTCGGCGATTGGCGCGAGCGGGCCGTTCAGCTACGTCGGCAATCCGGCCAATGAGCAGGTCTTTGGCGCGGCCATCAACTACGCGCTGGGATCGGCCACGCTCGGTCTCGATTACACCAATACCAAGTTCAACGATGCCAACGGCACGAACGGCACCGTGATCTTTACGAACTACGAAGCGTGGGGCCGCTATAACCTGACTTCGGCCTGGTATGTGGGCGCGCAGTACGTGTACACGCACGGCAATATCGGCTACAGCCAGCAGGTGCCGATCTATCACCAGGTGGGTTTGACGACGGCCTACGCGTTGTCGAAGCGCACATCGATCTATGCGATGGGCGTCTGGCAGAAGGCGGCAGGCGCCGCCTCGAATGCCGATATCTTCGATTACTCGGTGGCGTCGGCGTCGTCGAACAACCATCAGACGATGGTGCGCATCGGCATGTATCACCAGTTTTAACGCGGCTCGAAGCCGCTTCAACTCGCGCGTGCCGACGGTATGTCGGCTCGCGCGAGTTCTATTGCGCATGCCGCCTGCTGGCACACTGTGCGCGTGACGCGCCACACATTCGAAATCCCATAATGCTTCTTATAAGAGGCATTTTAAGCGACAGTGCCCCCTTTGTGCTACATTTATGAAGCATATTGGAGGTAAACGGTGGAACGCACCCTGCAAATATTCCTGGATGATCGCTGGATCGACTGCGCCCAGATCGAGTTCGACGGCGGCCGGTGCCAGTGGAGTTTCCAGATCATGTATGCGGTCGATCACACTAGCGACCCGCTGTCGTTCGTCGAGCCCGTAGACACGGAGTTCCGGTTTGGGCGCACACTCCCGGCATTTCTCTACGACCTCGTGCCACAGGGTGGCGGTCGGCGCTTCCTGCTGGGCGAACTGAATCTGCAGGACGGGCCGGACGCGGATTTCCCGTTGCTCTGCGCGGGCGCGTTCAATCCCATCGGGCGCATCCGGGTCGCTGAGGCTGTCGACTACTTCGACGCCCACGTGCAGCGGCACCCGGACGCACGCGGCCTGCCGGGCATGTCGCTCGACGACGTGGTCGAGCGAAGCGCCGACTTCAAGGAAAGGATGTATCTGCACGGCATGCTGGGCACCGGCACCACGGGGGTGCAGGGGGCGGCGCCGAAATATCTGCTCACGCGCGACCAGGCCGGATTGCTGCATGGAGATGCGGTGCTGCCGGATGCACAGGCGACCCAGCACCTGATCGCCAAGCTACCGCGCGGCAATACGTCCGCCGACCTCAAGGTGCTGCACAACGAGGCAGCCTATATGCGGGTGGCCGCCGCGCTCGGCATCCGCACGCACGAAACCTTGCCCAGCCTGCATGGCGACGTGCTGCTGATTCCGCGATTTGATCGGCGGGTGCGCGACGGGCGGGTCGAGCGGCTTCACCAGGAAAGCGTGGCCTCGCTGCTGGGTCTTTGCGGATTCGACCAGCGCCCGCACCTGTTCGAGGTCGTGTCGGCCATCCGCAGGGTGGCGACCGATCCGGCGGCTGAAACGCTCGAATTCATCAAGCGCGACGTGCTGAACCAGGCCATGCGCAATACCGACAACCACGCGCGCAACACGGCGGTGCAACTCGTCGATGGCCGCGTGCAGTTGACCCCGCTGTTCGATTTCGCACCGATGTATCTCGACCCCGAACTGGTCCCCCGCACGCTCAGATGGTATCGGCCGGACGCCACACGGGTCGAACTGACGCAATGGGGTGACGTGCTGGCGACGCTGCCGGTGGACGTGGGCGAGCGGCAGCAGCTCGGCGAGGCGCTGAGCCGGTTTGCCGCGCAGGTCGAACGCCTGCCCGAAGTCATGCTGGCGCAGGGCGTCGATCACGACATCGTGCAGTTCCTGACACCATCGATCGACACGCAGGTCCGGCAACTCAAGGCCTTGCGTTCGAACGTCCCGCAATCCGTAGAGATCGATCATGCCTCGCCGAACACCCCCAAGCCGTGAGGAACAGAATGCCCGGCGCCGGGAGTTCTATGAGCGCATCGAGCGGGGCGACATGAGCCTTGCCGAAGCGATGAAGGCGATGCGAAAGATGACGGGCCTGAACCAGGCGGATTTCGCGGCCCATCGCGGCGTCAGCCGCCGTGTGATTCAGGACATCGAGCGGGGCACGGGAAATCCAACCGTGGAATCGCTGAACAGTATCGGCAAGCTATTCGGCCTTCAGGTCGGCTTTGTTCGCCTGCGGCGCAGTGAACCTCTGCCGCCGTCATCGGAGTAGGCACTGCCGCCCGACGTCGGCTCCGTCGCCGCGAAGATCAGCGCGGCCGCGACGACGCGCCTCGCTCCTGCCAGCAGCGCAAGCCGAAAAGCGGCAGGAGCCCGTAGGCATGATCGAGCATGTCCGATTGCAGGTTTTCGTACGGTTCCCAGCGCGTTTCGTCGATATAGAGAAATATTTCGAGTGCAACCACGGGCTCGCCAGACTGCACTTGCCGCACGACGATCGGCATGTCGCGGCGAACCGCTGGATGATTGCGAAAATAGGCGTTCAGATAGAGGCGGTAGAGCCCGAGGTTCGTGCGGCGCTGGGTGTCCCCAGGGACCGCGCCTGCGAGCGGCCGTCCAGCATCGTTGCCCAGATGAACGAGCAGCGCCGCATCGGGGAAGCGAACCGTGTCGGCGTCGAAATGAATCGCATGCTTGACGCGTCGGCCGCCTGACTCCGTCATGCCGCGCCAGTTCTTCACGCTATTCGTCAGCAGTACGTAGCTGGGCAGCATGACGATCGAGTTGTCGAAGTTGCGCACCTTGATCGTGTTCAACGCGATGTCGATCACCGTTCCGTCGGCGACGTAGCCGGGGACTTCGATCCAGTCTCCCACCCGCACCATGTCGTAGACGGTGAGCTGAATGCTGGCGACGAAGCCAAGCAGGGAATCGCGGAAGATGATGATCAGAAGCGCGGTCATCGCGCTCAGGCCCGTCAGGAAGTAGGCCGGGGAGCGCTCCAGCAGAACCGAGATTCCTGCGATCAGTGCAATCACATAGAGCGCGATGGTTGCCGTCTGCAAAAAGCTTTTGATGGGCCGCTCGCTCGCAGTCGGAAAGTGGCTGTAGCGCTCGCCGACACTATTCAGGAAGGCGAGCGCCGCGCGCAAGAGCGTGTACACCATGTAGCAGGCAGCGAGTACCGACAAGGGATGCCCGAGCGCCGCAATCAGCGGGAACGTGAGACCAGAGAGCAGCGGGGCGGCCGCATAGAGGATCATGGCGGGCACGAGCGGCGCGAGCCGATGAAATACCTTGTGGGATTCGGCGGCGCGCAGCCACTTGCGCTGTGGCTGGCGAGCGAGGCGGCCAACGATCGTCAACATGATCGCGCGCGCAACGTAATAGCAGATCGCGCTGGCCAGCAGGATGGCGAGCAGCAGGGCGACGACGAGCAGAATGGCGACGAGCGTGCTGTCGGTGTAGACCTGGAAGTGATGCCAGTCGGGGCCGCCCTCGATACGCAGTGCCTTGTCGAACATGCGTCCCTCCCGTACCGGCAGAAACCTTCGCGGGGCTCGTGTCCCATCTGGCCGGGCGGCCAGCATAGTCCCCCGCGGCAGCCTACGCCCGAACCGGTCGCCGCACCAGCGCGACCGCCAAAGGAATGTGGGCGAGCTAACACAGGCGGGCGGCGAATCCCGGCCGCCACGATGGCGCCTATGCCGGGGCGGCGCGCAAATCGGGCGTCGGGTGCCGCAGGCGCTGCAGCACGACGTTCAGTCCGCGTTGCCGCAAGCGCCTGCCGCTGCGTGAATCTCGTCGTGACGCAGCACTTCTTTCATGATCGCGCCCACGTCGGCGTCGCGGATGCCCAGACCCCGCAGCGCGAACTCCGTGAAACGGTCCACGGTCTCGGGCGTGCGGCGCTTTTCGAGGATCTGGCGCAGCACATACAGCGCGCCGCCGATGATGCAGTCCATGCCCGCGAGCACGTCGGCGCAATGAAAACGTCCCGCGTCCACGCCAATGCGGATATCGCGCGCGAGCCGCCCGCCCATCGTCTCGACCAGATCGCCCACGCTCGACGCGGCGTTGATGAAGAACCAGCCCCAGATCGGATCGGCGAGCGTATGGCGCATCACCTGGCGCACATTCAGGCCGACGATCACGGCGATGTCGGCGTCGGCGGGACGGATGCGGTCGAGCAGATCGGCGATCGCGAGCATGTCCTCGACGAACACGGCGCGCGCGATCTCTTCCTTGGTCGAGAAGTAGTTATAAAACGAGCCGAAGGCGACCCCGGCCTGTTCGGTGATGTCGTTGATCGCCGTACCCGTGATGCCTTTCTGGCCCATCACTACGCGCGCGGCCTGCATGAGCTTGCCGCGCGTGCGGGCGCGCACACGTTCGTTGATGCGGGGCGCGGGCCTGGCGGCCTGGACCGGTTCGGCCGTTTTCTGGGCGGTTCCCGGGGTGTCAGCGGTTTTCGCCGCGGCGCGTTTGCGCGCAGGCGCTGTTTTGACGGCGGGGGCGGGCGCGGCGGTGCTGCGTCGGGTGGAGGCCATGAGGGATCGAAGTGCGGAAACCGGGTGCGGACTGAATGCGAACAGAAGGACAGCCAAGCCGCCATTATTGCCGCACTCGGCGCAAATGCCTATCGGTGCGCTGTGGGTGCTTACACGATCCGCGTGTCATGCGCGTGTCGATGATATGAAAGCGCGTGCTTGCCTGCAAAAGCGCGGATATGGCATGCTTGCGCCGATTAAACGGCCACACCATCATGGATCTCGCCTCGTCCATTGCAACCTACGGCGCCGACATGTCGGGCTTGATTTGCGGTTTCCGCTTCATGCCGGGCGAGCCGGGCCAGCCCGTCAAGGGCGAAGACGTGCTCGCCGCGCTGCAGGGCGGCGCGCCGCAGGACGGCGCGTTCTACTGGCTCCACTTCAATCTCGCGCATGCCGCGAGCGCTTCGTGGATGCGTGCGCATCTGGATCTGCCCGACAGCTTCTTCGAGATGCTGGTGGAAGGCTCGCACTCCACGCGCATCGAGCAGGTGGACGGCGCGCTCTATGCCGTCGTCAACGACGTGATGTTCGATTTCGAACGCACGCCCTCGCAGATCGCCACGCTCTGGTCCTATACGCACGAGCGCCTGCTTGTCACCGCGCGCATGAAGCCGCTGCGCTCGATCGACCGCTTGCGCGGCGACGTGCGCAACGGCGAGACGTTCCGCTCGCCCGCCGATCTGCTGATTCATCTGCTGCGCGACCAGGCCGATCTGATGGTGGAGATCGTGCGCCGCACGAGCGTGGACGTAGATCGCGCCGAAGACCAGTACCTCGCGTCGCGCCGTTCCGGCAGCCGCCATGACCTGGCGGCCATGCGGCGCATTCTGGTGCGCTTGCAACGAATGCTCGCGCCCGAGCCGGGTTCGGTGTTCCGCCTGCTCGCGCGTCCGCCGCGCTGGCTGCAGCTCGCCGACATGCAGGATCTGCGCGAGACGACCGAAGAATTCACGCTCGTGCTCGGCGACATGGCGGGCCTGGTCGAGCGCATCAAACTGCTGCAGGAAGAGATCGGCGCGCGCCTCGAAGAGCAGAACAACCGCACGCTCTTCACGCTCACCCTGGTGACGGTGCTGGCCTTGCCGATCAATATCGTCGCGGGTTTTTTCGGCATGAACGTGGGCGGTATTCCGCTGGCCGAAAACCATCACGGCTTCTGGCTGATGGTGCTGATCGTGGCCGGCTTCACCGTGCTGCTCGGCTGGTGGGTGTTCCGCTTGCGCGGATCGGTGGATCGTTAGCACTGGAAAGCACATCGTCGCGCGCGTGTTTTTGAACGCTGTCGATGGCTTCGCTGATTTTTTCCGTCGAGACGCCACGCATTCCGCGCAAGTCACGCGCTATATACTAGCCGCTCGATTCCTCTGCCAAAACGAGCGACATGCCCGTCATGCCCTTGCCAGCCAACCCATCGTCCGCCGAAGACGCGTGCGCATTGCCTGCCCTCGGCGCGGCGTCCGGTCGTGGCGCGCACAACGACGACCCGGCGCGGGCCGGCGTGACGGGGCAGGATCCCCTTCTGGATGCACTGATGCGCCTGGCAGCCCGCCATTTCGATGTGGCCGCCGCCTGCGTGCTGCCTGGCGAGGCGGCGGACGTGCCCGCGTGGCTGGGCGCGGGCGTCGATGCGCCGTTGCGCGAGGCGCTGCGGGAAGTGCGTGAAGTGCTGCGCACGACTGCCCGTAATGAAAACGAAAGCATGGTCGAGCCCTGGATCGTCAACGATCTCGACTCCGACCCCGCATGGCAGGCCTGCCTGTCGCGCGCGAGTGCGCTGCCGTTTCGCTTCGTGGCCGCCTGGCCGCTCACGGGCGCGAATGGCGACGCGCTGGGCAGTCTCTGCCTGCTCGATCATGCGCCGCGCGAGCTATCGGCGCAGCAGCGCGCGAGTCTCGACGATTTCGCCCGCGTGATCGCGGCGCTGGCGCACGAAGCGCTACCCTCCGACGCCACCTTGCGCGCGGAACTGGACACGCTGCGCGAGCGCGAACGTCTGCTCGCGCTGGCCATCGCGGGCAGCGGCACCGGTATCTGGGACCGCAACGTGGTGACGGGCGAGATCCGCTACTCGACGGGCTGGAAGGCCATGCTCGGCTATGCCGACGACGAAGTGACCAACCGCATCGAGGACAGCTATCTGCGCCTGCATCCCGAGGATCTCGCCTATGTGCAGGCGACCATGCGGGCGCATTTCGAAGGCCGCACCGACCAGTACGAAGTGGAGCACCGCATCCGCTGCAAGGACGGTAGCTACAAGTGGATCTGCAGCCGCGGCAAGGTCACCGCGCGCGGCAGCGACGGCCACGCGCTGCGCATGGTGGGCACTTCGACCGACGTGACCTCGATGCGCGAGATGGCCGAACGCCTGCGCGAATCGGTCAATCTCGTCACCAATCTCACCAATGAAGTGCCGGGCCTCGTGTTCCAGTGCCGCCGCGCGCCGGACGGCCACACCTGCTTTCCCTACGCGAGCGCCGGCATCGGCGAGATCTACGAGCTTACGCCCGAGCAGGTCGCCACTAACGCCGCCGGCATCGACGCGCTGATCCACCCCGACGATCTCGACGCGTACCGCGCCTCGTTCGCGGAGTCGGCGGCCACGCTTGCGCCCTGGCATCTGGAATACCGGGTGCGCCTGCCGCAACAGGGGTTGCGCTGGCGTCAGGGCGACGCGAAGCCGCAACGTCTGGCCGATGGCGCGACGGTCTGGCACGGCTTCATCACCGACGTCACGGAGCGCAAGCGCATCGAGGCCGAGTTGCAGGAATTCGCCATGACCGACGGCCTCACGCGCCTCGCGAACCGGCGGCACTTCATGGCGCGGCTCGACGCGCAGCTCGTGCTGCTGCGTCGCACGGGTGGCCCCGACTGCGCGCTGATGATGTGCGACCTCGATCACTTCAAGTCGATCAACGACCGCTTCGGCCATGCGGTGGGCGACGACGCGTTGCGTCACTTCGCGTCGGTGCTGCGCGAGCATCTGCGCGTGGGCGATGTGGCCGGGCGCATCGGCGGCGAAGAGTTCGCGATCCTGCTGGGCGGCGCCGATCTCGACGGCGCGTGCACGGTCGCGCGGCGCATCCAGGACTGCATCGCCGAGGCGCCGCTGCTTTCGCAAACGGGCACGGTGGTGCTCACCGTCAGCATCGGCGTGACGCAACTGCGCGTGGACGACGTCAGCGCCGAAACCCCGCTCTCGCGCAGCGACGTTGCGCTCTATCGCGCGAAAAAGGGCGGCCGCAACCGCATCGAACGCGCGTGACCCTGCGCGGGCGCATCGGATGCGTCTGACGCCTCAACGTCGAAACCGCTATCCCTGCGGCGTGATTTGCTTAGCGCGAATCGTTACTTCTGCTTATGCAGCGTGACAGGTAGCATTTTTTACACCTTCATTGCTGCTTCGCACCTCTTTCGCGCTACGCATTCCATCATGAGCCACGATAACGATATCCGCTTCCATCGCCGCCGCACCTTGCTGGCCGCGCTCGGCACCACGATCGGCGCCACGCTCGCGGGCGCGGCGCTGCCCGCCTGGGCCAAATATCAACCCGACCAGTTCCGCATCGGCTATCAAAAGGCCGCGAGCACGCTCGTGCTGCTCAAGGCCAACGGCACGCTCGAAAAGCGTCTCGCGCCGCAAGGCATCAAGGTCACGTGGAACGAGTTTCCGGCCGGGCCGCAACTGCTCGAAGGGCTGAACGTGGGCGCGATCGACTTCGGCTATGTGGGTGAAGCGCCGCCTGTGTTCGCGCAGGCCGCGGGCGCGGATTTCGTCTATACCGCCTATGAATTGCCGACGCCGCACGCGGAAGGCGTGGTGGTCGGCAAGCAGTCGCCGATCAAGTCGGTGGCCGAATTGAAGGGCAAGAAGATCGGGCTGAACCGTGGCTCGGACGTGCACTGGTTCCTCGTGGCGCTGCTGCAAAAGCACGGCATTGCACTGGGCGACATTCAGCCGGTCTTTCTCGCACCCGCCGACGCGCGCGCCGCGCTGCAAAGCGGCGCCATCGACGCCTGGGCGGTGTGGGACCCGTTCCTTGCCGCCGTCGAGGCGCAGGACGGCGCGCGCCTGCTGGCGGATGCAAGCGGCGTGGCGAGCCATCACCAGTTCTTCCTGAGCCAGCGCGAATTCGCGACGAAGCGTCGTGATGTGATCGCCGCCGCACTCGACGAACTCGGCAAGACGGGGCAGTGGGTGCGCGAAAACACGGCCGCTGCCGCTGCGAGGCTCGCGCCGATTCAGGGCCTCGACGCGGCCACGATCCAGACCGGCCTCTCGCACTACGCGCACGAATATCGCCCGATCGACGCGGGCGTAATCGCGGAGCAGCAGAAGATCGCCGATACCTTCTACGATCTCAAGATCATCCCGCGCCGCGTGACGACGAAGGACGCGGTGCTCGCGTAAGAACGCATAAAAACGCGCAGAAACAAAAAGGGCGGCTCGAAAGCCGCCCTCGCTACGCAATAAGACTCACTCGATCAGTGCGGCGACGACCAGCCCTTGTAGCTGCCCACGTTGTCGCGCGTGACGAGTTGCGGCGTCATCTGGATCAGCGGATTGGCCGGCTTCTTGCCGTTCATGATGTCGTAGCCCACGCTCACGGCCGTCTGCGCCATCTTCCACGGGTCCTGGCTGGCCGAGGCCTGCACCAGCGTATCGCTCTTGAGCGCCGTTTCGATATCGGGCGCGCCGTCCACCGAGGTAATCACGATGTTGCTGCGATGCAGTTGCTTCGCGGCCAGATCGCTGCCCACGGCCTGCGGGTCGTTGATCGTGAACACGCCGGCCACTTGCGGGAAGCGCGTGAGATAACCCTGCATCGCATTCATGCCGCCTTCGCGCGAACCCTTGGCGTCCTGGTCGTCGGAGAGAATCTTGATGCCCGGCGATTTCGCGAGCACCTGCTTGCAGCCGTTCACGCGGTCGATCACGGCCGACACCTGCGGGCCGTTCTGGATAATCACGTTACCCTTGCCGTTGATCTTCTTCACCAGATACTCGCACGAGATTTCACCGGCCTTCACGTTGTCGGTCTGCACGGTGGCGTCGGCGCCCGCTGCGCTCACGTCTACGGCCACCACCACGATGCCCGCGGCGCGCGCCTTGCGCACGGCCGGCTCGATAGCCTTGGGATCGGACGCGTTCAACAGGATCATGTCCACGTGCGCCGAAATGAAGTTGTCGATCTGCGTGAACTGCTTGTTCAGATCGTAATCGGCGGATACGGCTGTGACTTTCGCGTTCGGGTTGAGTTGTTTGGCCTTGGCCTCAGCGCCCTGCACGATGGTCACGAAGTAAGGATTGCCAAGCGAACCCACGGTGATGCCGATCGACTTCAACTGCTTGTCGGCGGCATGCGCGCCCTGCAGGGCGAAACCGAGTGTGAGAGCAGCAGCGGCGGCGAGGATAGTCTTCTTCTTGAGCATGAGCTTGTCTCCAGAGAGGTCCTGTTGGTGTGTTGTCGTGCCGGGCGGGCGCAGCAGGACCGCTTGCGCCCGCCTTCTTGTCGAATCAATCAGGTGCGGGCCGAACCGCGCTGGCGATAGCGGTCGAGCGCCACGGCGCCGACGATCACGAGGCCCTTGATGATGTATTGCCAGATGTCCGAGACGCCCAGCAGCACGAGGCCGTTCGTGAGCACCGCAATGATGAGCGCGCCGATCAGCGTGCCGACGATCGAGCCCACGCCGCCCACGAAGCTGGTGCCGCCCAGAATCACGGCGGCAATGGCGTCGAGTTCGTACGACTGGCCCAGTTGCAGGCCGTTGGCCGCATAGAGGCGCGCCGCCGACATCACCGCGCCAAGACCGGCGAGCAGGCCCGAGACGGCATAGACGAACATCTCGATGGCCCAGACCTTGATGCCTGAGAGGCGCGCCGCTTCCGGATTGCCGCCCACCGAGTAGATATGCAGGCCCAGCACCGTGCGGCGCAGCACGAACCACGACGCGGCCACCACCACGAGCGCGATGATTACGAGCCAGGGCACACCGAGCAGCGTGCCGTTGCCGATGAACGCGAACGAGAGTTGCGGGTTGAAGATGGTGGTGTCGTGACCCATCAGGCGCGCGATGCCGCGCACCGCCGTGAGCGAACCGAGCGTGACGATGAACGGCGGCAGGCGCAGCAGCGAAATCAGCGCGCCGTTGATGACGCCAAAGCCGAGACCGACACCGAGCGCCGCCGGAATGCCGAGCCAGCCCCAGCCAACAATGGTGGATGCGAGCATTGCGGCGACCGCACCCGCGGCGAGGATCGAGCCCACCGAAAGATCGATGCCGCCCGTGAGGATCACGAAGGTCATGCCGGCGGCCAGCACGATATTGATCGAAGCCTGTTGCGTGACGATCGACAGATTCTCCAGCGTGAAGAAGCCGTCGGTGAGCAGGCCGAAGCCAATGCACAGCAGCACCAGCACGGGCAGCATGCCCGCCGTGCGCATGATGGACTTCATGCGTGCGCGCCGACCGTCGATGGCCTGCGAGCGCGTCGCCTGCGCGGGACCGGCCGCGACGCCGTGGCGGGGAAGAATGTTTTTCATGATGTCGTGCTCCTCAATATCTCTTCGACGGATGCGTCTTATGTGCCAGGGGCTACAGGCAAGCGATCAGGCGGCCTCGCCGAGCGCGGCCTGCGAGCCGGTGGCGAGTTCGATGATGGCTTCCTGGCTGATGGGCTTGCCGGTATAGCCGCCCAGTTCTCCGGCGAATTCGCCTTCGCGCATGACGAGCACGCGGTCGGCCACGCCGATGATCTCGGGCAGCTCGCTCGAAATCACGATGATGCCCACGCCGGTTTTGGCGAGGTCGTTGATGATGCGGTAGATCTCCGACTTTGCGCCGATATCGACGCCACGTGTGGGCTCGTCGAGGATCAGCACGCGCGGCTTCGTCTCCAGCAGACGCGAGAGCAGCACCTTCTGCTGGTTGCCGCCCGAGAGCGCGCCCACGTTCACGCGCGGGCTCGGCACGCGAATCGACAGCGCGCGGATCGAGTCCTTCGCACGGGACGAACCGCGCGCCAGATCGAGCACACCGAAGCGCGCGTCGCGTCCGGCCACGGCCACGTTGATGTTGTCGCGCACGCTCATGTCGAGGAAGAGGCCTTGATGCTTGCGGTCTTCGGTCAGATAGACGAGACCGGCTTCAATGGCGTCGCGCGGCGTATGGACGGACAGCGTGTGGCCGTCGATGGCGATGTCGCCGCGTGCGCGCGGCTCCGCGCCGAAGATCAGGCGCGCGAGTTCGGTGCGGCCCGCACCCACCAGCCCCGCGATGCCGAGCACTTCGCCCGCATGCAGATCGAGGTTGCAGCCACGCACGCGCTTGTCGTCGGCGACATCGCGCACGGTGAGCACCACCTTGCCCGGATCGTAGGGCGCGTGGGCCTTTTTGTAGAAGCCCGAAATATCGCGCCCCACCATCATGCCGACGAGGCTTTCCGCGCTCAGCTCTTCGCGCATCAGCGTGCCCACGTAGCTGCCGTCGCGCAACACGGAGACGCGGTCGGACAACTCGTAGATCTCGGCCATGCGATGGCTGATGTAGATGATCGCGAGGCCTTCCTCGCGCAATTGCCGGATCAGCTTGAAGAGGCGCTCGGTTTCGCGCGAGGAGAGCGGCGTGGTCGGCTCGTCCATCACGATGATGCGCGCCTCGGTATGCACGGCGCGCGCGATTTCCACGAGCTGGCGTTCGGCGATCGAGAGCGAGCCCACCAGCGTGGTCGGCCCGAAGGTCGCGCCCAGACGCGTGAGTACGTCCTCGCAGCCGCGCTCCATCGTGGCGCGATCGACCACGCCGAAGCGGCGGCCGCCTTTGCGCAACTCGCGGCCCGCATAGATGTTTTCGGCCACGCTCAGATTGGGCGCGAGGCTCAGTTCCTGATAGATCACGGCCACGCCCAGTTCGCGCGCGGCGAGCGGCCCGTCGATCACGACGGCCTGGCCGTCGAGCAGGATTTCGCCGCCGGGATCGGCCTGATAGGCGCCCGAGAGAATCTTCATGAGCGTCGATTTGCCCGCGCCGTTCTCGCCCATCAGCGAATGGACTTCGCCGGGCCAGACCGAGAGGCGCACATTGTCGAGCGCGCGCACGCCGGGAAAGGTCTTGCTGATGCCCCGCATTTCCAGCAGCGGGGGCGTCGACTCAGAGCGCGACATGGCTCACCTCCTGGGCTTGCGCCTGCGTGGGTGTTTGCGCACCGGCACCCATCAGGATGCCCGCGCGCGGCGAGAAGTTGAAGAACATCGGCAGCGTGGCCGCGCCAAGCGCGCCCGCGTCGGGGCCGAAGGTGCCGCGCACCAGCGCGGGCGTGCCGCGCGCCTCGGGCGCCGTGGCCGCGACGGCCACGCGCAGACGCTCCATGAGCGTGTCGATGAGGCCCGCGTCCACGTCGGCGTCCAGCACCACGGCGGGCACATCGAGCACGCATAGCGCCGAGCGCAAGGCGGGCGCGAGCGCGTCGATGCAGTCGTCGAGCCACTCTTCGACGCCCGGATGGCCGCTGGCGATATGGCCTTCGAGGTCGGCGCGGCTTTCGACGCGTGCGCCGCGATATTGCAGATGGCGGCGCAGCGCGATCAGCGAAGCGCGCGAGAGCAGGATGTCCCACTTGCCGTCGGGCCGGTACGCGGAGGGCAGCGTGCTGGGCGGCACCGGCATCACGGCGAAATCGCCCGCATTGCCCGAGAGGCCGCGCACGCAATCGCCGCCAACGGCAATGCCGCCGCCGATGGCCGGGCCCAGAAAGAGGTACAGGAAGTCCTCGCGCTGACGCCCGCAGCCGTAAAAGATCTCGGCGATGGCGGCTGCGTTGCCGTCGTTCTCGCTGAACACGGGCAGCGCGAGCGCGCGGCCCAGTTCGCCCGCGAAATCGACTTCGCTCCAGACGCGGAAGGTATCGGCGGGCAGACCCAGTTCGCGCAGCCAGCTACCGAGGTTGTACGGCTGCGCCACGCCAATGCCCGCCAGACGTTTGCGTTCTTCCTTGTCGAGCAGTCCTGACAATTCGAGGATGTCGCGTTGAACGATTTCCTGCGCTTCGGCGGGTTGCGGCAGCAGCATGTCGTGCGAGCGCCGCTCGATCATCTGGCCCGCGAAGTTCACGAGCACGGTTTCGATATTGGTCCGGTCCAGGCGCACGCCGATCGCGAACGCGCCGCGCGGCGAGAGCCGCAGCAACGAGGCGGGCTGACCGCGTCCGCCGTCCAGACGCCGCCCACTGAACTCGATCAGGCCGCTCGACATCAGCGACGTGATGATGCTGCCCACGGCCGTGCTGGTGAGGTTCGCAAGGCGGGCGAGATCGGCCTTCGAGGCTTCGCCGGCGCGCCGCAGCGCCTGAAGCAGCAGGCGCTCGTTGAAGCGGCGGACATTGGCCGAGTTGCTGCCCTGGCCCACATGCGGACTTCTCACGCGTCTCCTCCGGTGGCGTCGCCTGCCTTTGACTGCGGCGGCGACTAAATAAATCAAGTTGATTTATTTAATGCCGGAAACGCCGCCGTGTCAGCCTGGGGAAATCCCGGCGATATTCGGGTCTTCGTCTTGCAGGGCGTCAATGGGATGGCCGCTTTAGGCAATGGAGCGCGTTTTCCCGCGCTATCCTGACGCACGCTTTCACATCGACTACATCGACTACAGGGGGCTGGCACTTCATGGCATATCTGCTGCTCATCAGCGAGCCGCGCGGCCAGCGCGACGCCCGCACCCAGGCCGAAGGCGAGGCGCTCTACGCGAGCATGCTGCGCTTCGCCGACGATCTCGCCGCGCGCGGCGTGCTGCTTGACGTGCAATCGCTGGTTTCCGATCGCGACGCTGTGCGCGTGCAGGTGCGCGATGGCCGCGCGAGCACGCTGGACGGCCCGTTCGCCGAGGCCAAAGAAATGATAGGCGGCTTTTTCCTGATCGATTGCGCCACGCGCGAGGAGGCGCTGGCGATCGCGCGCGAGTGCCCGGCGGCGCAATGGGCCAGCGTGGAGGTCCGCGAGACCGGTCCATGCTTTCGCTAGGGGCGATTGCCTCGTTTGCCTGGTGCTTACCCCAGGTCTGCAAAAAAATTATCGAAGCGTGTCGATTGGCGTGGCGGTCGCGCGTCGTGTGAATGAGCGCATCGAAGGATGCCGCTTTCACAATCCGAACGAACCTGGAGAACGTAATGCGATTCATGATCATGGTGCGCGCGAACGCGCTGAGCGAAGCCGGCGAGCAACCCGACGACGAAACGATCTTCGCGGACATGGCCACCTACCATGAGGAACTGGCGCGCGCGGGCGTGCTGCTCGACGCCGCGGGTTTGCAGCCCAGTTCGCGGGGTTTTCGCGTGCGCTACAAGGACGGCAAGCCCGACATCGTGGACGGCCCCTACGCCGAAACAAAGGAGCTCATCGCCGGCTATACGCTGATCCAGGTGCGCTCGCGCGACGAAGCGCTCGAATGGGCGCGGCGCTTTCCCGCGCCATTCGGCAAGCAGATGGACGGCGAAATCGAAGTGCGTCAGCTCTATGAACTCGACGATTTCGAGCAGATGGAAAGCATCGAGCGCTTTCGCAAGCTCGAAGCGCAGAGCAAATTCAAATAAAACCCGTCAGTTATCCCAACCAACAGTCAATCAAGGAAACGATCATGCATAAGCACATCTTCGTCAATCTGGGCGTGCGCGACCTGAAGCGCTCGATGGACTTCTTCGGCGCGGTAGGTTTTCGCTTCGAGCCTAAATTCACCAACGACCAGGCGGCCTGCATGGTGATCGGCGAAAACATCTTCGCGATGCTGCTCACTACCGACTTCATGCGCACGTTCACCGACAAGACGCTCGTCGATGCGCGCGAGCAGACCGAGGTGCTCACGTGCCTGTCGTGCGAGTCGCGCGACGAGGTCAACGCGCTGGTGGAGAAAGCGCTGGCGGCTGGCGGCACCTCGAAGCGCCCACCGATGGACTGCGGCGAGTCGATGTATGGCCGCAGCTTCGAAGATCCCGATGGCCATATCTGGGAACTGATGTATATGTCGCCGGAAGCGGTCGAGAAGGGGGCGCATGGCTAGTCGGGCACGCCAGGTGGCTGGCGACGGCACCGCTGACGCGATCCATCGTTCGATCGACGCGGTCTGGCGCATCGAGCGGGCGCGGGTGATTGCCCACGCCGCGCGGGTGCTGCGCGACGTGGGCCTTGCCGAAGACGCCGCCCAGGATGCGCTCGTTGCGGCGCTCGAAAGCTGGCCTGCGAGCGGGATTCCCACCAACCCCGGAGCGTGGCTCATGACGGCCGCCAGGCATCGCGCGCTGGACCGCCTGCGGCGCGCCGCGGCCCATGCTCGCGCGCATGAAGCGATCGGCGCGGACCTCGAAGCGTTGCAGGCGCATTTCGCGCCCGATATCGCCGAGTCGCTCGACGCCGCACGCGAAGACGAGATCGGCGACGATCTGCTGCGGCTCATGTTCGTCGCCTGCCATCCCGTGTTGCCGCGCGAGCAGCGCGTGGCGCTCACGCTGCGGCTGTTGGGCGGCCTCAGCACGCCCGAGATCGCGCGGGCGTTTCTCGTGGCCGAGGCGACCGTCGCGCAGCGGATCGTGCGCGCCAAACGCGCGCTCGCGGCGGCCAGGGTGCCTTTCGAGGTGCCTGATGCCCAGGCGCGTGCCGAACGGCTCGCATCGGTGCTCGAAGTGCTTTATCTGATCTTCAACGAGGGCTATGCGGCCACGGCTGGCACGGACTGGATGCGCCCGGCGCTCTGCGAGGAAGCGTTGCGGCTCGCCCGCATGCTGGCCACACTCACGCCCGCGGAAGCGGAAGTGCATGGGCTCGTCGCGCTGATGGAATTGCAGGCGTCGCGCTTGCCCGCGCGCGTGGATCGCGAAGGCCGCGCCGTGCTGCTCGCGGATCAGGATCGCACACGCTGGGACCGTTTGCTGATCCGGCGCGGCTTCGCGGCGCTCGAACGGGCGCAGCACTGTGCTTCGGATGACGAAGCGTTGAGCGCTTCCGGCCCCTACGCGCTGCAAGCCGCGCTCGCGGCCTGCCACGCACGCGCGCCGAGCGCCGATCAAACCGACTGGGCGCGCATCGTTTCGATCTACGACGCGCTCCTGCACATCGACCCGTCGCCGGTGGTGCGGCTCAACCGCGCCGTGGCCGTGGGCATGGCGCAAGGGCTGCAAGCGGCGCTCGCGCTGGTCGATGCACTGGCCGATGAACCCGCCTTGCGTCATTACCCGTGGCTGCCCGCCGTGCGCGGCGATCTGCTCGCCAGGCTCGGACGCCTCGACGAAGCGCGTGCCGCGTTCGAGCGCGCCGCCGCGCTCACGCAGAACGCCCGCGATCGCGAAGTGCTGCTTGCGCGCGCCGCATCGCTCGGGTCTCAGACGCCCTGAGCCGTCAGCAGCCGCAACTGTTCGAGCAGCTTGACGGCGGGACTCGGCAGAATCCCCTGACGCCGCCGGAAGGCGGTGAGCGTGCGCCGCCCGACCACGCCGGGCAAGTCCAGTGTGTCGAACACGCCCGCCTTGCTTTCGGTCACGTACATCGTCGAGGCCATCCAGCTCAGGAACCCGGAGCGCTCCACCAGGCTCTTGAGTACCGTAATGGAGCGCGTCTCTACCACCACGTTCGGCAAGCCCAGCCCCTGCGCGGCGAAGGCCTGCTGCATGTGCTCGAAGGGACCGGTGCCGCGCGGCGGTATCGCCCATTGTTCGGTGAGCGTGTCGGCGAGAGTCAGGCCCGGCTTGCCGCGTAGCGGATGATCGAGTGCCGCTACCACGTAGCTCGCGTCCTCCCAGCGACAGTCGGCGATGGCGGTGATTTCGTCGGTGTCGGGCACGGCCATGCTCAGCGCGAGGTCGATCTCGCGCTTGACCAGCGCATCGGCGAGCCGGTCCCAGACGCCTTCGATGATCTCCACCCGCAGCGTCGGCCAGCGCGCCAGCACGCCGCTCACCGCAAGCGGTAACACGAGGCTTGCTATGCTGCCCACCGCCCCCACGCGGATGGTGCCGCGCGCGAGACCGCGCATCGCGTCGATCTCCTCGCGCGCCTGCTCGGACTCGCGTTGCAGCAGGATGGCGTGCGGTAGCAGCGCCTCGCCCACGGCGGTCAGGTGCATGCCGCGTGAATGACGCTCGAAAAGCGGCGCGCCCACCTGTTCTTCGAGGCGGCGCACCACCCGGCTCAAGGCGGGCTGCGTGATGTGCAGGGTCTCGGCCGCGCGGCCGAGGCTGCCGCACGCGACGATGGTCGCGAAGGCGTGCAGCTGTTGAAGGTTGTAAGTCATGCCCAAAGGTAATGGCTTTTCGCGAAATAGGCAATTTTCGGTTACCCGAGGTCTACCGATAATGAAGCACCGATCCAACGCGCCCATCAGACAGGAGACCGTGCATGACAGGCAGCGCGCAGCAGCAACCCAAACCCGATAACAACACCGAATGGACCGTGCGCGACGCGGTCATCGACTTCGCACGCCGCGTTGGCATGACGTCGATCTTCGCCAATCCCGGCTCTACGGAGCTGCCGATGTTCCGCGATTTCCCCGCCGATTTCCGCTACGTGCTGGGCCTTCAGGAAGCCGTGGTCGTGGGCATGGCCGATGGCTACGCGCAGACCACGGGCAACGCGGCGCTCGTGAACCTGCATTCGGCGGCCGGTGTCGGCAACGCGATGGGCAACATCTTCACGGCGTTCCGCAACCGCACGCCGCTCGTCGTCACGGCGGGCCAGCAGGCGCGCGCGATCCTGCCGTTCGACCCGTTTCTGGCCGCCACCCAGGCGACCGAGTTACCCAAACCCTATGTGAAATGGAGCATCGAACCCGCCCGCGCCCAGGACGTGCCGCTCGCGATCGCGCGCGCCTACGCGATTGCGATGCAGGAGCCGCGCGGCCCCGTGTTCGTGTCGATTCCCGTCGACGACTGGGACCAGCCTGCCGAGCCGGTTGCCGTACGCGAACTCGCGCACACTGCGCGCCCCGAGCCCGCGATGCTCGCGCGCATCGGCGCGCTGCTCGATAGCTGCAAGCGGCCCGCGTTCGTGGTGGGCGGTGCGGTGGACCGCGCGGGCGCGGCCGACGACGTCGTGGCGCTGGCCGAACGCCATCGCGCACGCGTCTTCGTCGCGCCGATGACGGGCCGTTGCAGCTTTCCCGAAACGCACCGGCTCTTCGCGGGCTTTCTGCCGGCGATGCGCGAACGCATCGTTGAATTGCTGGCCGGGCACGACGCGATCTTCGCGATTGGCGCGCCCGCGTTCACCTATCACGTCGAAGGGCACGGGCCGCATGTGCCGCCCGGCGCGCAGTTATGCCAGTTGATCGACGATCCGAACGTGGCCGCGTGGACGCCCGAGGGTCTGGTTGCCGTCGGCAATATTCGTCTGGGCGTGCAAGACCTGCTCGCACGTCCCGCACCGCCCGAGCGCGCGTTGCCCGCCGCGCGCCCGCAGCCGCCTCGCGCTGTGCCGCCGCAGCAGCCAGGCGAGCGCATGTCCGTCGCGTTTGCCTTGCAGACGCTCGCCGAAGTGCGCGATCCGTATGCGCTCGTGGTGGAGGAGGCGCCCAGCGCGCGCCCCGTCATGCAGGCGAATCTGCCGATGGCGCGCCCCGGCAGCTTCCTCACGATGGACAGTGGCGGCCTGGGGTTCGGCATGCCCGCGGCCGTGGGTGCGGCGCTCGCGCGACCCGGCGAGCGCGTGATCGCGCTGATCGGCGACGGCTCCAGCATGTATTCGATCCAGGCGATCTGGAGCGCCGCGCAGATGCGTTTGCCGATTACCTTCGTCATCCTGAACAACACGCGCTACGCCGCGTTGCAGGACTTCGCACCGGTGTTCGGCTTCGCGAAAGACGATCCGGTGCAGGGCACCGATCTGCCGGGCCTGGATTTCGTGACGCTGGCGGCGGGCATGGGTTGTCCTGGGGCGCGCGTGAGCGAAGCCGCACCGCTTGCCGATGCGCTGCGCGAGGCGCTGCGGGCGAGCGGTCCGGCGCTGGTGGAAATCGTCGTGGCCTGAAACGATCGTTTCCGGGTTGACGCAGCATAAAAATTCGATAAGGAGGCCGTAATGCAAGAGACGATGGAAATCGCGATCCTGGGCGCGGGGGCGATGGGGTCGCTGTTCGGCGGGCTGCTGGCCGAAGCGGGGCACGACGTCACGCTAGTCGATGTCGACGATGCGCACCTGGAAGCGATCCGCCGCGACGGTCTGCGCCTGGCCACCGACGCGGGCGAGCGCGTCGTGACGAAGCTGCACGCCTGCCGTCCCGGGGCGGCCTCGCGCGCGCCCGAACTGCTGATTGTCTTCACCAAGACGATGCATACCGAGGCCGCGCTCGATGCGGCGCGCGTGCTGATCGGCCCGCACACGACGGTGCTTTCGCTCCAGAACGGACTCGGCAATGTCGAGCGCCTCGAGCGCAGCGTGCCGCGCGAACGCATCATGGTGGGCGTGACGACGTGGCCCGGCGACAAGCCCGCGGCCGGGCGCGTGAATTCGCACGGCAGCGGCATGATCCGCCTGATGAGCGCCGATGGCGAGATGCGCGCGAGCGTGGCGCGCGCGGTGGCGGCGCTCAATTCGGCCGGACTCGACTGCGCCGCCGACCCCGATGTCTGGGTCACGATCTGGGAGAAGGTCGCGTTCAACGCGGCGCTCAATAGCCTCTGCGCGGTGACGCAATGCACGGTGGGCGAGCTCTCGAACGTACCCGACGGCCCGGCGCTTGCGCTGAAGATCGTCGCCGAAGTGGCGGCGGTGGCGCGCGCGAGCGGCGTGGCCGTGGACGAAGCGCATATCGTCGGCAACGTGCAGCACGCGCTCGCGAGCCATCGCTCGCATCGGCCTTCGATGCTGCAGGACGTATTGGCGGGCCGCCGCACCGAGATCGAGGCGATCAACGGCGCCGTGGTCGAAGCCGCGCGCGCGGTGCCGATGGCCGTGCCCTGCACGCAAACGCTGCTGCAACTCGTGCGCCTCGTGGACGCGAGCGCGACGCGCTAGCTACGTGTGCCAAGCCATGCCGATACGTCATGGCCCTGGTGCAAATGAGCAATGCCCGTTGCGCACGGGCGCAGCGATACTGACGCAGCGCGCATAAGACACAGACAAGCGCGTTCGTGCACACAACAATAGATGGAGACAACTCGATGAACTATTCCCCTCCCGCCCCGGCGGCGGGCGCGGCCGAAGCCGATAGCGCGGCGCACGCTGGCATCGCGCACGGCGGCACGGCAGTCGATATCGGCCAGGCGCTCGACGATGGCCCCTTCACGCTGCTGCAAAAGTGCGTCGTCGTGCTCGCGGCGCTCTCGATCGTCGTCGATGGCTTCGATAGCCAGTTGATCGGTTTTGCCATTCCCATGCTCATCAAGGAGTGGGGCATCACGCGCAACGCGTTCGCGCCGGTCGTGGCGGCGGGGCTCATCGGCATGGGGATCGGCAGCGCGTGCGCCGGTCTTTTCGCGGATCGCTTCGGGCGTCGCTGGGCGGTGATCGGCAGCGTGCTCGTGTTCGGTATCGCGACCTGCTCGATCGGGCTCGCACCGAATATCGCGGTCATCGCGGCGCTGCGTTTCGTCGCGGGCCTGGGCATTGGCGGCGCGTTGCCCAGTTCGACCACGCTGACCGCCGAGTACACGCCCGCGCGCCTGCGCACCTTCGCGGTAACGGCGACGATCGTTTGCGTGCCGCTCGGCGGCATGTTGGCTGGCTTGTTCGCGGCGCAGGTGCTGCCCGTGTATGGCTGGCGCGGCCTCTTCATCGCGGGCGGCGTGCTGCCACTCGTGCTCGCCATTGCGTTGCTCGTGTCGTTGCCGGAGTCGCCGCGCTTTCTCGCTCGCCGCGCGCAGCGCTGGCCGGAACTCGCGCGCCTGCTCGGCCGCATGGCGCGCGACGTCGCGCCCAACGCCACCTTCACCGATCTGCGCGAGCAGCGCGCGGAAAAGCACGTGGGTTTCACGGCGCTCTTTCGCGATGGCCGCGCCCGCGACAGTGCCGCGATCTGGGCGGCGTTCTTCATGTGCCTGCTGGCCGTCTATAGCGCGTTCAGCTGGCTGCCGTCGATGCTCACGGCCGAAGGCCTGTCGGTCTCGCTCGCGGGCTATGGCTTGAGCGCCTACAACCTGGGCGGCGTGATCGGCGCGTTGGGCTGTGCGCTGGCGATTTCGCGCTGGGGCTCGCGCGGGCCGATGCTGCTCTGCTGCGCGGGCGGCGCGGCCAGTGCGTGGATGATCCTCGGTGTCGGCGCGACCCAGCACACGGGCTGGCTGATCGCCGGACTCGGTCTGCATGGACTGTTCGTCAACGCCGTGCAATCGACGCTCTATGCGCTGTGCGCCTACGTCTATCCGACCAGCGTCCGCGCGACCGGCACGGCATCGGCGCTGGCGTTCGGCCGCATCGGCGCGATTCTCAGCGCGTTCGCGGGCGCGGCCGTCATCACGGCGGGCGGCGCGTTCGCCTATCTGCTGATGCTGGGCGCGGCAATGGCCGCCGTGCTGCTTGCGCTCGCCGTCGTGCGTCGCCATATTCCCGCCGATCAGGCTCGCTGATCGTTCGTTCCCCGTCGCGCGCCGCTGACTGCGCGCGCGGCGGCTCTCATCGTCTGACCCACGAATTCGCGCATGCGGGCGAAGGCGTTCGCTCGCATTCGATCAGGATTGCGAATCAAAAAATCACAACAGGAGACTTGCATCGTCATGAAACTTCGGATCGCAGCAGGAGCGGCGCTGCTCGGCGCCAGCGCGGCGGCGTGCGCGCAAAGCAGCGTCACGCTGTATGGCATCGTCGATACCGGCATCGAATATGTTTCGCATGCCAATGCCGCGGGCGACGCCGTGGTGCGCATGCCCGGCATCACGGGCGAGATGCCCTCGCGCTGGGGCGTGCGCGGACGCGAAGGGCTGGGCGGCGGATGGTCGGCCATCTTCGCTCTGGAGAGCGGCTTTAACATGCGCAGCGGCACGCTCAACCAGGGCGGCCGGATGTTCGGCCGCCAGGCGTGGGTGGGCCTCGACACGCCGTATGGCGCGCTCACCTTCGGTCGCCAGTACACGATGACCTTCTGGGCCATCACCGACGCCGACCTGCTCGGCCCCGACATCTACGGTGGCACCGCGTCGTTCGACCAGTATCTGCCGAGCGCGCGCAGCGACAACACCGTCGCCTACAAGGGCACGTATGCGGGCTTCACGCTGGGCGCGACCTGGTCGTTCGGGCGCGATTCGGCGGGCACGGGCAACTCGCCGGGGCAGGGCACCTGCGTGGGGCCGGTGCCGGGCAGCGCGCAGACCTGCCGCGAGTGGTCGGCGATGCTGCGTTACGACCGCAACGGCTACGGCGTGGCGGCGTCGTACGACCAGCAGCGCGGCGGCGCGGGCGCATCGGCGAATCTCTATGACGGCACGCCCACTTTCGCGTTCACGAACCCCGGCGATACCGACGTGCGCATGCAGCTGAACGGCTATGGGCATATCGGCGCGCTGCGTCTGGGCGGCGGCTGGCTCGGGCGGCGCGTGGACACGGTCTCGGCCGCGACGCCGAACGTGCATTCGGATCAGTTCTACATGACCGCTTCGTATCCGGTCACGGCGGCGTTTATCGTCGATGGCGGCGTGTATCACATCGTCAACGCGCACGACGATGCGCGCGGCACGATTGCCGCGCTGCGCACCACCTATCTGCTCTCGAAGCGCAGCGCGGTGTATCTCCAGGGTGCCTACCTCTGGAACAGTGCGAAGGCGGCTTATACCGTGAGCCAGGGCGGCGGCGGCACGACGCCTGCGCCGGGGATGGGGCAACTAGGCATCATGGCGGGTATCCGGCACAGCTTTTAAAGTGGCGAAGCCGCGCGCCTCACGCGCGCGGCCATCCGTTTTGCGCGTGTTACGACGCCAGTTCCACGCGCTTGATTTCCTTCACGATCACCAGATAGCTGAACACCGTGATGGCCGCGTTCACGCCCACGAACGCGAGCGCTCCGTCGAACGATCCGGTCTTCGCCACCAGATAGCCGATCACGATCGGCGTGACGATCCCGGCCACATTGCCGAACATATTGAAGATCGAGCCAGACAGGCCGATCGCTTCCTTCGGCGCCGTATCGGCCACCACGGCCCAGCCGAGCGCGCCGAGTCCCTTGCCGAAGAACGCGAGCGACATCAGCGCGACCACCAGCCAGTCGCTGTGCACGTAGTTACAGCCGACGATGCACGCCGAAAGCGCCATGCCGCCCACGATGGGCGCCTTGCGCGCCACGGTGAGCGAGCAGCCGCCACGGATCAGCGCGTCGGAGAGCACGCCACCCAGCACGCCGCCGAGAAAACCGCAGACCGCCGGCAGCGACGCCACCAGACCCGCTTGCAGGATCGTCATGCCGCGCGCCTGCACGAGGTAGATCGGGAACCACGTCAGGAAGAAATACGTAATGACGTTGATGCAGTACTGCGCGAGATAAACGCCCAGCAGCATGCGGTTCGTGAGCAATTGACGCATCAGTTGCCAGCCGCTGTTCGCCGCGCGCGCTTCACGTTGGTCGCGCGTTTTGCGCTGATGACCGTTGACGAGGCCGCCGCCTTCCTCGATGTAGTCGAGTTCCTGGCGGTTGATATGCGGATGGCTGGCCGGATTCTTCATGACCTTGAGCCACACGAGCGCAAGCACCAGCCCGCCGACGCCCATCATCAGATACACGTGGTGCCAGCCGTAGGCATGCGTGACCCACGCCATGAGCGGCGTGAACACGACCGCCGCGAAGTATTGCGCCGAATTGAAAATGGCCGATGCGGTGCCGCGTTCTTTCGTCGGGAACCAACTGGCGACCACTTTCGCGTTAGCCGGAAACGCGGGCGCTTCGGCCGCGCCCATCACGAAACGCAGCGCGAAGAGGGCTGCGACGGCGGCCGCCGCGCTACCCAGCACGCCAATCGCGCTTTGCAGCAGCGTGAACAGCGACCACAGGAAGATGCTGCCCGCGTAGACGCGGCGCGCGCCGAAGCGGTCGAGGATCCAGCCCGCCGGCAACTGCGAGAGCACATAGGCCCAACTGAACGCCGAGAAGATATAGCCCATGTGGATGGCGTCGAAGCCAAATTCGCCGCGCATCGCGGTGCCGGTCACCGAGAGCGTGGCGCGGTCCGCGTAGTTGAGCGTCGTGATGACGAAGATCAGCGCCAGGATGACGTAGCGGACTTTGGTGCGCGCGGCGGCGTCGGCGGCGGCGGGATTGGCGGTACGGCTCAACGGCATGGTGCTGGACCCTTTGGTGCGCGGGAAGGTGGGCTTCCCTGTCTCGGTACGGCTCTAGTTGTAATACGTCTTTTAAACTTGTCAGAGCCAATCGTACCGTGCCTGTCAGCGCAGGATCAATCGCGATGCGCGAAAATTCCTATGAATTGCGGGTAAACGTGGATTTGTCGCTGCTCGCTGCGTATGGGATCGTCCCGAAAGTTGTTCGACAACATGGCGGACGCGCCCACGGCGCGCAAAGGCAAACATGAACAGAAAGGTGGTGCAGGCGATGGTGGGGGCGGTGATCGGACTCGCGGGGGCGGTCGCGGCGCAGGCGGCGACATTCGTCTACGTCTCGAATGCGGATAGCGAGGATATTTCGGTGTTCCGTCTGGACGACACCAGCGGCGCGCTGGCGGCCGTCGAAACGGTGCCGGTCGGCGGCACGGTCATGCCGATGGCGCTTTCGCCCGATCATCGGCGGCTCTATGCGGGCCTGCGCTCGCAGCCGTATCGCGTGGTGAGTTTCGCGATCGATCCGCTCGACGGGCGGCTCGCCGAACTGGGCCGCGCGCCGCTGGCCGAAAGCATGGCGTATCTGTCGACCGACGCGACGGGCCGCTATCTGCTGTCCGCCTCGTACGGCGGCAATCAGTTGGCGGTGAACCGCATCGGCACGGATGGCGTAGCGGGCGAGGTCCAGCAGACCATCAAGACCGGACCGATGGCGCATGCGATCCGCACGTCGGCGGACAACCGCTATGCGTTCGCCTCGGTGCTGGGCGCGGATGCGTGGTTGCGTCTGCGTTTCGACGCCACGACCGGGCAATTGGCTGAGGACGCCGCGCCCGCGTATGCGTTGCCTGAAAAGTCCGGCCCGCGCCATTTCGTGTTCGCGGCCGATGGGCGCTTCGTGTATCGGATCGACGAACTGGACGGCAAACTGCACGTGCTGGCCTTTGATGCCACGCACGATACGGTCAAGCCGATCCAGACGATTTCAATCTTGCCGCCCGATTTTCACGGCGACAAACCGTGGGGCGCGGATCTCCATCTCACGCCGGACGGCCGCTTTCTCTACGCGTCGGAGCGCACGTCCAGCACGCTCGCGGCGTATCGGGTGGACGAGGCGACGGGCAAGCTCGCGCGCATCGGCACCTATGCGACGCAGAAGCAGCCGCGCGGCTTCAATATCGATCCTTCGGGGCGTTATCTGTTCGCGGTCGGGCAGCTGTCGCCGACGATGAGCGTCTATCGCATCGACGCGAAGACCGGCGCGCTGCACGAGGCCGGGCAGTATCCGGTGGGCAAGGGCGCGAACTGGGTCGAGGTGGTGAGCTACGCGGGGTCGAACGAGTAGGTCCGGTGTCGATCGACTATCGCATAACAGGCGATCGACACCGGAACCGTTCAGCGCTCGCCGCCGAACTGCGCGGTGAGCGTTTCCATCCATATCGCGCCGACGGCGTCTAGCGCGTGTGCCGTCTGGCTGTCATCCAGGCTTGCTGCGCGATCTGCGGCGTGCAGCGCAATGGGCCGGCATGACAGGCCCGTGACCGAGCCGAGCCAGTCGAGCTTGTCGACGGCCTGGCTACAGAGCGCGAGCACGCAGCCCGGCGGCAGGGGCGCAAGCAAGCGGTCGACGTCGACCGGATGGCGCGCGGGGGCCGCAGCTTCCGCCTCGAACGACGCCAGCCATTGCGCGTGCAATTCGTCGGGCGCATGCAATTCGAGCAGGCTGAACTGCGGCGCGTTGCCGAAGCGTTCGGTCAATGCCGTGACGAGGTGCGGCGGGGTCGTATCGTCGACCACCGCGCACACCTGTGTCAGCGAACAGGGCGCGCGCAGCCAGACGCCGCGATCCGTGTCGATTGCCAGAGCGGGGCGCATGGCGATCAACCGTCGCGGAACAGGAAGCTATAGGCATTGAGCGCGGGCACGCCGCCAAGATGCGCATACAGCACCTTCGAGCCCGCCGGAAATTCGCCCAGGCGCACCTTGTCGATCATCCCGTGCATGGATTTCCCCTCGTAGACCGGATCGGTCAGCATCCCTTCCATACGCGCGCAAAGGCGAATCGCCTCCAGCGTGCCGTCGTTCGGCAGCCCGTATTCGGGGCCGCCGTAACGCGTGTCGAGCACGATATCCTCGTCGCGGATCGGGCGGCCCAGATTGACGATCTCGGCGGTATGGCGCGCGATGCGCGCGATCTGGTCGCGCGTTTGCGCGGGCTTGGCCGAGGCGTCGATGCCGATCACGCGATCGGCCCGCCCATCATGCGCAAAACCCACCACCATCCCGGCCTGCGTGCTGCCCGTCACCGAGCATACGACGATGTAGTCGAACTGGAAACCGAGTTCCTTTTCCTGCTCGCGCACTTCCTCGGCAAAGCGCACAAAGCCCAGGCCGCCTAGCGGATGCTCGGAGCAGCCAGCCGGAATCGGAAACGGCTTGCCGCCTGCCTTGCGCACGCTTTCCAGCGCGTCTTCCCAGCTAGGCCGGATACCGATGTCGAATCCATCGGGCACGAGCCGCACGTCGGCGCCCAGAATGCGCGACATCTCGATGTTGCCGACGCGGTCGTACACCGCGTCGTGGTAGTTCACCCAGTTCTCCTGCACGAGCACGCACTTCAGACCCAGATGCGCGGCGACGGCCGCCACCTGGCGCGTCTGGTTCGACTGGATGCCGCCGATCGACACCAGCGTGTCGCAACCTTGTTCGAGCGCTTCGGGAATCAGGTATTCGAGCTTGCGCGTCTTGTTGCCGCCAAAGGCGAGACCGCTATTGCAGTCCTCGCGTTTCGCATAGAGCTCGACCTTGCCGCCCAGATGCGCGGAAAGGCGTTTGAGCGGTTGAATGGGGCTTGGACCGAACGTCAGCGGATAGCGGGGAAAACGGTCGAGGTTCATGCGTCGCTCCTGGCGGTGTCGGTGAAGTAGTCGTCAGTGAATGATAGGAACGCACGTAAAAAATGAGCTTGCGAAATAAATATCGAATACTTACTTTGAAGGCGTGTAGCGCTCAGTAGACAAACTTTTAGTTCGTACAGAAGGAGCAAGACGCAATGAAATTAAGCCGGAATGCCGACGCCGCCACGCCCGCCGCGCCGGTGCTGGATCGCATCGATCGCGCGATCCTGCGCCAGTTGCAGGCCGATGCGTCGATCTCGAACGTGAGCCTCGCGAGCAAGGTGAAACTCAGCGCGCCGGCCTGTTTGCGGCGCGTGGAGCGGCTCAAGGAGATGGGGCTGATTCGCGGGGTCGTCGCGTTGCTCGACCCGAAGGCGCTGGGCGCGGGAATGGCGGTCGTGATCGGCTTCGTGCTCGATCGCTCGACGCCCGAGGCATTCGCGGCGTTCGAGAAAGCGGCGCGCAAGGTGTCAGGCTGTATGGAGTGCCACGTGGTGACGGGCGAGTTCGATTACTTCATGCTCGTGCGCACGCGCGACAGTGAGAGCTTCAACCGGCTGCACGCCGAGCAGTTGTTGTATCTGCCGGGCGTGCGCCAGGTGCGTTCGTTCATGGTGCTCAAGGAGATTCTGTCGACGCATGCGTTGCCGCTTTGATCGGGCAGAGCATGGGGAATAACTAGCGCAGCGAGCAGTTGACCCAATGCGCAATGCGCTCGCCATCGAGGCGCGAGCCTTCGGCGCTCGCGCTGTTCAGCATGGTGACGATCACGGGACGCCGGCCATGCGCCATCACCCGCATCACCATGTTGTGCCCGGACTCGTTGATGAAGCCGGTTTTCTGCACGCTTGCCTGCACACGTCCGTAACGCACGAGACGGTTGCTGCTCACATATTGAAGCTGGCCGTGGCCCGTTGTCACGCGTTGCTCGTCGTCGGTCGAGTAGCGGCGAATCAGCGGATAGCCGTTGGCCGCGCGCACGAGCCGCGCGAGTTCGCGCGCGGTGGAGACGTTCTGCGGCGAGAGCCCCGTCGCGTTCACGAAGTACGTATGCGGCATGCCGAGTTGCTGCGCCTTCGCATTCATCGCGGCGACAAACGCGGGACGACCGCCCGGATAGTCGCGCGAGAGCGCCGCCGCCGCGCGATTCTCGGACGACATCAGCGCGATGTGCAGCATATCGGCGCGTGTGAGGCTCGATCCCACCGTGAGGCGCGAGTGGGTGAACTTGAGCGTGTCCAGATCGGCATCCGTCACGCCGATGTGCTGCGCGAGCGGCGCCTGGCGCTGGTCGAGCCAGACCACGGCGGTCATCAGCTTGGAGACCGAGGCGATGGGGGCGACGACATCGGCGTTGCGCGCGTAGAGCGGCGTATGCGTCTGTTCGTCGACGATATACACCGAGCGCGAAAAGAGCCGCTTGCGCGAAGCGGGCGTGAAGCCGCAGCGCGCGAGCAGATGTGGCGCGTTGCCATATTGCGCGACATCCGTGACAGGCGCGACATTAGCGCTTTGCGAGGCGCGCGACGGCGGTGCGCCATGCGGCGTGTGCCGTGTTTTCATGCGCTTCGTGCGATGGGCGCGTCGCTTCTCGTCAGCGAGCTTGCTGGCGGCGACAGCGGGTGTCGCATGACGCGCCGGGCGCGGTTTGCGCGAAAGCTTTTTCTTTTTCGCCACGACGTGCGTGTGGGCATCGGCGTGATGCCGGTGCGGCGTGGCGGCGTAGCTGGCGGTCGCCGTGACGCTGGCGAGGAACAGGGCAGAAAGGGCGAGCGAAAGTCGGGAAAGGGAAATCACCGGCAGAGGCAGTTGAAGCAGGTACGGATGGGCTGGATGCGAAGCGCCGGGACTGGGCAGATGCAATACTGATGCAAGCCATTGGGCGCAACACGCGAGAGCCCTCCATGTTACATGGCATGACAGGCCGTGGCGCAGCTTCTTGCGGGCAAGTTGTCGCGACGAAGACGTGTTACCGGTCTCAGGGTTATCGCGGATGCTTGCGCCTGGAGGCGCTTTTAGAATGGTCTGATGCCAACATTGCGCGCCGTAGCCGCGCGCGCACCCGGAGTTTTCGATGCCTCGTTTTGCCGCCAATCTTTCGATGATGTACACCGAACACGCATTTCTCGACCGTTTCGCCGCGGCGGCGCGTGACGGTTTCGAGGCGGTCGAATATCTATTCCCCTACGAACATGCACCCGAAGAACTGAAAGCGCGTCTCGATGAGGCCGGTCTCGCGCAGGTGCTGTTCAATGCGCCGCCGGGCGACTGGGCCGCCGGTGAGCGCGGTATCGCCGGCTTGCCTGGCCGCGAGGACGAATTCCGCCACGGCATCGAACGCGCGCTCGACTACGCGCGCGTGTTGGGCAATCGCAAGCTGCACGTGATGGCAGGCATCGCTGCCTCGCCGGACGCGCGCGCGGCGCAGCGCGAAACGTATCTGAAGAACCTCGCTTTTGCGGCGCAGGCTGCGCAAAGCGAAGGCGTCACGATCCTGATCGAGCCGATCAACACGCGTGATATGCCCGGCTATCTGCTCAACCGCCAGGACGATGCGCATGCGATCTGCGCCGAGGTAGGCGCGCCCAATCTCCAGGTGCAGTTCGACTGCTATCACTGCCAGATCGTCGAAGGCGATCTCAGCGTGAAGCTCGAGCGCGACATGGCGGGCATCGGCCATATCCAGATCGCGGGGGTGCCCGAGCGTCACGAGCCTGATCGTGGCGAGCTCAACTATCCCTGGCTTTTCGAGCGCATCGACGCGCTTGGCTATACGGGCTGGATCGGCTGCGAGTATCGGCCGCGCACGACGGCGGCGGCGGGACTCGGCTGGATTCGGCCTTGGCTGCCCGCGCGAGGTTGAGGCTATCCCGTCGCTGCCGGCCCGCATCATTCGTCGCAAATTCTTCGCTAAGCATTCCCACAAGCATGAACGGAGCATTCGAACATGAAAGTGCTGATTACCGGTGGTGCGGGGTTTCTGGGCCAACGTCTGGCGGGCGAGCTGCTCGCGCGCGGGGCGTTGCATAAGACATTGCAGGGCGGCGGCGCGCCCGAGCCGATCACCGAACTGGTGCTGCTCGACACGACGCCCGCGCATGCGCTCGACGATGCGCGCGTGCGCGTCGAAACCGGCGATGCCGCGGATCGCGCGGTGCTGGAGCGTCTGATCGACACGGACACCGCCGTGATTTTCCATATGGCCGCGCTGCTCAGCGCCGAAGCCGAAGCCGAGTTCGATCAGGGCTTGCGCATCAATCTCGACGGCACGCGTGCGCTGCTGGAGGTTTGCCGCGCGCGCGGGCATACGCCGCGTCTCGTGTTCACGAGTTCGGTGGCGGTCTATGGCGGCACGCTGCCCGAGGAGGTGCGCGACGACACCGCGCTCGATCCGCAGTCCTCGTACGGCGTGCAGAAGGCGATGGCCGAACTGCTGATCGGCGACTATTCGCGGCGCGGTTTTGTCGATGGGCGCGTGCTGCGTCTGCCGACCGTCGCGGTGCGGCCGGGTCGGCCGAGCGGTGCAGCGTCGTCGTTCGCGAGCGGCATCGTGCGCGAGGCGCTCAACGGCGAGACCGCCGTGTGCCCCGTGAGCGGTGCGACGAGCATCTGGCTGCTCTCGCCGCGCAAGGCGGTGCAGTGTCTCGTGCGGGCCAGCGAAATCGACGCGGCGGTGCTGGGCACGCGGCGCATCGTCAACCTGCCGGGCGTGTCGACGACCGTGGACGAGATGATCGAAACCCTGAGCCAGTACGGCGGCGCGAAGGCCGTGGCGCGCGTCGACTGGGAGCCGGACGAGGTGATCGAGCGCATCGTCACCAGCTGGCCGGGGCGTTGGGACGACACGCGCGCGCGCAAGCTCGGCTTCGTGGGCGATACGTCGTTTCACGCGATCGTGCAGGCCTATGTGGAAGACGATCTGCCCTGGGCGGAAAAGCGCGCGTGGGTGGGACTGCGCAAGAAGGGCGAATGAACCGACAAGACTACGAAACGCACGACGCGCGTTTTCGCTCGCTGATCCAGGCGAATGCGCCGCTGGAAAAAATCGCCGGCGATTGCCTCTGGACCGAGGGGCCGGCGTACTTTCCGGCGGCGGATATGCTCGTGTGGAGCGACATCCCGAACAACCGGATGATGCGCTGGGCGCCCGGCATGGGCGTGGGCGTGTTCCGCACCAACGCCAATTTCAGCAACGGCAACACGCGCGACAACGAAGGGCGCCTCGTTACCTGCGAGCATGGACGTCGTGGCATCTCGCGCACGGAGCATGACGGCAGCGTGGTGCTGCTGGCTTCGCACTATCAGGGCAAGCGCTTTAACTCGCCAAACGATCTTGTCGTCGATACGCAGGGCACGATCTGGTTCTCCGATCCCGACTACGGGATCATGAGCGACTACGAAGGCTTTCGCGCCGAGGGCGAGATTGGCGGCTGCCACGTCTATGCGCTGGCGCGCGGCGAGCGTGAAGCACGCCGCGTCGCCGACGATTTCGTGAAGCCTAACGGTCTGGCGTTTTCGCCGGACGAGTCGCGGCTTTATATCGCCGATTCGGGGGCGTCGCACGTGGAGGGCGGCCCGCGCCATATCCGCGTGTTCGACGTGGATGGCGGCGTGCTCCGGAATGGGCGCGTCTTCATTGAAATGGCGAGCGGCGTGCCCGACGGCTTTCGCGTGGACGAGCAGGGCAACGTCTGGACCAGCGCCGAGGACGGCGTGCACTGCTACTCGCCGCAGGGCGAGTTGCTCGGCAAGATCCTGCTGCCGGAAGTGGTGTCGAACCTCACCTTTGGCGGCTTTAACCGCAACCGGCTTTTCATTACCGCGACGTCCTCGGTGTATTCGCTCTACGTGGGCGTGCGCGGCGCGGGGCGCTAGCGCCGGGCTGCTTCAGGCAGTCGTGGAGAGCAAACCCGTGGTTTGACCGCTGGCCAGCATCAGTTGCACCAGCTCGGCCTGCGCGGTTTCCAGCGACGATTCGATCTGGTTCACGGCTGCGAGCGCGGTGCTCTGCTGCGCGGCCGCGGCCGATTTGGCCGTGTTCGCGGCACCCGAGGCGCCTGACGTATTCGAGGCGCCGCTCGTGCCGTTTGTGCCGCTCGTGCCATTTGCACCGCTCGTCGACGAGCTTTGCGAGCCCGACTGCGAGGACGCGCCAGAGGAAGAAGCGGACGCCGAACTACCGACCGCGTTCTGCGCCTGCGCCAGTTGCGACTGGAGCGATTTGATCAGCGCCTTGAGCTTGTCGATGGCGGTCGTGGTCGCATCGCTCGATGACGACGATCCTCCGCCTCCACCTCCGCCACCACCACCGGACTTCTTCGCGCCCGAGGTCGAACTCGTGGACGTGTCCGACGACGAGCTGCTGGATGTGCCGCTTGTGGCGTTGCTCGACGAACTGCTGCTATCCGTGCTGCTGCTGGTGCTCGAAGTCGCGTTCGACGCATTCGACGCGTTGGACGCCGACGTGCCGTTGCTCGTTGTACTGGTGTTTGTCGTAGCGGATGTGGTGGCGACGGTGGCCGCGCTGGTCGGCTGAATCTGCATGGCTTCCTGTCCTCGAAATGATGCGGCACCGCTCACGAGCGCGGTAAATACCCCTGATCTGGATATCGGCGATGCGCAAGCAGGCCTTGAGCGCCAAGTTGTTACCAACGCTTACCAGATGTTGCGCATGCGCTTCCGATGCATTTCACATGCTTTTGAACCGGTCCGCGTAGAGACGGCTCACGACGAGCTTCGCCGCGTGGCCGTTCAGCCGCAGCGTGAGCTTGCCGGCTTCGTCGCGCGATGCACTCGCGATGGCGTCGGCGCGCACGACCGTGCCGCGGTGGATCTGCCAGAACACGCTCGCGTCGAGCCGTTGCAGCAGATCGCGCAGCGACAGGCGGATCAGATGTTCGCGCTCGGCGGTGACGACGCGCACGTATTTATCGGCGGACTCGAAGTACAGCACCTCATCGACGGGAATCATCGTGATGGTGTTGCCCGTGCCCGCCTGGATCACGCGCAGCGGTTCCGCGCCGGCCTGCGTGGCTTCGTTCGCGATGCCGAGCAGGCCGCGTAGTTGCGCGACCAGCGGTTCTAGCGCGTTCGACGCGGTGACCGTGTTGGCCGTTGTGCGCGCGGCGAGCGCCGACTGAAGGCGCTCACAGGTGCGCGCGAGCCGCTCCGTCTGGACCGGCTTGAGCACGTAGTCGAGCGCCGCCTGCTCGAACGCGCGCACCGCATAGTCGTCGTAGGCCGTGACGAACACGACGAGCGGCGGTGCGTCGCCGGCCTCGTCTCCCGGCCAGTCTTCGGCGAGTGCCTGCGCCGCGTCCAGTCCGCTCATGCCCGGCATGCGGATGTCGAGAAACGCGACGTCGGGGCGTTGCGCGAGGCATTCGCGCACAGCTGAAGCGCCGTCGCCCACCATCGTCACGATGTGCAATTCTGGCCACAACCGCAGCAATTCGGCCTGTAGGTTCGCGGCCAGCAGGGGTTCGTCTTCGGCGATCAGGGCGGTGGCGTGCATGGGCGTGTTGCGGGAAGGGGGAAGGGAGAAGGCGCTCAGCGCGGCGAGGCGATCGGCAGGCTCACGGTGGCGAGCGCGCCGCCGCGGCCATCGCCGGGTTCGGTCAGCGTGAAGCGCGCGGCATCGCCGTAGAGCGCGGCCAGCCGCTCGCGTACCTGGCTCAGGCCGAAGCGCGTGCCGTCGGCGGGTGGGGCGTGCAGACCCGCGCCGGTGTCGCGCACGTCCAGTATGAGCGTCGCGCCTTCGCGGCGCGCGCCGATCTCGATCTCGCCGCCCGCGATGTTCGGTTCGAGCCCGTGCTTGATGGCGTTTTCCACCAACGGTTGCAGGAGCAGCGGCGGCACGGGAAGCGCGCCCAGCGCGTCGGGCAGGTCGAACGTTGCGCGCAGTCGCGGGCCCATGCGGACCTGCATCAGTTCGAGGTAGTCACGCAGGCGTGCGAATTCGGCCGCCAGTGCGTGCGAGTCCGAACGCGAGGCGTCGAGCGTCGCGCGCAGAAAGCCGTTCAGATGATCGAGCATCGCCTGTGCGCGCGGCGGATCGCTGCCGATCAGCACGCGCAGGTTCGCGAGCGTGTTGAACAGCATATGAGGTTCGAGTTGCGACACGAGCAGCCGCAGTTGATTCTCGGCGGCGGTGCGCAGCGCCGTCTGCGTGCGCACTTCCATCGCCGCGAGCCGCCCGCGCATGTAGAAGAACCAGGTGCAGCCGAGCGCCAGCGCGAAGGTCGGGCCGAAGGCGGGCAGCAGATCGCCGGTATTGCGAAAGAACGCGAACGGATCGCGGTGCACGCCGGTGAGCCAGTCGCCGATGGCGTGCCCGGCGAAGTAGCCGAGCAAGACCGAGAACACGAGCCACGGCCCCATCAGCCTCCAGCCGGGCCAGACGCGCTGGGGCGCGGCGGCGCTGGCGGTGTCGTTTGACTGGCGCTGCGTCAGGGCCGCAAGCCCATAACGGCCGCCTTCGATCAACGCCTGGATGCAGAGCGTGATGCTAAAGGAGTACTTGAGATTCGCCGCGAGCGTGTCGTGCGCCAGACTGCCGAACAGCACGGTGCTGATCGCGCCCATCGGAATCGCGATGCGCAGTTCTCGCCAGAGCCAGGCGAGCGCGTTGCGGGTGGGTTGCATGTCGCCGTCCGGGGTCGGTGCGGGTGGAGATGCGCGCGCCGCGTGGGCCGATGATGCAGGTGAGCGCGGCGTGTGGCGGATTGTAGCGTCTGGCGCCTCGCGCGGATTACCAGAGTGCGGCGTTGCGTGTCAGCACGTTGCGGGCGATGCGCCACATGGCATAGCTGCGCGAGAGGAACACCCCGCTGAATGCGCCGTAGGCCAGACCGGTGAGACAGGCGAAGTTCGCGTCGTCGATGCGTGCGGGATGGATCGCGAGCGTTGCGCCGACCGCGAATTTCACGCAGAAAAGACCCAGATAGAGCGCGAGGGGAAGCCAGCTGCCCGGTACGACCAGGCATTCCTGTGTCGCCGACCAATGCACGCCGTTCCAGGCACCTTGTGTCGTCATCACCGAAAACAGGGCGGCGGCCCCGAGTGCCCAGGCCGCGAGCGCAAGCGGTTCGTGGGCGAAGACCGAGACCACGCCATAGAGCGAGAGCGCGGTCATGACGAGTGGCAGCGTCGTGGCGCTGCGCAGCGAACGGCGGCGCGGCTCGCTTTGGCGCATGCCGAGGACGATCAGGGCGACGAGGGTGCCCCAAACCCAATGGGGCGTGTGTTGGATCAGGCTGGCAAACATGGCGGCGACCTCCGGCGTGTGGGGTGAGCGAATCGATGTGGCTCATGGTCGGGCCGTGCGGGTTTGCCCGCGACCGGAATGCGACGGACGGGCGCCTGGCGTCGCGAAACGATGGCTTTGTGGTGCGAAGTGAGATTACCGGGGGGCGCAGATAGTGATTGGGCTGACACATAATGTCTTCATACTTTTTTCATCGTGAAAATGATGTTGAGTACTTCCAGATCCATCTCGCAATGCGGCTGGTTTTGTGGAGATTTGCAAAAAGATATTATATTATTATTGATGAGTGATATGGTTCAAGGTTTGAAGGTTGGCATTTGGTTGTGATTCTGATATTAATTAATAATCTTTATTTCATTTAATTCGATTATGTTGGCGGCGTGAATTTCGAAAACGTCGTTTCTCTCGAATCCCTGATTTTATGTTTTTATTATCATGACCATGAATCGAGAAATCGAGTTAATTAGAGAGATATATCATACCGGTAATGTCGAGGAGGCTATCCGGTTGACGGATGAAATGCTCGAGCGCCAACCCGATCATCCAGAATTGCTAAATATTGCGGGTGTGTGTAATTTGAAAATAAAAAATTACGTGGCTGCCGAGGATTATCTGCATCGTTCTGTCCGGGTCGCGCCTCGATCCGCCGATGTTATGAATAACCTGGGGGTGCTGTACCGGGAGACTGGACGCCAGGAGGAAGCTGAACGATGGTTTCGTTGCGCTATTGCCGTTGTCCCGAATCACGAACAGGCTCTGTGCAATCTGGGTCTCTTGTTGCGATGGAAACGGCACCTTAAAGATGCAGAAGATTTATTATCAGGAGCAGTCAGGGAGGTACCTGAAAGCCATCGGTTGTTGAATATGCTAGGAATGATTCTTAAAGATCGGGGGCGGCTCGACCACGCCCAGACGATATTCAGGCAGGCGCTCGCGCTGCAGCCACATAACACTGACTACAAATTGAACCTCGGCAATCTCTTGCTCTATCAGGGTAACTGGCAGAGCGGGTTGCCACTCTTCGAGGCACGCTGCGCAACTGAATCCCAGGGTGCGTACGCTAGTCCGCCTCCTGTTTCGTTTCCACAATGGCGCGGGGAATCGATTGAAGGCGCGTCGCTGCTAGTGTGGCCCGAGCAGGGACTTGGAGATGAAATACAACTTTCACGCTACATCCGGAGAATTAAGGAACGCGGCGCCACGCGAGTGACATTGGTTTGCAGTGCCGCAGCGCTAAGATTATTCTCCGCTCTGACAGAGGTCGATGCGATTGTCGCTCGCGAGGCATTTGATCCTTCAATCTGTGCCGTTCATGACTTCTGGACATACATATGGAGTATTCCCCTTAATTTGCGCGAACGGCCCTGGTCGGGTTCGTCAGGCCTGCCATACCTCAATGTGTCAGCGGGCGCCGGTCTGAAATGGGAGCATAGAATTCCCAAAGGGCGACTACGAGTTGGCGTGGTATGGCGGGGAAATCCTGCTAATCCGAATGATTATTTTCGCTCTTTGCCAGCCTTGAACGTATTGGAACGTCTATGGGAAATCCCGGGAGTCGTGTTTGTTTGTCTCCAGAAAGGTGTCAGCGAAACAGCCTTGAGGTCGGAGATCGGCGATCGCTTCATCTTGAACCTTGGCAACAGGGTTACAGATCTTGCCGATGTCGCGGCAATCATTTCACGACTCGATCTTGTCATCGGCGTGGATACGGCGGTCGTCCACCTGGCGGCGGCACTCGGCAAACCCACGTGGATTCTGCTGGCGAACGTAGCAACTGACTGGCGTTGGGGATCTGACGGTGTAACTTCAGAGCTGTATCCAGGTGTTGTTAGCTTGTTTCGTCAAGGAGTCGATGATGTCGACTGGTCGGGTGTCGTCACCCGCGTCGCCGATGCACTGTCGTCGAGTCAAAAGCGTAAAGGTGCTTGACAAGGCATTGTTGCGAGTCAGGCGGATAAACCGATTTTGGTTGTAGTCGCTCGTTTTTGCGATAATTATATTAACTTCTACTCTGTTCGCAAATTCTGGTGCGTTATTTGTTTGCCTGGATTTTTAATCGATGGAACATTGCATGATTATTGATGTGAGTATTTGATGCGTTACTTAATAATTAAATATCAGTGATCATGTATCTGCGAATGGTGTTGAGGTATCGCGCGATGGCGCGCACCCCGCATTCGGTGAAAGCCACTTGGGGGCGTATCATGCGATGTCGCGCTCAGGCGCTCACACAAACGATTTCGCCAAGGCTTCCGCCCGGCTTTCTCTGGCATGCAACTTCCCGGCTCCACCGTTCCCATTTCGCTCGTGCTTGGTTTTCTCGCTGCCGCCCGCGCGCGGCCCGAAGTGGTCGAGCGCTATCTGGAGCAGGCGGGCATCCCCGGGGAATTGCTGAACGAACCGGGCGCGCGCGTGACCGAGGAGCAGTTCTCCACGCTCTATCGCATGCTGGCGATCGAACTCGACGACGAAATGCCCGGCATCTTCAGCCGCCCCTTTCGCAGCGGCACGCTGAAATTTCTCTCGCTGAGTCTGCTGGACGCACGCAATCTGGAAACGGCGCTGCATCGCTTTGGCCAGTTTTTCCATATCGTGCTCGACGACTTCCGGCTCGAATCGCGCCGCAGTGAACTGGTCGCGCAGGTGGAGCTGCGCCCGCATCCCGCGTATGGGCCGATCGGCCCGTTGGGGCAGGAGCTCATGCTCAAGCTCGCGCACGGGGTGTCGTCGTGGTTGATCGGCCAGAAGATTCCGTTCCTCCAGGTCGATCTGGCCTGCGAGCGTCCGGCTCATGCGCACGATCACCGCTATTTCTTTTCCGGCCCGGTGCGCTTTGGCTGTGAGACGGCGCTGTTCCGCTTCAGCGCGGCCTATCTGGACATGCCGATCCGGCAGAGCAAGCGCAATCTGCGCCAGTTTCTCGCACGCTCGCCGGGCGACTGGATCTTCGAATCGTTCAGCGAGCAACTGGTGAGCCATCAGGTGCGCCAGTACCTGGCGAACACGCTGCCCGATCTGCCGACCATTGAAGCGGCCTCCGAGCATCTGCATTGCTCGGTGCGCACGCTGTGCCGCCGCCTCGCCGCCGAGGAGACGTCGTTTCAGGTGCTCAAGGACGATCTGCGCCGCGACGTGGCGATCCAGCGCTTGACCGACACCCAGGACACCATCGCGGCCATCGGCGCCGATATCGGCTTCGACGATCCCAGCGCATTCCATCGCGCCTTCCGTCACTGGACCGGCAGCACGCCCGGCACCTATCGCGGGCGTGCCTGACGCGCAACCCCAAAGCGGCTGATGCGCATTCCCGGCGCAGCCCCAGTGCACACCAGGTTCAACCCTGGTCAACCTCGTATTTCACGCGTCCGTCAGACATGGCGTGGCCAGATTTGTCACTAGATGGGCCTGTTTGGACAGTCCGGCGGCGTGCCTTTGCCGCTACGATTGGCCAACATTGCCCGTACGCGAATGGCGCTCCCGCCGCTTCGCCGCAGGGCGTCCCTGATCTACCGCGTGATTGAAAGGTTCGCCATGAGCTTTACTGCCCCCGTCAAGGATATGTTGTTCGTGCTGAAAGAGCTGGCCGGCATCGACAATATTGCAACGCTGCCCGGCTACGAGGACGCCGGCTTCGAAACCGCCCAGGCGGTGCTGGAGGAGGCCGCGAAGCTGTGCAGCGAAGTGCTCGCGCCGCTTAACGTCGAAGGCGACCGCGCGCCGAGCAGCTGGCGCGATGGCGAAGTCACGGCAACGCCGGGCTTCAAGGAAGCCTTCGCGCAGTTCGCCGAAGGTGGCTGGCAAGGTTTGCAACATCCCACCGAGTACGGCGGCCAGGGCTTGCCGAAGCTCGTGGGCACGCCTTGCAACGAAATGCTCAATGCGGCGAACCTCTCGTTCGCGCTGTGCCCGCTGCTGACCGACGGCGCGATCGAAGCGCTGCTCACGGCCGGCACCGAAGACCAGAAGCAACGCTATGTCCCGAAGCTGATTTCGGGCGAGTGGACCGGCACGATGAACCTGACCGAGCCGCAGGCCGGTTCCGACCTCGCACTGGTGCGCTCGCGCGCCGAACCGCAGGCCGATGGTTCGTACAAGGTGTTCGGCACCAAGATTTTCATCACCTGGGGCGAACACGACATGGCCGGGAACATCGTCCATCTCGTGCTGGCGCGCGTGCCGAACGCACCTGAAGGCGTGAAGGGCATTTCGCTCTTCATCGTGCCGAAGTTCCTGATCAACGAAGACGGCTCGCTGGGCGCGCGTAACGACGTGCATTGCGTGTCGATCGAACACAAGCTCGGCATCAAGGCAAGCCCGACCGCGGTGCTCCAATACGGCGATAACGGCGGCGCGATCGGCTACCTCATCGGCGAGGAAAATCGCGGTCTCGAATACATGTTCGTGATGATGAACGCGGCGCGCTTCGGCGTGGGCACGCAGGGCGTGGCGATCGCCGAGCGCGCTTACCAGCAGGCCGTGGCCTATGCGAAGGAGCGCGTGCAGAGCCGTCCCGTCGACGGTTCGGCCAAAGAGTCGGTGACGATCGTGCGTCACCCCGACGTGCGCCGCATGCTCGCGACCATGCGCTCGATGACCGAAGGCGCCCGCGCGCTGGCGTATGTGGCGGCAGGCCATGCCGACATCGCGCATCGTCATGCCGACGAGGCCGTGCGCGCACGTCATCAGGCGATCTACGAATTCCTCGTGCCGATCGTGAAGGGCTGGAGCACGGAAATGGCCAACGAGGTCACGAGCCTCGGCGTACAGGTGCACGGCGGCATTGGCTTCATCGAGGAAACCGGCGCGGCGCAGCACTATCGCGATGCCCGCATCCTGGCGATCTACGAAGGCACCACGGCGATCCAGGCGAACGACCTGATCGGCCGCAAGACCGCACGCGATGGCGGCGCGGTGGGGAAGGCGCTGCTCGACGAAGTGGCGGGCACCATCGAGGCACTGGGCCAGGCAGGTGGCGCGGCGGCGACGTCGATGCGCACGCAACTGGAGCAGGGCGCGCAAGCCCTTTCGCGTGTGGTGGATTACGTGCTGGAGAACGTCAAGCGCGATCCGAACGCGGTCTTCATCGGCAGCGTGCCGTATCTGAAACTCGCGGGCATCGTGCTGTGCGGCTGGCAACTCGGCCGCGCCTTGCTGGCGGCGCAGCGCAATCTCGCCGATGACCCCGCGTTCTACGGTGCGAAGATTGCGATGGCGCAGTTCTACGCCGAGCATGTACTCTCGCAGGCGGGTGGTCTCGCGACGGCGGTGCTCGCCGCGCGCGGCGACGAAGGCGTGCTCACGCTGGCCGAAGACCAGTTCTGATTGTGGATGGTGACCGGAGCAGCGGCCTGAGACGGGCCGCGCTCCGGGAGATGGGGGAGACGCAGGATGAATTCGAACGATTTGATCGCGCAGTTTGGTCCGCGTGAATCGATGGAATACGACGTGGTGATCGTTGGCGGCGGCCCGGCCGGGCTGTCGGCGGCGATTCGCCTCAAACAAATTGCAGCGGAAAAAGGCGCCGAGATCGGCGTGTGCGTGCTGGAAAAAGGCTCGGAAATTGGCGCGCACATTCTTTCGGGTGCCGTCATGGATCCGCGAGCGATCAATGAACTCTTTCCCGACTGGAAAGAGCAAGGCGCGCCGCTGAGCGTGCCGGTGACGGAAGACAAGTTCCTGTTCCTGTCGGAAACGGGCGCGAAGTCGGTGCCGAACTGGGCGCTGCCGAACAACTTCAAGAACCACGGCAATTACGTCATCAGCCTCGCGAACGTGACGCGCTGGCTGGGCCAGCGGGCCGAAGCGCTGGGCGTCGAGATTTTCCCGGGCTTTCCGGCCGCGGAGATTCTCTATAACGACGATGGTTCGGTGAAGGGCGTCGCCACCGGCAACATGGGTATCGGTAAGGATGGCGAACCAACCGAGAACTTTCAGCTCGGCATGGAGTTGCACGCGAAGTACACGCTCTTCTGCGAAGGCGCGCGCGGGCATCTGGGCCGTCAACTGAACGAGCACTTCAAGCTGGGCAAGGACGCCGATCCGCAGGTCTACGGTATCGGCATCAAGGAACTGTGGGAAATCGATCCCGCGAAGCATCAGCCTGGCCTGGTCGTTCACACTGCCGGTTGGCCGCTCGAAAGCGACACGTATGGCGGCTCGTATCTCTATCACACCGAGAACAACCAGGTGATGGTGGGTTTTGTCGTCGGCCTGGCTTATACGAATCCGTATCTCTCGCCGTTCGAGGAATTCCAGCGCTACAAGACGCACCCGGAGATTCGCAAATATCTCGAAGGCGGCAAGCGCGTGTCGTATGGCGCGCGTGCGATCACGGCGGGCGGCCTGATGTCGCTGCCAAAGCTTGTGTTCCCCGGCGGCGCGCTGGTGGGCGACGATGCAGGCTTCCTGAACGCTTCGCGCATCAAAGGCAGCCACGCGGCGATCAAGACCGGCATGCTGGCCGCCGAAGCGGCATTCGAAGCCGTGCAGGCGGGTCGTCAGAGCGATGAACTGAGCGCCTATCCGGATGCGTTCAAAAAGTCGTGGCTGCATGAAGAACTGTACAAGGCACGCAACTTCAAGCAGTGGATGAGCAAGGGCCTGTACCTCGGCACGATCATGGTGGGCCTCGAGCAGAAAGTGCTGGGCGGCAAGGTGCCCTGGACGCTGCACCACCAGCATCGCGATCACGAGATGCTCAAGCCCGCTTCAGAATGCAAGCCGATCGTCTATCCGAAACCTGACGGCAAGCTCACGTTCGACCGCCTTTCTTCCGTGTTCATTTCGAATACGAACCACGAAGAAAATCAGCCCGCGCATTTGACGCTGAAAGACGTGAACGTGCCGGTCGGTATCAATCTGACGACCTACGCTGGCCCCGAAGCGCGTTTTTGCCCGGCAGGTGTCTACGAATTCGTCAAGGACGATTCGGACGAAGACAAATTGCAGATCAACGCGCAAAACTGCGTGCACTGCAAGACCTGTGATATCAAGGATCCGACGCAGAATATCGTCTGGGTCACGCCCGAAGGTGGCGGCGGTCCCAATTATCCGAACATGTAATGCCCACCGCGCTTCAGGCGCGGGCCCCATAGAACGAGGAGTAGACAATGAGCAAGGAAGTCGTAGTCGTTGGCGGCGTGCGGACCGCAATCGGTAAATTCGGCGGCAGCCTGAAGGACGTGGCGCCCACCGAACTGGGCGCACTGGTGTTGCGCGAAGTGCTCGCACGCAGCGAAGTCAAGCCCGAGGACGTGGGCCATGTGGTGTTCGGCAACGTGATCGCCACGGAACCCAAGGACCTCTATCTGTCGCGCGTCGCGGCCATCAACGCGGGCATTCCGGAAACGACGCCGGCCTTCAACGTCAACCGTCTGTGCGGCTCGGGCCTGCAGGCGATCGTGTCGGCGGCGCAAACCATTCTGCTGGGCGACGCCGATGTGGCGATCGGCGCGGGCGCGGAAAACATGAGCCGCGCGCCGTATATCACGCCGGATGCGCGTTTCGGCGCGCGCATGGGCGATGTACGCCTCGTCGACATGATGCTCGGCGCGCTCAACGATCCGTTTCACACCATCCCGATGGGCGTGACCGCCGAGAACGTCGCGCGCAAGTTCGACATCTCGCGCGAGCGCCAGGATGCGCTGGCGCTCGAATCGCATCGCCGCGCGGCGCACGCCATTGCCGAAGGCCGTTTCGCAAGCCAGATCGTGCCGGTCACGCGCAAGGTGAAGGGCCGCGACGTCGTGTTCGATACCGACGAGCATCTGCGTACCGACGCAACGATCGAGGACTTCTCGAAGCTCAAGCCCGTGTTCGCGAAAGAGAACGGCACGGTTACGGCGGGTAATGCCTCGGGTATCAACGACGCTGCTGCTGCAGTGCTGCTGATGTCGCGCGAAGCTGCCGAACAGCGCGGCATCGCGCCGATGGCGCGCCTCGTGGCCTATGCGCACGCGGGCGTCGATCCGCTGCATATGGGCATTGGCCCGGTGCCCGCCACGCGTCTCGCGCTGCAACGCGCGGGCCTGCGTATCGAAGACCTCGACGTGATCGAGTCGAACGAGGCATTCGCGGCACAGGCTTGCGCCGTGACGCAGGAACTGGGCCTCGATCCGGCCAAGGTGAACCCGAACGGTTCGGGCATTTCGCTGGGCCATCCGATCGGCGCGACGGGCACGCTCATCACCGTGAAGGCGCTGCACGAACTGCAACGTGTGAACGGCCGCTATGCGCTGGTGACGATGTGTATCGGCGGCGGTCAGGGCATCGCAGCGATTTTCGAGAATCTGCGCTAAGTTCCATTAGCGCGCGGCATGAGACTGGAGACACACATGCAATACGAGGCAACCCAAGCAAACGACGCGAACGAAGCCAGCGAGGACGCGACGTCGGCCTATGCCTATCCTCTCCTGATCAAGCGCCTCCTGCTCACGCCCATGGCGCATGCGCGCGAGCAGGAAATCGTCTACCGCGGCAAGGTGCGCATCACCTATGCGCAGCTTCAGGAGCGTATCGCGCGACTCGCCAATGGGCTGCAGCGCCTGGGCGTACAAAAGGGCACCACGGTTGCGGTGATGGATTGGGACAGCCATCGCTATCTGGAAAGTTATTTCGCAATCCCAATGATGGGCGCGGTGCTCCAGACCGTGAACATCCGACTGTCGCAGTCTGAAATCGCCTATACGATCGACCACGCGCGCGCCGAAGTCGTGCTGGTTCACGCGGATTTCCTGCCGGTGCTGGAGGCAATTCGCGAGAAGCTGCCGCGCGTGCATACATTCGTTCTGATCGACGATGAAGGCAACGCAACGCTGCCACCGGGCATTGAGTTCGCGGGCGAATACGAGCAATTGCTCGCCAGCAGCGGCACGCAGTTCGACTTCCCCGACTTCGACGAGAACACGCGCGCGACGACCTTCTACACGACCGGCACGACCGGTTTGCCAAAGGGCGTGTATTTTTCGCATCGGCAACTCGTGCTGCACACCATCACGGTGATGGCCGCGCTCACGAGTCCCGAGCACGGTCAGCGCGTGCATCGCGGCGATGTGTATATGCCTCTCACGCCGATGTTCCACGTGCACGCGTGGGGCATGCCGTATATCGCCACGCTGATGGGCCTGAAGCAGGTGTATCCGGGTCGCTATGTGCCGGACCGCCTCGTCGAGTTGATGCGCGAGGAAAACGTCACCTACTCGCATTGCGTGGGGACGATCCTGCACATGATGCTCAGTTGCCCGCAGGCGAAAACCGCCGACTTCAGCAAGTGGAAGGTGGTGATCGGCGGTGGCGCGTTGCCGCATGGTCTCGCACGCGCGGCGCTCGAACGCGGCATCGACATCTTTACGGGCTATGGCATGTCCGAGACCTGCCCGGTGCTCACGCTTGCGCAGTTGATGCCTTCGCGCGAGCCGCGCACGCTCGACGAGGAAGTGAGCCTGCGTTGCCGCACGGGCCTGCCGATTCCGCTCGTCGATCTGCGCATTGTCGATGCCGAAATGCGCGACGTGCCGCACGATGGCAGCGCGAGCGGCGAGGTTGTTGTGCGCGCACCGTGGCTCACGCAGGGCTATCTGCACAACCCTGATGCGTCGAAGACGCTATGGGAAGGCGGCTGGCTGCATACGCAGGACGTGGCGCGTATCGGCACGGACGGCTATCTGCAGATCACGGATCGCATCAAGGACGTGATCAAGTCGGGCGGCGAGTGGGTGTCGTCGCTCGATATCGAGAGCCTGATCTCGCAGCATCCCGCCGTGGCGGAAGTGGCGGTGATCGGCATCAAGAGCGAGAAGTGGGGCGAGCGTCCCGCCGCGGTGATCGTGCTGCGTCCCGAGCATGGCGCACCCGTGAGCAGCGAGGAAATTCGCGCGCACGTGATGCGTTTTGCCGAGACCGGCAAGATCTCGAAGTATGCGGTGCCGGAGATCGTCAAGTTCGTCGATGCGCTGGAAAAGACCAGCGTGGGCAAACTGAACAAGAAATGGCTGCGCGAGAATTTCGATTGACGTAGCAGTTGGACCCCGGCGCCGTCCTGACTCAGGCAGGGCGGCGCCGGTCGTGTGGAGCGATCTTTCAGGCGCGCCTTGGGCGCGCCTTTTTTCGTCCGCTTTCCTGTTGGCGTTATGCCTGCGTCGTGCCCGCGGTGCGCGCCCACGGCAGCCGGCGTTTCGTGGGGGCGTCCAGGCGCGGCCAATGCACGCGCTCGACGGTGATGTGGCGGCGCGGCGCATCGTCGACGAAACGTTCGAGCGTCTCGCGGATATCGCGATCGACGAAATCGGCGCGTTCCGCGTCGATCAGCACCGTGGCGCGATCGGGAATGCGGGCGAGGCAGCGCATGAGCATGGGCTTGGCAAGAAATGAGGCATCCTTACGAAACGAGAGCAGATAGTGGTCGTCGTGCTCCGCGAGGGCGAAGGTGTCGTCGAGGTTCGCGCGCATTGCCAGCAGCATGCTCACCGCAATGCCGATGCCAATGCCGATCAGCAGATCGGTCGCGAGCACGCCCACGATGGTCGCGACGAAGGGAATCAGGCGTTCGGCGCCTTCGCGCATCATCGCCATGAAAAGCTGCGGTTTCGCGAGTTTGTAGCCGGTCTGGATCAGGATGGCCGCGAGGCAGGCGAGCGGAATCAGGTTCAGCACGGTCGTCAGGGCGAATACGCTCACGAGTAGCAGCACGCCATGCACGAAGGCCGAAAGCCGCGTGCGTGCGCCCGCGTTGAGATTCGCGGAGCTGCGCACGATCACGGCCGTAATCGGCAAGCCGCCCAGTGCGCCCGCCACCATATTGCCCACACCCTGAGCCTTGAGTTCGCGGTCGGGCGAAGCGCGCCGCCGTTGCGGGTCCATCTGCTCGACGGCTTCGAGACTCAGCAGCGTTTCCAGGCTCGCGACGATGGCGAGCGTGAGCGCGACGCGCCAGACATCGGCATCGACGAATTGCGTGAAGTCCGGCAGGGCGAACGCGCCGGCCAGCGAATCGAACGAGGCGAGCGAATCCAGCGCCACGCGCTGCTCGACCGGTAAGGCGAGCGCAGGCGCGAACGCATCGAGCAGCACCGTCGTGCCGATGCCAAGCGCCACCACCGCGAGTGGTCCAGGCACGGCGCGCACCAGCGCGTAGCGTTTCGCGCGCGGCGTTTCCCAGGCGAACAGCAACGCCACGGATACGACGGCGAGCACGAGCGCGGGCAGCAGCACAGGTCCAAAAGGCGTAGCGAGCGTGGCCGCGGTGTCGTGCGGATGCGTCGCGCCAGGCGCGCTGAGACCCAGGCCCAGCGGAACCTGCTTGACGATCAGCAGCAGGCCGATCGACGCGAGCATGCCCTTGATGACGGGCACGGGCACGAAGCTCGCCAGTTGCCCGGCGCGCAGCAGGCCCAGCACGACTTGCAGCGCGCCTGCGATCAGCACGGCGCACAGAAACGCAGAGAAACTGCCGAGCGTGCCGATGGCCGAGACCACGATCACGACGAGGCCCGCCGCCGGGCCGCTCACGCTCAGGTGCGAACCGCTGAGCAGCGCCACCACGAGGCCGCCGACGATCCCTGAGAGCAGGCCGGCGAACGGCTCGACCCCAGAGGCCGTGGCGATGCCCAGGCATAGCGGCAGCGCGACGAGAAAGACGACGATGCCCGCGAACAGGTCGCTACGCAGGCTCGCGAAGTCGAAGGAGCGAGATTTCGGCATGGAAAATCCAGTGTGGAGAGGTCGGTCGAAACGGGTGTCAGGCCGCGACGGCGGCAATGGGCGCGTCCTGAGTGTCATGCAGTTGCAGCAGACGTCCTTCGCGCAGACCGAAAACCCAGCCGTGCACTTGCGGTTTGCGCTTCGCATCGCGCAGGATCGGCGATGCTTCGAGGCGCTTGACCTGTTCGATGACGTTGAGCTCGGCGAGATGGTCGACGCGCTGGTCCATTTCGGTGATGGCGTCGAGTTCGGCACGATGGCGCAGCGCCAGATCGCGCAGTCCGGCGATGCGCCGGTTCACGAGCGGCAGCGCGGGTGAGGGCGGCGAGAGCGCCGCGCGCACGCCGCCGCAGTGATGATGGCCACAGACGATGATGTGCTCCACTTCGAGCGCGTGGACGGCGTATTCGACCACGCTGGACGCGTTGGCATCGTCGGCGGCGAACAGGTTGGCAATGTTACGGTGTACGAATAGTTCGCCCGGTTTCGCGTTGATGATGCGCTCGGCCGGCACGCGGCTGTCCGAGCAGCCGATCCACAGCACGCGCGGCTGCTGGCCTTGCGCGAGTTGGGAGAAGAAGTCCGGTTCGCGGGTGGCGACTTCGGTCGACCACGCAAGGTTGGCGAGCAGGAAGCGTTTCGGAGGGTTCATCGATGCAAGCTCCAGAGGTGAACCGGCTGGCAACGGGGGAGTCGCCGGTGTGAAATTCAATTCTTACGAATTGCTTTCTGTAGCATGCTTCGAAAAAAAATCGCGCCCCAGGAAAAAAATTCGAAAAATATTCAGGTCGTAGGTTTTATGGCATTTGCATGGTTCCAGACCGCGTTGCGCGGGCCTTTTCGGGTGCAAGCCCGGCTATTTCAGTGATCGTCCACACGCGTTGGGCGTCTAGATTCCCTTTCCCTGCTCTTGTCGATCGACCGGTTTGACGTTATATTTTTTATAACAATAGAACCTGAGAGAGTACCGCGAGCAAGGTTGCGCGCCCGGATAATTCACGGGCGCGCAGCGTTTGCACGGATCATCACATGGCATCATCCGACACCTGGCTGGTCCGCTACCCCTTGTTCCGCGAGGCGCTTTTTCATGGCGCCATGCCCCTGAGTGCGTTGCCCGCGCAGGCGCGCACGGTCGTGGCGAAACGCGTGTTCGCAGGCGACGTCGCGGGAGACATTGCCGCAAGCGCGCCCGGACACCTTGTGAGCGACGTGCGGGTAGCTTTCGTGGAATTGCCGATGAGTCTGGTCGACCAGGCGGTGCGCGATCATTGCGCGCCAGAAGGCGGCGGCGGCCCGGGCAGCGGCGACGACGCCAGCCTGGACGCCGCGATCGGCGAAACCCGCCTTCACTATCCCAGGGTCGCCAGGCCGCCTTGCCTGCTGATGCCGGGGCAGGGCGTCTTTCTGGACGGCTGGATGCGTTTTCTGGTCTATCGCGCGCGCGGCGATGTCACGGTGCCCGTGCTGGCGGTCGACTGGTTCACACTCTATGAACGGATTGCGCGTGAGCTTGAAGGCGCGCAAGCGGCCACGTCGTATTCGCCAGCGTTCGGCTACGCCCAGTCGTCGCGCGTGCCCGGTCTGGTCGAATAGAGAGAATTAGAAGAAAGCCTCCGCGGCCGCGGCGCCCGATCCCCGGCGCAAAAACCGTGGCGCGAATATCGGCGCGGTAGAATCCTTCGCCCTCCCATGCGCGCGTCGTGCGTGGGGAAGACCGAGCAGTCGACGAGATGCGAATTCGCCACCATGACGCGCCCTGCTGATATCTACTTCCGTTTCCTCCAACTCGCGGACGCCTTGCGTGGCCTGCCCGCGTTGCCGGCGCTCGACCCGCTGGAGCAGCGTATTCTGGAACTGGTGGCGCGCGTTGCGCAGACGAACGAGCGTCTTTCGGTGCGCGACATCATGGGCAAGAGCGAACTGGGTTCGCCCGCTACGCTGCATGCGCGCCTTACCTCGATGCGCGAGAAGGGGTGGCTCCGGCTGGGTGATACCGAGGACGCGCGCCGCAAGCAGGTCGAACTCACGCCCGCCGCGCTGCGCCACTTCGACAAGTTGTCCGAGGCGTTGCTGCGCGCCGCGAAGGATCAGTGACGGTTTTCGCTCGTTGAGTTTCCACGCTTCGCTTCGACTCCCATGATTCACAAGGTTCTGGTCAGTGCATGCCTGCTTGGCAGCCCGGTTCGCTATAACGGTGCGGCGAAGACGCTCGCGCATCCGCTGCTCGAAGCGTGGCAGCGCGAAGGGCGCGTGGTCTCCGTTTGTCCCGAGTTGATGGGCGGATTTGGCGTGCCGCGTCCGGCGGCTGAAATCGCGCGTGCTGAATCGGGTGATCGCGTGCTGGCGGGCGCGGCGCAAGTGGTCGATGCGTCCGGTGCCGATGTCACGGCGCTGTTCGTTGCGGGTGCGCGGGCCGCGCTGGCGAGCGCACTTGAACACGATTGCCGCTTTGCGTTGCTGATCGACGGCAGTCCGTCGTGCGGTAGCCGGTTCATCTACGACGGCAGTTTTTCCGGCCAGCGTCATGCCGGGGCAGGGGTGACTGCGGCTTTGCTTCGAGCGCATGGAATCGAAGTTTTCGCGGATTCCGAAATCGAAGCGCTGGGTGAGCGGTTGGCGCAAGAAGAGGCGTGATCGCACGTCGCTAACTATTTTCGCGTCTGCATCTTCATTGCCTCAGGCCACCGCACCTTGAGCGCGCAAGCCTTTCTCTTTTGTAGTGGCTCGCGCTCGGAGAGCTTCGCTAACTTCCTCAAGTCGTCAATTTCCCGCTGAAGTGCGTTCGAACAAGCGCTATACACCAAAAATACGAACATTATAAAAGTAATGTCAAAATTAAAGACGCATAAGGTAGAAAATTGACGGTTTACGTTGTAATATTAACGAATTGAATCGACGTAATCCCGCCATGAACGACGCCGCTCCCGACGAAGTCCGCATCACAGCCGAAATCGAACGCCTCAAGGCCGAATTCCCCAAGACGCGCGAGCTCTACCGGGAAGTGTGTGCGCTGCTCTTCTTCCGTTTTGGCGTGACGCCCACGGCAAATCGCCTCTATCAACTGGTTCATCGCGGCAGCATGGGGACGCCCACGGCGGTGTTGTCCGAGTTCTGGGCTGAGTTGCGCGAAAAGAGCCGCGTGCGTATCGAGCACGCGGACCTGCCGGAGGAGTTGCAGGGCGCGGCGGGCGAGTTGGTCGCCGCGTTGTGGACGCGTGCCACCGCTGCTGCGCAGGCGTCGCTGGAAGCGTTACGGGTGGAGGTCGAAGACGTACGGCGGGAAGCGCAGTCCAGTGTTGCGACCTTGCAGAACGATCTCGCGCGCACTGAAACGGCGCTGGAGCAACGGACCACGGCGCTGCTCGCCGCGCAGGTGCGCATACACGAACTCGAACAGGCCCAGGCCGCAGCGGAAGCCACGCGCGCCGCGCTGGAGGGGCAGGTCGAGCGCCTTCAGCAGGCGGCCCGCGAGCGCGATGCGGCGCTCGTGCAGGCGCGCGCCGATTTCGCCGCCGAACTCGACAAACTGCGTGCCGGCGCAGAGTTGGCCGAAACGCGTCTCCAGGCGGCGGAGAAACGCGCCCTGCTCGAAATCGAGCGCGAGCGTACCGCCAACACACGCCTGCAACGCGATCTCGAGGCCGCGACGAAGCGCGCCACGCGCGCTGAAGAAACCGCACGCGCTGAAACGCAGACGCTCCAGGGCCAACTGGGCGATCTGCGGCATCAGGCGGGCATGCTGGAAGGACGGCTGGAAGCGATGCGCACGACGCACGCCGTGCAGACTCAGGAGTTGGAGGCGCTGCGCAGCAAAGCGAGTGCAGCGGCAACGACCGCAGTCCCAACCACACGGCGCACCTCACGGCGCGCGGCTCGCTCCGCGGAAGTCGCCGCAAAGCCATTGCGCGTTGCGCGCAAAAAAGTCGTCAAGGACTGACAAAGCCCACCGGGCCGGCGGCGTTTCGTGGCCCCATCCACATGCTGGCTGCTGGATCTACCCTTGGGGCCACCACTTCGCTACTGTAATCGGCTTTCCCACACTGCAAAGCAGGAGAAGCCGAGGATGTCCGAGAGCGATAACAACGATGCCGATTCCATCGCCACTCAAGGCGCGCCGTCGTCGCGCACGCGCGTGCGGCGCATCGCGCAGCGGGCGCAGTACGATCGCGCCACGCTGCACGCGATTCTCGACGCGGCCTACGTCTGCCACGTCGCTTTCGCGGACGAGCACGGCGTGCATTGCATTCCCACGGCTTGCTGGCGCGAAGGCGACCATCTCTACATCCACGGCTCGAACGGCAGCCGCATGCTCAAGCTCGCCGCCGACGGCGCGCAGGTCTGCGTGACCGTCACGCACCTCGACGGTCTCGTGCTCGCGCGTTCGGCATTCAATCACTCGATGAACTATCGCTCCGCAATGATCTACGGCGCGTTCGAAGTCGTCGCGAACGATCACAAGGCCGCGGCGCTCGATGCGTTCATGGAGCACATCGCACCCGGACGTGTGCATGAGGCCCGCGCGGGCAACCGCAACGAAATGGCCGCGACCACGGTGCTGCGCCTGCCGCTTGACGAGGCGGTCGCGAAGGTGCGGGCCGCCGGTCCCGGGGACGACGAAGAGGACCTCGATCGCCCCGTCTGGGCGGGCGTGCTGCCGATGGCGCTGCGCCCGCTCGCGCCCGAGCGCGACGGCGAGTTGCCGGAAGGCGGAGAACCGGCTTACGTGAGGGAGTGGGCGAACCGTGCGGCCAGCGCGAGCCGGTAGTCCGCTGGTTTGGTGATTCAGACCTGCGCGCGGTAGCGGTGAACATTTGTAAAAGCACCGCGCCCCGTTCCTGCCGCCTGGCGCAACTACATGCGCAGGAACGGCGGCGCTTGTACCGCCCGACCGGGCGAGAGCGGGTTCGACGTAACGGCCTCTTCGATTGCCAGCGTCGGAAGTTGCTCGCTGACATAGAGCGCGTGCCGCTCGAAGATCGTGCCGATCTCGCCTTCGGCAAGCAGCTTTTCGCGCCCATAGGCGCGCGCTGGCGCGGAGAGATGGTATGTCACGTCCGCGCCTTCGAATTGAATCTCGACGAGCGATTTGTCGACCAGTTCGCTGACACAGTCGATCACGGCCTCGATGGAGAGCATGGCGTCGCGTGCAATCAGGCACGCCGCCTCCGGGCTGAACCCGCGATTGAACACGCTCAGACGCCGGAACACCGTCTGTTCGGCGGGGCTGAGCATCTCGAAGCTCCAGTCGAATGCGGCCCGCAGGGTCCGGTGTCTGGGCTGGGCGGTGCGATAACCGCCGGCAAGATAGAGCAGCGGCTCGTCGAGCCCCTCGCAGAGTCCTTCCAGTCCCAGCACGGACGCGCGCCCGGCCGCCAGTTCGAGCGCGAGCGGTATGCCGTCGAGGCGCCGGCAGATCTCTTCGACGATCCGAAGCCGCTCATCGCTCATGTCGGCGCTCACGCCGTTCGAGACCAGCCGCCTCAGAAAGAGGCCGACTGCCGGTGAGCGCAGCAGGGCGTCGCGGTTGTCGTCTGCGTTCGGGAGTGCGAGCGGGCCGACACGATAGACGACTTCGTGAGACACGCGCAGACGGAACCGGCTGGTGGCGAGAATCCTGACCTGAGGATGGGCGTGGCTGATCAGCCCGACGAGTTCGGCCACGTGCTCCACGACATGCTCGGCGTTGTCGATGACGAGCACGCCGCGCAGGCTGGCCAGCCCGCTTGCCAGGCTCCGTGGATCGTCCTCGCCCTCGCCGACGGACACACCGCAGACATCCGCGAACGCACGGATCACCGCCGTGCGCGTACCGTGTGCAGCGAGTTCGACGAAGTGGACATCGACAGCCTGTTCCGTGGCGAGTCGCTGCGCGATTTCCCGGGCGATCCTCGTCTTGCCGATGCCACCCGCGCCCACCAGCGTCACGACGCGTGCCGACGCGATCATCGCGCGTATTTCGGCGATGGCGTCTTCACGCCCGAGCAACGCGTCACGCGCGGGCAACGCAAGGGGGGCCGGCGCGGATTCATGACGTGGCAACGGCATGACCCGCACTTCGGGCGCGGTCGCGACCAGTTGATAACCGCGCCCCGGCACCGTCAGGATCAGCTTGCGATCCGCGCCCAGCGCTTTGCGGATCGCCGAAAGCTGCACGTGGATGTTGTTTTCCTCGACGATCGTATCGGGCCAGACCGCCGCCATCAGCGCGTCCTTGGAGACGATGCGTCCTGCCGCCTGGGCGATGGTGGCGAGCACATCGAACGCACGCGAGCCCAGTTCCACCACTTTGCCGCCGCGGCGCAGCGCCCGCACGCCGAGGTCCAGCTCGCATTCGCCGACCTGAATGACGGCGCAGCGTGGATCGAACGAGGGGGAATCGGCTATCGCGTAGTTCATGTCTGTTTCGTGCAGCATGGCTCGGGCAAGGAACTGAGGGCGCGGCAACCCGCCTCGTCGTGGGCGCCTCTACGTCTTGAGCGGGGCAATGGCGCGCGGATCGTATCGAGACGGATGATAGGCGAAGCGGCTTTTCCTCACCGTTATCCGTAGATTAACTTTTGTTAATCTACGGTTCCCGCAGCAGTGGCAGCCGACTTTCAAGCGCATGCGTTTATCGGGAGCGGACGTCGCGTGACGCCGATTCAGAATGCCGAAGGAACATTAACTTAATTTAATGAGGCGCCGAAAATCGGAATATCGGCGCTGGGCGGATAATTGGCGGCTGGGTGGCGGGGACCCGCAAGGCTGGGCTTCGCACGAAGAGCGGCGCCGCGCCGCGTCCGTTTTTGGCGGCTGTCTGGAACCGCGAGTGGCTGGAAATGAAGATCTTGTTAGTAGAAGACAATGTGCAGGTGGCCGGCTTTCTGAGGAAAGGGCTCGCGGAAGCGGGCCATGTGGTCGACTTCGCCGACAACGGCCGCGATGGCATGTTTCTCGCGATGGGCGGCCCCTACGATGCGATCATCCTGGATCGCATGCTGCCGGGCGGCGTGGACGGACTCAGCATCGTGTCGGCGCTGAGGGCGACGGGGAGCAAGACGCCGGTGCTGATCCTGAGCGCGCTCGATGCCGTCGACGAGCGCATTCGCGGGCTCAAGAGCGGCGGCGACGATTATGTGGTCAAGCCCTTCGCATTCGGCGAGGTGCTGGCAAGGCTCGAGGTGCTCATGCGTCGCTCGCAGACCGACGTGCTCGAAACGTCGCTCAAGGTGGGCGACTTGAGCATCGATCTGCTTTCGCGCAGGGTCACGCGCGCGGGCAAGGCGATCAGTCTGAAGCCGCGCGAATTCAAGCTGCTCGAATACATGATGCGCCATGCCGATCAGGTCGTGACGCGCACCATGCTGCTGGAAAACATCTGGGAATATCACTTCGATCCGCAGACCAACGTGATCGACGTGCACGTCAGCAAGCTTCGGCAAAAGATCGATGCGGGGTTCGAGCGCTCGCTCCTGCACACCGTGCGAAACGCCGGGTACATGTTGTCGGCCGACACATGACATCCAGCCCACTGTGAAGCCACGGAACGATGCCGCAGACCCTATGAATCCAGAAGACCCGGACGTTCAAACGTTGTGGGACGACGGTTCGCTCGTCCTTGCGCGAATCAGGTCGCGAGGCACGGCGCAAACGCGGCTCGCCGCGAATGCGTCGGCGAGCCAGCCATCGGCGCAAACCCTGGCGCTGCTCGAAAACGCCTATCGGCTGCGCGAGCGGCTCGATAGTCCGCGCTTCACGCAGCCGCACACGCTGGCGCGGGAGAGCCGGCGCACGACGCTCTTCCTCGACGACCCCGGCGGCAGCGTTCTCGCTTCCCTGCAGCCGCACCGCTTGCCGCTCGGCCAGGTCCTGTCGCTGGCGGCCAATGCGGCGGCCGCGCTCGACGCCTTGCATGCGCGCGGCCTCATCCATCACGACATCCGGCCGGCTCACCTGCTGGTCAACGCGAGGACGGGTGGGGTGGCGCTCACCGGGTTCGGATTGACCGCCGATGCTGATGCCGATGCCGAAGTTGCCACCGACGCCGCTACCAACGCCGCCATCGACAGTGCAACCGAAAGCGAGCCAAACCAGCAGCCGGTTCTGTTCACGGACGCGCTCCCCTACGTGGCGCCTGAGCGCACCGGACTGCTCAACCGTCGCCCGGATGCACGCTCCGACCTGTACTCGCTGGGCGTCGTCATCTACTGGATGCTCACGGGCCGGCTGCCCTGGCTGGCCAGTTCGGCGGCGGAGTGGCTGCATTGCCATACGGCGAGGCAGCCCATTTCGCTCAAGGAGTCGGCGCCTGAGATTCCCGACCCCGTCGCCGCCATCGTCGACCGGCTGCTCGCCAAGGCGGCCCAGGACCGCTACCAGAGCGCGCGAGGCGTGGAGCACGATTTACGTTTGTGTGCCGCGCAATGCCTGCGCGGAGCGCCTATCGAGCCCTTCGCCCTGGGCGCGGCCGACTCGGTCGATCGCTTGCTCATTCCCGGGCGCCTGTACGGGCGGGAGGCGGAAGTGCAGGCGCTGGCGGGGGCCTTCGAGCGAGTCGTGCAAGACAGCTCGCCCGCGTGCGTGCTGGTGTCCGGCTACTCGGGAATCGGGAAATCGTCGCTGGTCGAGACATTTCATCGGTCGATAGCCGCCTCGGGCAGCCTGTTCGCTTCAGGCAAATTCGATCAATACAAGCGGGATATTCCGTACGCGACGATTGCACAGTGCCTGGCGGCGCTCGTGCAACAGATTCTCGACGAGGACGCGCCCGAAATCGCTGCATGGCGGGCGCGCATCCTGCAAGCGCTCGGTTCGCACGGTCAACTGATCGTCGATCTGATCCCCGCGCTCGAAGGTCTGGTCGGCGTGCAACCGGCGGTTGCCGAACTCCCGCCGCAGGAGGCGCAGACGCGCTTCGTCGCCACGCTCACGGGATTCATCGGGGCCTTTGCTTTTCCCGGGCGGCCGCTGGTGCTTTTCCTGGACGATCTGCAATGGCTGGACGCCGGCACGATTTCGGTCCTGGAGGCTTTCGCAAAAGGGCAGGACGCAAGGGACGTGCTGCTCATTGGCGCGTATCGCGACAACGAGGTCGGGCCCACGCACCCGTTGACACGCGTCGTCGAGGCGATGCGCGCGGGGCGGGTCCGCGTTCACGACGTGTTGCTGGCCCCGCTCGGCGTGCACGACGTGGCGGGCCTCGTGCGCGACGCGACTCATAGCGACCGGCAACGCACCGCGCCACTCGCGCAGATCCTGTTCGACAAGACGGGCGGCAACCCGTTTTTTGTCGTCCAGTTCCTCCAGGTGCTGGCCGACGAAGGTTTTCTCACGTTCGACAAGGCGCGTCGCGAGTGGGCATGCAACGCTCAGCAGATTGCACAGAGCGCCTTTCCCGACAGCGTGGTGGATCTGATGGTCGACAAGCTCGGCCGCCTGCCCGATTCGACGCGCCGCGCGCTCGTCGATTTCGCCTGCCTGGGCACCACGGTGTCGAACGCGGTTCTCGCGCGCGTGAGCGGGCAGTCGCGCGAAGCGATCGATGCGGCGCTCGCGGATGCCGCCGCCCAGGGCATCGTGTATCGCCAGGCCGAGGGCTATGCGTTTGTTCATGACCGGATTCAGGAAGCCGCGTATGCGTTGATCGCCGAGGCCGATCGCGCAGGCACGCATTTGCGCATCGGGACGCTGCTGGACGGCGGGGACGGCGACCCGGAGGTCGAGCGCAATATCTTCGAGATCGTCAATCAGTTCAACCGCGCGATCCATGTGATCGAGGGCGTGGAGGTCCGCACGCGCGTGGCCAGTCTCAACTTGCGCGCCGGCCGCCGCGCGAGGGCGTCCGCGGCTTATGGTTCCGCGCTCGCGTATCTGACGCTCGGCAGCGACTTGATTGGCGCTGGCGCATGGCAGACCCATTACGCGGAGAAGTTCTCGTTCGAACTGCTGCGCGCCGAATGCGAATTCCTCACGGGAAACGCCGCGTCGGCCGAGGAGCGCCTGCGCGATCTGGCCGCGCGAGCCGCGAACGTGCCGCACAAGGCGGCCGTGGCGTTTCTGCGCGTGACGCTTCACACGGCGCTCGATCAGATGCAGGCCGCCGTCGAAATCTGTCTGGGCTATCTGCGCGAGGTCGGCATCGACTGGGTGGCGCACCCCGCCCGCGCGGCAGCGGCGGCCGAGTACGTCACGCTGCACGAACAGATCGGCCAAAGAACGATTGCTTCCCTCATCGATCTTCCGATGCTCCAGGACGACACCCTGGAGGCGACGCTCAATGTGCTGACCGCGGTGTTGCCGCCGGCCTTCTTCACGGACGAGAACCTGGTGTGTCTGGTGTTGTCCCGCATGGCGAACCTGAGCATCCGACACGGCAACGCCGACGCGTCGTCGCTGGGTTTTGCCTACCTCGGCATGGTGGCCGGCCCGATCTTCAACGACTACCGCGCGGGGTTCGAGTTCGGCAGGCTGGGACTGGCGCTGGTGGACGAGCGCGGACTCGGGCGCTTCAGGGCGCGCGTGTACATGTGCTTTGCCTATCACGTGATGCCGTGGACACAACCCATGCGCGCCGGGCTGCCGCTCTTGCGGCGGGCGTTCGAAGCGGCGACCGAGAGCGGCGACCTCACCTATATCGGCTTCAGCAGTTGTTGTCTCGTGACGAGCCTGCTTGCCGCCGGTCATCCACTGGCCGCTATCGAAGACGAAGCGCTCGAGCGCCTGCGTATCGTTCGCGCGGCGGGCTTCGGTCTGATCGTCGACATCATGAACGCCCAGTTGTCGTTGATTCGCAGCTTGCGGGGATTGCCGGCCTGGCTCGGCGCGAATGGCGCGGACCATGCGGACGAAGCGTCCTTCGAGCGGCATCTCGAAGGCAATCCCGCACTCGCCATCGCGGCCTGCTGGTACTGGATACGTCAGATGCAGGCACGCTATTTCGCGGGCGACATCCAACGCGCGCTAGAGGCGCAACAGCGCGCGGCGCCCTTGCTCTGGACCACGTCGGGACACTTCGAGCTGGCGGAATATCACTTCTTCGGCGCACTGGCGCGCCTGCATGGGCATGCGACGCTTGCGCCCGCCGAGCAGGTCGCCAACCAGACGGCGCTGATGGATCACGTCGAGAAGCTGCGCGGCTGGGCCCGGCACGCCCCCGCGAACTTCGCCTCGCGCACAGCCCTCGTCGAGGCCGAACTCGCGCGTGTGGGCAAGCGCGAGTTCGAAGCGATGCGCCTCTATGAGCAGGCGATCGAGCAGGCGCGCGAGCAGCGGCTGCTGCATGTCGAGGGTCTCGCTCATGAGATCGCCGGCCGCTTCTATGCCGACCACGGCTTTACGGCCATCAGCGTGGTCTATCTGCGCAATGCGCGCCTGGCCTGGTTGAACTGGGGGGCGATGGCGAAAGTGCGCTCGCTCGACGCGCGTTATCCCGGCCTGGCGTCGGAAGACGCTTCGAGCGCGTTGGCCACGCCGGTGGCGAATCAACTGGAGATGGAGACCGTCGTTAAGGCATCCCAGGCGATTTCCAGCGAGCGGGTGCTGGAGCGCCTCATGCATACGCTGATGACCATCGTGCTGGAGCACGCGGGCGCCCGGCGCGCCTTGCTGATTTTGCCGCACGCGGAGCAGCTCTGGATCGAGGCGGAGGCTAGTGCGATCCGCGAGGGCATCACGGTCAATGTGGGCCGCCGCGCTGCTGCGGCGGACGCCGTGCCGCTCGCGATGCTCCATCACAGTCTGCGCACGCATGAACCGGTGCGGGTGGACGACGCCGCGATCGAGAATCCGTTTGCGGCGGACGAGTATTTCAGCGGCAGGAATGCGCGCTCGGTGCTGTCGTTGCCGCTCGTCAAGCAGGACCGCCTGATCGGCGCTCTGTATCTCGAGAACGAACTGGCGCCGGGCGTCTTCACGCTCTCGCGTATGGCGGTGCTGAGGCTGCTCGCCTCGCAGGCCGCGATCTCGATCGAAAACGCCAGCCTGGAAGAGATCGAAGCGCTCCTGGAAGAAAAGGAAGCCTTGTTGCAGGAAGTGCATCACCGGGTCAAAAACAATCTGCAACTGATCAGCAGTCTGCTCAATCTCCAGGCGTCGCGCGTCGAAGACCGGTCGATGGCGGAGCGCTTTCTCGACAGCAGAAACCGGGTGCGCTCGATGGCGATGGTTCATGAGAATCTGTATCGAGCCGGCAATTTCGCGCGCATCGACATGGCGTCCCATATCCGGAATCTCTGTGCGCACCTTTCCCGCGTTTATGAACTGAGTCAATTGAACGTGTCGCTCGACGTGCGCGTGGACGATGTGCAGCTCGACATGAACCGGGCGGTGGCGTGCGGCATGATCGTCAACGAACTCGTCTCGAATGCGCTCAAGCACGCGTTTCCGCAGGGCCGGCACGGACACCTGCGCGTCCAGCTGGTGTCGGACGACTCGGACGACGAGCGCGGCTGCAAGCTGGTCGTATCGGACGACGGCATTGGCTTGCCGTCCGATTTTTCCCTCGAGACGGCCGATTCCCTCGGCCTGCAACTCGTTTCCGACCTGGCTCATCAGCTCCATGCCTCAGTCCGGCAGGACAGCCGCGTGGGGACGAGCTTTGTGATTCACTTCAAACTTTAAGGACCCGACGGGCTTGGTCATGGCATCCGCACGCATACTCATCGTGGAAGACGATCGCGTGGTGGCACGCGATATCGGTCAACAACTCGTGCGCTGCGGGCATACCGTTGTGAGCAGTGTCGCGAGCGGCGAGGAGGCGCTCGTCGTGGCGGCGCGCTCGCCGCTGGACCTCGTTCTCATGGACGTGCGCCTCGAAGGCGAGATGGATGGTATCGACGCCGCGCGGCGGCTGCGCGAAACGCATGGTCTGCCCATCGTGTTTCTCACCGCCTACGCGGACGAGGAGACGGTGCAGCGCGCGGCCGTCACCGAACCCTTCGGCTACATCCTGAAGCCCTTCGAAGACCAGCAGTTGCGCACCGTCGTGGAGATGGCGCTTTACAAGCATGCGGCCGAGCGCCGGTTGCGCGAGAGCGAGCAGCGCTACGCGGTCACCCTGGCCAGCATTGGCGATGGCGTGATCGCAACGGACTGCGAATCGCGCATCACGCTGATCAACCCCGTCGCCGAGGCATTGACCGGGTGGTCGCAAGTGGAGGCCGTCGGCCAGCCACTCGCGAAGGTGCTCGTGCTGATCGACGAAGACACGAACACGCCACTGGACGACGTGAGCGCCGCAGTCCTGCGCGCACAGGCGAGCGTCGATTTGCCAGTCAGGACCCGGCTGGTTGGCCGGCACGGGCGCGACGTTCCGGTTGAAACTCGCGGCACGCCGATCGTCGACGATGTGGGGCAGGTGGCCGGCGTCGTGCTCGCGATACGCGACGTGACGCAAGCGCGCCGCGCGGCGCAAGCGGAAATTCTGCGTGAAACCAATGAGCGTCTCGGCACGGCCATGTGGGGGTCGAATGTCGGCGTATGGGAGCTCGAATGCGACGGCGAAGATGAACGGCATTGGGTGCTGCGATGCTGGAACGTGCGCGAGTGGCTCGGCTATGGCGAGCATGCCGGTGCGCCCAGCTTTGGCCGCTTCATGGACCTCGTGCATCCCGACGACCGCGACCGCTTTGGCGACGCTATCAGAAGCCAGTCGAAGGCCGGCGGCGCGCTGGCGGTGGAACACCGCCTGCTACACAGCGACGGGTCGTACCGCTGGGTGCTCACGCGCGGCACATCGCGCCGGCACGGCGGCAGCGCGCCGGGTCGCCTGAGCGGCACGTTGATCGACATTACCGAACTCAAGCGCGCGGAACTGGCCTTGCGCGCCAGCGAGGAACGCTTTCGCGGCACGTTTGAAAACGCCGCGGTCGGGATTGCGCACTGCGCCTCGGATGGCCGCTTTCTGCGCGTCAACCAACGCTACTGCGAGATTGTCGGCTATACCCGTGAAGCGTTGCTCAACATGACATTCCGGGACGTCACCGACGCCGCTTCCCTGCCTGCCAGCGTTTCGCGCTTCGCGCAGTTGTTCGAGAAGAAAATCCCTCATTACGCCGAAGACAAGCTCCTCATACGCGGCGACGGTGCGCGCGTCTGGGTCAATGTCTGCGTCGCGATGCAATGGGAACCCGACGAGCAGATCTATCACACGATCGCGGTCTTGCAGGACATATCCGGGCGCAAGGCGCTCGAAGCCACCGTGCGCGAGGCGCGCGACGAGGCGCAAGCCGCGAACAAGGCCAAGGATCAATTTCTCGCCAATATCAGCCATGAATTGCGCACGCCGCTGAACGGCATCTTGGGCTATGCACAGATCCTGCGTCACGACGACGGGCTCGATGCGCGCCAGAAGTCGCAAGTCGCGGTCATCGAGCAAAGCGGGACGCATCTGTCGACGCTCATCAACGACTTGCTGGAGTTCGCGCGCGTCGGCGCGGGAAGCATCGAGCTGCATCTGGCCGATGTGCCGCTCACGCCATTTCTGGAAATGCTCGCGGAGATGGTGGGCGTGCGCGCGAGAGAGAAAGGCCTCACACAAAACTGTGTGATTGCGCCTTGTCTGCCAACGATCATTCGCATCGACGAAAAGCGCTTGCGCCAGGTCCTGCTCAACCTGCTGTCGAATGCCGTGAAATTCACGGACGAAGGCGATGTCACCTTCGCGGTGAGACAGCTCAGCCCGGGCGTCCTGCGCTTCGAGGTGTCGGACACGGGCGTGGGTATCACAGCCGACCAGATCGGGCGCGTGTTCCAGCCGTTCGAACAGGCCGGCGATGCCGAACGGCGCAGCGCGGGCGTAGGTCTCGGCCTTTCCATCAGTCAGCATCTCGTGCGGCTCATGAGCAGCGAGATTCATGTGGAGAGCGACCCCGGACGAGGCAGCCGCTTCTGGTTCGATCTTGCCGTACCGGATCCGGGCGAGGGAGCCTGCGCGACGAGGTCGGCGATCGACAGCGCGACCGACGATCCGGTAGCCGTCGACACGCGCCGCGCCACTGCGCCGCCGCTGGCGGTTCCCTCGCATGAGCACATGGAGGTTCTTCATCGCCTGGCGTTGCGAGGGCAGATGCGCGACGTCATGCGTCATGCCGATTCGCTGCTGGAAAGCGACGTGCGCTATCAGGCGTTCGTGCTGCGCGTACGCCAGCTCGCGGAAAATTTCGAATCGAGAGAACTGCTCGCATTCATCGAACGGCATTGGAACGGAAGAGAGCCAGCATGACAGAGGAAATTGAATGCATGGCGCCGCTCGTGCTGGTGGTGGACGACATGGCGTCGAACCTGGGCCTGGTGGTCGATTTTCTCGAAGGCAACGACCTGCGCGTCTCGATTGCCCGCGACGGCGAAGAAGCGCTCAGGCGGGCCGATCTCGTGCTGCCGGACCTGATCCTGCTGGACGTGATGATGCCGGGCCTAGATGGTTTCGAAGTGTGTCGCCGGTTGAAAGACAATCCGCGAACCCGCGCCGTCCCCGTCATTTTCATGACCTCGCTATCGCAGACGGAAGACAAGACGGCGGGTTTTCAGGTCGGGGCCGTCGACTACGTGACCAAGCCGTTACAGATGGAAGAATTGCTTGCGCGCGTGAAGACGCATTTGAAACTGGGGCGCTTGCAGAAAGCGCTCAAGGAGCAAAACGCGCGCCTTCAGGAAGAGGTGCGCAGCCGCGAGGCCGCGCAGGACGCGCTGATCGAAATGATCCATAACGTGCGCAATAGCTCGAATGCCATTGCTCACGATCTGCGAACTCCGTTGACCGAACTGCGCTTCAGGATGGAAGCGATGATCCTCGACCTCAAGAAGACGGTCGATTGCGAAACGCTGGAGCGGCTGGAGGGGGCGCTGGGCGACATCGACCGTGTCATCGGCATTTTCAACGCGCTGTTGCGGCTCGCGGAAATCGATGCAGGCGTGCGCCGGTCGGGCTTTCTGGAAAGCGACGTCGCGCATATCGTTGCCGAGGCGGTGGAGTTTTATCAGCCGCTGGCGGAGCTGCGCGGACTCGCGTTGACCCTCAGTGGTCCTGAGAGTTTGCCGGCGCTGGTCGATCCCTTGTTGCTGGCCCAGGCGATCGGCAATCTTATCGACAACGCATTGAAGTTCGCGCGCACGCAAGTCCATGTCCATCTGACTGGGGCCGACGGCAAGATCGAAATTGCCGTGGCCGACGATGGCCCCGGCGTGCCGGATGCGGAAAAAGCCCGCGTGACCGAGCGGTTTTATCGTGGCGATGCGAGCCGCGGCACGCCCGGCGTCGGACTGGGGCTGGCGCTCGTCAAAGGGGTGGCCACGCTGCATCGCGGCACGCTGGAACTCGCGGACAACGCTCCGGGGCTGATCGTGAAGCTGGCGCTATTGTGCTGACCGGGTGGGCCGCCGGGCTGGCCGTTTCTTTTCAATCGCGGCCCGTCGCCGCTTCGGGGGCAAGGCTCGCCCCGGCAGTCTGGGTCCCGCGTGTACGGGCATTCGACGCTCCCATTGCGCTGAGTCGCTGGCGCAGTTGGCCAAGGCGCTGGATATCGGGGGCAGGCGAGTCCAGATCGAGCAGGGCATCGAACGGCGCAAGCAGCGCCACAGCCTGAGCGGGCTGATCGCTTTGGATGTGATGGGTGGCCAGGTCGAGTGCGGCGCGCAGTTTCCAGATCACTGCGCCGTGTTCGCTCGCGAGCCTCATGGCGGCGTTCAGGAAATGGCGTGCCCGCGCTTCACATTGGGCGCGCTCCCCATGCGCCAAGCCGCCCAGCGCCAGCGCGTGCTGGAATTCCACCCATCCTCTGGCCCTCAGCATTTCCGGCAAAAAGTGGGACTCGCTATGGGTCTCGCTGCGCTTGATCGCCTCGTCCAGCCTCGCCTTGGCCTGCTCGAAACGGCGGGCCTTTGCCAGCATTTCGGCGCTCGTCACGATGAACGGGACAATCACGCGCCGGAAGCCGCGCGCAACGAGTCGCTGCAAGGCGGGCTCGAACCGCTCAAACCACTCGAGCCACTCGAACGTTGACGCTTCAACGCCGGACTGAAGGTCGATCTGCACGGACAGACATTGCGCATAGTCCTCCCAGACGGCGAACCGGTGGGTCGCCACCTGCGAGCGCAACAGGGCGAGATAGCGCGACGCGGCCTGCACGTCGCCACATTGCAGCGCGACCGGCACGGCCACGGTGGCCAGTACATGGCTGAGCGTGGGCTCCAGCACATCCCGGCGGGAGGGGTTCAGTGACGCTTGCACGAGTTGCATGGCGTGCGCCGGCTTGCCCTGAAACCAGGCAATGCGTGCGAGCGTGCCATTGCAAAAGGTGAGCGGGTCCACGCCGAGCGAGCTGCAGGGCGAGGTATCCGCGCCCGGTTCGCCGAGTGCCGCAACGGCGAACTCGAGGCGCTCGCGCGCTTGTTCGTGCTCGCCGAAGCTGTGCAGCGAAAGAGCAAGCATGGCGCTCGCCAGCAGCCGCTTGCCGCGTGATTCGCTACGCTCGGCGGCCTGCTGGATGCGCGTAGCGTAACGCAGCGAGGCTTGCACGTCGGCGTTCGACAGCGTGGCGTTCCAGAGGCCCCACAGGGCGCGCGTCACGAACGCCTCGTCGCGCGCTGCCTGCGCGAGTTGCAATACGCGTTGCCAAAGCGAGATCGCCGTCTCGACGTTTCCGTCCACGTAGACGAGCGTGGCGGCGTAGGCGGCGCACAGCCGCATTTCGCAGACGACATCGACCGAGCCGGCGGGCAGCGTGTCGAGCACCTCGAGCGCGTATCGCGCCCGTTCGCAGCATTCGTGCAGGAGCGACGCGTCGAGCAGCGTGCCGACCAGCGCCCCCGCGAGTGCGACGCCCTGAGCCGGGTCGCCGTTTTCGGAAAACGCCCAGTCGTAGGCGGTGCGCGCATCGTCCAGCGAAAGGCGTGCGTTGAGATCCGTGCCGTGCCGGTTGCTTTCCGGGTGAACGAGGTCGCTTTCTTCGATGCGCTTTTTCATGTAGCGCATGTGCCGGGACGCGATGACGTGCACTTCGCCTTCGTCGCGTTGCTTCTCCATCGCAAAGGCGCGCGTGCTGCCGGTCAGCCGGTACGTTGCGATCGGACCGTGAAACTCCACGTTTAAAAGCGATTTGGTCGCGAGCTCCCCAAGACTCGACACGACCACGGTGATCGACATGCCGGGCTCCGTGGCGACGGCGCAGACCGCGTCGAACGTAAAGGCGCCGGTAAAGCATCCCAGGCGGCGGAACACAATGCGCGATGGCGCGTCGAGCAGCGCGTAGCTCCACTCGAACGTCGCGCGCAAGGTCTGGTGTCGCGGCAATGCTGAACGTAAGCCCCCCGTGAGCAGGTCGAGTTGCTGGTCGAGCCGTGCGGCCACACCCTCGACGCCGAGTGTCGCGACGCGCGCCGCGGCGAGTTCGATCGCGAGGGGCAGGCCGTCGAGGCGCCGGCAGATATCGGCGACGAGCGCGATGCTCTTGTCGTCGGTGGCGCAGTGTGTTGCGAGCGAGCGGGCGCGGCACAGAAATAGCTCGACTGCCGGATGCGCGAGTATCTCGTCAGTGGCGAGTCCGCTTTGCGGCACGCCAAGCGGTTCGAGACGCAGAACCGATTCCGCGCTGATATGCAGGGCCTCACGACTCGTCACGAGCACACGCACCGACGAATTGCGCACGAGCAGCGCCTCCACGAGCCTGGCGACGACGTCGATCACATGCTCGGCGTTATCGAGCACGAGGAGGCAGCCGGATTCGGCGAGGGCATCGTAGAGGGAATCGGCGCGGACTTGTCCGTCGTCCGTGGGGAGTTTTAGCGCGTCGGCCAGGGTCGCGAGGACCGCCTCGCCCGAAGCAGCTCTCGCCAGTTCGACGAAGCCTATCGCCCGACCGCTTCGGCGATGGATTTCGCTCGCAACGTGAAGCGCGAGCGCGGTCTTGCCGATACCGCCCGCGCCGACGACCGTCGTGACCGATCCGCGTTCGAGGTGATCGAGCAGTTGGCCGATCTCGGCGGTGCGGCCGATCAGGGGCGCGACGAGTGGAGGAAGCGGGGGAAGCTGAAGTGCGGTTGCCGTTGCGGCTGCCATTCGCACAAGGGTTTCGCCTGCTTCAGGTTCAGGTGCTTCAGGTGCTTCGGACGCGCAGCTAGCTCTGGCAATCAGCAGATAGCCTCGCCCCGGTACGGTCTTGATCAGATCGCGGTCGACGCCAAGCAGTTTGCGCAATGCCGCAATATGCACCTGAAGCCGATTCTCTTCGACGATCTGACCCGGCCAGACGGCGTCCATGATGTCGTCTTTCGACAGGATCGCGCCATTGGCACGATGGAGCACTTCGAGAATATCGAAAGCGCGCGCGCCAATTCGCAGCGAAAGGCCGTTCCGCTGGATGTTTCGCTGATCGAAACTGACCTGCAACGAACCTATCTGAATCATGGTCGTCTCCGGCTGGCGAGATCGTGATTGTCTCGAAGGGACATCGGGTCGAGCGTGGACGATGTAACGGTGGGAGGCCATCGATGCTGGGCCAGTCTGTCGTTCCGGCTTCGCCGGGACGCGGATGAACAGCGCACGGTGTATTCGATGCGGGGATTGTGCACAATTCGAAGTGTAAACAAAGATTAGCGGAACGTCTTGAACAAAAATGCTCAGCGCATGGCCAGTGATTTCTATTCAAACTCGCACAAGGGCCAATATCGTCTGTTTTGCCGATCATGGTGCGATTTGGCACGCGGCGTTCGCGCTTGAGCACAATGTATAAATGTCACTTGAAAACAGGCGTTCACAATCCAATTCAGAAATTTTCAGGTCGTCATGCGGCACGGTTCCGCGTCGGATGGGAGGAAGGGCAGTCGTGTTTGCAGGGCACGCGATTCAGGATCGGCACCTGCCGTTGAAAACGGCATCACGCTGAGGACGCGGAAATGCGTCTGCGTATCGGAGTTGGCGTATCTGAACGCCTCATTAAGCATTATTAAGTGCCGGAAAAGGACCTTTTAATTCTGCGTCACTAAGCTCGGAACCCGATGCGGGCATGACCCATTTGCATCGTGGACAACAGCAACTAGCACACTCATCGCGCGCCAACGCGCACATGGGTATGCAACGACGGAGAACAACAATGAACTTGCAAGAAAACGCACACGCGCCGTCGCCCGCGCGCCGCAGAATGCTTTCGGCCAGCGCAGGCGTGGCTGGCGCGGTCGCCATGACGGCACTGCCCGCGGCGGCGTCGGCTGCGAGCGGCAGCACCGCGCACAGCGCCAACGGACATTCGCGCAGCGCCAGTTTCGTGAAGGCCAAGGACGGCACCGAAATCTACTTCAAGGACTGGGGCACGGGCACGCCGGTCGTCTTCTCGCACGGCTGGCCGCTTTCGGCGGATGCGTGGGATCCGCAGATGCTCTTCCTGGTGAATCAGGGCTATCGCGTGATCGCGCATGACCGTCGCGGCCACGGGCGCTCGGGCCAGCCGTCGGCTGGAAACGATATGGATACCTACGCAGACGATCTGGCCGCCGTGCTCGATGCGCTCGATGTGCGCAATGCCATGCTCGTCGGTCACTCGACGGGCGGCGGCGAGGTCGCGCATTACATCGGCCGGCACGGTTCGAAGCGGGTGGCGAAGGCGGTGCTGATCGGCGCCGTGCCGCCGCAGATGGTCAAGTCGGCGACCAATCCCGGCGGTCTGCCCATGTCGGTGTTCGACGGCATTCGCGACGGCGTGGCCGCCAACCGTTCGCAGTTCTATCTCGACCTCGCCACGCCGTTCTATGGCTTTAACCGTCCGAACGCGAAGGTCTCGCAAGGCCTGGTCCAGGACTTCTGGCGCCAGGGCATGCAAGGCTCGATCAAAGGCCAGTACGAGTGCATCAAGCAGTTCTCCGAAGTCGATTACACGGAAGACCTGAAGAAGATGGACATGCCGACGCTCATCCTCCACGGCGACGATGACCAGATCGTGCCGATCGACGATGCGGCGCGCCTGTCGGCGAAGATCGTCAAGCACGCGACGCTCAAGGTCTACCCGGGCGCACCGCATGGCATGTGCAGCACGCATGTCGAGCAGGTGAACGCCGATCTGCTGGCGTTCCTGAAGGCATAAGGCTCGCCGCGAGGGAAGCCGTCTGTCGCCCGATCGGCGGCTTTTCTTCGCGCGCCACCGGCGCGTTCATAACGATTAAGCGCTGAAACAGGACTTTAAGCCTGTGGCCTCGTAGGCTGTGCTGAGGTTGCCGGGCGTCTGCGTGTGCTCAGCCGCAGCCGATCGCGCCCGCCTGCACGGCTGATAGCGCTCGAGCCGGCACTGCCAACCGCCCACGCGATACCCATCGAACCATTCAAAGAGACACGTATGAGCGCTCAGAGCTTCGTGGAGACGGCCGATCGCACTTCGCGGACACGGAGCGCCTCATGAAACCTGAATTTTCGGCATCACCCGACGAAGTGGCGGGTGTGCGTATTCCGCGCACCGCGCTTGCGATGCTTGCGGTGGAGAACGCCTGCGCGGCGCTCGATCCGGTTCTGGTGGGACACGCGCGCCGTGTGTTCGTGTTCGCGGCGCTGGCGGCTCGCCGCGAGCGACATGCCTACGATGCGGAAACGCTTTACGTCAGCGCGATGTACGCGAACATGGGCCTGAGCCCGGCCTACGCGCATTCGAGCCTGCGCTACGAGGTGGACAGCGCCGACGCGGCGCGTGCGCTGCTTGCCGGCGTCTCTTCCTGCTTGGCCGAGGACGTGTGGCGGGCCATCGCCCTGCATACTACGCCAGGCATTCCTGAGCATGTTTCGCCGCTTGCGCGCGTGTTGGCGCTGGCGGCGGGGACCGATCTCGTCGGGGCGAACTACGACGCGTACACATGCGCCGAGCGCGAGGCCATTCTTGCGGCTTATCCGCGCGAAGCCACGTTCAACGAAGACGTGATACGGGCGATAGGCCGGGGCGTCGCCCATCGACCGCAGACGACAAGCGGCACGTGGAGCGCGGACATTCTTGCCCGCCTCGATCCTGACTATTGCCGGCTGAATTTTTGCGGGCTCATACTCGGTTCGCGCTGGAGTCAGCCGGACAAGGCCTTTTTCGCCCACTCGCACTCAAGAAGGCGGAATTCATAGCGGCGCTTCGCGACGTGCCGCGCACGGCGTCAGGCCCGCTGCAATCGAGTCGAGCGATGCTCTAGGGCCCGCGCTCGCGGGCGGCCCAAAAGTGAAGTGTTCCGAAACATCTATCCGGGATACGGCGCGCACCTACCCCCGAGAATTCAGAATAATTTAGCCACGCATTGAGGCGCATGGCCCCGAGTGCTGTCAGTATGTAGGGTCGCGCGCCCGCCTGTTCAGGAACTGGGATTCTTCGCGAGCAGCAGCGCGCAAAGGATGCCGATGACCGCGCATGCCGCTGCGAGCCGGTAGTTGTCTGCAAGCGCCAGCGTGACGGCCTGGGTGCGCACGGCATGGTCGAGCAGCGCGAGACTGGTGGCGGGCGCCAGAGACGGATTGCTCGCGAGCCAGGCGCCGCCTGCCGAGGGCAGCGCGAGCAGCCGCTCGAGGGTGAGCGGATTGAATGCATCGACATGGGCGCCAAGCAATGCCGAGTTCGTCACTTCGAAAATGCGTTGCGTGAGTGCGAGCGAGGTCGTGCCCAACTGACCGCTGAAAAGGCGCGTCGTTTGAATGACCGCGCCGAATGTCAGGGCGTGCTCGGCGGTGAAATGTCTGCCGAGGAAATAGATGACCGAGGTGAGCACCGTGGTTTGTCCCAGCGCCTGTAGCAATTGCGAGGGAATGAAGTCCGCTTCGGCCCAGGCGCTGGTGATGCCGGTGCCGAGCGCGAAGGCGAGCGCCACGGCGGCGAAGCCGAACTTGATGAGCATGCGCGGGTCGACGCGCAGCAGCATGAACGCGATGGCGGGCGCGAAAAGCGCCTGAGGGATGGCGATCCAGCGCAGCGTGTCGCCAACCTGAAGCGGCCGCAAGCCGTGAACGCTGGCGAGAAAGACGGACGGAATGAAGCTCGTGTTCAGCACGCAGAAGCGGATGAGCCCGACCAGGATGATCAGAATCAGGATATTGGGTCGCAGAAACCAGGCGAGATGAATGGCAGGACGTGCGGACACGAGCTGGATGGCGATCGAACCGGCGAGGAGCACGGCGCCCGCGCCCATCATCCAGATGATGAAAGGCGACTGGAACCAGAACAGCCGCTCGCCCTGGTCGAGCGCGATCACGAGCGTCATGAAACCGCATGCGCCCAGCAGCAGCCCGGCGTAGTCGGGCGGCGCTTCGCGCGCGCGGGTGGGCTCGTCGCGCATCGCAATGAAAAGACAGAGCATGAACGGCAGGCACAGCAGCGCGTTTTGCCAGAAAAGCCAGTGCCAGCTCAGGTGCTCGCTGTACCAGCCTTCCAGCGTTGCCGAGATGTTGAGGGAGGTTTCGAGGTTCATCGCGTAGGCGGCAATGCCGAACGGAATCAGGCGCGCAGGCAGCGTGCGCACGATGAAGCTCACGGTGGTGGGCACGAATGCGCCCGACGACAGTCCGGCACAGGTTTGCAGCAGGATGAAAACGCGAAAATCGGTGGCGAGGGGCAGCAGGCATTCCACAACGAGGAACAGCGATGCGGCGACGAGGAGCACCCGGCGCACCCCGAAGACGAACGCGGCCCACACGGCAATGGGGCCCACGAACATCTGCGCAGCCGTGAACGCGGTGTTGATCCACGAGCCGTCGTCGAAGCTCACACCTAGCGCGCCGCGTATGTCGGCGAGGCCGAGCGAGGTGATGCGCGAGGTCAGCGTGGAAATCATCGCGCCGAGCAACACCGCGCCGATCGCCGCGTACGAACGCCAGGTCGGAATGGGCGCGGCCGGCACCGGCGCGGGTGTGGCCGGCGCGAGGCAGGCAGGAGAGGGCGCGGCGTTCTGCATTCGTGGGAGGATTCAATGAACAATAGTTGTCCGAAGTATATTACGATCGCTGACGACTGCCGGAAAGGGGCGCGAATTGAACTCTGTACCGCCGAACGATAGTGCGCTGACAAGAAGACATCTGTTCGTCATCGCGGGCTTCGCCGTCTTTGCGCTGCTCGTCGCGGTCGCGATCGTGTTGGCCTTTTCGGAAGGCAGCCACGGCACCGACGACGCCTATGTCACCGGGCACGTTCACCTGATCTCGCCGCGCGTGAACGGGACGGTCGAGCGCGTCGTCGTCGACGACAACCAGTTCGTGCATGCGGGGCAGGTGCTCGTCGAGCTGGACCCGCGCGACTTCGACGTGCGCGTGGCGCTCGAGCGCGCCCGCATTCTTCAGTCGCAGGCGGCGCAGCGCGGCGCAGAGGGCGCGATCGCCGAGGCGCAGGCCGCCATCGTCGCCGCCAAGGCCGACGAGCACAAGGCGGGGCTCGACTACGAGCGGGCGAAGGCGCTCGTTTCCGGAACGCCGCGCGCGCTTTCGCAGCAGGAATTCGATAACGCCAACGCCGCCTGGGTGGCCGCGCGCTCGCATGTCGATGCGGCCAACGCGCACCTCGTTGCCGCGCGCGCCGCGCTGTTCGCGGCGCAGGCCGAGGAGGCGCAAGGCACGGCGAATCTGCGTGACGCATCGTTGCAGCGCGAGTATGCGTCCGTGGTCTCTCCCGTGGACGGTTACGTGGGGCGCAAGACGGTGGAGTCCGGCCAGCGTGTGACGCCGGGCCAGCCTCTGCTCGCGGTCGTCGAGCCCGCGGTCTGGGTGGTCGCGAACTATCGTGAAACGCAGTTGAAGCACATCGCGGCCGGCGACGCCGCCACGGTGACGGTGGATGCCGAGCCCGGCGTCACGCTGCACGGCCGAGTGGACAGCCTCGCACCGGCAACGGGCGCGCAGTTCGCGCTGCTGCCGCCCGATAACGCCACCGGCAATTTCACGAAGGTCGTCCAACGCGTGCCGGTCAAGATCGTCTTCGATCAGCCTATGCCCGTGCGGCTCGCGCCGGGCCTGTCCGTCCACGCGACCATTGTGCCGGCGGAGCACGCGCGATGAACCGCGGCGCGAGCGCAATGGCGATGGCCGCCTTGCTGTGCGCGTGCACGGTTGAGCATCGAGTGGACCTGTCCGTGCCGCTCGCGCCGGGACCGTTCCGGCAGGCAGGCGCAAGCGTCGCCTCGACTGAGGTCGCGCCCCGTATGGGAAGCGCGTGGCCGGTCCTGTTCGGCGACCCGCAGATGGCGCATCTCATCGAGCTGGCGCTCGAACAGAACCTCGACATCCGCCAGGCGAATGCACGTATCGATCTGGCCCGGGCGGCGGTGACGGCGAGCCGGGCGGAACTCGCGCCACAGGTCAATGCGGGTGCGGAGTATTCGCGCAGCCGCGCGTCGGGCACGATCGACAATGCGTTGCCCAAACGCATGATGCGGACGTGGGCGGCCGCCGCCGACGTCACGTACACCGTGGATTGGACGGGCGCGCTGCGCGGCGAGGCAGCGGCGGCAGAGTCGAACGCCATTGCGACCGAGGCCGACGCAGAAGTGGCGAAGCTGCGTGTCGCCACGGAGGTCGCCGTGGATTACCTCACGCTGCACTACGTCGACGAAGACATTGCCGTGCTTGCGCGTTCCGTTGCATTGCGAGAGACGGCCGTGAAGCTCGTCGAGGCCCGCTCGCGAGTGGGCAACACGAGCGACCTCGACGTGTTGCGGGCGCGCACGGAGTGGCAGACGACGCGCGCCGAACTCGCCGAAAGCCAGCGCCTGCGCGCCAATCTTGTCGATGCGATGGCGGTGCTGCTCGGTCAATCGGCAGCGACGTTCGCACTGGTCAGTGCGGGCGCCGCCGCCGGCACGTTGCAGATGCCGCCAGTGCCGGTCGGCCTGCCCGCGGATGTGCTCGCGCAGCGCCCCGATATCTACGCCGCGGGACGTCGGCTCGATGCCGCGGCATGGAGCGTGGGCGTGGCGCGAACGGCATGGTTGCCGCAGTTGACGTTGACGGCCGACGGCGGCTTCGCGAGCCGCAGTCTCAGCGAGTTTCTCGATCGCAACAGTTCGCTGTGGGGGCTCGCCACCTCGCTCGCGTTGCCGCTTTTCGACGGCGGCCGGCGCGACGCCGCGCTCGCTTCGGCGCAGGCGCGTTACACGCTTGACGAGGCGGCGTATCGCGGTGTGGCCTACGACGCGCTACGCGAAGTGCAGGATGCGCTCAACGATATCGCCGCCGGGCGCGAGCGCATTGCCGAGTTCGACGCTGCCGCCGCGACCTCGAACCAGGTCGCGCAGCTATCGCGGCGACGCTATACGCTTGGCTACGTCGATTACTTTGAAGTGGTCGATTCGGATCGCGATGCCCTGTCGATCAAGCGCGACGCCATTCACGCGCGCCAGGCGCTGGCGGTGGCGACCGTCGGCCTCGTGCGCGCGCTGGGCGGCGGCTGGTCCGCGCCGCAATCCGCACAAACGGCGCGCGCCGCACTGGCGGCCAGCGGTGTTGCCGCGAGATAGCGGCGGCGCAAGCTGGCGTTGCGGCGCGCGCAACGAAAGTCCACGCCATACTGGCGCGACGCGCATCCATTCAGAACGTTTCAGTGCTGGTTAAGGTACGCCAGTGAGAAAGATGACACGATGAGCGCACACGATACAGGCCGCCAGACAAGACGCATATGATCGACGTAGACGATATCCGTACAAGCCTCAACTCAAGCGCGGACACCCGTACGGGCGCACCCGAATCCGAACCGCCGTTTTCGTCGCTGGAACATCGGCGGCATCAGATGTTTCCCTGCCTTTCCAGCGCGGAGATTGGCAGCGCAAGCCGTTTCGCTCGCCGCAAGGCGTTCGAGGCCGGAGCGCGGATCTTCGAAACCGGCAGCGTGGCCGAGGGCTTGCATATCCTGCTGAGCGGGCGCGTGCGAGTCGAATCGCGCGATGCGCAGGGACACACCACGCTCGTCACCGAGCACCACGACGGCCATTTCATGGGTGAGATGGTTCAACTCACCGGCAAACCGTCGCTCGTCGACGCGATCGCGCTAACCGACTGCGAGACGCTCGTGCTCAAGCCCGAGCAACTGCGCGCGCTCATCGTCGCGGACGCCCAGCTTGGCGAGCACATCATGCGGGCGCTGATCCTGAGGCGTCTCGGGCTCATCGAGCAGGGGCTCGGTCCTGTCATCGTGGGCTATGGCGACGATGCCCGACTCGTGCGGTTGCAGGGTTTTCTGCGGCGTAACGCCTATCCCGCCGCCGTGATCGACGCCCGAAACGATTCGGATGCCGTACGGTTTCTGGCCGGGCTCACTTCGACGCCTGAAGACTTTCCGCTGGTCTTTTGCCCCGACGGAACGGTCCTGCGCGCGCCGGATGAAGTGGAACTCGCCACGCGGCTTGGCCTCGTGCCGACGTTCTGTGCATCGCAGTGCTACGACATGGCGATTGTCGGCGCGGGGCCGGCGGGCCTGGCGGCCGCGGTTTATGCGGCATCGGAAGGGCTCTCGGTGGTGGTCTTCGATCGGCGCGCGCCGGGAGGTCAGGCGGGCGCGAGCGCACGCATCGAAAACTATCTGGGGTTTCCGACCGGTATCTCCGGGCAGGCACTCGCGGCGCGCGCGTTCCAGCAAGCGCTGAAGTTTGGTGTCCACGTCGCCATTCCCACTGCGGTCGAGGGCATCGAGCGTACGTCCGGCAGGTTTGCGCTAGCGCTTTCCGACCGGCAATCTGTGCGGGCGAAGGCGGTTGTGGTGGCGAGCGGCGCGGCGTACCGGCGGCCGGCCGTGCCAGGCTTCGAACACTTCGAAGGCCGAGGCCTGTACTACTGGGCGTCGCCCATCGAGGCGCGTCTCGTGCGGGGGCAGGACATCGTGCTGATTGGCGGCGGTAATTCGGCGGGGCAGGCGATCGTGTTTCTCGCCAACTTCGCGAGAAGCGTGCGCGTGCTGATTCGTCGGCCGAATCTCGACGCCACCATGTCGCGTTACTTGATCGACCGGATCGCCGCCTTGCAGAACGTTTCGATTTGCGCAGGCTGCTCGCTCGAGTCGCTTGAGACGAGCAGCGGAAGTCTTGAGCGTATTCAGATCCGGCATCAAGACGCCGGAGTCGAGAGCATCGAGACCCGGCATCTTTTTCTGTTCATCGGCGCCGACCCGAAAACCGACTGGCTGACCTCGACCGGCGTCCAGCGCGACGAACACGGATTCATCGTGACCGGGCCGTCCGGCGGGGGCGCGGACCCGGACTGTCTCCCGCTCGAAACGAACGTGCCCGGTCTCTTCGCTATCGGCGATGTGCGCTCGGGCGCGGCAAAACGCGTGGCGTCGGCGGTAGGCGATGGGGCGGCCGTGGTCGGGCAGATTCACGCGTGGCTTGGCCGATGTGCGGAGCAAAGCCACGCTTCCTGAAGGCGGCATCCCTGAGCGCTGCAATCGCAGCCTTTGCTCCCCGCGTCACCCGTTACGGTTCGAGCAGTCGTTGCAGGCGCAACTCCTCGAGATCGAGTTCGGACTCGATGCGATGCAGGACCGCGTCGTCGACCTTGCCGACGCGGTGCAGGTCTAGCAAAGTCGTGCGCGAGACACCGACGAGTTCGAGCTCGACGCGCAGGAAACGCGCGCGATCCTCGACCCGCTCGACGCCGGAGGTGTGCGCATCCTGGTTTGCGTTCACGCGGGTGCGGTATTCGGCACGCAGACGTTCGAGCGTGGTTCGTTCGATAGCGGACGCACGCTTGCCGATATCGTCGAGCGCAGCCAGCGACGCACCGAAGGTTTTCGCGCGCGCCTCGTGCTCGGACAAGGTACGGCGCGCGGCCGGGCGCAGTTTCAGCAGCCGGATCAGCGGCGCCAGACTGCCGCCTTGCACCACGAGCGTCGCGATGATGAGCAGAAAGGTGCTGAACACGATCAGGTCGCGGCCAGGGAAACTGGCCGGCAACGCAATCGCGGCCGCCAGACTCACGACGCCGCGCATGCCGGCCCATCCCAGCACGACGGCCTCCGCGAACGACCACGGCTGGCCGCCCGTGCGTCTCGCGCGCCACTGGCTCGGCAGCCAGACCGCGGCGAATACCCACACGAGGCGCGCAACGATGGCCGCCGCCGTCGCGGGCAATGCGACGCGCAATCCGGCCGCGAGCACGGCGCCTTCGTGATGCACGCCCGCGAGAATGCCATGCAGCGCGAGGCCGATCAGGATGAAGACGAGCGCATCGAGTACGAACACGATCGCTTCCCACGTCGCCTTGGCCTTGATGCGCATGTCCGCATCGAAGACGCGATGCTGCCGCACGCCCAGCACGAGACCGCAGGTCACCACCGAGAGCACGCCCGAGCCGTGCACGGCCTCGGCGATGCCGTAGCTCGCCCACGCCATGACGAAGGTCACGACGATGCCGAGCATCGGATCGCGCAGGCGCGGCAGCAGCCAGCACATGGCCTGGCCGCAAGCGATGCCGACTGCGACGCCGATCAACGTCAGCGCGAAGAATAGGCCCATTGCACTCGCGACGGTGATCGTGGCCGCGAGCGCGGCGGAGACCGCCATTTGATAAAGCAGCAGGCCCGATGCGTCGTTCACGAGGCTCTCGCCTTCGAGTACCGCGACGAGCCGACCGGGTAGCGGATGGCGCTGGAGGATCGCCTTCGCGGCGACCGCATCGGGCGGCGAGACGATCGCGCCGAGCGTGAAGCACGCGGCCCACGGCAAATCCGGATTGAAGGCGCGCACCGCGACGGCAACGGCGACGGTCGTGAACGTGACCGCACCGAGCACGAGCGAGGTAATGGTGGCGAGTTCCTCCCTGAATTCCTTCCATGCCGTAAAGAACGAACTCGACATCAGCAGCGGCGGCAGCACGGCCGCGAGCAGCAGGTCGGGATCCATCTCGGGAACGCGTTTGCCCGCGACGGCGATGACGCAGCCGCCCAGCAACAGCACAACGGCTGGCGGGATCGAGATGCGCTCGGCAAGCCAGGTGAGCGCGCCCGCGCCACAGATCAGCAACAGGAGGTAGTGAAAAAATTCGACGTTATTCATGGGCGGGCCGATCTGTTAAGCATCCGCAAATCCGTACACGGCGACGCGTCACGAGCCTGGTTGATCTTTTGGCGCGGCATTGGACACCTGGGCGCCCGGCAGCGAGCCGAACATATGCTGGCCGCATTTTGCGTCGCGCCATGCCGCGCGCGGTTTGTCGCCCGAGAGCATCCGGCGCGCGAGGGGAAGGATCTGTTCGCCGGCCAGCATGCCTAGCAGCCCCATCAACGCGATGATGGGAGGAGCGGGCGATTGCACGCCAATCGCGTAATAGACGACGCCGACCAGCACACCGGCGAGCAATGAAAGGATATAGGGTTTCATGATACGAATCTCGGTAATGACCGGCTTAAGACCGACTTAATGACAGGCTTGATCAAAAGCCTTTGCACGGCAATTTTCTCGAAAGGGTATCGGGTTTCTAGAAGCGGGAAAAGGCGCGTTCAGATTATTTAAGGGTAATTTTTCTTGAATTAGATTAATTCGATTTTTAAGTTGTCGAAATGGCGTTTTAGCGTGTCAAATAAGCGCAGCTGGCCGACGATCTCGCCAGTGCAATACACCCTGGTCACCTCCCGTTCATACCCGCGAGGCCTTGTCTGCCTCCCGGTTCAAAGGAAACCTGTGTCATGAGCAATCCTAAACTTGAAGTCCTCACCCCGCAGAACAGCCAGCTGATCATCATCGATCAACAACCGCAGATGGCTTTCGGCGTGCAGTCGATCGACCGTCAGGTGCTGAAGAATAACGTCGTGGCGCTGGCCAAGTCCGCCAAGGTGTTCAACGTGCCGACCACGATCACCACCGTCGAATCGGAAAGCTTCTCGGGCTATACGTATCCGGAATTGCTCGACGTGTTTCCGGACCACAAGCTGCTGGAGCGTACCTCCATGAACTCGTGGGACGACCAGAAGGTGCGTGACGCGCTCAAGGCGAACGGCCGCAAGAAGGTCGTCGTGGCCGGTCTGTGGACGGAAGTCTGCAATACGACGTTCGCGCTGTGCGCGATGCTCGAAGGCGACTACGAAATCTACATGGTGGCCGATGCCTCCGGCGGCACGTCGAAGGATGCGCACGACTACGCGATGCAACGCATGATCCAGGCCGGCGTCGTGCCCGTGACGTGGCAACAGGTCATGCTCGAATGGCAACGCGACTGGGCTCACCGCGAAACGTACGACGCGGTCATGGCGATTGCGAAGGAACATTCGGGCGCCTATGGCATGGGCGTCGACTACGCCTACACGATGGTTCACAAGGCCGCGCAACGCACGGCGCAGCCGCACGAACTGCTCGCGGCCGTACCGGCGAAGTAATCGCGTTCTTTGCGGCTGCCCGGGCTGGAGCGGCGCGTTCCGTGCGGGCACGCCGCTGCGGCAGACGCATGAGGGTGGGCGTTTTCAGCTTTTGTTGCAGCGGGTGTTCATTGGCACCGCGCGGAACAACGGGAAGCAACGAGCCGCAATTCAATCCTTCGAAGAGTTTGACCGTATGGAAACGTATCTCGTGTCGCTCGGTGCGGGCGCGCTTGCCGGCGTGATCTACAGCGCCATCAAGGTCCGCTCGCCGGCGCCGCCGCTGGTCGCCCTCGTCGGTTTGCTGGGCATGGTGATCGGCGTGCAGGTCATCCCCACCCTCAAACCGTTGTTCGGCTTTTAATCGCAGTACGTGAAGCGAGGATACGCACATGTGTGCAACCGCTACCCATCCCGATCTCATTTTGCATAACGGGCGATTCACTACGCTCGACCGTTCGAACCCGCTTGCCACAGCCGTGGCGATCGCCGATGGCCGCTTCGTGGCGGTGGGCAGCGATGCGGAAGTCATGCCGCTCGCGGGCAGCGCGACCCGGGTCGTCGATCTCGGCGGCCGGCCGGCGCTCCCTGGCTTGATCGACAACCACTTGCATCTGATTCGTGGCGGTCTCAACTACAACATGGAATTGCGCTGGGACGGCGTTCGCTCGCTCGCCGTCGCCATGGACATGCTCAAGCAGCAGGTGGCAATCACGCCCGCGCCGCAGTGGGTGCGCGTAGTGGGCGGCTTCACCGAACATCAGTTCGAAGAGAAGCGGCTGCCGACCATCGAAGAACTCAACGCTGTTGCGCCCGATACGCCGGTCTTCATCCTGCACCTGTACGATCGCGCGCTGCTCAACGCTGCGGCCTTGCGCGTCGTGGGCTATACCAAAGAAACGCCTGAGCCGCCGGGCGGCACCATCATGCGCGACGGCGCGGGCAATCCCACCGGGCTGTTGCTCGCGAATCCCAATGCGTCGATTCTCTATGCGACGCTCGCGAAAGGCCCGAAGCTGCCGTTCGAGTATCAATACAATTCGACGCGCCATTTCATGCGCGAACTCAATCGCCTTGGCGTCACCGGCGCTATCGACGCGGGCGGCGGTTCGCAGAATTACCCCGACGACTACGAAGTCATCCGCAAGCTCCACGAGTCCGGCGAGATGACGGTGCGTATCGCGTACAACCTCTTCACGCAGAAGCCCAACGCCGAAAAGGAAGACTTCCTGAACTGGACCAGTACGGTCAAGTATCACGATGGTTCGGACTACTTCCGGCATAACGGCGCGGGCGAGATGCTGGTGTTCTCGGCGGCCGACTTCGAGGACTTCCGCGTTGCGCGCCCGGAACTGCCGCCCGGCATGGAAGGCGAGCTGGAAGGCGTGGTGCGCGTGCTTGCGCAGAACCGCTGGCCGTGGCGCCTGCATGCCACCTACGACGAAACCATCAGCCGTGCGCTCGACGTGTTCGAGAAGGTCAATCAGGACATTCCGCTCGCGGGCCTCAACTGGTTTTTCGATCACGCGGAAACCGTTTCCGAGCGTTCGATGGACCGTATCGCGGCGTTGGGCGGCGGCATCGCCGTGCAGCATCGCATGGCTTACCAGGGCGAGTATTTCGTCGAGCGCTACGGCGCGCAGGCCGCGGAAGCCACGCCGCCCGTCGCGAAGATGCTCTCGAAGGGCATCAAGGTGTCGGCCGGCACCGACGCCACGCGCGTCGCGTCGTACAACCCGTGGGTGTCGCTCGCGTGGCTCGTGACCGGCAAGACGGTCGGCGGTCTGCGGATGTATCCGCAGCGCAATCTGCTCGACCGCGAAACGGCCTTGCGCATGTGGACCGAGTACGTCACCTGGTTCTCGAATGAAGAAGGCCGCAAAGGCCGCATTGCGGTCGGCCAACTCGCCGACCTGATGGTGCCGGACCGCGACTTCTTTGCGTGCGCCGAAGACGATATCGCTACCACGTCGGCCTTGCTTACGGTGGTCGGTGGCCGGATCGTCTGGGGCGCCGGCCCGTTCTCGCAATACGACACGCCCATTCCGCCCGCCATGCCGGACTGGTCGCCGGTGCGCCAGTACGGCGGCTACGGCGGGTGGGGCGCGACGCAGCGCGAGGGCTCGCCGCTTCAGCGCGCCGCCGCGGCCGCGCTGTGCGCCTGCGCGAATGCCTGCGACCTGCACGGTCACGGCCACGCAAGCGCATGGGGCAAGACGCTGCCCACCTCCGACGCCAGCGGCTTCTGGGGCGCGTTCGGCTGCTCCTGCTGGGCGGTCTGACATGATGGCGCTGAGCGGCAGTGGCAGTCGTCGAGGCAGCAGCAGCCCCGCATGGGTCCGCGCGCTGCTTTCGCAGGGGTGGGTCGCGCCGCTCATGCGCCTTGCGCTGGTGTCCGCGTATCTGATCGGCGGCGTCAACAAGGCGCTGCACTTCGACGGCGCTATCGCCGAGCAGGCGCATTTCGGCCTGCATCCGCCCGCGCTTTGGGCCGCGCTCGCAATCGTGGTCGAGATCGGCGGTTCGCTGTGCGTGGTGCTGCGCCGCTTCACCTGGCTCGGCGCGGGTGGTCTCGGCATGTTGACGGTGGTGGCGATGCTGGTCGCCAACGACTTTTGGAACCAGGCCGGCACCGCGCGCTTCATCGCACTCAACAGTTTTTTCGAGCATCTGGGACTGATCGCGGCGCTTGTGCTCGCGACCCTGCTCGCCGATACGCAGACCGCGTCCGGCAGCAGCCGGGCATGATCGATCGGCCAGATGAAACATCAAGGAAATCTCGTTATGAAAGCTCTTCGCCCTGTACTCGCTGCCCTGATGGTGGCGAGCAGTCTCCTCGCCGCACCCGTGTCGTTCGCGAAGCCGCCCGCAGCGCCGACGCTCGCGCCCTGGGTCGCGGTCGGTCCGCAGTACGACACGACCCACGTGTACGTCGCGCCGGAAGATTTCGACCGCTTCACCGACAGCTTCGTGGCGACCTTCGGCGGCAGCAAGTCGAAGCAGGGCGTGTTCCAGGTCACGCCGACGCCGAGCCAGACCATGTCGCAACTCGTCTTCACGCCGTCGGGCACGATCTCCGTGTTCGGCTTCAAGACGCCGATTCCCTGGCCGTTCGGCGCTGAGCGCACGGGCTACCTCGTGACCGACATGGACGCGGCGATGAAGTCGGCGCGCGCGCGCGGCGCGGATGTGATCGTCGATACGTTCCCCGATCCGATCGGTCGCGACGCAGTGGTGACGTGGCCGGGCGGTCTGAACATGCAGCTTTATTGGCACACCCAGGTACCGCACTACGACGCCCTCCAGACCGTGCCCGAGAATCGTGTGTATGTGTCGCCGCAAAGTCTGCACAAGCTGGTTCATGCCTATGTGAACTTCTCGCACGGCAAGGTGGTGTCCGACGATGCGCACGCACCGGGCGTCGAAATCGGCCGGCCGAACGACACGTATCGCCGTATCCGCATCGAATCGGGCTTCGGCAAGATGACCGTGCTCGTGACCGACGGCCATCTGCCTTACCCGTACGGCCGCGAAATGACGGGCTATGAAGTGCCGAATCTCGCTCAGACGCTGGAGAAGGCCAAGGCTGCGGGCGTGAGCGTGCTGGTGCCGCCTTTCACGTCGGATGGGCGCGACGCGGCGATCGTCCAGTTCCCGGGCGGCTATATCGCCGAGATCCACGCCAGCGCGGCGAAATGAAACACGAGGACACGATCCTCGCCGCCATTGCCGGCTTCGTCGACACGCTGAGCTTCGTCGCGCTGTTCGGGTTGTTCACCGCGCACGTCACCGGCAACTTCGTGCTGATTGGCGCGGGCGTGGCGGGCTATGGCCAGGGCGTCCTGCTCAAGCTGATCGTGTTTCCCGCATTCGTTGGCGGGGTCGTGCTCAGCAGCATGCTGGTGCGATCGCTCTCCGAGGCGCGCGCACGTCAGGGCGCGCGCCTGCTCCATGCGGTGCAGGCCGTGCTCATGCTCGGCTTTTGCCTCGCGGGCGTCTGGGCGTCGCCGGTCACGTCTCCCGACAGCCTGCCCGTCATCGCGGCGGGCGTGGTGGGGGCGTTCGCGATGGGCGTGCAGAACGCCCATCCGCGCCTGATCCAGCGGGCTGGCGTGCCCAATACCGTGATGACGGGCAACGTCACCCAGGCCATCCTGGACGTGATCGACATGCTGTCGGCGGGTACGGCCGAGAGCGAACGCGCGACGGCGCGCGCGCGTTTCGCAAAGATGATGCCGGCCATCGTCGCATTCGCGATCGGCGCGGCGGCCGGTGCACTGGGGCTGCGCCATCTGGGCTTCTGGGCGCTGCTCGCGCCAGCGTGCGCGCTTGCCGGGCTCGCGTTGCGCACCGGCGAACACGAGCGCACGGCCACGCCGGGGCATACGTGAAGCCAGGCGGCGAAGGGTGTCGCCGCGACTACGCCCGCCGCGTGAAGCGGTCGGGCACATCCAACCACTCGCCGGAAACGGCAGGCAAAACGGCAGGAAAATTCATGGTATCGAGCACGATGCGCGGGCGGCGCTTCGAAAAGGCCGCCGGTGTGACGGCCATCGCAGGGCTGTTGTTGACGGGCGTCGATGCCGTGTTCGCGCAGGCGGCTGCCCAAAGCGCGCCTGCCGCGGCGGCGGCATGCGACGTCAAACGACCCGTCGTGATGTTCAATCGCTGGCAGGAAGACTGGTCCGTGCTGGCCAATCCGTGTGTGCCGCGCGCGCCGCTCGACGGCCTCAAGTACATCCCGCTCGGCGGCGATCCCTCGTCGTATCTTTCGCTCGGCGCGAATCTGCGCGAGCGCATCGAAAGCAATAACGCGCCGCTGTTCGGCATCGGTTCCGCGCAATCGGATACTTATCTGATCCAGCGCGTCGAGGTGAATGCCGATGCGCATCTCGGCCAGCACTGGCAGTTCTTCGTGCAACTCGAAGACGCGCGTGCATTCGGCAAGAACTCGGTGACGACGGTGGACAAGAATCCGCTCGATCTCGAGCAGGCCTTCGTGACCTATACCGGCGCGCTTGGCGGCGGCACGGTCAAGGTTCGCGTCGGCCGCCAGGAGATGGCTTTCGACTTGCAGCGTTTCATCTCCGTGCGCGACGGCCCGAACGTGCGCCAGGCGTTCGACGCCGTCTGGGCCGACTACGAGTACCAGAAGTGGCGCTTCATCGCGTACGCGACGCAACCCGTGCAGTACCGCGACGCGACCACCTTCGACGACGTGTCGAACCGCGATCTCACCTTCAGCGGTGTGCGTTTCGAGCGTCAGTCGGTAGGTCCCGGCGATCTGTCCGGTTACTGGTCGCGGTATAACCGCACGAACGCGCGATTTCTCGATGCGAGCGGCCCCGAACGTCGAGACGTGTGGGACTTGCGCTATACCGGCACGCACGGCCGCTTCGACTGGGACGCCGAAGGCATGCTCCAGACGGGCACGGTCGGCAACAGCACGATCGGCGCGTGGGCGATCGGCTCGATCGCCGGCTACAAGCTCGACATGCCCTGGTCGCCGCGCATCGGCCTGCAAGTCGATGCGGCTTCGGGCGACCGGCATCCAGGCGATGGCCGGATCGGCACTTTCAACCCGCTGTTTCCTAACGGTTACTACTTCACGCTGGCTGGCTACACCGGCTATTCGAACCTGATCCACGTGAAGCCGTCCATCACGCTCAAGCCGAGCGCGAATCTCGCGTTGCTCGGCGCGCTGGGTTTCCAGTGGCGCGAGACGACCGGCGACGCCGTTTATCAACAGGGCAGTCAGGTCGTGCCCGGCACGGCGGGCAAGGGCAGTCTGTGGACCGGGATGTATGTGCAGTTGCGCGCGGACTGGACGATTGCGGCGAACCTCATCGGTTCCATCGAAGCCGTGCACTTCCAGGTGGGGAACACGATACGCCAGGCGGGCGGCCACAACGCCGATTACGCGGGTATCGAGCTTAAGTACGGCTGGTAGCTTTCGCAGACTGCTTCCGTAGGCATATCGAACACCCGACTTGCATCCGTGAAATTGTTCTGGTAATTTTTCATGAAAATTCACCAAGATAATTTCACGAATCAATTTCACGGATGCCGCGATGTTCGTCGAATCGACCCAGCATGTAGAGAGCTACTACGCCGCGACCCTGCCCGCCGCCGCGCCGGCACGTCCGGCGCTGGAAGGGGATTGCGACGCGGATGTCCTGATCGTCGGCGCGGGTTTTAGCGGGCTGCATACCGCGTTGCGTCTCGCGCTGGCGGGCAAGCGCGTCGCGCTCGTCGAAGCGAGCCGGGTGGCGTGGGCCGCGTCCGGGCGCAACGGCGGTCAGGCGCTGCTCGGCTGGTCGTGCGATATGGCGCCGCTGGAGCGCTCGCTCGGCGTCGAACGCGCCCGTGAACTCTGGGACAGCATGCGCTGGGCCGCGCGCGAGGTGCGCGAGTTGCCGGTGCGGCATGGTTTCGATATCGACTATCGGCCCGGCAGTCTCTGGAGCGCCGTGAAACGCAGCCGCGTCGCGCTGCTCGAAGAGGCGCGCGACGAGGCCGCGCAGAAGTGGGGCTACGACGTGCTGCGCGTGATCCCGCAGCAGGACATGCCGGACTGGATCGGCAGCCCGCGCTATCGCGCCGCGCTCTACGATCCCGAGGCCGGCCATCTGAATCCGCTCAAGCTCGCGCTCGGCATCGCCGGCGCCATCGAGCGCGCGGGCGGCCGCATCTTCGAGCAGACGCGCGTGCTGCAGTGGCGCGAGGCGCCGTCCGGTTTCATCGCGAACACAACCCACGGAACGATCCGCGCGGATACGCTCGTGCTCGCCTGCAACGCCTATATCGATCGGCTCGATCCCGATCTCGCGCGCCGCGTGCTGCCGGTCGGCACGTATCAGGTCGCGACCGCGCCGCTCGATCCGGCGCTCGCGCACTCGCTGCTGCCGCAAAATAGTTGCGTGATCGACAATCAGTTCGTGCCCGACTACTTCCGCCTGAGTCCCGATCACCGGCTGTTGTTCGGCGGCGCCTGCACCTATCTGGGCGGCATCCCGAAGGACATCCGCGCGGCCATCCGACCGAGTCTCGACCGCGCGTTCCCGCAACTGCGCGGCGTCGCGCTCGACTACGCGTGGGGCGGCCATATCGACATCAGCATCCGCCGCACGCCCGATGTGGGCCATGCGCGCGGCCGCTACTGGCTGCAAGGTTTCTCGGGCCACGGCGTGCTGCCGACCTTGGCCGCGGCGCGCGCGGTAACCGACGCGATCCTCGGCGATACGCGCTTGCTCTCGCACTACGAGGCCATCCATAATCCGCGTTTTCCGGGTGGCGATGCGCTGGCCGCGCCGCTCGAGGCGCTCGGCAAGCTCTGGTACCGCCTGCGCGACGTCGTTTGATGGAGTGGGAAGCGTATGGACAGGCAGGAAGAAATCGAAGGGCTCGCGATCCTGATTCGCGATCTGCGCAAGCACAAGAAGGTAACGCTCGCGGAACTGGCGCAGCGCATCGGGCGTTCGGTGGGGTTTCTCTCGCAGGTCGAGCGCGGCCTGTCGATGCCCACGGTCGCGGACCTCACCGCCATCGGCGAGGCGCTGCAGACGCCCACGACCTACTTCTACAGCGTGAGCAAGCCGCGCGCGCTGCCGTGGGTCACGCGCCCGGGCGAGCGGCGCACGCTCTACTACGGCGGCGGGATTACGGACGTGCTGGTGTCGCCGAGTATGTCATCGGGTTTTTCGATGCTCGAAAGTCTGCTGGAGCCCGGCGCGACGAGCGGCGAGCGCCCCGTAGACGATAGCGACGAGCAGGGCGGCTTCGTGCTGGAGGGCGAACTCACGATCTGGCTCGACAGCGATGGCGAAAAAGTCACGCTCAAGGCTGGCGACAGCTTCCAGTTGCCTTCGCGTTGCCGCTTCAGCTACGCCAATCTTTCCGGGCAGCCTGCGCGCGTGCTCTGGGTCTTCACCTGAGGGCGCGCCTGAGCGCCGATCGCTAGTTTCAGCACGCCTCAAAGGCGTGCGTGTTTTCTCGATGATCTGTACTCCATACTAAAAATCAACTCGCGGTAACAAGGAACCCGACGTGACTGCCATCGCCTCCGATCTGTTGAGCGAAGTACGCGCCTTTCGTGCGGCGCATCCCGACGTGGACTATGTCGACCTGATCTGCCTCGATCTGCCGGGTCACTTCTACGGCAAGCGTTACCCCATCGCCATGCTCGAAAAGGTGGCGGCGGGCGCGATGCTCAAGCTGCCGCAGAACACCATCCTGCTCGGCGCCCAGGGCGGCGTGTATCCGATCGGCGAATACTGCTTTCACGATGGCGACCCCGACGCCGCGCGCCGTCTGGTGCCGGGCACGCTCAAGCGGGTGCGCTGGGAGGCGCAGCCGCTCGCGCAGATGCTCATCACCTCGGACGGCACGAAGGCGCCGATCGCCTTCGAGCCGCGCGAAGTGCTCGCGCGCGTGCTGCAGCGTTTCGCGCGGCGCGGGCTCAAACCGGTAGTGGCGTTCGAGCTGGAGTTCTACCTGTTCGACGCGAAGCTGCGTGAGGGACTGCCGCAGCATGCGCGCGACGCACTGAGCGACGACGCTGACGATCAGCCGAACATGCATATCGAACGGCTTTCACGTTTCGCGCCCGTGCTGCATGAGATGGTCGAGGCGGCGCGCGAACAGGGTGTCGACGCAACGGTCATCACCGCCGAACTCGGTCCCGGTCAGTTCGAGATCAATTTCGGCCATTGCGACGACGCGCTGCGCGCGGCGGACTGGTCCGCGCTGTTCTGTCGCAGCACGCGCGGCGTCGCGCTGCGTCATGGTCACCGTGCGAGTTTCATGTCGAAGCCCTGGCTCGATGCGCCGGGCAGCGGCATGCACGTGCACGTCAGCCTCTACGACGAGGCGGGGCGTAATGTGCTGGCCGCGCACGAGCGGCGCGCGCTGCGCCATGCGGTGGCCGGTTGCCTCGAACTCCTGCCGCATTGCATGCCGATCTTCGCCGCCAATCACAACGCATTCCGCCGCTATGGCGCGATGGTCAACGCAGCGAGCCGGGCGAGCTGGGGCTTCGAAGATCGCGACGCCTGCATCCGCATTCCCGAGTCGGACGAGGCGAATCTACGCATCGAGCATCGCCTCGCGGGTGCCGACGCGAACCCCTATCTGGTGCTTGCGGCGATCCTCGCCGGGATCGAATTTGGTCTCGACGCGGGCCGCGAACCGATCGCGCCGCTCAACGAAAACCGCGCCAGCGGCATCGATTTTCCGGGCGATATGCTATCGGCAGTCGCGGCCATGCAGGGGCACGCGGGGGTGCGCGAGACGCTCGGCGAAGATTTTGTGATGGTCTATTGCGAAAATAAACGGCAAGATCATCTCGAATTTATGCAGGCGATTGCTGCACGAGAATATCGGTGGTTTTTGTAAAAATACGCGAAATAGTCACTAAATAGACGAGAAAATCGCCTTGCATGAATCGTTCCCGGTGCCGGAAAGCGTCTGTAAGCCCCGTGTGCTTTACGTTTCGATATGCAACGCGATTTGCCTGTTTTGCCCGCGTGAGGTAGGGTATGCAGGTTTTCTCAACTCAACACAGGTAGCAGATGAACAAACAGGAACTCATTGACGCAGTCGCCGCAAGCACGGGCGAGACCAAGGCAGCCACGGGCGCGGCAATCGACGCGATCCTCGAAGTGGTCACCAAGGCGGTCACGTCGGGCGATTCCGTGCAGCTCGTCGGCTTCGGTTCGTTCTCGACCGGCCAGCGCGCAGCACGCGTCGGCCGCAACCCGGCAACGGGCGCGGAAATCCAGATCGCTGCGGCGAAGACGGTCAAGTTCACGGCCGGCAAGGCCTTCAAGGACGCCGTCAACGCATCGTGATGCTCGTAGCCGCTGCGCGGGTCAGCGCGTGACAGGGGCGGTTTGACGCCGCCCCGGTACGCGTTCCCGCGCTCGCCATCGCGCGGCCAACGGCTGCGCGTGAGCGGCGGCAGGGTGTATCACAAGCCGGGAGCGAAGCGCATTGCGCCTCGCTCCCGGTTGTCGTTTACGACGAAAAATATCGGGTATCCGAAGCAATCCGCATGGGAAGAAGCGCCAACCGGGCAGTCCGCGAACGGCGAAACGCTACCCGATTGGATCCGTAGTCAATACGCTTAAAGCTCGCCGCTACGTGGCGTAGCCCGCAGACCCGCCGACTCCGCACCGTTGCGCGCGAGTTCGTTGCGACGCCGCTTGGCCTCGTACATGGCCGCGTCGGCGGCACGCAGCATTGCTTCCACGCTTTCGCCTTCCTCGCAGCTTTCCCAGCCCAGCGAAAAGCTCAAACGCGGTCCACCGTAGAACTGGTTGTTCAGTTCGACCAGCTTGCCGATGCTATCCGCGACGATTTCCGCATCGCGCGCGTCGGCGCCGGGCATCAGCACCACGAATTCGTCGCCGCCGATGCGCGCGGCATGATACGGCTTCTGAATGGCCTTGGACAGCACTTCGCCCGCCCGGCGCAGCAGCGCGTCGCCAGCGGCGTGGCCCAGCTGGTCATTCACGGCCTTGAGATTGTCCATGTCCACCACGATCGCACTGACCGGGAACGGCCCCTTGCGCTGCAGACGGTTCATCTCGTCGACATAGAACGAGCGATTCTTGAGCTTGGTGAGAACGTCGTGCTTGCCGAGGAATTCGAGGTAGGCCTCGGCTTTCTTGCGCGCCGTGATGTCGGTGAGCGCGAGCAGCACGAGATCCCATTGCTCCTCGTGGCCAGGAAAGACCGAGAACTGCAAATGCACGTTCAGCTCGCTGCCGTCGAGCGCATAGTTCACCACCTCGCGCTGCTGGAACAAACGGCCTTCCCACAGGTCGAGTAACTGCTCGCGAAAGTGCGGGCGCATTTCGTCGCGAAAGACCTGGGGCAGACGCGACAGCAAGGTCGCCTTGTCGGGGGCGCGGTACATGCCGAGCGTGTAGTGATTCACGTCGATCACCTGGATCTCGCTCATGCAGCGCTCGACGAATTCGGGGTGCACGTCGGTGAAGGTGCGGAAATCGACGATGCCCTGCATGCGTGCGTCTTCGAGCAACTGACGGATCGCCGAAAAATTTTCCACCCAGAGTGACACGGGCGCGTGCTCAAAAATGCCGAGCGCGTATTGCTCGCTCGCCGCCGCGCGATGGCGCGCCTCGTCGAGCGCGGAGACGTCCTCGATCGAAACGAGCACGCGGCTCCAGTCGTTTTCATGGCCGGGCAGGATCACGCCGCGCAAGAGGATATCCATGCGACGCCCGCCTAACGTGTAATTCACGCTCTTGCTCTCGAACGTGCTGCTGCCTTGCCACATCTGTTCGAGTTCGCCCACGTGCGCCTGGAACATGTCGTCGCGCAGGACTTCCGCGAGATGCGCGGTGAGTTCCTCCTGGCTGCGCGCGCCGTAGAGGGCGAGCGTGTGGCGGTTGACCTTCAGCACACGGATGCACGCCGAACATTCGGCCACGCGGCGCGGGTCTTCTTCGAGCCACGCGCGCAGGTTCGTGACGCCGGCTTCGCGCCAGCTCTCGAACAGCGCGCGTAGCTGGCTATAGTCCTCGAGCCACAGCGAAGTGGGGGTGACGTCGAAGAAGTCGAGCAGATCGACGCCCATACTGGCAAAGCTGGCGGCGGTGGCCGGAGTGCCTTGTTGCATGTTGGGGGCAAAGAGAGAGGTTGAGGCGCGACGCGGACCGCGCGGCGCGAACTCCTTGCATCCTACCCGAATACCGGGCGCATGAAACTGCGTTCATAACTCACGATGCAGCGCGTGTCGTTTGCGTACTGAAAGGCGGCCTGGCAGGCGGCGTCGTGTTGCGATTGCTCGCGATAGGTTTCGTAGGCGGCCAGACTCGGAAAGGAAAACAAGGCGAGCGCGATATTGTTCGCCCCTTCGCTGGGCAGAAAATAACCGTGATGCTGGCCGCCGAATTGCTCGACGAGAGGAATCCACATCTTGGCGTACGCCTCGAATTCAGCGAGGCGATAAGGGTCGATGACGTAGCGTAGCGTGCAGGTGATCATGGATAGGCGCGTGCGATTGCTCAAGAGTGTTGATTCTAGTGCAGCGGCGGCCACGAAGCCGCCGCTATTTCTGCGCCTTTACGCCCTTATCGGGCCGCCTCGATCAGTTCGAAACCTTCATCGAGCCAGCCCGTGATGCCCCCCGTCATGATCTTGACCGGACGCCCGAGCCGCGCGAGCCGGATCGCACCGCGCGTCGCACCATTGCAGTGCGGTCCCGCGCAATAGGTGACGAAGAGCGTGTCGGCCGGATAGTCCGCGAGCTTCGATTCGACGATCTTGCCGTGCGGCAGATTGACGGCCCCGGGCACGTGGCCGCGCGCGAAGAGCGCCGGGCCGCGCACGTCGAGCAGTACGAAGTCCGGCGGCGTGTTACTGGCGGCGAGCGCCGCGTGCACGTCGGCGCAATCGGTTTCGTAGGCGAGCGAGGCGCTGAAATGGGCGAGCGCCTCGGTGCTCGGCGCGGCGGGGACGTCGGATACGAATGACATGCCAGTTTCCTCGTTGGGGTGTCGATAGCGATCATTCTCGCGTTGGCGCGCTCGCGGCGACAGTGGCGCGATTGCCATTCTCCGGTAACATTGCGCCATGCCATCGACTTCCTCTCAGCCAGCCCATCTTGTCGTTGCGCTCGCCTACGACCGTCTCTGCACGTTCGAATTCGGCTGCGTGACCGAGCTGTTCGCGCTCGAACGCCCCGAACTCGATGTCGAGTGGTATCGCTTCGCTGTCTGCGCGGCCGAGCGCGGTCCGTTGCGCGCGGCGGGCGGCATCACTGTGTCCGCGCCTTATACGCTCGCCATGCTCGATCGTGCGCAGACCATCGTGATACCGGGCTGGCGCGATCCGGACGAGCGCCCGCCCGAGGCGTTGCTCAAGAAATTGCGCGCCGCTCACGAGCGCGGCGCGCGACTCTGTTCGATCTGTTCGGGCGTGTTCGTGCTGGCGGCGGCGGGCGTGCTGAACGGCAAGCGCGTGACCACGCATTGGCGTTACGCCGAGCGCTTGCAGCAGCGCTATCCCGAACTACACGTCGAACCCGATGCGCTCTATATCGACGAAGGGCCGGTGCTGACCTCGGCAGGCTCGGCCGCGGGCATCGACATGCTGCTGCATCTGGTGCGGCGCGATCACGGCGGCATGGTGGCCAACCGGGTTGCGCAACGGCTCGTGGTGCCTCCGCATCGCGAAGGCGGCCAGGCGCAGTTCGTGCCACGCCCGATGCCGCGCGACGAATCCAGCCCGCTCGCGAAGCTGATGGACTGGGTACGCGCGAATCCGCGTCTGGAGCACAGCGTGGCGTCGCTCGCAGAACGCGCCGCGATGAGCGCCCGCACGCTCCAGCGGCAGTTTCTCGACGCGACCGGCATGGGCCCATACGCCTGGGTCGTGCGCGAGCGCGTGAGCATCGCGCGCGACCTGCTCGAATCCCGGCCAGATTTGCCGATGGAGCGCGTGGCGGACCTGGCGGGTTTCGGCTCTGAAGAGTCGCTGCGGCGTCACTTCCGGCGCATCGCGCTCACGAGCCCGGCGGCTTATCGTGAGCAGTTCGCGCGCGGGCCGGGCGCACGCACCTGATCGATCAGTATTCCAGAACGATCTTGCCGAAGTGGCCACCGGCCTGTTGGAGCCGGAACGCATCGCCGATCGCTTCGAGCGGGAACGAGCGGTCGATCACGGGCTTGACGCCGGTAGCGTCGAGGGCGCGCACGAACTCGATCTGATGCTGTCGGCTGCCCACGATCAGGCCTTGCAGACGCTGCTGGCGGCGCATCATCGTGCCCGTAGGCACATGGCCTTCGATCCCGGTCAGCACGCCGATCAGCGCGATATGACCGCCCACGCGAGTCGCCAGGATCGATTGTTCGAGCGTGCCGGGGCCGCCCACTTCGACCACGTGATCGACGCCCAGGCCGTTCGTGTAGTCGAGTACCTGGCGCGACCATTGCGGCTCACGGCGATAGTTGATCAGGTGATCCGCGCCCAGTTGCCGGGCGCGTTCGAGCTTCTCGTCGGAGGAGGATGTCGCGATGACCGTCGCGCCCATCGCCTTGGCGAGTTGCAGCGCGAAGATCGACACGCCGCCTGTGCCGAGCACCAGCACCGTCGCGCCCGCTTTCAACCCACCGTCGACCACCAGGGCGCGCCATGCCGTGAGCCCCGCCGTCGTGAGTGTGGCCGCTTCGGCGTGCGTGTAGCCGTGCGGGCTGCGCGTAAACGCAGTGACAGGCGCGACCACGGCTTCGAGCGCGTAGCCGTCGACGCCATCGCCGGGCGTGGTGGAGAAGTCGGGGATCGTCGGCGCACCGTCTAGCCACGTCGGGAAAAACGTCGACACCACGTGATCGCCCACGGCGAATTCGCTCACGCCCGCACCCACGGCTTCCACCACGCCCGCGCCATCCGCCATCGGAATGCGGCCGTCGGGCGCGCCCATGCGGCCGAGCACGACACCCAGATCGTGATAGTTGAGCGAACTGGCGTGCACGCGCACGCGGATTTCGCCGGCCTGCGGCTCGCCGGGCGCGGGGATGTCCACGAGTTTGAGGTTGTCGAGCCCGGCAGGTGCGAGCAGTTTGATGGCTTTCATGGAGGTCTCCTGGATGCGTCGCCAAAAGGGCGCCGCGAGGTAAGGGGAAGGGCGTGACAAGGCGCGAACGAACACCAGACGAAGCATAGACGTGCCTCGGGCACGACTGCGACGAGCGTGGCCGCACCGGTGTCTTATCGTTTACCTTTGGCGAAATGATTTGCTATTGACAAATAAATTCGCTCGCTTCTATGATGCGCCAACGGTAGTCACTCGACGATTGGCTCGGGAAACGCACCTTGCTGCGCTGCAGCAAGGTGCAGTAGCCGGGCACGCGAGGGCCACGTGATCGGCCCGCCAGACGGGTCACGACAAAGGCGCATCAGACGCCGCTACCGGTAATCCGCACCAGGCGGGTTGCCCGCATGTTTGGAGACAAGCTCATGCCCCAATTGATCGTCACGGACTCCGTGTCCGAGCCGTCGTTCGCCCCGCACGCCGCCGTATCGGGCGAGTCCGCCTCGCAGGCGAGCGACGACCTGCTGTACCGCAAGGTCGCCTGGCGCGTCATTCCGTTTCTGTTCGTCTGCTATGTCGTGTCGTTTCTGGACCGCATCAACATCGGCTTCGCGCAGTTGCAGATGAAGCACGATCTTGGCTTTAGCGATGCGATGTACGGCCTGGGCGCCGCGATCTTCTATGTGGGCTATGTGCTCTGCGAAGTGCCGAGCAATCTGCTCCTCGCGCGCTTCGGCGCGCGCCGCACCTTCATGCGCATCATGCTGCTCTGGGGCATCGCCTCGACCTGCATGATGTTCGTGCACGCGCCCGCGCATTTCTACGCGCTGCGCTTCCTGCTGGGCGTGTTCGAGGCGGGCTTCTTTCCCGGCATCGTGCTTTACCTGACGTACTGGTTTCCGTCGCACCGGCGTGCCGCGGTGTTCTCGATCTTCTTCGCGGGTGTAGCCGTGGCGGGCGTGCTTGGCGGCCTCGTCTCGGGCTGGATCATGCGCGACCTGAACGGCGCGATGGGCTTCGAAGGCTGGCGCTGGATGTTTGCGATCGAAGGGCTGCCCGCCGTGCTGCTCGGGCTGTTGGCTGCGTTCCGGCTGGTGGACGGCCCTACGCAGGCGCGCTGGCTCAGCGATGCGGAAAAGGCCCGTCTGATCGCCCAGCGCGACGACAAATCGGGCACGGAGGGTGCGCAAGCACACGCCCATTCGTCGCGCGCAGTGTTCGCCGCGCTCGGCAATCCGCGCATCTATCTGTTCGCGTTCATCTATTTTTCGCTGACCTGCGCGTCGCTCACGCTGAACTTCTGGATGCCGCTGATGATTCGCGACTTCGGCGTGCATGACGTGCTCGCGATCAGCCTCTATACGGTGATTCCGAATGCGGTTGGCGCTGTAGGACTGATGCTGATCGCGCGCCGCTCCGACCGTCGCGGCGAGCGCCGCTGGCACTTCGCGGCCTGCACGATTGGCGGCGCCGTCGCGCTTTCGCTGTTCACGCTGCACCTGGCCAGTTTCGCGGCGATGCTCGCGATTCTCTCGATCGCCGCGGTCCTGATCTTCGCCGCGCTGCCGATCTTCTGGGCCGTGCCGCCTGCCTACCTCTCGGGCAAGTCGGCCGCCGCGGGCATCGCGCTCATCAGCAGCATCGGCATCACGAGCGGCATCGTGAGCCCGTGGGCGATCGGTCTCATCAAGACGCACACGGGCAGCATGGATAACGCGCTCTATGGGCTGGCCGCTTTGCTGGCGGTGAGCGGCGCGGCCTTGCTGATCGGCGTGCCGGCCGCGCAGAAGGCGCGCTGAAGGCTCGATCGTCGGTGTTCAGGCCGGCCGTTCCTCGATCGAATCGACGCGATCCGGGTAGAACGCCAGATGCTCCTTGATCTGGGCGACCGCTTCGTGCGGCGTCTCGTAGGTCCAGACCGCATTGATCGAGCGCTCGCCGCCCGGCACGATCGAGTAGTACGCGCAGTCGCCCTTGTAGGGACACCAGGTGGTGTGATCCGTGCGCGAGAGGAGCGCCATGTCGGCGTCCTCGCGCGGCACGTAGAGCACGCTCGGGTAGCTCGCTTCGCGCAAGGTCAATGCGCGGGTCGTATCGGCGATGGTCTTGCCCGCTACCTTGACGATCACGCGCGACGGATGGCGCTCGATGGTGATGGGATGGTCGGGGCCGGGGATCTTGACGGTTTTCGTGGTCATGTCGTGCTCCTTTGCGCCACATTGGCGTGGCGTATCAGTGTTCGATGGCGATGGCCTGCGCGTGCTGCACAGGAGTGTAGGTCGAAAATGCGATACAGCCGGAATGGGTGCTGATCCATGAAGTTTGGATGCCTGATTAAATGGGCAATGGAAAGCCGGTCGGAAATCCGTTTGCCGATGCCGACCTCGATTCCGGGTTCAACGACGCGCCCGTGATTGCGCGTGCGGCGTCAGACGCGAGGAACGTGACGGCGCGCGCCACGTCGCCTGCAGGCTCGCCAGGCGTCAATCCATTCACACGAATGCCGCGCGCGCCGCACTCCGCCGCAAAGTGGCGCACAAGCGCGGTCAGCGCGCCCCGATGCGCTGCCAGTACGGTGAGCGTTCCCGCCGTGCCGCTTACTTCGTGTGGCAAAAGCAGGACGACACTGCTCCCTTTGCACATGGCGGGCAGCAGTTGCTGTACGAGCAGCCACGGCGCGCGCACGTGCGCGGTGATCGAGTCGTCGAAGTCTGCGGGCGCGCGGGTTTCATCGGGTGCCGCCTCCAGACAGCCCGCACCCATCACGAGAATATCGAGCCGGGCGCCCACGACCGAACGCACGCGCCGCGCCAGACGATGCACGCCGTCTGCCTCGCGAAGATTGGCGCTCAAGGGCTGCGCTTTACCGCCCGCTGCGCGGATTTCATCGACGGTCGCTTGCGCGTCCGCCGCGCCGGCGGCGCAATGAGCCAGAACCTGCGCGCCTTCCTGCGCCAGCGTCACGGCGATCAGGCGGCCGACGCCACGCGCAGCATCGGTGACGAGTGCGGTTTTGCCGGAAAGCTGCGGCATCGCGAATCCTCCCAGAGTCAGCATAGGCGGCGCGAAGGGCATGCGTGCGAGCGATGGCTTCACGTGGTGTCGGCAGGTGGTGCAAACATCGCGAACCGGCCTTATGCGTTACTCTAGGTGCGCGCGTGCGCATCGGTAAAAGACTTTGCAGGCTGACCGGCATGCCTGCGAGGCATGATGCGCGTTCATCCTGAGCAATCCCACGCAAAGAGAAAACGGCAATGGAATTGCGGCACCTGCGTTATTTCGTGGCGGTGGCGGAAACCGGCAGTCTCACGGTCGCGGCGGAGCAGCGGCTCTACACGTCGCAGCCGTCCCTGAGCCGGCAGATTCGCGATCTGGAAGATCAGGTGGGCGTGCCGCTCCTCACGCGCAGCGCCCGCGGGGTGGAGTTGACGGCGGCGGGGCGCGCCTTTCTCGATCACGCGCGCCTCGCGCTCGCCCAGGTGGAGGCGGCGGCCGAAGCGGCGCGGCGCGCGGCGCTGCCTGCTCGGCAGATGTTTGCGCTAGGTTTTCTGACCGGTCAGGAGATGACATGGCTGCCGCGCGCGCTTCAGTTGCTGCGCGACGAACTACAGGGCATCGACGTGACGGTGTCGAGCTATTACTCGCCCGACGTGGCCGACGCACTCGCGCGCGGCAAGCTCGATCTGGGTTTTCTGCGCGCGGAGCCGGGTTACGACCTCGAATATCGCGTGGTGAACCGCGAACGGTTGGTCGTGCTGATGCCGAGCGATCATCCGCTAACGGCGCGCGAATCGATTCGCCCGGCCGATCTGGCTGGCGAGCCGTTCGTGATGGCGTCGAACAAGGCGCGTGTGCTGCACGACGTTATCGAGCGGTATCTGCGGGACAACAAGGTGGAAGTGACGCCGGAGCATGGCGTGGACAATCTGGCCATGGCGATGTCGCTGGTGGCATCCACGCGCGGGATTGCGCTGATGCCGGAGTATGCGAACAACCTGCTGCCCTGGTCGGTGGTGAGCCGCCCGCTTGAAGGGGAGGCGCCCACCGTCGATCTCGTGGTGGGCTACAGCGGCGCGAATTCGTCGCCCATCCTGAAGCTGTTTCTTTCGCGCCTGGACGAACTGGCGCCGTCGTGACCGTAGCCCGCCAGTGGCTTACACGTCGCTTATTGCTGCGGCGCGCCGCTCCATGCCGGCAACGTGGTGCCGTGATAGACCGCGAGGATCTTCGCGGCGACGTTCGGCTGCTGGTAGCTCGCCACAAGGTCGCGCACCCACGGCGCGTTGGCATCCTTCTCATTGACGGCGATGAAGTTGCGGTACGCACTGCCGTCCACCTTCTCCTGCGCGATGCGCTCTTGCGGAATGCGGATGCCGGCCTTGATGGCCCAGTCGGTGTTGATCACGGCGGCGTCCAGGTCGCCGATGGCGCGGCCGACGATACCCGCGTCGAGTTCCTTGATCTTCAGTTGCTTCGGATTGCTTGCGATATCGTGCGCGGTCGGCAACAGGCCGACATTGTCACGCAGCTTGATCAGGCCATACGATTGCAGCAGCAATAGCGCGCGGCCTTCGTTGCTGGGGTCGTTCGGCACGCCGATGGTCGCGCCGGTGGGCAGGGCCGCCAGCGAAGCATGCTTGCGCGAATAGAGCCCGATCGGCTGCACGTAGGTAAAGCCCACGGGCACGATGGCGTAATGGCGGGCGGCGATCTGCGCATCCAGATAGGGCTTGTGCTGGAACGAGTTCGCGTCCAGATCGTGTTGCGACAGCGCCTCGTTCGGCTGCGTGTAGTCGGCGAACGTCGTCACCTTGACCTCGATGCCGTGCTTCGCGGCATTGGCGGCGACCACGCGCCACACGTCTTCGTCCTCGCCCGACATGATGCCCACGCGCACCGTGTGTTCCGCTGCTGCGGCGGACTGAGCGAACGGCACCAGCGTGGCGCCAGCGACGATTGCGAGTGAGGCCAGCCCCGTTGCCAGCAGTGTTCTCTTGTTCTTGTTCATGAAAGTGTAACCGTGACGTGGTGAAAGATGGGCCGATGCTAGGGCGTGGCTGCGTCGCGGCCAAACAATTTCGCGCGCGTTGTTTATCGCACGGATCGTCATTAGCATTTCGCGCAGCGTGTTAAGCGCGAGTCATTCCCTTGCACTGTGGCCGCGCCGCAGTTTCCGCGTTTTTGCGCAAAGCATATGCAAAAACGTCGCTTGGCCGCCTGCGAGGCCCTGTCTACGATGCAGCGAATGCCATCTGGATGGGTTTCGCTCATGTCGACCATTGCTGTTCCTTCACACGACGCCGGGTTTGGCGCGCGCGCCAACGCCGCCGCTGCGGCTCCCCACACGGTCATTCGTAGCGCCGAGGACGTTGCGCGCATCGTGAACACCGGCCCGGCCCAAGGCACCCGCACACGCGCCGTGGTCGCCATCGCGCTGGGCGGGGTGTTCCTCGACGCCTACGATCTCACGTCGCTCGCCTATGGCGTGAAGGACATCGCGCGCCAGTTCGCGCTCACGCCCGCGCAGGTGGGCTTCGTGTCGGCCGCGATCACGTTCGGCGCGATTCTGGGGGCGTTGTTCGGCGGCTATCTGACCGACCGCATCGGGCGCTATCGCGTCTTCATGGCCGACATGCTGTTCTTCGTCGTGGCTGCCATCATCGCGGGTCTCGCGCCCAACGCATGGGTGCTCGGCGGCGCGCGCTTTCTCATGGGCTTCGGCGTGGGGCTCGATCTGCCCGTGGCGATGGCCTTTCTCGCCGAGTTTTCGCGCGTAGCGGGGCGCGGCAACAAGGCGGCGAGCGTGGCGGCCTGGTGCCCCGCCTGGTATGCGGCTACCAGTACCTGTTATCTGCTGATTCTCGGGCTCTATGCGATCCTGCCCGCGCACCATACGGACTGGCTCTGGCGGCTGACGCTCGCCTTTGGCGCCGTGCCCGCGATCGTCATTATTCTGGTGCGTCGCCGCTATATCAGCGAGTCGCCGGTCTGGGCCGCGAATCAGGGCGATCTCGAAGAAGCCGCGCGCATTCTCAAGCGTTCGTGGGGCGTGGATGCGGTGGTCGAGCGCAATGAGGGTGAAGCCGCAGCGCAGGGCGCAAAGGTGCCGCGCGCCACGTGGCGCAACTATGGCGTGCTGTTCAACGCCACGTATCGTCGCCGTACCATTCTTGCGGCGACCATCGGCGCTGCTTCGTCGTTTGGCTATAACGCCATCATTTTCGGCTTGCCCGTGATTATCGCGAGCTTCTTGAAGCAGGGGCCGCTTACGACCATCGTGGCGTCGCTTCTTCTGAATCTATTGTTCGCATTCGTGGGCGGCTTGATTGGTGTGCGCACCGCGCCCACCGTGGGCGCATGGAAGATGACGGTGCTCGGTCACACCTTGCAGGTGATCGCGCTGATTGGCCTTGCCTTGATCGGACATCCCTCCAGTGGTGGGTTCGTTGCGCTCGCAATCCTGCTGCTGGGCGCGTATCTGTTCGGGCAGGGCTTCGGTCCTGGCTCCCATTCGATGACCTATGCGTCGCTCAGCTATCCCACTTCGTTGCGTGGCATTGGCGTGGGCTTCAATCAGACGCTGGTGCGCTCGGCCTCAACTGTGTCGCTGTTTCTTTTCCCGGTGCTGGCAGCGACGCTCGGCACCAAGGTGTTCTGGGTGATCGCGATTGCGCCGTTCACGTCGCTGCTCGTGTTGCTGGCGATCCGCTGGGAACCGTCGGGCTATGACATCGACGGTGAAGACTACGGCGAGGCCGCCACCGCGCGTCACGCTCGCGCGCAAGCGAGCGCCGATGAATGCCCCGCATGCTCGCGCGCATAGCCGATAACGTCATATGCAATCGCAGAATAACTAGTAGGGGATTGGAGTTCGCACTGTTCAAATGATTGGCAGAACCCGTGCAACAGCATCCGCGCGGGCCGCAAAATCAGGTCAGTTCGAATCGCCATGCCGACTAGTGACTTCTCCAACGCCGCGGCGCGTGTGCCGCGGCTTCCCGATCCGCGCCGCGTGAGGCGCATTACGAGCGACGCCGAAGCACTCGAAGCGGCCCGCGTGCTCGCCCAAAGCGCAGCGTCAGGCGCGTCGCAGCGCGACCGCGAGCGCGCGCTGCCGTGGGACGAACTCGAGCGCTGGTCCGAAAGCGGGCTGGGTGCGATCACTGTGCCGCGTGAGTACGGTGGCGCAGACGTGTCCTATGCAACGCTTGCCGAAGTATTCGTGCTGCTGTGCGCGGCCGATCCTGCTTTCGGTCAGATTCCGCAAAACCATTTCGGTGTGCTGGGCTTGTTGCGCGAAAGCGGCTCGCCCGAGCAGAAGCAAAGATTCTACGGCGAAGCGCTGGCTGGATATCGCTTTGGCAATGCGGGGCCCGAGCGGCGCTCGGCGGCTTCGCCCACGATCCTGCAAGGCGCAACGCGTCTTTCCTCGACGCCCGATGGCTTGCGTCTGAGCGGCGAGCGTTTCTATTCCACCGGCGCGCTGTTCGCGCATCGCGTGCCCACGCGCGCCGCCGATGACGAAGGCCGCGCCGTACAGGTCTGGGCGCCGCGCGACGCAGCGGGCCTCACGGTGATCGACGATTGGCGTTCATTCGGACAGCGAACGACGGCCAGCGGCACGGTGCGTTTCGATAATGTCGCGATCGATCCGCAGGACGTGCTGCCGCTCTGGCAACTCGCCGATCGGCCCGGTCTCTTCGGCCCGACCTCGCAGATCATTCAAGCCGCCATCGATCAAGGCATCGCTGAAGCGGCGGTGGCCGATGCGATTGCCTTCGTGCGCGAGCGAGCGCGGCCCTGGATGGATTCGGGCGTGGCACGTGCGGCCGACGATCCGTACATCATCGCCGATATCGGCCGCCTGCAAATCGACTTGCACGCTGCGCGCGAAGTCCTGCTCGATGCAGGCCGCACGCTCGATGCACTGGCGGTTGAAGCCAATGACCAGGGTTTGAGCGCGCAGGGCAGCGCACGCGCCTCGGTGGCCGTGGCGGCGGCGAAGGTGCTGACCACGCGCATCGCCCTCGAAGCCAGCGAAAAGCTGTTCGAACTTGCGGGATCGTCGGCCACGCGCGCGGCGCACAACCTCGACCGCCATTGGCGCAATGCGCGCACGCACACGCTGCACGATCCCGTGCGCTGGAAGCTTCATCTGTTGGGCAACTATCACCTGAACGGCGCGTTGCCCGCACGGCATTCGTGGAATTGAACAGTTATCGAACAGGTATCGATCGGGAATAGAAGCATGAATGTCGACATTTCTTCCGCGCTGCTCGAGCGCGGCAGCGAGCAGGGCGATCGGCCGGGGCAGGCTGCTGTTGCATCGCCGCCTGCACAAAGACCGGCACGCATCGACGACGATGCACACGCGATTGCCGAGGCCCAGCGCCTCGCCAGTGAATTCGCCCGTGAAGCCGTCTTGCGCGATCATGAGCGCCGCTTGCCGTGGGACGAACTCGATGCGTTTGTCGCGAGCGGTCTCTGGTCCATCACCGTGCCGCGCGAATACGGCGGCCCTGGCGTAAAAAACGGCACGCTGGCCGAGGTTACGGCGACCATCGCGGCGGCGGACGGCTCGCTCGGCCAGATTCCGCAGAATCATTTTTACGCGTTGGAAGTCTTGCGCGTGGGCGGTAGCGCGCAACAGCAGCGTTTCTTTTATGACCGTGTGCTCGCGGGCGATCGTTTCGGCAATGCACTCGCGGAGATCGGCCACAAGGATTTCACGCGCCGCACGCGACTGTCGCGCGACGCACAGGGCTGGCGCATCGACGGCCGCAAGTTCTACTGCACGGGCGCGCTCTACGCGCACTGGATTCCGACGCTGGTGGTGAGCGAGGAGGCCGGGCGCGACGTGACGTATCTCGTGTTCGTGCCGCGCGCGGCGCAAGGCGTGACGATCACGGACGACTGGGACGGTTTCGGCCAGCGCGTAACGGGCAGCGGCTCGGTGCAGTTCGAGGGCGTGCGGGTGGAGCCGGACTGGATCGTGCCATTCCAGACTTCGTTTGAACGTGCGACTACGATCGGGCCGCTCGCGCAGATCCTCCACGCGGCGATAGACCTGGGCCAGGCGCGCGGCGCGTTCGACGCGGCGCTGCGCTTCGTGCGCGAGCGCTCGCGGCCGTGGATCGACGCGAAGGTCGAACGCGCCGCCGACGATCCGCTCACGATTGTGCAATTCGGCGATCTGTCCGCGCGTTTGACTGCCGCAGAAGCGCTGGTACGCCGCGCGGGCCGTTACGTGGACGCCGCGCAAGCCGCGCCCGACGAACAAACGGTCGCCGAGGCCTCGATTGCCGTCGCCGAGGCTCGCGCGCTTACGACCACTATTTCACTCGACGCAGGGTCGCGTCTGTTCGAACTCGCCGGCACAGCGGCGACGCTCGACGGCCTCGGGCTCGACCGCTTCTGGCGCAACGCGCGCACGCACACGCTGCACGACCCGGTGCGCTGGAAATACCAGGCGATCGGCAACTTCTATCTGAACGATGCGCTGCCGCCGCGCCACGGAGCCTTGTGATGTCGCAAAACAAAAAGAAACCTGTGCTGCTCAACGCATTCAACATGAACTGCGTGGGTCATATCAATCACGGTTTGTGGACGCATCCGCGCGATCGTTCAGCGGACTACCGGACGATTGCGTACTGGACCGATCTCGCGCGCACGCTCGAACGCGGCCTGTTCGACGGGCTGTTTCTTGCCGATATCGTGGGGGTCTACGACGTCTATCAGCGCAATGTCGATGTGACGCTGCGCGAATCGATCCAGTTGCCCGTCAACGATCCCACGCTGCTGGTGCCGGCGATGGCGGCGGTCACGCAGCATCTGGGTTTCGGCGTGACGGTGAATCTCACGTATGAGGCGCCGTATCTGCTGGCGCGGCGCTTTTCCACGCTCGATCATCTGACGCAGGGGCGTATCGGCTGGAATATCGTGACGGGTTATCTCGATAGCGCGGCGCGTGCGATGGGCGTGTCGGAGCAGTTGCCGCACGATGAGCGCTACGAGCGCGCCGACGAATATCTCGATGTGCTCTACAAGCTCTGGGAAGGCAGTTGGGAGGCCGATGCCGTGCGGCGCGACAAGGCCGCGCGCGTCTACGCGGACCCGGCGAAAGTGCATCGTGTGCAGCATGCCGGGCGCTACTACAACGTCGATGGCTACCATCTGGCCGAGCCGTCGCCGCAGCGCACACCGGTATTGTTCCAGGCGGGCAGTTCGGGGCGCGGGCAGCGTTTCGCGGCGCGTCATGCCGAATGCGTGTTCATTTCGCCGCCCAATCGCGCGGTGGGGCGCGAGACCGTGCGTGCGTTGCGCGAGCAACTGGTGCGCGCGGGGCGTCGTCCGGACGATGTGAAGGTGTTCGTCGGCGCGGCGGTGGTGCCGGGCGCAACCGAGCGCGAGGCGCGCGAGAAGTACGCGGACTATCGGCAGTATGTGAGCCGCGAGGCGGGGCTCGCGCATTTCGCGGCGAGCACGGGCATCGACTACGCGCAGTACGATCTGGACGAACCGGTCGATTACACGCCGGGCAATGCGATCGAGTCGGCGACCCGTACGGCGAAGCAGCACGGCTGGACGCGTCGTTCGCTGCTGGAGATGTTCGAGCTGGGCGGGCGCTATCCCGCCATCGTCGGCAGTGCGGCGCAGGTCGCGGACGAGTTGCAGGCATGGGTCGATGAGGCCGATGTCGACGGTTTCAATCTGAGCCGCACGGTGGTGCCCGAAAGCTACGAGGATTTTGTCGATTTGATCGTGCCCGAATTGCAGAATCGCGGGATCTACAAGACGTCGTATGAGGAGGGCTCGCTGCGTCACAAGCTGTTCGGCGCGGGCGATACCTTGCCCGAGCGGCATGCGGGGGCGTCGTTCCGTCAGGAGGCCGCCGCATCGGTCTGATCGGCGCGGCCTGGTGTGTTGCCGATGATATTGGCAACAGTGATATTTCCTGTTTATGCCTGTAAGCGATATTGTCAAGATATCGCCTGCAGGCATATAATCGCTTTATGCTTCACAGGAATATCACATGAAGATCATCGTCCAGACGCCGGCAGGGCTTGCCGAGATCCTGCTGTCGGCCAGAAAGGAGCGCGGCCTGACCCAGGCGCAGGCTGCGGCTTCGCTCGGCATCGGCCAGCCACGGCTCTCGGCGCTGGAAACCACCGGCACGGCCAGCATCTCGCTCAGCCAGATGCTGGCGCTGTTCGCGCTCTACGAGCTCGAACTGTGCGTGCAGCCGCGCGGCGACGAAGGTCCGCAGTACGAGCTGCGCGAAGACGGGCCGGAGTGGTAGCGCATGGGTCGCAAATCGCACTCACGCACGTTGTCGATCTGGGCCAATGGCGAGCGCGTCGGCACCTGGACGCTCACGGGATCGGGTGACGCCGAGCTGCGCTACGACGCCGCATGGAAGGCCTCGGAGGCGGGCCGGCCGCTTTCGCTCTCGCTCCCGTTCGGCGTGGGCGAGCGGCCGCTGCGCGGCGCGCGCGTCTATGACTACTTCGACAATCTGCTACCCGATAGCACCGTGATCCGGCGGCGCATTGCGACGCGCTTTCGCACGGATTCTCTCGACGCGTTCGATCTGCTCAAGGCGATCGGGCGCGACTGCGTGGGCGCGGTGCAACTGCTCGACGAGGACGAGACGCCTGCGCCGCTTGCGTACATCGACGGCACGCCGCTTGACGCCGCCGCCATCGAGCGGCTGTTGCTGGAGGCTTCTGGCGTGGTGCTGCCGGATACCGGCGACGCCGAGGAGGAACTGCGCATTTCCCTGGCCGGCGCGCAGGAAAAGACGGCGCTGCTCCATCACGGGGGCCGCTGGCTGCTGCCGCACGGGGCCACGCCCACGACGCACATCCTCAAGCTGCCGCTTGGGTTCATCGGCCATCGCAAGGTGGATTTCAATACGTCGGTCGAAAACGAGTGGCTGTGTCTGGCCGTGCTCAAGGCGTATGGGCTGCCGGTGTCGTCGGCGGATATCGTTACGTTCGGCGCGCAGAAGGTGCTGGCCGTGGAGCGCTTCGACCGCGCCGTCTCGCGCAGCGGAGCGCTGCTGCGTCTGCCGCAGGAAGACTTCTGCCAGGCGCTGGGCGTCGCGCCGCATTTCAAGTACGAGGCGCAGGGCGGCCCGGGCGTGCGCGAGATCGCCGGGTTGCTGCGCCAATCGCAGGCGGCGCGCGAGGACATCGAAACCTTTCTCGCCGCGCAGATCGCCTTCTGGATGCTGGCCGCGCCCGATGGCCACGCGAAGAATTTCAGCTTGCGTCTGCTGGCGGGCGGGCGCTTCCAGCTCGCGCCGCTCTACGACGTCATGTCGATCTGGCCGGTGGAGGGCGACGGCGGCAATCAATGGTCGTGGCACAAGGCGACGCTCGCCATGGCGGTGTGGGGCAAGAGCCGCCACTACCGCATGCGCGACGTGAAGCGCGCCCATTTCGACGCCACCGCGCAGCTGTGCCACTACGGGCCGGATGCCGCGCCAATCATCGAGCGGCTCGTCGAGCGCACGCCCGCCGTGATCGAAACCGTGGCTGCAAAGCTGCCTGAAGGCTTTCCGCCGCGTGTGGCCGAGCGGCTCTTCGACGGCTTGCGCTTCTCGGCGCAGCGGCTCGTGGCGTCGTGAGTTTCTCCGCCAGGGCAAAATAGTCGCCGTGGCCCGCCGGGTCACGAAGGCAGCTCTCTTACACACCTGATCCACCCACAAGCATTGCCCTTGAATCTGCTGCAAAAAACCGTTTGCCGGCACGTTGACCGTTGCCTTGCCGTCCCCGGAGGCGCACCCGATGTCCGATCCTGAATTTCAAGTCCTGCTGGTGGACGACGACGAAGCGCTGCGCGATCTCCTGCGCGTGTTCTTCCAGCAACAGAACATCGAGTTTTCGGTGTTGCACGACGCGATGCAGCTGGAGCGCCGTCTCGAACGCGAACGGCCGTCCGTGATCGTGCTCGATGTAATGATGCCGGGCGTCGATGGCCTCACCGCGCTCAAGGAGTTGCGCGCGCGCGGCGATCGTATTCCCGTCATCATGCTCACGGCGCGTGCCGATGGCGCCGATCGCGTAGTCGGTCTCGAACTGGGCGCCGACGACTACCTGGGCAAGCCCTTCATGCCGCAGGAACTGCTCGCGCGCATTCGGGCCGTGCTGCGCCGCCAGGGCGACCCCGATCGCGGCGCGCCGCCCGAGCGCCGCGCTCCGTGCCGCTTTGGCCCGTTCGAACTCAACTTCGCGACCCGCACGCTGCTGCGCGATGGCGAGCCCATCAAGCTCACGGGCAGCGAATACGCCATGCTCGAAGTGTTCGCCCTGCATCCAATGGAAACGCTCTCGCGCTCGCGCCTGCTCGATCTGCTGCATGGCCCGGGCGCGGCGGTGACCGAACGCGGCATCGATGTGCCGGTCTGGCGCCTGCGCCGGCTGATCGAGGTCGATCCCGCCAACCCGCGCCGTCTGCAGACGATGCGCGGCGTCGGCTATATGTTCGTTCCCGACGACGATGCCGATGAAGCGCACCTTTGACACCCTGTTCGTCCGCCTTTCGCTGATGACGGTCGGCCTGATCGTCGCCGTGCATTTCATGGCGCTTCTGCTGATCGACCAGCAGCGCGCGAAGCTCGACGCGCAGCGCTCGATCAACAATATCGTGCTGGCCGCGCAAGTGCGCGACCGCGACGACGTGCTCGCGGAACAGGTCGCGGATACGCTCGGTATCCACTATGTTGGCGTGGAGCACGCGGTGGACGCCGGTTGCCCCGGCACCTGCACGGACACGTATGGCCCGCTCGAAGACAGTCTGCGGCCCAGACTCGGGCAGGGCAGCCACGTGGTCGTCGATCCGGACACCAGCGTCGTCTGGGTGCGCCGCCAGAATTCGTCGTACTGGGTCGTGATGCCGGGCTACATGCCGCCACTCAGCCATTTCATGGGATTTTCGGCGCTCACGCTGATCGCCGCGGTCGCGATGGCGGTGATCTTTGCGTGGCAGGTGCAGCGTCCCGTGCGTGCGCTCGCGAAGGCAGCACGCGAATACCGGGTGGGCCGCGGCGTGCATCGCGTGGCCGAAGCCGGACCCAGCGAGTTGCGCGAACTCGCGAGCGATTTCAACGACATGGTGAGCGAACTCGCGGAAGCGGAGCGCGAGCGCGCGATCATGCTGGCGGGCATCGCCCACGATCTGCGCACGCCAATCACCCGCATGCAGTTGCGCGCCGATCTACTCACCACCGACGCCGACCGTGCGGCCTTGCTGCGCGAGACCGAGTCCATGTCGCGTATCGTCACGCAGTTTCTGGACTTCGCGCGCGAGAGCGTCAATCACTCGACGTGTGTGGGCGTGGACGAGCATTGCCGTCGCGACTATGGCGCGGGGCAAGAAGACAATGCCGAGGATGCACTCGTGAGGCTCGATCTTCAGGCGGGCGAGGGCTTTCAGTTGCCCGCCGTCGATCTCGACCGCATCCTGTCGAACCTGATCGAAAACGCGCTGACCTACGGCGAGCCGCCGGTGGACGTGTCGACATCGCGGGAAGAGGGGCGTTATGTGCTGCGTGTGCGCGATCAGGGTGCGGGCGTGCCGGAAGCCGACCTGCATCGCGTGCAGCGGCCTTTCGTGCGGCTCGACGCGGCGCGCAGCGGTGAAGCGCACTGCGGCCTGGGTCTTGCGATCGTGCGCAGGCTCGTGCGCCATCACGACGGCGCAATGGACGTATCCAATGCCGCGCAAGGCGGCCTCGTCGTGACGATGAGCTTTCCCTATCCGCGCAAGGCGGGTTGAACGGCAGTGCCGGTGCGGGGCGCGGGCTGCGGGGAAATATGATCGGGAGTGCTGAGCTGTACGCAGCACAGCACCGTATCCACCACGCGCGCGACGAGCAGATCGTCGGCGCCGGGTTGGCCGCCCGCAAGCTGGCGGCAGAAAAAGCCCGTGAGTGCTGCATAGATGAAGCGCGCCGAGGCATGCGTGTCGAGCGTCACATCGATCTCGCCGCACTGTGCCGCGTCGTTGAGTACGTCGGCGATCTTGCCTTCCACGTTGGCCACGGCCGATTCGATGCGGGTGGCTAGCGCGGCATTGCGCCGCACGGATTCGGCATCGGCGAGCGCGATGCCATAAAGACGGCGCGCCGAGCGGTTGCCCAACATCCGTTTGAGCTTGCCGCGCAGTTCCTGCGCGAGCCATGCCATCGGTCGCGCGCTGGCGGGTCGTGCAGGCAGATCGAAGGGCGCGAGCGTGAGGTCGGGCCGCTCGAACAGCGCCTCGAACACGGCGGCCTTGCTCTTGAAATGCACATAGATCGCGCCGCGCGTGACGCCGGCTTTGGCGGCGATCTCGTCGAGCGTGGTCTGCGCGAATCCCTTGCGCGCGAAGATCTGCTCCGCGCAGTCGAGCAACGTCTTGCGTAACGCGAGCGACTGCTCCCTCGTCCTTCTCATATCAAACCGCCCCTAAAACAGCGCTGGTTACAGCCCTTCAAATTCTCTGCGCCTCGTTTGCGCAGATTGCATCCGACCCCGTTGTGCGACCGCTCCGGCAAGGCATGGGCGCACGTTGGGCATCGAGTTGCGCCGATCTTATCAGGCCGTTTTATGCGTTTGCTTAGCGAATCTTACGAAGCATTGGGCTCGTAACCCGGCGTGCTGCGTTGCGGCGTAAATTCCGCGTGAAGCAATTGTTAATGGATTGGTAAGCAAGTCGGGCCACGCGCCCGCCGCGCCTCTAGCGAATATGACAAGACATTCAGGAATTCACGCCATCACCCCGGGAACGCCCACACTCCGCGCTATCGCACTCGCGTGCACCCTCAGCGCCACCATCGGACTTGCCGCCTGTTCGGACAAGCCGCAAGCCACCGCCGCCGTTACGCCTGAAGTGAACGTAATGCGCGTGCAGACCACCGCCGTCCCCGTTTCCGTCGAACTGCCTGGCCGCGTGAGCGCGCATCTCGTTGCCGAAGTGCAGGCGCGCGCGACGGGCATCGTGCTCAAGCGCGCCTTCGTCGAAGGCAGCCAGGTGAAAGCGGGCCAACTGCTCTATCAGATCGACCCCGCGCCGTATGTCGCCTCGCTCGATAGCGCAAAGGGCGCGCTCGACAAGGCGCGCGCGACGCTGATCGCCGCGAAGGCGCAAGCCGATCGCTACAAGGTGTTGGTCGCGGCCAATGCGGTCAGCAAGCAGGATTACGACAACGCCGTGGCGTCCGCCGACGAGGCGCAGGCCGACGTGGAAGCCGATGCCGCCAGCGTCGAGACCGCGAAGATCAACCTCGGCTACACGACGGTGTATTCGCCGATCTCGGGCCGCATCGGAAAGTCGTCGGTGACGCCGGGCGCTTACGTGCAGTCGAGCGGCGCCACCGAGCTTGCAACCGTTCAGCAACTCGATCCCGTCTACGTCGACCTCACGCAATCGAGCGTCGATGGGCTGAAGCTGCGCCGCGCCGCCGCCGAAGGCAAGGTCACGCTGACCGGCCCGCATGCCGCCAAGGTTCAGCTGATTCTCGAAGATGGTCAGCCGTATCAGGGCGACGGTCACCTCGAATTCTCCGACGTGACGGTCGATCAGACCACCGGCTCGGTCACCGTGCGTGCCACCTTCGACAATCCGCAGAACGTGCTGCTGCCTGGCATGTATGTGCGCGCGCGTATCGACGAGGGCTACAACGAGCAGGCCGTGCTGCTGCCGGAAGCGGCTGTTGCGCACGACCAGAAGGGCAACGCGACGGCGCTCGTCGTCAACGCCCAGAACAAGATTGAATTGCGCCAGCTCACCACGGGCGGCGTGACGAACGACAACTGGGTCATCGAAAAGGGTCTCGCCGAAGGCGACCGCGTCGTGATCGCTGGCGGCATGAAGGTGCAGCCGGGCGAGACGGTGCATGCCGTCGATCAAGGCGTGACGCCGACGGCGCCCGCTGCTACCGCTGCTGCTCCGGCCGCTGCTTCGGCACCCGTGGCCGCGTCTGGCGCAGTGTGAGGTTGCAATAAATGGCTCGATTTTTCATAGACAGACCCATCTTCGCCTGGGTGATCGCGATCATCCTGATGATGGCGGGGTTGGCATCCATCTTCAACTTGCCGGTGGCGCAGTATCCGACGATCGCGCCGCCTTCCATCCAGATCAGCGCGAGCTACTCGGGCGCTTCGGCGAAGACCGTCGAAGACACCGTGACCCAGGTGATCGAGCAGCAGATGAGCGGCCTCGACCATCTGCTGTATATGTCATCGACGTCCGACGATTCGGGCACGGCCACGATCACGCTGACCTTCGCGGCAGGCACCAACCCTGACATTGCGCAGGTGCAGGTGCAGAACAAGCTGCAACTCGCCACGCCGGTGCTGCCGACCGTGGTGCAGGAAGCCGGCATCAAGGTCACGAAATCCAGCAACAGCTTCCTGATGGTGATGGCCTTCGTGTCCGCCGACGGCAGCATGGACCGCTACGACCTCGCGAACTACGTGGCTTCGCATATCGAAGACCCGCTGAGCCGTGTGGACGGCGTGGGCACGGTCACGCTGTTCGGTACGCAGTTTTCGATGCGCGTGTGGCTCGACGCCGACAAGCTCAACAAGTTCGCGCTGACCCCCGTCGACGTCGAAACCGCGATCACGAACCAGAACGTCCAGGTGGCGGCGGGTTCGATCGGCGGCACGCCGGCGGTCAAGGGCCAGGCGATGCAGGCGACCATCACCGAAGCATCGTTCCTTCGGACTCCGGAAGAATTCGGCAACGTACTGCTGAAGGTGAACCAGGACGGCTCGCAGGTACGCCTGAAGGATGTGGCGCGTATCGAACTGGGCGGCGAAAACTATAACTTCGACACCAAGTACGACGGCGCACCCGCAGCCGGCTTCGGCATCCAGCTTGCGACCGGCGCCAACGCGCTGCAAACCGAAAAGCTGGTGAAGGCCAAACTCGCGGAACTGTCGAAGAACTACCCGCACGGCCTCGTCGTGAAGTACCCGTACGACACCACGCCGTTCGTGCGCCTGTCGATCGAGGAAGTGGTCAAGACGCTCTTCGAAGGCATCGTGCTGGTGTTCCTCGTGATGTACCTGTTCCTGCAAAACCTGCGGGCGACGCTGATCCCGACGATCGCGGTGCCCGTGGTGCTGCTGGGTACGTTCGCGGTCATGAGCGCGGTGGGCTTCTCGATCAACACGCTCTCCATGTTCGGCCTCGTGCTGGCGATCGGCCTGCTGGTGGACGACGCGATCGTGGTGGTCGAAAACGTCGAGCGCGTGATGGTGGAAGAGGGCTTGCCACCCAAGGAAGCGACCCGCAAGGCGATGGGCCAGATTACGGGCGCGCTGGTGGGTGTGGCGCTGGTGCTCTCGGCCGTGTTCGTACCGGTGGCATTCTCGGGCGGCTCGGTCGGGGCCATCTATCGCCAGTTCTCGCTGACGATCGTGGCCGCGATGGTGCTGTCCGTGCTCGTCGCGCTGATTCTTACGCCCGCACTGTGCGCGACCATTCTCAAGCCGATCCCGAAGGGCCATCACGACGAGAAGAAGGGTTTCTTCGGCTGGTTCAACCGCACCTTCGACAAGGGCCGCGACAAGTATCACGGCGGCGTGCAGCACGTCATTCGCCGTTCCTCGCGCTGGTTCGTGATCTACCTCGCCGTGATCGTGGGCGTAGGCGTGCTGTTCGTGCGTCTGCCGAAGTCGTTCCTGCCCGACGAGGACCAGGGCACGATGTACGTGCAGGTGCAGACCCCGGCTGGCTCGACCCAGGAAACCACGGCGCGCTCGCTCAAGGCAGTGACTGACTATCTGCTCACGGACGAGAAGAACGTCGTGGAATCCGTGTTCACGGTCAACGGCTTCAACTTCGCGGGCCGCGGGCAAAACTCGGGCATGGTGTTCGTGCAGATGAAGGACTTCTCGAAGCGCCGCGCGGCCAACGAGAAGGTCCAGGCCTTGGTGGGCCGCGTGTTCAAGCACTTCGCCAATGACAAGGACGCGATGATCATCCCGATCAATCCGCCTTCGATTCCGGAACTGGGCACGGCCTCGGGCTTCGACTTCGAGCTGACCGACAACGCGTCGCTTGGCCACGAAAAGCTGATGGCGGCGCGCAACCAGTTGCTCGCGATGGCCGCGAAGGACCCGAATCTCGCGCTGGTGCGCCCGAACGGCCTGAACGATACGCCGCAATACAAGGTCGATATCGATCGTGAGAAGGCCGAATCGATGGGCGTCGCCGCGTCCGATATCGACGACACGTTTTCGATCGCGTGGGGTTCGAAGTACATCAACAACTTCCTCGACACCGATGGCCGGATCAAGCGCGTCTACGTGCAGGCCGATGCACCGTACCGCATGAACCCGGACGATCTGGGCCGCTGGTACGTGCGTGGCTCGTCGGGCACGATGGTGCCGTTCAACGCCTTCGCCAAGGGCAAATGGACTTTCGGTTCGCCCAAGCTCGAACGCTACAACGGTATCGCGTCGCTGGAACTCCAGGGGCAGGCCGCAGCGGGCAAATCGACCGGCCAGGCGATGAACGCGATGGAGCAGCTTGCGGCGAAACTGCCGGCCGGCATTGGCTATTCGTGGACGGGCCTCTCGTTCCAGGAAATCCAGTCGGGCAGCCAGGCGCCGTTCCTCTACGCCATCTCGATCCTCGTGGTGTTCCTGTGTCTCGCCGCACTCTATGAAAGCTGGTCGATTCCGTTCGCGGTGATTCTGGTGGTGCCGCTCGGCGTGATCGGCGCATTGCTTGCAGTGACGATGCGTGGGCTCGAAAACGACGTGTTCTTCCAGGTGGGTCTGCTGACGACCGTGGGCCTCTCCGCGAAGAACGCGATCCTGATCGTGGAATTCGCGCGCGAGTTGCAGGAACAGCAGGGCATGTCGGCGGTTGCCGCGGCATTGGAAGCGGCGCGCCTGCGCCTGCGCCCGATCCTGATGACGTCGATGGCCTTCGTGCTGGGCGTGCTGCCGCTGGCGATCAGCAATGGCGCGGGTTCGGCCAGCCAGCACGCGATCGGCACGGGCGTGATCGGCGGCATGTTCACCGCCACTTTCCTCGCCATTTTCATGATTCCGATGTTCTATGTGGTCATTCGATCCAAATTCAGCAGCGCAAAGCACGGTGAAGCCGATGCCGCGCCCGCACAGGAGGACGGCCATGAATAAGCTCAATACGCTTACGTTGAGCGCGCTGGCCGTGGCAGTCGCTTGCCTCACCTCGGCCTGTACGCTGGAGCCGCACTACACGCAACCGGCTGCGCCGGTGTCGTCCGCGTATCCGACCGGGGCGGCCTACGACAGCCAGCCCACCGATGGCGCGCGCAGCGCGCAGGGGCACGCAGCCGTCGACATCGGCTGGCGCGACTTCTTCAAGGACCCGCGCCTGCAAAAGATCATCGAGTTGTCGCTGCAAAACAACCGCGATCTGCGCGTGTCGGTGCTGAAGGTGGCGCAGGCGCGTGCGCAGTACCGCATCGAGCGCGCGAACCTGTTGCCGACGCTCGATGCGACCGGCACGGGCACCCGCACGCGCACGCCTGCCAATCTGTCCGAGACTGGCCGTGCGACGGTATCGGCCGATTACGAGGCAGCGGCGGGCGCGTCGTGGGAACTCGACTTCTTCGGCAAGGTACGCAGCCTCTCGAATCAGGCGCTGCATACCTATCTGTCGACGGCCGAGGCACGCAAGGCGGCGGAGATCACCCTGGTCTCCGAAGTGGCCGACCAGTACCTGACGATGATCGCTTACGACGATTCGCTCAAGGTCACGAAGGCGACGCTCGATTCGGCCCAGAAGTCGTATGAACTCACCAAGGTCGAATACGACACGGGTACGGGTTCCGAACTCGATCTGCGCGAAGCCGCGGGCACCATGCAAGAAGCGCATGCGAACTACGAGAGCCAGTTGCGTCTGCGCGCGCAGGCGGAAAATGCGCTCGTGCTGCTGGTGGGCGCGCCGTTGCCCGCCGATCTGCCTGCGGGCCTGCCGCTCGATTCGCAGGACCTGCTCGCCGATATACCCGCCGACCTGCCGAGCACGCTGCTCACGCGTCGCCCGGATATTCTCGAAGCGGAAGAAACGCTCAAGGCTGCCAACGCCAATATTGGCGCGGCGCGCGCGGCGTTCTTCCCGAGCATCAGCCTGACCGGGCAGTTCGGCTATGCGAGCGCGAGCCTGGGCTCGCTCTTCAAGCCGGGTCAGCTTGCGTGGGACTTCGGCCCGACGATCACGATGCCGATCTTCGAAGGCGGTGCGAACAAGGCGAGCCTCGATGTGGCGAAGCTCGAAAAGGACGAAGACGTGGCGGCCTACGAAAAGGCTATCCAGACGGCGTTCCGCGAAGTGGCGGATGGTCTCGCGGCGCGCGGCACCTACGACACGCAGATTAGCGATCTGCGCGCGTACACCGAGAGCCAGCAGCGTCGCTATACACTTTCCGACCTGCGTTATCGCAACGGCGTTGACAGCTACCTTTCGGTGCTGACCGCGCAAAGTGATCTGTATACGGCGCAGCAGTCGCTGATCAGCGCGAATCTCGACCGGCTCACTAACCTGGTTGATCTGTACCAGTACCTGGGCGGCGGCTGGATCGCCAACACTGGCGACAAGCCGCGCAACGCTGATTCCGATCATACGGCGATGGACGCCTCGCAATCACACGCTGGCGCGGTCCAGTAAGCGAGGCAGGGGCGTTTTCCGCGTGCGGGGCAAGTGTCGTTTCCATGACTTGCCCTGCACGCGGAATTCTGGCGTGATAACACATCGTTATCGCCATTCTTTTGCCCAGCCTCGCGTGATATGGAAAGCTCCCGACTCAACTTCTCCCTGCGCCAGTTGCGCTACTTCGTGACGGCGGCGGAAACGCTGTCGTTCACATCGGCCGCGCGGCTGATGCATATTTCGCAGCCTTCCATTTCCAGTGCGATCTCCGAGCTTGAGGACGCATTCGGCATTCAACTTTTTATTCGGCATCATGCGGCAGGTTTGTCGCTTACACAGGCCGGGCGTGAAATTCTCGGCAAGACGCGGGATCTGCTGAAGAACGCGGAAGAGCTTCAGTCGGTTGCGCGGGGGCTCGATACGGGGATGTCGGGGACGATTGCGCTGGGGTGTCTGGTTTCGCTTGCGCCGCCGTTGCTGTCTGGACTGATTAGTCGATTTCTTGCCGATCATGCTGGTATTGCTTTCAAGACCATTGAAGGGCATCAGGACGATCTGTTCAAAGGGCTGCATGACGGGTCGCTAGATATTGCGCTGACTTACGATATTGATCTCACCGATGATATTGATTTTCGGCCGTTGGTGCGGTTGCCGCCTTATGTGATTCTGCCTAGTAAGCATCCGCTTGCGCAGCATCGAGCGGTTTCTATTGCTAATCTCGTGGACGAACCGTATGTGATGCTCGATCTGCCTCATAGTCGCGAGTATTTTTCTTCGCTCTTCGATTCGATTGGGCAGCGGCCTGTGCCGGTTTTTCGGTCTTCTCAGCCTGAAGTCGTGCGCGGGATGGTGGCTAATGGGCTGGGTTACAGTATTCTGAATTTTCCGCTTAAGTCTACTCAGACTGTTGATGGGGAAGATTTTGTCGTGAAGCGGTTTAAGGAGAAGGTCGTTGCTACTACGCTTGGGATTGCGCAGTCTCGGACTATGAAACCGCGGGTTGTGGTGCAGCGGTTTGCTTCATTTGCTGAGGAGTTGATCAAGCATCAGTATGCTCGGGCTTGAAGTGCGTGGATTTTTATTGG
>NZ_CAJMZK010000015.1:0-184234 GCF_905220265.1 Paraburkholderia sp. J67
GCGACGGCCACCCAGCAACTCGCTCACCGGCACGCCCAGGCGCTTGCCCTGGGCGTCGAGCAGCGCGGTTTCAAGCGCACTCTTCGAGAAGTGATTGACCTTCACGAGCTTGCCCAAATGCGCCATCAGCGCCTGGATGCGCGTAGCGTCCTGCCCGATCATGGCCGGCGCGAAGTACGTGTCGATCGCCACCTTCATCGCTTCCGGGCTTTCCGGGCCGTAAGCCATACCCGCAATCGTGGTGCCTTCACCGATGCCGACCACGCCATCGCTGCAAAACACCTTCACGAGCATCAGGGTCTGGCCGTACATCGTCGCCACAGAAAGCTTGTGGGGGCGAATTGTCGGCAGATCGACAAGACGGGTTTCGATGCGTTCGATGATCGCCATATTGTTTGAATTGCGGAGTGAAGTATTCAGGCGGCAAACCCGGGGCAGAAAAGCGAATTTGCCGATGCAAAGCGATGGTTCGTTCTTTGCCCTGGTAAGTTATCGATCGCCTCTTTATCTGTCAAATCAATCATATATGCGAACAATCATCCATTATGTGGATATCATAGGGATTGCCGTTGGCAGTCGCAGCGTTGGCGATCGAACCGGACCCACCCACCAAGAGGACGCAAAGAGGACGATATGCGGAACGAGGACAACAGCACACACGGAATGTCGCGCGAGCGGCTTTCCCGCATCGAGCATTTTTTCGACGAGACCTATGTGACGCCGGGGAAATTGCCGGGCGCCGTGATCCAGGTATGGCGGCGAGGCGAACTAGCGCTCAACGCCACGCTCGGCCAGCGCGATCGCGAGCGTCAGTTGCCCATGACCGACGACGCGATCTTCCGCATCTATTCGATGACCAAGCCCGTCACCTCGGTGGCCATCATGATGCTTGTCGAGGCGTGCAAGATCGCGCTCGATGATCCGGTCAGCAAATACATTCCGGAGTGGCAGGATATCGGCGTCTTTGCGGGCGGTTATCTGGATTCGTTTCAGGTCCGCCAGCCCGCGCGCCCCATGCAGATCGTCGACCTGATGCGCCATACCGCGGGACTCACGTATGGCTTTCAGCAGAACAGCAATGTCGATGCCGCCTATCGCAAGTTCGGGATCGGCGACCTGGTCGTCGAGCACACGCTGGAGGAAATGGTGGCGAAGCTCGGCAAGCTTCCGCTGGAATTTTCGCCTGGCGACGCCTGGAATTACTCGGTCGCCACGGACGTGCTGGGCTATCTGGTCGCGAAGATCAGCGGTAAACCGCTCGACGTCTTCCTGAAAGAGTGCATCTTCGAGCCGCTGGGCATGGTCGATACCGACTTCCACGTACCCCGGCACAAAGCGGGCCGATTCTGCGCCTGCTATGCGATTGGCGCGCTGGGTTCGAAGTCCATCGCGGACAGCAGCCCGATATTGCAGGACGATCCGCAGACGAGCGCCTTCCTGGAGCCGCCGGTGTTCCTGTCTGGCGGCGGCGGTCTGGTGTCCACGGCGGCGGACTACATGCGCTTCGCGCGGATGCTGCTCGATGGCGGCGAGCTGGATGGCGTGCGCCTCTTGTCGCCCAAGACGATTGCGCTGATGGTGGCCAACCATTTGCCGGGCGGCGTGGACTTGCCGCGTCTGTCACGCTCGATGTTCAGCGAAGCGAACTACGCCGGTGTGGGCTTCGGGCTTGGCTTTGCGACCACGCTGCGCGTGGCCGATACGCTGATCCCTGGCAGCGCGGGCGACTTCTTTTGGGGCGGCGCGGCGAGCACCTTCTTCTGGGTCGATCCGCAAGAGGAGTTGATCGGGCTGTTCCTGACTCAACTGCTGCCTTCATCGGCTCATCCCATACGGCGCCAGTTGCGCACGCTGGTCTATAGCGCGATCACCGATACGGCACGCTAGCGCCCTGGCGGCGCGCGGCGGGAACGAACTTGTCCGGGATTGGCGACGCTTCGCTCCCGCGCTTTGTTCGTCCTTCGCCGCGCCGCCAGCAACCTCACAGATACTCTACGTTGCCGTCCACGCTGATCGCCTGCCCGGTAATGTTGCGGCCTGCGGGTGAAGCCAGAAACAGGGCCATCGCGCTGATGTCTTCAACCGTGACCATGCGTCGTAGCGAGATCTTCTTCAGGTATTCCTCGCGCATCGACTCGAAGGGGATACCGAGTGCATCGGCACGCGCGGCAATCACGCGATCCATCCGCTCGCCCTCCACTACGCCGGGCAAAATCGCATTGACGCGAATATCGCTCGGGCCGAGTTCGACCGCCAGCGATTTGACGAGCCCAACGATCGCCCATTTGGTCGAGGCATAGGGCGTTCTGAACGCGTAGCCCAGCCGTCCCGCCACCGAAGACAGCGCGATGATGCTCGCACAGTCCGACGTTTGCTTGAGCACCGGCACAGCGCGATGGAGGAAATAGAACTGACTGTCCAGATTGGTGGAAACCGTGCGTTCCCACTGCTCGGGATCGAGGTCCTCGACATTGCCCGTCGGCCCCGCGATGCCCGCGTTGTTGACGAGCACGTCCAGGCCGCCGAGAAATTTAGCCGCCTCGTCGACAACACGGTCCACCTGCTCGCGCTTCGACACGTCCGCCACGCTCCCGTGCAGCGCGGGACGCCGCAACTTCGCCTGCTCGACGGCGGCGGGGTCTACGTCGCAGATATAGACCTGCGCCCCGGCTTCGAGAAACGCGTCCGCCATCGCCGCGCCAATGCCGGCCGCCGCGCCGGAGATGAGCACCCGCAAACCGGGTCTCGGCTTCAAAAGATCCACTACGCTCATCGATTACCTCACTTGTTCTGGTCACTCATTTCATGCAACAGCAGGCCCACCCCGCTCACAGCGTCAAGCCGCCCGTCACCTCCAGCACCGCGCCGTTGATGTAGCTTGCCTCGTCGCTCGCGAGGAATGCGTACACGTTCGCCACTTCCTCGGCATGGCCGAGCCGCCCGAGCGGCACCTGTTCGCGCATCTTCTGCAGCACCTCGTCGGGCATGGTCGACAGGATCGGTGTATCGATGAAACCCGGCGCGACCGCATTCACACGCACGCCCTTCGGCCCCAGCTCGCGACTCCATGTTTTGGTGAAACCAATCACGCCGAACTTCGAGGCAGCATAGTTCGTCTGCCCATAGTTGCCATAGAGGCCCACCACCGAACTCGCGTTCAGCACCACGCCCGCACGCTGTTCGACCATGATGTCGGCCACGGCCTGCGTCACCGTGAATACGGCGCGCAAATTCACATCGATCACATCGTCGAACTGCTTGAGCGTCATCTTCTGAAGGCGCGCATCGCGGGTGATACCGGCATTGTTCACCAGCACATCGATACGTCCATGCCGCGCGATCACATCCCCGATCATCGCGACAACCGCATCGCGATTCGCGATGTCGAGCACATAGCCATGGGCCTGCACGCCCACCTCGCGGCAGGCGCTTTCCACGACTCCCACCGCCTCTGCATTCAGATCGCAAACCGCGATGCTCGCGCCTTCGCGCGCGAACTTGAGCGCGGTTGCCGCGCCGATCCCCTGTCCTGCTCCCGTGACGATCGCCACCTTGCCCTTCAATCTCATTGCCTGATTCCTTGTTTCCATCTCAGTCGCGTCGATTCAATTTCAACGATTCATTTCTGCGGTCTGCACCGGGATCGACGGCATACGGTTGTCGCTGCGAATCGCTTTCGCGAGCAGCGGCACGAGCAGGAGACCCGCGACCGATGCCACGATAATCACGGTAAAGCCGGCGTCGCTACGGCCCGATGCCGTCTCCGCCAGCCCGAACAGATACGGTCCCGCGAACCCGCCCAGCAGACCCAGCGTGTTGATGAAGGCGAGGCCCGCCGCGGCCTGAATGCCTTGCAGGCGCTTCATCGCGATCGACCAGTACGAAGGCAGCACGCCTCCGCCGAAGAACGACGTGATCGCGAGGCAAGCGATGCGCGCCGCCGGGCTATCCGCGTGCAGGTAAGCGCAGGCGCCTACGATCGTGCCAGCCGTCAGCCAGCCCAGATAAGCGCAATCCTTCGACAACCGACGGTGGATGCGTGGCAGCACGAGCACGCCAAGCAGAAAGCCCAGCCCCACGCTCCCGGAAAGCACGCCCACGATAAACGGCGAATTCACGTTCATTTGGTGAATGATGGCGGGCGCGAAGAAGTACAGACCCACGAATGCCACCTGGTTCAGGAAGTAGATGAGGCCGATCATCACCGTGCTGGGCCGCTTGATCGCGGCGATCCAGTCCGTCGAGCTCAGCACGGCGTGGTCATGCGCATCGGCAATCGCGCGAGACTGTAGCGCGGCGGCCTGCTGCGCCGAGAGCCAACGCGCATCGGCGGGCCGGTCGGGCAGCTTGAAGTAGAGCAGCACGCCGACGAGGATGCTGGGCACCCCCTCGATCATGAACATCCATTGCCAGCCGTGCAGCCCGGCGAGACCGCCAAGCTGCATCAGCGCGCCGCCCACCGGACTCCCGATCACCAGCGCAAGCGAAGGCGCCGTATAAATCCAGCCGACCACGACCGGACGATCCTCGGGCGCGAACCACAAGGTCACCATGTACATCAGCGCCGGAAAAAGACCGGCCTCGGCGATGCCAAGCAGCACACGCAGCACGTAGAACGACCACGGACCCTGCACGAACATCATGAGCGTCGACAGCACGCCCCACGTCACGGCAATGCGGGCGATCCAGCGGCGCGGCCCGAAGCGGTGCGCGGCGAGATTGCTCGGCACTTCGAGCAGCGCATAGCCGATAAAGAAAATGCCCGCGCCAAGCCCATAAGCGGCGGCATTGACGCCCACATCGATCGCGAGTTGCGCCTTCGCAAGCGCAACGTTGGTGCGGTCGAGAAAGGACATGAAGTAGATGGCGCACATCAACGGTATGAGTCGCGCCATCGCCCTGCGTGTCGCCAGCCGATGCAATGCATCAGCGCTTTCGATGCCTGAAGCGCCTGTCATGGTCGTGTCTCCTGATGAAGCGGTTTTCTTGTCGTTGTGGGGATGGACGCAACAAGCGCCCGTTTTACTGCTCTTGCTTACGCCAGCGCGGCGTCGAAGGATACCGTTTCCGTTCCCTTCAGACCCAGCATCGCGCGCGCTTCGGCCGGAGTCGCAATCTCAAACGAAAGCTCCTCCAGAATTCTGCGGATCTTCGCGACTTGCTGCGCATTCGATTCGGCTTTGACGCCCTTCGCGAGATACACACTGTCCTCGAGCCCCACGCGCACGTTGCCGCCCATGATGGCCGCCATCGTCACGAGGGAAAGCTGGTGGCGTCCCGCGCCCAGCACCGAGAACTGATAGTTCGCGCGACCGAACAGCCGATCCGCGGTCGAGCGCATGACGGCCATGTTCTCCGGGTCCGGGCCCATACCGCCCAGAATGCCGAACACCGACTGGATAAAGAATGGCGGCTTCACCAGGCCTTCATCCACGAAGTGCGCGAGGTTATACAGATGGCCCAGGTCGTAGCACTCGAACTCGAAGCGCGTGCCGTGCTCACCCAGTTCGAGCATGATCGACTTGATGTCGCGGAACGTGTTCCGGAAGATCATGTCCTCCATGCCTTCCACGTAGTCCTTTTCCCAGCCGTAGCGCCACGACGCAATCTTTTGCGCGAGCGGATGGATCGAGAAGTTCATCGACCCCATGTTCAGCGAGCACATTTCGGGCTTGAGCAAACGCGGGTAAGCCAGGCGCTCTTCCAGCGTCATGCGCGTGCTGCCGCCCGTCGTGATGTTGATGACGGCATCGGTCGCCCGGGAGATTTCCGGGACGAATTCGGCGAATACCCTGGGGTCCGGTGTCGGTCGGCCATCTTCGGGATGGCGCGCGTGCAGGTGGATGATCGCCGCGCCGGCACGCGCCGCTTCGATCGCCTGGTCGCGAATCTGCGCGGGCGTAATCGGCAGATGCTCGGACATGGACGGAACATGCGTGGCGCCGGTGACGGCGCACGAAATGATGACCTTGCGGCCCAACTCGCTCATCTTGTCTCCTGATTGAAAAGCCGCCGGGCGCCCTCGTGAGGCGCGACCCGGATGCGTCTTGTGAGCATCATGGTATTCCGGTAGCATCGCGCCAATAAGGTCATTTTCGGACAACCAGCGATCCCTCGGGGACAATTTCAGGCTTTGACATGACATCGACCCGTCCACCGCTGAATGAACGCCTGTATGCGCCGTACAAGATCGCTGCGCTCGTCGAGGTGTTGTCGGAACAGGGCATCTCGCCGCAGGAGAGCCTCAAGGGCTCGGGCGTTGGCGTCGACGAGATCTACGACGCGTCGGTCATGACGTCGATCGGTCAGTACGCCACGGTTTGCAGGAACGCCATCACGTTGTCGAGCGACTCGGCCACGCCCTTCAAGGTGGGCAGCCGCCTGCATCTGTCCGCCTATGGCATGTACGGCTACGCGCTGATGTCCTGCCTGTCACTGCGCGAATACTTCAAACTGGGCGCGAAATACCACCGGCTCGCCACCCCCACGGTCACGATCGAATGGACCGAGTACCCAGGCAAAATGGTCTGGACGTTCCCGGATGCCTTTATTTCAAGCCCTTCGCGCGAACTCGGCCCGTTCATCCTCGAGCAGCAGTACATGCAGCACGTCACCCATTTGCAGGACGTGGCCGGTCGGGGCTGCCCGCCCATCAAGGCCAGCTTTTCCTACCCGGCTCCGCCGCACGCCGATCTTTATCGGCAGTATCTGGGCTGCGAATGTTTCTTCGACGAGGCGCAATGCGAACTGGTCTATGACGGTGCGATTCTCGACCAGAAGCCGCAACTGGCGCACAAACTGACTGCCGCGCTGCTTCAGGACACTTGCGAGCGCCTGATCGGACAGGCGAAAACCTCCACCGGCGTATCCGGCGAGGTGTACCAGATCCTGATGGGCAAGCCCGGCGTCTTCCCGGGCATGGACGAAGTTGCGCACGCCATGCACATGACCACACGCACGCTGCGTCGGCGCCTGCTGGCGGAGGAAACCTCATTTCTGGCCATCCTGGATGACGTGCGCCGCTCCCTCGCGCTCGAATATCTCAAGACCACGCCGATGAGCACCGACGATATTGCGATGTTGCTGGACTTCAGCGACACGGCCAACTTTCGGCGTGCGCTCAAACGATGGACAGGGAAAGGGCCGCGCGAATTGCGCGAACAAGGCGGGGGGTGAGGTTTTTTGCTAATTGCGACGTCGGCGTATCGCCGAAGCATGAGGTTCAAAAGTCGAAATACGGATAGCCGTGTCCAGCCAATGCGGTCATCACGTTCATGGCGGCACCCCACAGGCCAATCGTTGCGGAAACAAGCAATAGAAGAACCCCCGCCAGCCGGCGTCGCAAGTTGATGGCGGCGATGGCAAGGCCGACGGACGCAACCAGCATCAAGGCGAACACATTGCGCGTTTCATGGGCGAGATCTCCATAGCTCGCCCAAGGCGAGTCGATCCATGCCTGTGAGCAGGCAAGAAACGAGTAGCCTGCGAACATACCGCACAGGCAAAGCCAGCCAAGCGCCACACAGCCCAGTCCGTATCGGCGAATGGGTGTTTCTTGCAGTGCTACCGGGTTGTTGTTCGAGTCTTTCATTGCTTTGCGGAGTTGCCCAGTAAATGGCAACTGAAATCGGATTGAGAGCCAGTGAGTCGTCGCAAATGGAATATTAATCTCAGAACAGCAGCGTGCCGAGCCGCACGAGTTCGGACTGCCGGCTGCACGACATCTTTCTCATCAGCGAACTGATCTGGTTGCGTACCGTTGCGATCGCAACCCCCGTCGCGTCCGCATATTCGCCCGGCGAATGGCCGCTGACTAGCGCGGCCAGCACGCGCGCTTCGGCCGGCGTCAGCGAAAAGAACGAGGCCAGTTCGTCGAGCCCTGGCATGGTGAATGCGCTGTTCTTGCGGATTCTCACGATCAGTGTCGACTCGCTCGCGAACGTGAACGCGACCGGAGCCGGCGCGATGTCGAGCCTCAGTCCTTCGCCCCACGAGGTGGGCACGGAAAACGTCACAGCCCGTTGTTCAGCATGCGTGCGGGCAATCGCTCGCCGCAGACCCGCGGCGAGCGCCGGATGCGGGTGCGTAAGCGTGCGATCAGTCGGACTCAGCAGGTGGCCTTCGACGAGCAGCTCGGTAGCGTTGGCGGTCCGCATCAGGATGGTCGCCGACGGTGCAATCAGTAGCATCGCGTCGCCAAAAGGGGCGAGGCCCGTGTCGAGCGAATCCATGCGCGCCTGCAATGCGCGTGAACGATCGCGGATAGCCTGCGACAACGCACGCACGAAGCGATCGACCTGCACTTCACGATCGCCGCTGCGCGGCGTCGCAGGCGACGTTGTGCGCAGGAAGCTGATGCCGGCCCGTATTTCGTTGTTGACGACCAGCTCGCACGCGAGCACCTGACCGATACGATGATTCGACAGATATTCGTTGTAGAACGGGTGCCGATTTGCGTCCGGCCTGGTGCGCAAGCGGTTGCTGTCCAGCCAGGCGCACGTCGACGAATCCCGAGCCGCCCGCACAATCGGGTCGTCCTGTGCGTAGTGATCGCGGTAATCCTGCTCCGTTGCAGCGTCGAGCCCCTGCTGGCGCAGCACCGTGAGCTCGTATTCGGCGCTGAAGATCATCAGGCTGGCTGCGTCGGCGCCAAGCAGCCCGCGGGCAGCGTCGAGCAACGCCGCCCACGGCGGATCGGGGTCCGACAGGGTACGGACTGCGTCCATCGCTGTCCGGAAGATGGCGGTGGCGGACATCGGCTCTCAGGTTCGGGGCTCGACAGACGGCGTGTACCGTCGACGGGCTCGATATAGGTAAGCCGAAAGTCCTGCAAGTTGCGTGCGAACCCTTATCGCAGCGGCATGGCTCGCATGTTGGAGAGCGATACACAGCAAAAACGTTTCAGGATTGAAACATGCGGAAGCGACGTTGGTGCCCTATCCGCCATCTTTTACGCCGTTGCGCAGCGCATCGAGCGCGCGGCGCCGGCGGGGCGGAACGACGGCCCCGCCCCCTCGCCTGCGCAAGAGCGGCCCCTGCCCGCCGCCCGGCGATGAAGGCCTTCAGGACGCATTAGGCGCCGATGCACCGTTGCGATAGGTCACGTTCTGGAAGAACCGGATGCCGTTCGCGCTCTTTGCGCGCAACTGCACGATCCGGTAGTTGCCGTCCACAAGTGGCAGGAACTGCGAGCCTGCGCAGGTTTGCGCGCCCGTCGTGTCGACGCCAGCAGTCACCGTGGCCGAGGTGGCGTTGCCCTGGACCGACGTGAAGCCGTCGATACCTGACGCCGAATTGCCGAGTGTGAGCACGGCTACGCCGATCATCGGCGGCGCATCGGCGTTCGGTGTCCAGTCGACGCTCGCGCTTGCTGCGGCGTTGGCCGCCGAGCCGCCGGGCGTCAGAAAGTTCGCAACGACGTCCTGACCGATCGTCGCCCACGGCGTCGTCGCGCCGAGGTTTGCGCTTACGACCGGGGTTGCGCTCGTGACCGTAAAGGAATCAAGCGAATTGCCGCTCGCGTCAAACAAGGCAAACGTGTACTGCGGATAGAACGGTACGCTCGACGGATCGAGTTGCGACGTGTCCCAGAAATACTTCGACGGCGGACTGAAATTCGGCGAAGTGCCGGCCACGTTCTGCCATGACCACCGATATTCGTTCGTATCGCTCGACACGGTGAAGCTGCTGGTCGGCGGTAAGGTCGCGGGTTTCGTGCCAGGAATCGCGAGATAGTTAGCAGTGCCACAGGCAGACGAGCGGAACAGGAACAATCCGCCGCTCGGCAAGCCCGGCCCGGTGACCTGGACGGCGTTGACGGTCGACGCGTTCGGCCCAGCGGGATTGAAGACGAAGGACATGCCGGCATCGTAATGGCTCACGTCCGCACTGCCGGTGCTATCCGCGAACGAATCGAGGAACGTGCGCAACGTGATACGCGATTCGGTTCGCGCATCGTACTTGAGCTGGTTGCCAACAATGCTCCAGGACGCGGTGCTGCCGTCCGGCAGCGTGACGGGCGCGGCAAGCGCGTGAACGGTCGTGACGAACGTGCCCTGCGTGCCGTCGGTGAGCGTGTACGGAATCCGCACGAGCGCCGACTGCACGTTGCTGGCGTCTTTGAAGAACTGCAACGTCACGGGCTGACCGACGCTTGCGCCAACCGATGTCGCGAGCTGAAACGCGCCGACGTAGTCGTCGATGCTCGTATAGCCGTTGTCGGTGTAGTGTGCGTCGAAAGCGGCTGCGCACGATGCGTTCGTGCTGCGTTGCGAGACCTGCGCCGAGAGGCATGATTGAAGCAGGCCCGACATAAAGCCGAGATAGTTCGCGGCGACGGGCGCAGAGGCGAGTGGCGTGGACGGCGCTGCGGTCTGGGCGTTGAGCAGCACGCCCTGCGCGGGCGAGCCATTCGACACGAGCGTCGTGCCGCTGCCGTTGCTCAGCAGTTGCACCGAATCGATCACCGCATCCGCTCCGGTCTGGTTCGCCGTGAATGGTGTGGAGATCGCGTCGAAGCTCGCCGTCGACAGCCCGTTCTGCTGCAGGATGTCGGCCAGCGCGCTGTTGAGCGTGCCCGATGCCTTCTGCACCGCAGCCACCTGGACGTTCGCGCCGAGCGTGGCTGGCGTGGTCAGATCGAGCGCGTTGCCGCTCGCGGTCAGCAGGTCGCCGATCGCGGTCGTCAGCGTGGTGACGTTGACCGTCGACGACGTCCCAGCGGCCGGCAGCGCCGCGATGACCGACACGAGCGGATCGCTGCGCCCCTGCGGATCGGTGGCGACCACCACGACCGGCGCGTTCAACTGCCCGACTTTCAGCGTATAGGTGCCATCCGCGCCGGCAGTCGTGCTGGCGGTCTTGCCATTGACGTCGGTGGCCGTAACGTTTGCATTGGCGATCGCAGCGCCACTGGCGACTGTGCCCTGAACGGATGCAGCCGGCGTAGCGGACGGTGAACTGTCGCTGCCACCGCCACACGCGCAAACGGCAACCGCGCCCGCGATGGCCGTCAACACCATGCGAAATTGTGTGGAAGAGCGCTTCATGATGGATTCCCCCTGGACGATTGATTCGGGCGATGCACACGACGCGGTCGTGTATGTACTAGGCTAGGTTTCCCGCCCGCGCGCTTCCATGATTCAAATTGACTATGGGCGCGCGGGTGGCGCGTGCGCCAGGCTTTGCCTATCGCAGCAGCGAACGGAGAAAGCCATGTACGGCGACGCGCCTACGCTTTTTCTGCACGGCGGCCCCGGCGGTTCGGCCGCATTCGAACGCGCGCACTATGGCCGATCACTGCCGATCCACTGGTGGGATCAGCCACGATCGGTCGTCCTGTACCCGAGCCCGTTCAGCGCGCTCGTCGGCGCAGCCCAGGCAGAAGTGCGACTGCTTGCGCAGCGCGGGAGCGGTCCGGTCGATGTGGTGGCGCACGCGTTTGGAGCGACGCTTGCGCTCGCACTGGCCGAAAGAATGCCGGACGTGCTCGGCACAATCGTGCTGCTTGCGCCGATTCATGATGTCGGCGCGGCATGCGTACGGTTCGCTATGTCGCTCAACATGAGCGCGGACGATGCGATGCACTTGACGACAGCATTAGCGGCATTTCAGGAGCGCCCGGAACTCGCACGGCTTAGGGTGCTGGTCGACGAAATCGAACGCGTGCTGGCGCTGCCGTTCATGGCGCCGGTGCAATGGTGTCACGACCCACGGATGTCGCGCCGTAGTGCATTCGATCGCGATGTATTCGATGCGGTTATCGGCGACGCGTGGTCACGTGCGCTGCCAGCAACTGTCCCACACGTTGCGCAGCGCGTGCGCGTAGTGGTCGGTGCCGCCGATCCGATGCTCGACATCGACGCCGAGCGCCGTCGACGGGCGACGCTGTGCCCGGCAGCGCGTTTTAGAGTCGTGCCGTGCGGTCACTTCATTCATCTCACCGCACCGCCGTCGGTGTGGTGGCCGCCGTTTCTCCGCGCGTAACGGGCGATCGCGGCGCAATCGGCTTTCGCCATTCAGCAAACGCACGGGGGACACACTGGAGTACGCTGCGTTTGCGCTCGGCTAGCCTTTCAGGCTACCGAAGCGTGCCCGCTTTCCCCCTCCCGCCAACCCAGCCTCCTCCACCAGCCCCGCACCAGGTCATTCCCGGGGCGGTGCGCACTATCCCCTCTTTTGTCGTCTTTCCGCCTCCTCGAAGCATTTTTGGGCGCCAACAATGTGTCCCAGATCGAGTCGATTGCAAGCAGGTGCCGTTCTCTTCCCGACACAGCCGCCTATCAAACCGAGGTGCACATCATGAATGACGTCGCAGTGAAAAGCCCGCCGCTCGATGAGTTCGGTTCCAGCCAGCAAGCAACCCAGAACCCCACGGATACGCGGATGGCCCGGGTTCTGGGCCTGCCCTCGCTATTGTTCTTCGGCCTCGCCTACATGGTTCCACTGACCGTGTTCACGACGTACGGCATCGTGACCCAGACCACCGGCGGCCATCTTCCCGCCGCCTACGTCGTCACGCTCATCACCATGCTCTTCACCGCATACAGCTATGGCCGCATGGGCGCCGCCCTGCCCGTCGCCGGTTCGGCCTATGCCTATGCGCGCAAGGCATTCGGCGGCAATGTCGGGTTCATGGTGGGCTGGGCCCTGCTGCTCGACTACCTCTTCATGCCGATGATCTGCTATCTCGTCATCGGCATCTACATGTCCCAGTACTTTCCGGGGGTGCCGTCGCCCGTCTGGATCGTCGGCTGCATCGGAGCGGTGCTCGCGCTCAACGTGCTCGGCATCAAGCTCGTGACGAAGGCCAACTTCGCGCTGATCGGCGTCCAAGTCGTGTTCATCGCCGTGTTCGTGGTCGCGTCGGTCAAGTCGATATCCGCCAGTGCTTCGGTATCCTATGTGAGCCCGTTCTTTGAGCACGGCATGAACGCCAACGGTCTCTTCATGGGCGCCGCTACGCTGTGTCTTTCGTTCCTCGGCTTCGACGCGGTCTCCACGCTGTCCGAAGAAACCCGTGATCCGCAGCGTCTGCTTCCCAAAGCGATCATCCTCTGCACGCTCATCAGCGGCCTCCTGTTCATCTTCCTCGCGTATTTGAGCCAGCTTGCGCTGCCGGACTGGAAGTCGTTCAAGGACGCCGATTCGGCCAGCCTCGAACTCATGGAGCACGTCGGCGGTCATCTGCTCAGCGCGTTCTTCACCGCCGTGTACGTGGCAGGCTGCTTTGCGTGCGCGATGGCGTCCCAGGCCAGCGTGACGCGCATCCTCTTCGCAATGGGCCGCGACGGCGTGCTGCCGCGCAGCATCTTCGGCCGCCGGAGCGTGCGCTTTGGCACGCCGGTTTCGGCCACCGTCGCGGTGAGCGTGCTCTCGCTTTCGGCGCTCGCGATCAGCCTCGATCTCGCCTCCACGATGATCAGCTTCGGTGCGCTCGTCGCCTTCTCGTTCGTGAACCTCTCGATGACCCGGCATCACCTTGGCACCTTGCGCCTGCGCGGCGCGGCCAATCTGCTGCGCTACGGCGTCGTGCCCGTCGTCGGTTTCCTGTTGACCGTGTGGCTCTGGACAAGTCTTTCCGCCACGACATTTCGCGTCGGTCTGATCTGGCTCGCCGTCGGCCTTTGCCAGCTCTTGTGGCTCACACGCGGCTTTCGCCGCCCCGCACCGCGCATCGAAGAATACGAAGAAGCCAACGCCTGCTTCTGAGCACTCATCGCCCTTCCCAATCGAGGTGATTCCATGAACGCAAACGAAAAAATCCTGTCGCGCTCGTCCGAAACCGCTGAACTCGAAGCGCTCGCGAAGAAGCATCTGCTCATGCATTTCACGCATAACCAGTACTACCGCGACGCCAACGTGCCGATCATGGCCCGTGGCGAAGGCTGCTGGGTCTACGACAGCGCGGGCAATCGCTATCTCGACGGGCTCGCCGGACTGTTCTGCGTGCAGATCGGCTATAGCCACGGCAATGAAATTGGCGCCGCGGTCCAGCGGCAGATGAGCCAGTTGCCCTACTTCAGCAACTGGAGCTATGCGCACGAACCGGCGATCCGACTCGCCGCCAAGGTCGCGTCGCTGGCACCCGCTGGCCTGAACCGCGTGTTTTTCACGTCGAGCGGCTCGGAATCGAATGAATCGGCCATCAAGCTCGCACGCCAGTATCACATCGCGCGCGGCGACCACGCGAAGACGAAGTTCATCGCGCGGCGCGTTTCGTATCACGGCACGAGCTACGGCGCGCTCTCGCTGAACGGCATGACGAACTTCCGCAAGACCTTCGAGCCCCTGATGCCGGGTGTGCGCCATGTATCGAACACAAAGCGCTACCGCCGCCCGATCGAGGAGACCGAGGCGCAGTTCACCGCATTCCTGCTGGAGGAAATCGAATCGCTGATCGTCCAGGAAGGCCCCGATACGGTGGCCGGCATCTTCGTGGAGCCGCTGCAAAACGCGGGCGGCAGCCTGACGCCGCCGGCCGGTTACGCCGAGGGCTTGCGGCGCATCTGCGACCGCCACGGCGTTCTGCTCGTGGCCGACGAAGTGATCTGCGGCTTCGGCCGTCTCGGTGAATGGTTCGGCTCGACGCGCTATGGTTTCGAGCCCGACATCATCACGTTCGCGAAGGGGATTGGCTCGGGCCACGTGCCGCTCGGCGGGCTGATCGCCACCGATGCCATCGTCAACACCGTGCTCGAAGGCCCGCAGCAGATGTTCCTGCACGGTCTCACGTATGGCGGCCATCCGGCTGCATGCGCGGCTGCGCTCGCGAATCTCCAGATCATGGAACGCGAGGGCGTGCTGGAGAACGTGCGAAATAATCAGGATTACTTTCGATCACGTCTTGCGACCTTGCTCGATCATCCGCTCGTCGGCGATCTGCGCGGCGACGGCTATCACTATTCGCTCGAACTCGTCACCGACAAGACAAAGCGCACGTGGTCCGCGAGCATCGCGTCGAGCGAGTTCGTCTCGCGCGTGCTCTCGCCCGCGCTGTTCCGCGCTGGCCTGCTCTGCCGCGCAGCCGTCGATCACGAAGGAACGCCGCTGATCCAGATGTCGCCGCCGCTCATTCTCTCGCGCGACGAGATCGACTGGATGGTCGAGACACTGAAAAGCGTGCTCGAAGCGCACGGCGACGTCAACTGATCGCGGCCTGGACGACGCGACGTGCACGCACGTCGCCCTTGCCCATACGGAGAAATGGAATGGTTCAGAAAGCGTTTTCGGACTGGATCGCGCTCGCGGCGGGTCTCGCGTACGAGGGGCGTGCCTTGATCGACGGCGAGCTGCAGTGGGCGCAAAGCGGCCGGACATTCGACTGCATCAGCCCCATCGACGGCAAAGTCTTGACGCAGGTTGCCGACTGCGACGGCGCCGACGTCGATCGCGCCGTGTCGGCGGCGCGCCGGACCTTCAAGAACCGGTGCTGGTCGGGCCTCGCACCACGCGAGCGCAAGTCGGTGCTGATGCGGTGGGCTAGTCTGATCCGCGCCCATGCCGACGAAATCGCGCTCCTCGAAACGGTGGACTCCGGCAAGCCGATTCGCGACACGACCGCCTTCGACATTCCCGAATCGGCCTACTGCATCGAATGGTTCGCGGAAACGATCGACAAGATCGGCGGCGCAGTCGCACCGGCGCCCGAAACGTTCGTCGGGCTCGTGACGCACGAGCCGGTTGGCGTCGTGGCGGCCATCGTGCCCTGGAACTTCCCGCTGCTCATGGCGGCGTGGAAGTTCGCCCCGGCGCTGGCCGCGGGCAACAGCGTCGTGTTGAAGCCTTCGGAGAAGTCGCCGCTCACCGCCATTCGCGTCGCGCAACTGGCGATCGAAGCGGGCGTGCCGCGCGGCGTCTTCAACGTCGTTACGGGCGGCGGTCTGCCGGGCAAACAGCTGGCGCTGCACGACGACGTCGATTGCGTCGCGTTTACAGGGTCGACCGCGGTCGGCAAGCAGATCATGCAGTGCGCCGCGCAATCGAATCTCAAGCGCGTGTGGCTCGAACTCGGCGGCAAGTCGCCGAACATCGTGCTGCCCGACTGTGCCGATCTCGATCGAGCCGCACAAGCCGCCGCCAATGCGATCTTCTACAACATGGGCGAGGTCTGCACGGCGGGTTCGCGCCTGCTGGTTCATCGCAAGATCAAGGACGCGCTGCTCGACCGGCTGCTGAGCGTCGCGCGTCTATACGAGCCCGGCAATCCGCTCGATCCTTCGGTCGCGATGGGCGCGATCGTCGACCAGGCCCAGCTTGCGCGCGTGCTCGGGTACATCGAGGCCGGGCGCAGTGAAGGCAGGCTCGTCGCGGGTGGCGCTCGTGTGAAGCAGCAGTCGGGCGGCTTTTATGTCGAACCCACCGTGTTCGAAGTCGCGCCGCACGCGAAGGTGGCTCGCGAAGAGATCTTCGGTCCGGTGTTATCGGTGATCGCGTTCGATTCGGTGGAAGAAGCCGTCGAGATCGCCAACGACACGCACTACGGTCTCGCCGCGGCCGTCTGGTCCGCGAACGTCAACACCGTTCACGAGGTGTCGAGGCAACTGCGTGCGGGCACGGTCTGGGTCAACTGCTACAACGAAGGTGGAGAGATGTGCTTCCCGTTCGGCGGCTACAAACAGTCGGGCAATGGCCGCGACAAGTCATTGTACGCACTTGAAAAGTACACCGAACTAAAGTCGACCATTATCCGCTTGCGCTGAATCCCCCTCATCAAAAAACTCAAGAGAGACGCAATGATCGACAAGCCATTCAAGGCGATGGTGCTGCGAGAAGAAGACAGGCAGACGCTGGCCACCATCGAAACGCTTTCGCTAGACGCACTTCCCCAGCAAGACACGCTCGTCAAGATCGACTTCTCGACCCTCAATTTCAAGGATGCGCTCGCTGTGACCGGCAGCGGCAAGATCGTCAAGAGCTGGCCGCTCGTGCCCGGCATCGACTTCGCGGGCACCGTTGTCGAAACCTCGAATCCCGCTCTTCGCGTGGGCCAGCAGGTCGTGCTGACCGGCTGGAGCGTGGGCGAGAAATACTGGGGCGGCTATAGCCAGTATCAACGCGTGCGCGGCGAATGGCTCGTGCCGCTGCCCGATGGGCTCAGCACCCGGCAGGCCATGATGATTGGCACGGCGGGCTTCACCGGCATGCTCTGCGTGAACGCGCTCGAAGAAGCGGGCATCACGCCCGCCAGCGGTCCCGTGCTTGTCACAGGCGCAGCAGGCGGCGTGGGCAGCGTGGCCGTCGCGATTCTCGCGCGTCTCGGCTACACGGTCGGCGCCCTCACCGGCAATCCCGACAAGCACGACTACGTCAAGCGCCTCGGCGCCAGCGACGTGATCGACAGCCCGCAATGGAGCGAAGCGCCGCGCGCGCTCGAGGCGCAGCGCTGGGCCGCGGCCATCGACACCGTCGGCTCCAAAGTGCTCGCTCGCGTGCTCGCCGAGATGAACTACGGCGGCGTAGTCGCCGCGTGCGGCCTCGCAGGCGGCGCGGACCTGCCGACCACCGTCATGCCGTTCATCCTGCGCGGCGTGAAGCTGATCGGCGTGGACTCCGTGATGCTGCCCGCGAAGGATCGCGTGAAGGCGTGGAAGCGCATCGTCGCCGACCTGCCGATGTCGATGCTCGAAGGCATCACGACCCGCACCGTTGCGCTCGACGACGTTTGCGGCGCGGCGCAGGACATGCTCGAAGGCAGGTTGCGCGGCCGCGTGCTCGTGGACGTGAACTAACCAACAACTGAGCCAACAACGCATCCAGTATCAGTCAACGCAAGACACTCAACCCGGAGTCACTCATGAAGCGTGAAGACGTGAAGGAAGTTGCAAGCGAAGTCATCGACGGTACGGCGTGGATCACGATTAACCGGCCCGCCAAGCTCAACGCGCTGTCGTCGACGGTCGTGATCGAGATGCGGCGGCTCGTCCAGCAGTTCAACGACGATGCCGACGTGCGCGTGATCGTGATTCAAGGTGCGGGTAAGGCGTTCTCGGTAGGCTACGACATCGCCGAGGAAGTGGCGGCCGGCATCGAGCGCGCCGAGGACTGGCACGCGGCGCTCACGCGCAACGTCGATCTGTCGATGTCGGTCTGGGCTTCGCACAAGCCCACCATCGCGGCGGTGGACGGCTGGTGCCTCGCGGGTGCGTGCGAACTCGCGATGGCGTGCGACCTGGTGATCGCGACGGACCGCTCGCAGTTCGGCGAGCCGGAGATCCGCTTCGGCTCCGGGCCCGTGACGCTCCTCATGCCGTTCCTGATCGGCCAGAAGAAGACCAACGAACTGCTGCTCACGGGCGACGTGATCGACGCGCACGAAGCCGAGCGCATCGGCATGATCAATCGCGTGGTCGCCCCCGAGGAACTGCACGCGAGCGTCGACAAGCTCGCGAAAAAGCTGGCCATCACGCCGCCCGTCACACTCAAGCTCACGAAGATCGCGCTCACACGCGCTTACGAGGCGATGGGTCTGCGTCAGGCCGTCAACGTGAATCTCGATGTCGCCGCCACGCTCAATTCGGCGTATTCGCCCGAGAAAGCCGAATTCACGCAGCGCGTGAAGCAGGACGGCCTGCGCAGCGCGCTCGACTGGCGCGACACGCGTTACGGCAAGCTCTAACGAACCCTCACCGCGTTCATGTACTTCGTAGCCCAGAATAATACGGAGACCTTCATGAAAAGTACGATGCAAGACGGTCCGCTCGGCCTGCCTTTGCTGATGCGGCATGTCGCAAGCGTCAACGGCCGCTCGCGCGTGGCGTCGTTCGACACGCAACGACGGCACAACACGCGCAGCTTCGCGGAACTGGCGGCGCGCGCCGGGCGCCTCGGCAGCGCGCTGGAGCAGCGCGGTTTCGGCATCGGCGCCGTGATCGGCACGCTGGCAGGCGCTTCGCCAGAACACCTCGAGGCCTATCTCGGCGTGCCTGCGAGTGGACGCGTGCTGCACACCATCAATCCGCGCCTGCACGCGGATCAGATCGTTCACATCGCTTCGCTCGCCGACGACGAAGCGCTGATCGTCGACGCCAGCCATCTCGGCAAATTCCGCGAGTTTGCTGCGCGTTTGCCGCGCCTGCGTCTGCTGGTGACGGTGGGCGGCCCGCTTCCCGGCGATCTCGCTGCCTGGTTGCCGTGCGAAACGATCGACTATGAAGCGCTGCTCGTGGAGGGCGAGCCGCGCCTCGACTGGCCGATCATCGACGAGCACGAGACCGCGATTCTCTGCTTCACCGGCGGCACCACGGGTCTGCCGAAAGGCGTTGGCTACAGCCATCGGTCGGTCTGGTTGCAGGCGATGAGCCTGTGCACGGCGAACTCGCTCGCGCTCGGCAGCGCAAGCCGCTTGCTGCCCGCCGTGCCGCTTTATCACGTCAACGGTTGGGGTCTACCGTTCGCCGCGCTGATGGCGGGCGCGGATCTCGCACTGCCAGGCGCGTCGCTGCAACCGCCCGACCTGCTCGCGCTCATCGACGCTGAAGGGCCTACGCTCGCCGCGGGCGTGCCGACGATCTGGTCGGATCTGCTCGCGCATTTACGCGCGACGCAGCGCTCGCATCTCGGCCCGCTCACCACGATCGCCTGCGGCGGCGCGCAGGTGCCGCCATCGCTGGTGGACGCGTACGCGGCACTCGGCGTGCGCATGCTCCAGGCCTGGGGCATGACCGAGACATCGTCGATGTCCGCGATTTCGCAATCGCCGCGCTGGATGGCGGGTGCCGATCGGGCGACGCAGGCGCGCTGTGCGGCGGCGCAAGGCCGCGTTGTGTGCGGGCTCGAAGTACGCGTCGCCAGGCTCGACGGCACGCTGCTGCCGAGCGACGGCGCGAGTGTCGGCGAGATCCAGATACGCGGTCCATGGGTCACGCACGACTATCTCGGCCAGGCCGATCACGCGCATCTGCACGACGACTGGCTGCGTACGGGCGACCTCGGCACGATCGACGCCGATGGCTTCATCTCGCTCACCGACCGCGTGAAGGACGCGATCAAATCGGGGGGCGAATGGATTCCGTCACTTGCGCTCGAAGAGGCGATCCGCAGTCATCCCGCGGTGCTCGACGTCGCCGTGGTCGCCCTGCCCGACGCGCGCTGGCAGGAGCGGCCGGGCGCCGCCGTGGTGCTGGCGCCTGGCCACAGCGCCGCGCCCGACGAACTCGCGCACTGGCTCGTGGCGCGCGTGGCGAAGTGGTGGCTTCCCGAGCGCTGGGAATTCGTCGACGCCCTGCCGCGCACCGGCGTCGGGAAGATGGACAAGAAGCGCGTTCGTCAACTGATGCTCGAACGCATCGACGCCGCGGCAAGCGCAACCGAACAATCTTGATTCACGCCTGATTCATGCAGTTTCCCTTTTCAATGGAGAACAACATGTCGAATGCAACGCCCTATCTCGATCCGCAAGCCCTGGCCGATACCGTCGATGCCGTGCGCCGCGAACCCGCGCTTGGCCACGTCACGTTCTCGCTCGAAGGGCAATCCGATGGCGGTTTGCGCCTGAATTCGCAGACCGGCGCGCTCTCCCAGGCCGGCAATGTCGATGCATCGCGGCGCGGCAAGTTCAAGCTGCAAAGCGACGAGCCGGTTTCACTGCTCGGCAGCGATCACGCGGTGAGTCCCGCCGAATACGTGATGAAGGGCCTCGCCGGCTGCTACGCCGTGACGCTCGCGGCGCTGGCCGCCCAGGACGGCATCGCGCTCAAGCGCGTGGACGTGAACCTGGCGTTCGACGTCAATCTGAGCGGCTTTCTCGGCATCGACAAGCACGTGCGGCCAGGCGCGCAGCAGATTCGCGTGGACGTGGCCGTCGAAAGCCCCGGTACGTCGCGCGCGCAAATCGAGCAGCTCGTGCGCAAGCTTCAGGAGCGCTCACCGATTCGCGATACGCTTGCCAACCCGGTCGATGTCGTGACGACCCTGAAGTAGCGCGTGCGATGGTTCCGCGGACGAGGCAATGCCAGCTCGCCTCGTCCGGCGGAACCCGCATCCGCACAGATCCCGGATTTTCAAGTCGGCTGCAATCGCGTACGCTCGTGGTTATCCTTCCATCGTCGAGCAATCCCCACGGGACGTACTATGGCGCGCACCTCCGACTCCGCCGCTCTCACGGCTCCCGCTACCTCGTCCGTCGTGCTGCGCGTGCCGCCCGTCAACGTTCCGGCGACCACGCATGTGATCGTCGTGGCTGTCGATATCGCACGGCGGCGGCACATCGACATTGCGCAACTGCTCGCCAGCACCGAACTCGCCGAAGACCAGTTGCGCTCGCCAACGCTCAACGTCAATCGCGCGCAGGAGTTGCAGGTGTTCACCAACCTGCTGCGACTCACCAACGATGCATCGATCGGCCTCGCTATCGGGCGCCAGATGCATGTGTCCTGCTTCGGCTTGCCCGGCTACACGATGCTCGTGAGCGGCACGGTGCGCGACGCGTTCGCGTGCCTCAGCGCGTTCCCGTTGCTCATGGGCCTGTACTTCGACGTGAGCGTGAGCGAAACGGACGAGCGCGTGAGGATCGTGGCGAGCGGCTACGGATACGATCGCGAGCTCGAACTGTTGTTTACCGACATGCTTCTCGCCGCGATGATCGCGATCGTGGAAGATCTCAGTGCTAGTGCGGTCGCACCACTCGAAGTCTCGCTGCGCCACGCCGCGCCCGGCCATTCGGCGGCGCAGCAGCAAGTCTACGGATGCAGGATCGACTACGCCGCCGAGCGAAACAGCATCGCTTTTCCTGCCGCGCTATTCGACCGCCCCTGCCCGTTGGCGAACGGCGTGAGCTTCGACGCCATGCACCGCCAATGCGCGCAACTGGAGCGCGAATGGATGATCGCCGCCACGTCGGATTTCGCCACGCGTCTGCGCCAGGTGCTTGCGCAGGACCTGCCGACGTTCAGCTCGATAGGCCGCCTCGCGGCGCATCTCTGCACGACCGAAAGAACCTTGAGCCGGCGCCTCAAATGCGAAGGGCTGACGTTCCAGCAATTGATCGATGAAACCCGTCAGCAACGCGCAAGCGAAATGCTCTCGCGCGGCGCGAAAGTCGCCGACGTTGCGGAGGCGCTTGGGTATAGCGATTCCGCGAGCTTCCGCCATGCCTTCAGGCGCTGGTCCGGCGTGCCCCCGAGCATCTTCCGCGAACGCTGCGGCACTGAAGACGCCGATAGCGAACGCGCGTTGCTGCGATAACCATAGGCGACTCACGACAAGAAGCCAGGGCACGGAAGGTTTGCGCCCTGCATTCAACGCCTGCGTGTGCGCAATTCGTGGTGACCGGCGAACAACGAGTCAGCGGCGCATATCGTTTCCCGATCCACCGCCTGCAGGCGCCAGTAATTCGGTCTGCGCGCCTGCGCGCCATTGGACGGCCAGATGACCTCGCCACGCGTTGGGCCAATCTCCTGCGATCGCGTCACGCTAAGCCCGCCAATCGTGCAAAGCGGCCGGTCGCTCGCGGGCGCGCAGAGCACGATCTGGCCATCGGACTCGTGAATCTCGCCCCAACTCGGCAAATCGACGCCTTGATGCGATTCACGCGACCAGCGCTTTTGCCGGGTATCGACCCATACGAGGGCAAAGTCTGAATTCGTGGTCCGCTCAGGATGATTGATAAGGATGGTCAGTCGCATGCAAAACTCCGACAAAGTAAAGCGGGAGCGAGTCGCGGCGAGACGAATTCGCCCTCAGCACGGTATGTATAGTGAAAGACTTCTGAGAAATCCGGGGCAAGAACCTCAGACGCGGTTCTTGTCGTTTGAAAATGCGATGTCGGGCGGCGCATAAAGCGGGAATGACCACCGAACCGATGGCGGGGCGTAATAGATGGGCGGCAAAACAGGCGGGGGCACATACACGGCCACGGGCGTCCAGGTGAGGCCTGGCGATGCCACGCTGACACCCAGACTCGCTCGAACCCGATGATTAGCTGCACCGGCTACATCGGCAACCAGTGACGTCCACACGACGACGCAACGCATCCACTTCATGGCAATTCTCCGGTGACGAACGCCGTGTCAAAGGTACGGCGTGTTCACAGCCATGTTCGGATGCGGGAATTAGCAGAGAATTAGCAGGCAGTCGGCGAGGGTTACACATCTACGAACGAAAACAAACATTCGCATGCCGAAACATCCGGCAAACCGATTACACGCTGCGCAGTTCAGCTCACGTTGCCATCGGCGGGCGGCAGGTCCGTTGGCTCGTCGCGCGCGGCCAGGTCGATGGTCCAGCCAAAGCCCCGAATATTCCGTATCACGTCGTGCCCGAATTTCTTGCGCACGCCGTGAATCAGTACGGCCACCGCATTGCTCTCGACTTCCTCGCCCCACCCATATAGCCGGCTTTCCAGCTGGGCCCGAGAGAGAATCATGCCGGGACGCTCGAGCAGGGCCGCCATGAGCGAAAACTCCCGCACCGACAGCCCTTCGCGATGCCCCTTGAAACACAGCTCGTGCGTGTCGAGATTGAGGCTCAACGCTTCGTCGCCGAGCACCGAGACGGCCGCGCCCGCGTGGCGGCGCATCACCGCACGAATGCGCGCCAGCAGTTCGGCGGTGTTGAACGGCTTGAGCAGATAGTCGTCAGCGCCGATGTCGAGACCGCGAATACGGGTCTCGATGTCGTCGCGCGCCGTCACAATGAGCACCGGCGTTGTGCAGGCGCGCCCACGCGCGGTGGCTAGAACGTCGATGCCGTCGGAGCCTGGCAGGCCGAGGTCCAGCAGTACGATCGAATAGGCATTGCCCACCATCGCCTCCTTGGCCTGCGCGCCGTCGCGGATCCAGTCCACGCTGTAGTCCGCGTCCTTCAATGCACGCATCAAGCTTTGGCCGATATCGATGTCGTCTTCAACGATGAGGATTCGCATGGTCAGTCATCCGCATGAATGGGCCGCTTGGACACAAGCGTCGGACGCCTGCGCACGCGCGATTGTGATCCAACGACGTGGGCGAAAGCAAGCACGGGATCGCAAGGGGCGGCGACGAATCGTCCGCGTAATCTGATATCGTTGGCACACAAGCCGACGATGGCGGCACGACGGCGGGCCGCGGTCCGTCGCTGGCTATCGCGGGGCCAACCGACATGCGCATCAAAACGCGGTCTCTCAGCACCCAATTGATCGTCTCGCTGGGTCTGCTGCTCTCCATCTTCGGAATCGTGCAAGGCGTGGGCTCCTACCGGCTCGCCCTGGTGGGCGTCAACGCCCTGCTGGACGATCGGCTCTCGAACGTTGCGTCGCGTATACGCGACGTGTACGAGGCCGCCATTCCGCGCCGCTCCAATGGCTCGGGCAACGTCGACGATATTGTCGTTATCGTTTGGACTGCCGAGCACCATTCACCCGCCCGCACCACCGACAGCACCGTCGAGTTCAATCGCAATTCGCCCACGGGTTTCTCGCAACAAATCGCTGCACACGAAGCCTGGCGCGTTTATACGCTCGTCACTTATGACGAGGTGATTCAGGTCGGCCAAAGGATTTCGGTGCGCGTACGCATGGCGCAAGATAGCGCGGCACACGCCTTGATGCCGATTTTCCTGCTGATTCCAGCTGTCTGGATTGCCGTGTATATCTGCGTGCGCCGCGCATTCCGGGTGCTCGACCGGCTCGGGCGCCGCGCCCAGGCAATCGATTCGACGCACCTCGAGGCCTTGCCGGACGAAGGCCTTCCCGTCGAGCTGCTGCCGTTCGTCAGCTCGATCAATCGCATGATCCAGCGGCTCGACGACTCGATGCAGCTCGAGCGCGATTTCATATCCGATGCCGCGCACGAGCTACGGACGCCGCTCACCGCGCTGAAATTGCAGGCCGACAATCTGCAAGGCGACATCGCACCGCAAAACCGCGAACGCTTTCAGGCGCTACGGCGTGGTATCGAACGCACGAGCGCGCTCGTCGCGCAACTCTTGCAGCTCGCGCGCGCCGATGCGCAATTGACGTCGACGCCCCCTGCTTCGCTCGAACTCACGGAGCTGGTGGCTTCGGTCGTCTCCGAGTTGCTGCCCATTGCCAACCAGAAGCGCATCGATATCGGCGCGAGCGAATTGATGCCTGCACGCGTTCGCGCAACCGAGTCCGACCTGCGCGCCGTGGTCAAGAACCTGATCGGCAACGCGCTGCGCTATACGCCCGATGGCGGCTCTGTCGATTTGCGCGTGCTCGCCGTGGAGGGTTATGCGCGCATCGACATCGCCGACACCGGCCCCGGCATTCCTGAAGACGCGCTGCCGCGTGTCTTCGACCGGTTCTTTCGCGTGAACCACGGCATCGAGGGAAGCGGCCTGGGGCTGGCGATCGTGCGCGCGATCGTCACACGCTACGGCGGCCGCGTCATGCTCGAAAACCGCCATGACGGCGTGACGGGCCTGAGGGCCGTGGTGGACATTCCCTTGCTCGCCGAGGACGGCGGGCGCTGCGCCGAGGCGCCATGACGCGTTGAACTCGGCAAGCCGGTCACCGGCTAACTCCCGCCTAATTCCGATTGACGAAGATGCTTCTCAACGACGGGCCCATGTCCGTGTAGCACACGGCTTGCACCGCGCCCGGTTCAAGGAGAAACATCATGTTTGCAAAGCTCATTAGCCAGCTCGAAGCCTTCTTCGTGATCGACGAAAACAAACAACGCGACGCGTGGCTCGCGTCGTCGGCAGATCTCGCGGAACTCGAACGTCGAAGCCGGTATTTCGACACGAATCACACGCTCTTTGCGCCGCATGGCGACCGCGACGGTCGATAACTCTGGCCTAACTCTCGAGCGTCAGACTGCGATTCATGCACTTACCGGATACCCTCATCATGAAACCCTCCCGTACTGCCTGTCTCACCCTGTCGGCCTGCCTGATCGCCGCCGCCCTCGGCGGATGCGCCGTCATCCCTCCCACCGGTCCATCGGTAGTCGCCTTGCCGCCGAACGGCAAGCCGCTCGACGAGTTCCAGCAAGAAGACTATGCGTGCAGGAACTACGCCTTCCGCACGGACAGCGCCAACCCGTCGCTGACAAGCCACGATGGGCTGGGCAGTACGGCCATTGGCACCGCAGGCGGCGCAGCAGCAGGCGCGCTGCTGGGCGCGGCGGCGGGCAATGCGGGCGTTGGCGCGGCGATCGGCGCGGGGGCAGGCTTGCTGCTCGGGAGCGCCGTAGGCGCCAATAACGCGCAGGCGAGTTCTGCGAGTTTGCAGGCCAGCTACGACGCGGCTTACTCGCAATGTATGGCGTCAAAGGGCAATCGGATTGCGCAGCCCACCGTCTATGCGACCACGCCCGTGTATGCACCGCCCCCCGTTCTGGCCCCGGCGCCCGTTATCTATGGCTATCCTCGCCCGATGGGTTACTGGGCGTATTGAACGCACGCCCGGTCTATGCAAGGGCCGGGTGGGACTGATAAGGGGACGCCTGTGCGTCCCGCCCTGATCCAGCGCCAACTCGCAGGGACGCCGCGCGGGCCGGCCACCTGATCGGCCAAGGCCTCGATGTGTACGGAACAAGACCGTTTACTTCATCGACATTGATCAGGATGCCAAATTTTCATCCGATTCTTCGCAAGATATCCGTTCGTAGATCGTGCGCCGTTCGCGCAGAAACTCGTCCGTATGAAACAACGCTTTGCCGATGGCACAGCCGCCCCTCGCGCCCATTGAAACGAGCGCGGGCTTCATCGAAGTCCGCGCTCGCATGGGACCCGTTGCTTCGGTGACCCTCCGAAGATCGCGACGGCCACGGGTTTATTGCCAGTCGCCATTGGGCAGCCGGCCGTGATAAGGCGTATCCCGGCAGTGACCCCACGGACCCAGCCAATAACCCGGAGGGCAAGCATAAGCGGACACCGACGGTGCCTGATAGATCACCGGACGCGGTGCGATATAAACCGCGCCCGCGTAGTGGCAGTGCCCCCACGGACCGCGCCAACCACCAGGGCCGCAGCCTTGCGCGGCATACGCGGTTCCAGCCGACAGGGCCGTGGCCGCAAGCGCGGCGGCAGCCAATACAGTGCGAAGCTTGATCATGACATTCCTCTCGTCCTGGGTTTCGTGGGGGTTTCGTGGCATTGCGACTCAATTCGCTTGCCACGTTGCACATGGTCTCGCCGCAGAGTTAGCGCAGGATGAGGAAAGCAAGCTCCAGATTGCGGCCGCGCGTGGCGCCATCACTTTGCGCTAACTATCGGCCCCTACGATGAGAACCATCGACGCACCTCCCAAGGTTCCGTTGCTTACGTTCCTCAACTCTGGAGAATTGACATGAAAAACCTGACCTCTGTCGCAACGCTTGGCGCTGCCCTGGTTGCCGCTCTGTGTGTTTCCCCGCTCGCATTCGCGGATACCACTCAACCCGTGACCACCGCTTCACCCGCGAAAATGACCTGCTCCGAGTTCCTTGCCGTAGACGACGCCTATAAGCCGGCGCTCGTGTACTGGGTCTCGGGCGTCGACAAACTCGGCGTGAGCGAAACGGTGACGACAGTGGTCGATGTCGCGACGCCGGTGGCCGTGGTTGTGGGGGAATGCCAGAAAGCGCCCCACGTACCGCTTGCCAACAAGGTGCACGACCTCTACAAGAGCGGCCGCCTTGCGTTGTTCCAACACAGCTAAGCGGGAGCCGTCATGACGCTCAACTATGACCAGAAAAGGGCGCTGATCCTGGCCTCGAAGCACGGCATCGATTATCTCGACACGATGATTCATCACCTGAAAGCCGAATCTCCCGAGGCCTTTCATACAGAGAGAACGTTGCGCAAGCGCCGATTCCATCACCAGCCAGCCACGGACACGCCGCATCGCAGCTTCGTGGTGCACCGCCACGCGTAACCTTGAATCACCAATCTATTTTGTCCTTCCGTAGTGCGAACAAAACCTGCTATCTCGACGTGATCGGCTTCGAACTGCTCGCCATGACAATTCATGGCGAGCGCGGGAGAGTCTGGCTTCAAGCTAGCCGAATGCGCAAGCACGGTACGCATTGATCATCGATGCGCCTGCAATTCACCACCACCGCCCCACCTTCTCAAGCTCCATCATCCCGGTCCCACGGCGGCACGCCACTGAACGCATCGACGAGGAAGTCGATCATGACGCGCACTCGGGCGCTGAGGTGTCGACGGCTCGGATACAGCGCGAGAATGTCGATATCCGGCAAGTGATACTCGGGCAACACACGAACGAGGCGGCCCGCGCGAAGATCGCTACCTATCAGGAACGTGGGCTGCCAGATCACGCCATGTCCAGCGAGCGCCGCTGCTCGCGCGGTATCGCCATTGTTGGTATGCATATGACAGTCGACCTTCACGGGGTGAAGCTTGTCGCGCGCATCGATCAGTTGCCATTCATCGCCGGTGGCCGCGTAGGTGTAGCCGATACAGTGGTGCCCAACCAGTTCCGCTGGGGCTGCCGGAACGCCGCAACGCGCCAGATACGCCGGCGACGCGCACAGAATGTTTTGCGACGTCGCCAGTTTGCGGGCGGCGTGGCTGGTCGAACCGGCGCGTGATATCCGAATGGCGAGATCGTAGCCTTCGTCCACGATATCGACGACTCGATCGATCAATTCAACGTCTAGCTCGATTCCCGGGTATTTGCGCAGGAACTCGGGCCACAACGGCGCCAGATACACAATCCCGAAGCTCACGGGGGCATTGATGCGCAGCCGTCCGCGCGGCTCGACCGACGCCGACGACACCAGCCCCTCGGTCTCGGCGACGTCGTCGAGGATCGACTTGCAACGGGCGTAGAGCGTCTCGCCAGCCTCGGTCAGAGACAGCGTGCGCGACGTGCGGTTGAGCAAGCGCGTGCCCAGATGCGCCTCCAGCTCGTTCACATAGCGGGTGACATTGGCGGGCGACGTGCCTAGCGCGTCCGCGGCACGCGCGAAGCCTCCCCGGCTCACCACCGTCACGAAAACCTCAAAGGCGCGCAGGCGATCCATCAATATCTCGATTTATTCACAAAAACTGAATGATAGAACCAGTTTTTCGACCTTTCCACAATCAGAGCTGAATCCTATAGTTGCTTTCAACGGGCCAACGCACAGGGCACTGGCCGATGAAGTCCATCAGGAGATTGAAAATGCAACGCTTGACAGGAAAGGTCGCGATCGTCACGGGCGCCAGCGCAGGGATTGGCCGTGCTACCGCAAAGCTGTTCGCGAAGGAAGGCGCCAAGGTGGTGATCGCGGCGCGCCGCGTGGCGGAACTTGAAGCACTCGCTGCGGAAATCGTCAGCGAAGGCGGCGAAGCCGCGTATCTGGCCGGCGACGTGCAATCGGAAGACTTTGCGAAGGCGCTGGTCGCGCTTGCGGTGAGCCGCTTCGGCCGCCTGGACATTGCCTACAACAACGCCGGTACGCTCGGCGAGATGGGACCCAGCACCGGCATTTCCGAAGCAGGCTGGAATGCCGCGCTATCGACCAACCTGACGAGTGCCTTCCTTGGCGCGAAACATCAGATTCCGGAAATGGTGAAGCAAGGCGGTGGGTCGATCATCTTCACGTCGACGTTCGTCGGTTACTCGTTCGCGTTTCCCGGCACCGCGGCCTACGCGGCCAGCAAGGCGGGCCTGATCGGCCTCACGCAGGCACTGGCCGCCGAATATGGCGCGCAAGGTGTGCGCGTGAACGCGGTATTGCCGGGCGCCGTCGACACGGAGATGTATCGCGACATGAACGACACCAGCGAATCGCAGGCGTTCATCACCGGCCTGCATGCGCTCAAACGCGTGGCCAAGCCTGAAGAACTGGCCCGGTCGGTGCTGTATCTCGCGTCGGACGATTCGTCGTTCGTGACCGGTACGGCATCGCTGGTTGACGGCGGCGCATCGATTACCCGGACGTGATATCACTTCGGCGGCAGTGGGCATATTTGAGTCGATGCCGCCAGTTTTACCTCACTCATGCAAAAAGGAAATGAATCATGAACCTGAATCTGCAAGGCAAACTCGCATTGGTCAGCGGCAGCACCGCCGGCATCGGCTTCGCTATTGCCCGTACGTTGGCGCAGGAAGGCGCGCGCGTGATCGTGAATGGGCGCTCGCAGTCGTCGGTGGATGACGTGGTCGCCCAACTGAAAGCCGAAACGGGCAGCGATGTATTGGGTTTTGCGGGCGATCTCGGCACGGCCGCGGCGGCCGACGAACTCGCCACGCGCTATCCGGACGTGGAAATCCTCGTCAACAACCTGGGTATCTTCGAGCCCAAGCCGTTCGAGGACATTCCCGATGCCGACTGGTCGCGTTTCTTCGACGTCAACGTGTTGAGCGGCGTACGCCTCGCCCGCCTTTTTCTGCCCGCAATGAAGCGCGCCAACTGGGGGCGCATCATTTTCATTTCGAGCGAAAGCGGCGTGCAGATTCCCGCCGAAATGATCCACTACGGAATGACGAAAGCCGCGCAGATCGCCGTGTCGCGCGGGCTCGCCGAATCGGTCGCCGGCACGGGCATTACCGTGAACAGCGTGCTGCCTGGGCCAACGAAATCGCGTGGCGTGGGCGATTTCGTGGAGGCGCTTGCGAGTGCCGATGGTAAATCGTTTGAAGCGTTCGAACAGGAGTTCTTCGAGAAGGTTCGCCCCACGTCGCTCATCAAGCGATTTGGTTCGCCGCAGGAGGTAGCGTCGCTCGTGGCCTATGTCGCCAGTCCGCTTTCGTCGGCCACAACGGGCGCGGCATTGCGCGCAGATGGCGGCGTGATAAAGAGCGCGTTTTAAAATGCGGGCCGACATTTTGCCAGGACAGTCGACTCGATTGACGACTGGCTTGTGCCTGGCCCGCCACAGTTTTCTTTTTTTAAGCGCGGCCCGTTAGTACTCAGGCGTATGCTATTTCGCCGGGATGGCATTTATCCCGGCGCGACGGTGCCTTATTTCGTGGTGTATCCGCCGTTGATCAGCAGGGTCTGGCCGGTAATCCACCAGCCATCGCTAACGAGATGGCGGATGAACGGCACAACGTCCTCGATATCCGTCAACCCCGTCTTCGAAAACTTTGACAGTGCCGCGGCTGATTTGTGATACGAAACCGCGTCCGCCCCTTCGGCGGGATAGAAGAATGGCGTATCCATCGGCCCCGGCCCTACCGCCGTCACCGAAATGCCGCGCGCGCCGAACTCCTGAGCCGCCGCGCGCGTGTAGTGCTCGACAGGGGCTTTCGTGCCCGCATACGCCGCATAGAAAGGGGTAAATGCGCCGAGTAGCGATGTCACGAGCGTGACAATCTTGCCGTTGTCGTTCACGTGGCGGCCTGCTTCGCGCAAGAAGAAAAACGCGGATTTCGAATTGACGGCCGTCATCTCGTCGTATTCCGCTTCGCTGATCTCCGTGAACGGCTTTTTCAGCACCTTGCCAACGGTGTTGATCGCAATGTCCGGACGACCGACCGTTGCGACCACATCCGCGAACAATTTCTCCACCGCTGCCGCACTCGTCAAATCCGCCTGAAATGCAATGGCCTCAGCGCCGGATTGCTTGATCGCTGCGACGGTTTCATCCGCGGCCTGTTTCGTGCCGGCGCTGTTGTAATGAATCGCGACCGCCTTGGCCCCGTGGCTGGCCAGGTCCCGCGCGATCAGCCCGCCGAGATTCTTCGCGCCACCTGCAATCAGCACCGTTTTGCCCCGAATTTCATGGTTTGCCATTTGCCGCTCCAATCCGCGTGACCGCACCATGCGATCACTCGATTGCGGATGATATAGTTCGATTTATCGTCTATAAAGGCTCTATTTCTGGATGCATCGGTCAGGATTTACGACCAATTGAGGCGTCGCTTTTTTACCCTTCGAATGAGCTTTAGCTAACAGACAAGCATGGATCGTATCGACCTGTTTCGCGTATTCGTCCGTGTCGTGGAGTGCGCGAATTTCACTTGAAATTTAAAACGTAGTCCACCGCGAAAAGAAACGCTGCAAACAGGATTGCCATCGGCAACAGTCTCTTTCTTTGTGCGTCCCATTCGCGCAGTTGTGCAGATGCCTCGACTCGGCTTACGCCTTTCAGAGGAAAGACTTCGCTCTGGATCGCCTCCGTCATTTTCCTGATATGGAGGCACAAACTGGCATACGAAATCGTTGCGTATGTCCCTGTAACGACGCCGATACAGACAAGATCCGCTATCTTCATCTGCGGCCCTGCTCCGACTGCGTTGTACTGGCCTGTTTCGGCAGAAAAACCGCAACCATGCCCAGCAACGGCAGCCACGCGCATATTTTGTAGACCGCCTGAATACCGAAGTTATCCGCCATCCAACCCAAAGTGGCCGCACCGATTCCGCCCAGACCAAACGCGAAGCCGAAGAACAATCCGGACACCATGCCAACGCGCCCCGGCATCAATTCCTGCGCATAGACCAGAATGGCCGAGAACGCCGAAGAGACGATCAATCCGATCAGCGTAATCAAAATCGTCGTAACCGCGAGATTGGCGTAAGGCAGTGCGATGGTGAATGGCGCAGCGCCCAGGATCGAAAACCAGATCACATTCTTTCTGCCCACCCGGTCGCCCAAAGGGCCGCCAATCAGCGTACCCAGCGCGACCGCGCCGAGAAAGACGAACAGATGCAATTGCGCTGCCCGCACGCTGATGCCAAATTTCCCGGTCAGGTAGAACGTCAGGTAGTTGCTGATGCTGACCGTGTAAAAGTATTTCGAAAACATCAACACCATGAGAATGCCAATAACCGGCGCCACGATACGCGTATCGAGCGGCGGAACCGGCGTCGTTGCCTTGTGACGCTTTCTCTGTGTGAGTTGCTCTTTGTACCAGCCGCTCACATGCCATAGCAGCAGCATCGCCAGCAGCGCAGCAATCGTGAACCAGGCAATACTGCCCTGCCCGTTCGGCACGACAATTAAAGCGGCAAGCAGCGGACCAATCGCACTCCCCGCGTTACCGCCCACCTGAAAGATGGATTGCGCAAGCCCATGACGTCCGCCGGATGCGAGCCGCGCCACCCGCGAGGTTTCTGGATGAAACACGGATGAGCCGACACCGACCAGCATGGCCGCGCCGATCAGTGTCGTGAACCCGTGTGCTCTGGACAACGCGAGCAGGCCGCAGAAGCTGAACAGCATCGCGAGCGGCAACGAATACGGTTGGGGCCTGCGATCCGTGTAGCGGCCGATGAGTGGCTGTAGAAGACTCGCCGTGACCTGATAAGCGAGCGTCACAAAGCCAATCTGCCAATACGAAAGATGCAGCCCCGATTTGAAGATCGGATACACGGCGATCATCAACGATTGAATCATGTCATTGAGCAGGTGCGATGCGCTCGTGACACCGAGTATCCCGAAGGTGATCTGGAAACGAGTCTGGTTCGCGGGTTTCGAACCATCCGCGGCGTGGGCGACGTTGGGCGCGATCTTCATGGCGTAGGCAGAGTGAAGAGGTTCAGCGCAGTTTAGGGATACACTGATCGCCTGTCTCACGCGAAAATCCGGCCCATCGTCGCAAAACGGACATGCCACGCCCAACATCCGCTCAACGCGATCATCACCGCGACACGGTACCGGTGAGCAGCCGGGCCGTCGATTTCCCAGCCGGCCATATCCGCCCCTTGCATCATCATTCGGTCGCGCAACTGATCTATGCGGTCGATGGCGTCATGGTCATCAGCAGCAACGCTGGACAATGGATCGTGCCGCCCACGCAGGCTATCTGGATGCCCGCCCACACCGCGCACACAGTACGCATGGTGAATGCGGTGACGATGCGTACGCTCTATATCCAGCCCGATGCCGCGCACGGTTTGCCGCAACGCTGCCATACCGTTGCGATTTCGGCGCTTCTGCGGCAGTTGATTCTGAGTGCGATGGAGATTAACGACGATTACACGGCAGATTCGCGCGACGGGCGGCTGATGGGGTTGCTTCTGGATGAACTCAACTTCCTGCCCGTGCTCCCGCTGCATCTCCCGCTGCCCACTCATCCGCATCTCGCGGCAATTTGCCAGCAGATTCTCGAGGCGCCAGACGACAAGCGAACGCTGGATGAATGGGCACAGGTCATCGGAATCGACGCCAGAACGGTCCAGCGCACCTTCGCCCAACAGGTGAGCATGACCTTCGGCCAATGGCGCAAGCAGGCGCGCCTGCTGATGGCGTTGGAGCGGCTTGCGACCGGTCAAAGCATCCTGGATGTCGCGCTCAGTATGGGATACGACAGTCCGAGCGCATTTACAGCGATGTTCAAAAAGCAGCTTGGCGTAGTGCCAAGCGAGTATTTCCGGATCGGCGCGTAATCCGGATCAGGCTTCAAGCTGGCGCCCAGGCGCGCGGCGCCCTTCCTTGCCCATCTGGAATAGGGGTCTATACTTACGGGGCATTCTGCAGTCCCGTTGTCAACCATCTTCGACGGAGGCAATATGTATCTGCAACGTGGTATCAAGACCGCGTGCTTGAGCGGCGTTATGCTCGCTAGTTCCGTAGCCTTTGCACAGTCGCAACCCACAACCAACTATTCGAACCCAGCGCAAACGGTGAACCGCGCCGAAGTCCGGCAACAGGTGATCGACCTGAAAGCCGTCGGCTATCGTCCTGAAAACACGAGCAACGCCTTGTATCCGGACGATGCGCTGGAAGCTCAACGACGATTGGCTTGCAAACAAAAACTGCAATCTCAGGGTGTGGGCGAAACCGAATGGAAGCAACGTTGCAACATCGGCAGCACAATCACACTCGTCAATCCTTGAATCCCGGAATGAAAATAGAACACGACCGGATGCGATATTCAGACATCCGGCCGTCGCTGCGCTTTAAAACTAAACGGCTAGACGTGTTCTACGCCGTAAGACCGGGCCATTACAGCGCTTAGAAAAAGTGCGTGATGCCAAGACGAAAAACGACTTGCTTGCCCGTTGAACTATCCACGATATTGTCTATGTCGGCAACGGCCCGGCCACCCAACGAATTAACGCCACGGGAATCCTGGTAGCCCACGGCGCTGTAGAGGGCCGTACGCTTCGACAAGTTATACGACGCACGTCCGTAGAACTGGTTCGAGTGCTGATTTCCAACCTTGGTGCCATCAGGCCGGGTCACGCCAGTCGATGTCTGGTAATTCCAACCCACGGCCGTCGAGAAGAAAGGCGTCCACATATATTGGAAACCCAGATCGAACGTGTTGAAAGTGACCGTTTTTCCGTCGAATGCCGTCATCTTGCCGAACTGCGCATTCGACCACGACCCCGCGAACGTCCACTGGCCCTTCGTGTACTGCGCCGCCACCATGCCGATCTGGTAGTTATGCGCGCTCGTGTAGCCTGCATCCAGCGCGTGACTCAGCAGCGTACCCGAACCGTTCGACGTGAACCAACCGGTGCCCGCGCTAGACCCAATCGGGTTCTTGAAGAATTCATAGGCAGCGCCGACTTTCAGGCCAACGCCCGTATCGTATTGCGCGCCGAAGTTGTATTGCAGGCCGTTGGTCACATCACCGGCAACGCCACCCACTGCCAGACCGCCGCCGAAGGTCAAGCCCTTGATGTTCGGACTCAGGTAGCGGATAGAGTTGTTTTGCCGGAGGTTGATTGCCGCGTTGTCCAGATCGCCCGCGTGCATCGAGGCACCGTTCGAGGTCAGCGAACCGGAATCCAGCAACATCGTGAAGTTATAGACCGAATCGTACTGGCGACCGAGCGTGACCTGACCGAAGTTTGCGCTCTTCATGCCGACGTAGATTTGACGCCCCCACATCAGGCCACCCTGGCCCTGTCCACCGTTCGGCAGACTGATGCCCGACTCCAGTGTGAAAATGGTGTGAAGACCGCCGCCCAGATCTTCGTCGCCACGCAAGCCCCAGCGCGAACCGTACATACCCGACAGGGAGTCGACGGCGAACTTCGAGCCTGCCGGCGTAACCGAGCCGTTGGCATTCGTTGTGCCCGTGTTGTTCGTGTAGGTGAGTGCCTCGTCAAGGATACCGTAGAGAAGAAGCGAGCTTTGTGCGTGCGACGATACCGCGAAAGCCGACAATGCCGTTAGTGCGAGAATTTTTTTCATTGAATGTCTCCAATTTGTTTTTTCACTTCTTGTACTTCGTTGACGTATTTTCCTTTTTCACCTCTTCAGTTTCAATTATCCAATTCTTCATCGCATTTTCGCGTGACCCGATTCACATCAGGAAAGCTCCGACAACGCTAGCGCATCGCGTCCATGAAACCAGGACGGACGCTGATAGGGGGCGAAGCGATCACCGTGAGTCATTCTTCTGCCACGAGTCGTACACGTGTTGAACCAGCGAAGCATCAACTGGGTCACCGTGTCTGCGTCTTCATACTGAATCCAGTGGCCGCCCGGGATAACGCGCCATTCACGCTCGTTCTTGCCCTGAGAGAGCCACGTTGCGGTTTTGCATGGATCCTCAACCGTCACGTCACAGTCTCCCCAGAGAAAAAGCACTGGCTTTGCGAATGATTCGAGCATCTTCTGAAGCATATTGGCGCGACTGAAGCGCCCCCGGAACCGACACTTGCGACACTGCTCCTCATAGATCTCCACGGCCATGGAGTCCAGACTCTCTCGGTGTCGAAACATCAGGGACAAGAGGTTATGGCGCAAAGCCGCTTGCTGCTCTTCATTACCCTCGATCTCGCGCCACGACATCATGGCTTTCGTTTGCCGTCGTCCTTGCCCGTGTCCTCCTGTACCGACTAGCGCCAGGCGTTTGACGTTCGACCATTGCTTCGCGAATAGCGTAGCAACGACCCCTCCAAACGAAAATCCCGCAATATCAATCGCTGTGTCTCGATTAATGAGTTGACCCAGTGAATCCGTCAATGCCGCTACGATGTTCTGGATCGCAGTCATGGCATCGTCGCTTTCCTCGATCGTTCCCGAGTCACCCATCGAAGGCAAATCCGGCACCCAGACGGTGTGCTTCCAGGAAAGCAATTCAATATTCCTGACCCAGTGCAACCAGCTACCGAATCCGCCGTGAATCAGCACGAGTGGCGGACCCATTCCAAATTTACGCCAGACGATAGGGACGCCATTCCAGATAACAACGTGCTGTTCCGCGATGTCTTCCAGTCTGCTGACTTCATTTCTGGAATCAAATCTAGCCATATCGAAATTCACGCCTTCAGGATACTTTTCCGCGATCTATCGGCATGGATCTGGAATAGGAGTATTGTCTGATTTCCTGGCTCAGCCCTTGCCTTGCACCCGGACATTCACCAGTTCCGCAGTCTCGTCGCCAAAATAACTGGACAGATCGAAACCGTAGTCTGCGTGCCTCACGTGTGCGGGCACCAATGCAAACCGGTAATTGTCGGGGACCGTGTTTGGGGCTTGCGGCGTGTTGCGAATGCTCCTGTCTTGCCTAAGCATCAGGACCTCCCGATTACTGCGCCAGCGCGCGAAGTCCAGCGTTGAAATTGACCATCGGCGATCCGGCGTCGTCGGTCGTCGTCTTGCGGATCCTGCCCACGATCATCTCGTGCGTGCCCAAGGGCGTCGTGTGGATGATGTCGCACTCCACGTTGGCAAGCGCGTCCACCAGAACCGGAAGTCCGTCCAGGCCAGAACCCCACTGACCTGCGGCCAGGCGAGCACAGCCCTGCGGTTCCTTCATGAATTTCGTCACCACTTCGTGGTGAGCCTGCCCCAGGATGTTGGCCACGAATTTGCCGTGCGTCCTCAGGGGTTCGAGCATCGATGAATCTCGATGGACGAAGAAGCCAACGAGCGGCGGCTCCGCCGATATCGATGTAAGGCTCGATACCACCATACCGTTCGGATGGGTGATATCGCCCGTCGTGATCGCGCTCACACCAGCGGGAAGCATACGCATGGCCGCCTTGAAATCGTCGATGCTGGAACCCGCCGAGTTTTCATTACGGACGATATGCGCGCGAATCAGACCTTCTTCGTTGACCCAGTTATATTTCGCGGCAAAGCCGATCATGGTTTCGAAGCCCGCTTCCCATTCGGCATTCCCGGCTTTGCCGGAGAGGAATCGAATGACCTGGGGGTTAACCCAGACGTGCTCGTCATCCGCACGCTGGCCGACTCGCGCAATCGCCTGATCCAACAGGGAGTCAGGCTGCTCGTCTACCAAAATTTCGAATTGTTTGAAGTGCGACGGCGCAATCAGAGTAATCGCACCACTGTTCGTCAGATGTAGACGCATAGCCTTAGTCTCTGTATTCCGTTCTTTTACGCTGCGAGCTTTTCGTTGCGCGCCAGTTCCTTCTTGATTGCCGGAACAATCGTGTCGCCCCAGAGCTCGATCTGCTTGAGCATGGTCTTCTGGTCGCAGTCGCCAAGCTGCGTTTGAAGTGCGATGTGGTTCGGCTTCAGAATTTCAATCTCGGCCAGAAGCTTGTCGATCACTTCATTCACCGAACCGACCGGCAGATTCTGGCGCAGCTGGTCGAGGGTCATGTCGGCGGCACACGGGGTTTCCCTGACGAGATAACCATCGTCCATGTCCATGCGGCGATCCTTCAGCGATTCCGAAATACGGCGCGCCCAGCGGGCCGAATCCAGATACGCGTCGACTTCGGCCTTGTTGTTCGACGCGAAACCACAACGCAGGAAGCCGATCTTCGTCTTGCTGAGATCTTTTCCCAGCTCCGTGGCCAGACCTTCCAGACGACTGCGCAGACCGCGTAGCGCGTCGTTACCGCCGTGCAGAACCGTGGTGAACAGGTTCACGTTCTCGTTGAATGCGCGGCCAAGCGTGCCCGGATTCATCGACGTAATCCAGAGCGGCACCCTTTCCTGAATGGTGCGGATCGCCACCGACGTCGGCAGCATTTCGAAGTGCTTACCCTTGTACTCGAACACCTTCTGGCTTAGGCCCTTATTCAGGATGTCCCAGATTTCGTGGAAGATCTCGCCCGACGTCGGCAAGTCGGAGCCGAAGCGCTCGAATTCGAACTGCTGATAGCCCGAACCGATGCCCAGTTCCAGACGGCCATCGGACAGCGTATCGGCGAGACCGATTTCAGCCAGCAGACGTGCCGGATGGTAGAGCGGCAGGATGCAGACCGCCGACCCAAGACGGATCCGGCTTGTCTTGGCCGCCGCATGGGCAATCGTCATCAGGGGCGAGGGCGACAGCGAGTAATTGTTGAAATGGTGCTCGGCGTACCAGGCGGCGTCGAAGCCCGCCTGCTCGGCCACGACCGTTTGCTCGATGGTGTTGTGAATGACGCTCTGCGACGTCTGAGCGTAGCTGCGCTGCTGCGCAAGAAGAAATACGCCGAATTCCATAGTGGCATCTCCGTTGTAATGGTAATGGGTTCACGTGGCTGGAACCCGATCTGAGCGGATTCTAGGCAGCTCGGTGACCATCACACAATCCAGAAAATGTCTCGTTCTGTATTGCGAATTCGACATCAATAGCGGCGCGATTGCAGTCCTTCCCTGTAGTAAAGTAGCCTCGCCTAAGGGGGAAACTCTCCGAATCAGGTTCGACCTCGACCCTTGTGGTTCAGCGGCCGGCGTCCTGAACAAGGCACGTTGCGGCTCGATTTGCCGGGTTCGGCAAACGGGCTATGGAGCGAGACACTAGACAGATAAAAACAGGACGACAATGAACGGTCTGATGCAGGAACGGCAGCTCTTGATCTCCGATTTGATCGAGCACGCGGCCAATTACCATAGCGATCGGGAGATCGTTTCCCATCTGGGCGATGGCCATATCCATCGATATACGTGGTCTGCCGCGCGTGGCCGTTCGAAGCAGGTTGCAAATCTCATCGAGTCACTGGGTGTAGCCGTGGGCCAGCGTGTTGCTACGCTGGCGTGGAATACCCACCGCCACCTCGAACTCTACTATGGGGTTTCTGGCACAGGCGCGGTCCTGACTACCGTGAACCCGCGCCTGTTCACGGAACAGATCGTCTACATCCTGAATCATTCCGGCAGCACACACGTTTTCTTCGACGTGAACCTGGCGAAGCTCGTGACGGAGATCGCGCCGCAATGTCCGAATATCCAGCGCTTCATCGCCCTGTGCGAAGCCGACCAGATGCCTGACATCGATGTGCCCGGCCTCGCCTGCTATGAGTCGTTGATAGCCGGCTGCAGCGACGTCTATGCATGGCCACGCTTCGATGAAAACAACGCATCGTCCATGTGCTATACCTCGGGCACCACGGGCAAGCCCAAGGGGGTTCTGTACAGCCATCGGTCGACCGTTCTGCATGCCATGTCAACCTGCATGGCCGACAGCTTTGCAATCAGCGCTCGCGACAGCGTCCTGCTGATCGTCCCCATGTTTCATGTGAACGGTTGGGGCATCCCGCATTCGTCGGCCATGGCCGGCGCCAAACTCGTTCTTCCGGGCTCGCAACTGTCCGGCGAGAACGTGTACTCGATGCTCCGCGACGAGCGGTGCACTGTGTCTTGCGGCGTCCCCACCGTCTGGATGTCGCTGCTCGACTACGCAGAGACCGTGGACGCCGAGCAGCGTCGCCGTGACATCGTCGTAACACGCGCACTCTCGGGTGGCTCCGCTGCCCCTCGTCGCATCATCGAAAAGTTCGAGCGGTATTTTGGTGCCTGGTTGTGCCAGGCATGGGGTATGACTGAAACGAGTCCAGTCGTGACCGTGAATGTTCCGCTGCCCAGGCACGATCATTTGACGCTCGAAGAGCGCTTCGACCTTCAAATGCTTGCAGGTCGTCCACTGCCCGGCACCGAAATCGCGATCTTCGACGACGAAGGCAAGCGCCTTCCTCACGATGGTCAAACCACCGGTCAATTGAAAGTACGTGGCCCGTGGATCGCCCGCGCCTATTACAACCACGAAGACGACGCATGGGATGCGGATGACTGGTTCGCAACCGGTGATGTGGCGACATTGAACGCCGACGGTTACCTCAAGATCACCGATCGCGCGAAAGATGTGATCAAGTCGGGCGGTGAATGGATTTCTTCGCTGGATCTTGAAAGCGCGGCGCTCGGCCATCCCGCCATTGAAGAGGCTGCCGTCATTGGCCTGCATCACTCGCACTGGCAAGAGCGCCCGCTGCTCATCGCGGTCAAGCGCAAGGGCATGGATGTGACGGCCGACGAAGTGCTGGATCACATGCGTAATAGCGTTGTGAAGTGGTGGCTTCCCGATGACGTCGTCTTCGTGGATTCCCTCCCGCACACGGCCACCGGCAAGCTGTACAAGGTTCCGCTGCGCAAGCAGTTTGCGAGCTTCAAGTTCTCGACGGATGTCGAAAATGTTTAAGGGTGTACCTATGCAGCCCCAGAAAACGGTTCTTATCACCGGGTGCGCTTCCGGTATCGGTTACGCGACCGCAGTGCGCTTCGCCCAAGACGGCTGGCGCTGTGTGCTGGTGGACTACCAGGCCGAAGCGTTACAGGGTTTGCTTGAGAGCCTGCCGCGGGCTGGCGAACCGCATCTGATTCGCGTCGTCGATCTCATGAAGCCGGAAAAGATCGCGTCGCTGGCCGTGGATATGCCTGATCTCGACGCGGTTATCAATAACGCAGGCATGTCGGACAGCACGCAATTGCCGCTCACGGCCATGACGGAAGAACAGTTTGCGCCGCTCGTCCGTCTGAATCTGGATGCGCCTCGCCTGATTATCCAGACGCTCGAAAAGAAGCTCAAGCCGCATAGCCGCGTCGTCAATGTATCGTCGGGCGCTGGGCTACATGCCATCCCGTTTCGTGGCGCGTATTCCGCGACCAAGAGCGGCGTGATTGCTTTCACGAAAGCACTGGCAGATGCACGTCCCGATCTCGGCGTGACCGCCCTGTGCCCGGGCTTTGTGCGCACGGAAATCGTACGGCGCTTGATCGAATCGGGTCGGCTCGATCCGGTTCGCGCTGCTGGCAAAACGCCACTTGGTCGCATTGCCGAGCCGGTCGAACTTGCTGAAGCCCTCTTCTTCCTCGCCAGCGAAGGCGCGCGCCCACTTTCGGGCTCCGCTGTGTCGGTGGACGGTGCGGCTTCGGTCTACGGCGGCTCCATCCAGTGCGCCCCCGCTGGGTACGACGTACTCCCCATGAACGCAGAAACGGCCATCACCGTCGTCGCTGGCGCGCCGCACTGGAGGTCGCTGGAGTCCGTGAATACCGGTGCGCCGTATCGTTCGGTCATTGACGCTTCCGTGCTGGCCGCCCCCGTTGGCGAGCGCCTGAGCGCTGCGCATGAAGCCGCAAAGCGATTTGCACTCTCCCATGAGCAAAACGCGAGCCTCACGCTCCTGCTGCCCACGCAAACCACGAACTGGACAAACTGCGGCGACGACGCAGCGGCACGTATGTTCGTGGCAACGCAAGCTTGCGAATGGGGCACGAAAGGTCTGCGCATCAACTCTCTCGAAGTCCATACGCATACCCAGCCGCACCAGGTGCAGCCCATCACCCATTACATGGCAAGCGCAGCGGCACAATTCCTGACCGGCCAGTCGTGGACGATAACGCCTTGAATTGCGGTATCGAATAACAAATGGAGACGAGGATGGCGCATTCAACGGAACAAATGCGGATCAAGGAGAAGTTCATCGCTGCGCGCGGTTACTGGCGCCCCTGGACCGATGCCATTCTAAATTTGCACCCCGACTTTCTTGAACGGTACGCCGACTATGCGGGTCAGCCTGCAAAGACAGGCCCGCTCAGCCCCCGCATGGTGGAGCTTGTGTACGTCGCGCTCGACGCTTCGTCGGCTCATATGTACGGACCGGGCCTGCTGACCCATCTCAAAGGCGCACTGAATGCGGGTGCAACGCCTTTTGATGTGCTAGACGTGCTTCATCTGGTGGCTATGCAGGGATTGGAAGCCGTTTATGCCAGCACGGCGATTCTTGGCCAGGAACTTGGCGCCCAGATGCCGGACAAGCGCCAGTCCTCTGGCATTCCGATGAGCGACGAGTTCAAGGCCGCTCATCCCGTCGCTGGCTCACTGATCGAAGACCTCGCGCGGTTCGATGCAGAGTATGCGACGGTTGTGATGGACTTCATTCAATTCGGCGGCACGGGCCAGGGTTTGAGCGATAACGAACGCCTGCTCATTCAAATCGCCTTGAATGCCTGTTTTACCGCGTTCAATCCCGAAGCGGTTCGCCTTTATATTCGTGCCGCTTTGAACAAGGGCATTGCCGCATCGGAGATTCTCCAGGTGATCCAGCTCGGCGCTCATCTTTCCGTGCATGGCACGGCTTTGGGTGCGCTGTCACTGAACGAAATCATCGAATCCTCCAAGGGCGAAGGCCATGAGTCACAGTGAAAACTCGATGTCCTGGCTGGGCCTCGCCGGGCGTACTTGCGTAGTCACGGGCGGTGCCGGCGGTATCGGTTCGGAAACGGCAAAACAAATGGCGGCGGCCGGTGCGAAGGTCGCGATCCTGGATCGCACCGAAGCGATCTGCTCCGAAGTCGCGGATGCCATTCTGCTCAATGGCGGCACGGCTATCGCGATCGGATGCGACGTAGCTGAGCGCGCATCGGTTGTCCTTGCTGCGCAAACGGTGCTCCGTGAATTCGGCCCCGCTCAAGTTCTGGTCAACAACGCAGGTATTGGCGGTGGTGGCCGTATTGCCCTGCTTGACGCATCGCCCGATGAATGGCAGCGTCTGCTGTCCATCAATCTCACCGGCGCCTTCCTTTGCGCACAGGCGTTCGGCGCGCAAATGCGCGATGCGGGCAAAGGCGGAACAATGGTGCATGTGGCCTCGATCGGCGGGGACATCGCCATTCCGAATGGCGTTGCCTATAGCGTGAGCAAAGCTGGCGTCCTCATGCTCTCAAAGCAACTTTGCCTGGAACTCGCGCAGTATGGCATTCGCAGCAATTGCGTCAGCCCCGGACTGGTCCGCACGCCGATGAGCGAAGCCTACTATCAGGATGAAGGACGTTTGCGCGCACGCAATGCAGCCGTTCCCAGCGGGCGAATTGCAACGTCGAACGACATGGCAGAGGCGATTCTATTTTTGGCCAGCGATCGGTCCAGCTATGTCAATGGCGAAGACCTCCTCGTCGATGGGGGTTTGAGCCAGGTAGTGATGGCAAACATTCCGCGCGTCTGATTCGGCGCATGCGCAGTACTCGCACTCAATAAAGGACTTAAAAATGGAATTCAATACCCTCCTCGTCGATATCAAAGACAAGATCGCGCTCGTAACGCTCAATCGTCCGGAAAAGCGCAACGCCCAGAACGCCGAAATGCGCAACGAGATCATCGATTGTTTCGACATCCTCGGCGCGCGTGACGACGTTTCGGTCATCATCATTACGGGTGCGGGCTCGGTGTTCTCCGCCGGCGCCGATATCAGCGACCGCAAGGACCTCTCCCAGCCTGGTGCGTTCCCGAAGCATCACCGCGTCGTCCGTGAGTCGGCGTATGCGATCCGCGAATGCCCGAAGCCCATCATTGCCGCTATCAATGGCGCAGCGATGGGCGCCGGCTTTGGCATCGTGATGAACTCGGACATCTGGGTTGCGTCGGAAGAGGCGTATGTTTCGATGCCCGAGATCAACGTGGGTCTGGCGGGAGGCGTCTCGTTCCTGAACCGGATTTTCGGCCAATCGCGGGCGCGCCGCATGTTCTACACGGGCATGAAAGTCACGGGTCTTGAACTGTATCGCCTCGGCCTCGTGGAAGCGTGCACGACCCAGGCAGAACTGCTGCCCTTCGCGATGGAGATCGCGAAGGAAATGACGTCGAAGTCGCCGGTGGCGTTGCGTCTGGCGAAGGAAGCTGCGCGCCTGACCGAAAACATGCCGCTGCGCGAAGCCTATCGCTACGAGCAAGGCAATACCGAATTCCTGTCCAAAACCGAAGACTCGAAGGAAGCGCAACGCGCCTTCCTCGAAAAGCGCGCGCCGGTGTACACGGGCCGCTGATCTAACAGGTAGCCGTGAGATGGGCGGCGGTCAATCTCAGCCAGTTAGGCATCCTACTGGATTTAACAGAGTGAATTATGAGTGAAGCAGATCAAGTACGGGATGAAGCGTTCTATGCAGCGTTTCGCAACGAAATCGCTGAATATATCGAAGCGAATGTGCCTGCCGAAGTGCGCGCCGCAACGCGCGCAAACAAGAAGCTGGGCCGTGAACTCCTGAGCCAGTACACCGCTGCGATGGCCAAAGGCGGTCTCGGCTATTCTGCGCCGGGCTGGACCAAAGCGTTCGGCGGGCCGGGTTGGGACGTGATGCAGCGCCTGATCTTCGAAGAAGTGACCGCGGAACTGGACTGCCCGCAGCTGTATCACCACGGCATTGGCCACATTGGCCCCGTCATTCAGGCATTCGGCACAGACGCGCAAAAGGCCCACTTCCTGCCGCCCATCATCGACGGTTCGCAATGGTGGTGCCAGGGCTATTCGGAACCGGGTGCGGGCTCCGATCTGGCTTCGCTCAAGACCGCTGCCGTTCTGGACGAAACCGGCGAGCATTACATCGTCAACGGCCAGAAGATCTGGACTTCGCACGCTCAGGAAGCGGACATCATGTACACGCTCGTGCGAACAAGCAACGAAGGCAAGCGTCAGGAAGGCATCACCCTGCTCCTGATCCCGATGAACACGCCCGGCATCGAAGTTCGCCCGATTCACACGATCGACCAGTGGCATCACGTCAACGAAGTGTTCCTGAAGGACGTCAAGGTGCCGGTGTTCAATCGCATCGGCGCCGAAGGCCAGGGCTGGTCATACGGCAAGTTCCTGCTCGACCGCGAGCGATTGAGCCCGGCACTGATGCCCCGTCTGCTTCGTCACGTTCAGCAGGTAACCGAACTCGTTCAGGACAAGATCAAGGCAAAGGGCACAACGCCGTCACTGCTGAAGGCACTCGACCGCTTGCTCGAAGTCGAAGCCGGTGCATACGGTACGCGTGAAATCCTGTTGTCGGCCATCAAGGAAGACATGGCGGGCACGCTGCAATCGTCGAAGTCGTCGGCGCTGAAAATGGCGTGCTCGAAGCAAAGCCAGGAAGTGACGTCGATCGCGATGGATGTACTCGGGCCTGAGTACGCGGCTCGCCTGCTGCCGCTGATGCCTCTGGCAACGACGGAAGACGAGCTGAACCTCGAACGCAATTTCGTCCACACCTACCTGTTCTATCGTTCGCGAACGCTCGCCGGCGGCTCGACGGAAGTGCAGAAAAACATCATCGCCAAGTCGATCATGGGCGAAGGCTACGCCGTGAGCACCATGTTCCAGGGCGACATGTTCGACTCGTCGGCACGCCTGGCGGCCGTTGCCGAAACGCTGAAGGGCAACGCCGCTCAAGGCCAGGCTTCGGGCAAGTGGCAACAAGCCCTCGAACTGGGCTGGCAGTCGGTTCTGGTTTCGGAAGACAACGGCGGCGTCGGGGCAACCTTGACGGATCTCGCCGGCATCGTTGAAGCGGCCTCGCGCTACACGAACGTGGCGCCGCTGGTCGAGCGTTGCGCCGTGGCCCCGGTTCTGCTCGAAGCCGCGGCGGCAGCGCCGCTAGTTGGCCCGGTGCTCGAACAACTGCTGAGCGGCGAGACTTCGGTGTCGCCGGTTCTGCAATCGGCGTTTGGCACGCCTCTCCAGGCCGCCACGGTCAGCCTCGAAGGCAACGTTCTGCGCGGTGCGATCCGTGGCTCGAACGAAAGCGAACCCGCCACTCACCTCATCTTCAATGCGTCGACCGAAGAAGGTCAGGCTTTGGTGCTGATCGCGCGTTCGCGTCTGGCCGATCGCGCCCAGTTTTTCAGCGGCATTGACGGTACGGTTACCGTTGACTACGCGGTTGACGGCCTCGAAGTGAGCGACGACGAAATTGTGTTGCTCGGCTCTGCGGTGAACGTCGCGGTCAACCAGGCGTTGCAGATCGGCGCACTGCTGTCATGCGTGCAAATCGTCGGCGCAGTCGGCGCCAAGGTCGAACAAACGATCCAGTATCTCAACGACCGCGTGCAGTTCGGCAAACCGCTGGCCGTCCACCAGGTGCTCCAGCACAGCGTCGTGGATTGCTATGTGGCCTACGAAGGTATCAAGGGCCAGGTTGCACGCCTTATAGAAGGCTTCAACGCCAGCGACGACTGCGCCATCGATCGATTCGTCGTGCTGACCAAGATGTTCTGCGCGGGCGTGGCGAAGGACGTCGGCCACGCCGTTATCCAGATGCACGGCGGCATGGGTATGACGGTGGAAATGCCTGCCACCCAACTCTGCATGCAGTCGCGCACCGCAGCGGAACGCTTCGGCAACCGTAGCCAATGTCTCGACTGGCTCGTCGCACAAGTCTAAATCCGGCTTGATTGAAGCGCCCCGGCATGACCGGGGAGTGCTCGAACTCACTCGCATACCATGACATCTTCTACACTCAGCGCGCTGTTTGACGCAAAATCGGTGGCCGTTATCGGCGCCTCGTCGGATCCGGATCGCATTGGCGGCCGTGTACTGCGGTTCCTTCGCGAATCGGGCTATCAGGGCAAGCTCTTCCCGATCAACCGCAGCGGCGCGGAAATTCAAGGCCTTCCGGCGTACCCGTCGATTCTCGACGTGCCCGAAACGCCCGATCAAGCGATCATTGTGGTGCCGACCGGCGGTGTGGAATCCGCACTGCGCGACGCCATCCAGAAGGGTGTCAAGTCGGTGGTCGTGCTGACCGCCGGTTTCGCCGAAATCAACGAGGAAGGCCGCGCCGTTCAAGACCGTATGGCCGCGATGTGCAAGGCCTCGGGCGTTCGCATGATCGGCCCGAACTCGTTGGGTCTGCTGAACGTTGAATCGCGCCTGTTCTCGACGTTCTCGGTCGTGCTCTACGGCGTCAGCCCAAAGGCCGGCGGCATCGCTCTGGCGACGCAATCGGGCGCCTTCGGGTCGGCGCTGTATGGTGCCGCGACGCTGCGCGGCATGGGTTTCAGCAAGATCGTGGCCACGGGTAATGAAGCGGACGTCGATGTCGCGGAAGCCATCGACTATCTGGCTGAAGATCCGCATACCAAGGTCATCATGGCCGCACTTGAATCGGCAAAGGACGGTCAGAAACTGCGCCGTGCCCTCCTGAAAGCGGCGAAGGCTCACAAGCCGGTCATCATCATGAAGGTCGGCCGCTCCGAACTCGGGGCCGCCGCTGCCGCAACCCATACGGGTTCGCTGGCCGGCAACGATGCGGCCTACGACGCTGTTTTTGCGGAGTGCGGCGCATATCGCGCCCAGTCGCAAGAAGCGATGCTGGACATCGCCTACCTGATCTCGACCACGGGTCATCTGCCGGTCAATAACGAACTGGGCGTGCTGACGTCGTCGGGCGGGATCGGCGTGATGGTCGCGGACGCATGTGGCGATTCCGGCCTCACGATGCCGGCCCTGCCGCAAGCCGCTAAAACGGCAATGCTCGAACTGCTGCCGTTCGCCGTCGCCGCCAACCCGCTCGACGTGACCGCGCAAATCACGTCGGTCAAGAACGGCACGGTTCGCGCGCTCGACGTCATGCTCTCGAATAGCAGCTATGGCACGACACTGGCGTATCTGGCATCGGCCGGCCTGGCTCCTGCGTCGTTCAAGACCAACTACGAGCAGCCGTTTGCCGAACTGAAGGCGAAGCATCCCGAGCGCGACGTTATCGTGGTCACGCTCTCGGTGCCCGAAGTGGACCGCGAACTTGAAAAAATCGGCATTCCGGTTTTCAACGACGCAACGCGCGCTACGCTCGCGCTGGGCGCCGCGGCGACGATCCGTGCACGTTGGACCCACCTCTACGAACTGGGTGAATCGAGTCATGCATCCCATAAGCTCGGCGACGTGAGCACGGAAGCCCTGGCGAAGGAAGCATTGGCCAACGCAGGCTTGCCGGTGCCGCAAGACGTGCTGGTTGTCAACGCGGATGCCGCCGTAGCAGCCGCCGAGGCGATGGGCTACCCCGTGGTGCTCAAGATCGTGAGCCCGCAAATCGTGCACAAGACCGAAGTCGGCGGCGTCGTGCTCAACGTTGCCAACGCTGACGCTGTGCGTGCGGCCCACCAACAGATTCTCGACAGCGCGCACATCCATGTTCCCGATGCGCAAATCGACGGCATCCTCGTGTGCCCGATGATCGTGGGCGGCACCGAAATGATCCTCGGTGTGAACAACGATGCGACCTTTGGCCCGATGATTCTCGTGGGCGCCGGCGGTGTCAATACCGAGCTGTACAAGGACGTGTCGCTCGTCTCTGCCCCGCTCACGCAAGCGCGCGCACGTCAGGCGCTGGACAAGGTGAAGGCTGCGGCGCTCCTGAAGGGCTGGCGCGGTTCGGCACTCAAGGACACCGACGCACTGGTCAAGGCGATGGTCAAGCTCTCGGACTTCGCGATGAATCATCCAGAAGTCATGAGCGTGGACGTCAATCCGCTTGTCGTGCGTGAATCCGGCGCCGCCGTGCTCGACGCCGTGATCATCAAGCATCCTGAAGCGGTGCTCTAAACGGTAACCGTGCGCTAACCGTGGCCGGGTAACCCGGCCACCATCCACGCCAGGCTGGGCCAGGAATGACATGAGCAAATCTGAAATCTCGAATCAGGCAATGCAGGAATTGCTCGACCGCGAAGCCATTCGCGATTGCCTCTATCGCTACTGCCGTGGCGTGGATCGCGGCGACGAGAAAGCACTGCGCGCAACCTATTGGGAAGACGCAACGGATCGCCACGGCCCTTATCAGGGCACGGCTTCGGGATTCTGCGATTGGGCAATGGAATCGCTCAAGAGCGCCGGCCGCATGATTCATATGATCGGCAACATCATGATCGAATTGCACGGCGACCGGGCATTGGCCGAAAGCTATTTCCACGCTGTTCAGGAAGACCGAAAGATCGCGAGCGAGCGCAAGGAAGTGAGTCTCTATGGCCGCTATATCGACCGCTTCGAGAAACGCGCTGGCGAATGGCGAGTGGCGGCGCGCACCGTCGTCTACGATTGGAGCCGCACCACGCCCATTGAAACCACGACCGAAATCGACATGTTTGGAACGGCTCGTCGTCCGTTGGGTTCGCGCTACCCGACGGATACGCTGTATGAGGTTCGCGCCGATATCCTGGCGCTGAATGCGGCAGCAGTAGAAGACACTAGCAAGAAAGAATCATGAATAACCATTCTATCGACATTATCGGCACATCCCGCGATGCACTGGGCGAGTGCCCGCTATGGGACGACCGGAACCAGATCCTGTATTGGATCGATTCGCACGCACACCAGGTGAAAGCGCGCAATCTGAAAGCGGAATCGGTACGTGAATGGACATTGCCGTCGCAGATTGGATCTATCGCCCTGTGCGAAAGCGGTCGTGTTCTCGTCGCACTCGTTGACAGCTTTTGCTTCCTCGATACCGAAACCAGCCATATCACGCACTTTGTCGATGTGGCGCATCCTGCGCCGAACATGCGGCTCAACGACGGTCGCGTCGATCGCGAAGGACGCCTGGTCGTGGGCTCGATGGCTCTCGGGCGCCGGGAGCCCGTGGGCGAACTGTATCAACTCGACGGCCACGGCAATCTCAAGTCTCTGGAAAAAGGAATATGTGTCACCAACTCCACGTGCTTTAGTCCCGATGGAAAGTATCTGTACTTCTCGGATAGCCTGAGCCACCAGTTGCGTCGCTATCGATACGATTCCGCGTCTGGATCGATTGATGAACGCACCCTGTTCGCAGACACAACATCACTGAAATCCGGTCCCGACGGCGCCACGATCGACGCGCAAGGCAATCTCTGGGCAGCCATGGTTATCTCGGGTCAACTTGCCCGGTTTACGCCCGAAGGCCGACTGGATCTGCTGATCGATCTGCCAACGGTCTATCCCACCTGCCCCTCCATCGGCGGTGAGCAGCTCGATACGATCTTCGTAACCTCGATCAGCAACAGTGGCAATGCCTTGAAGAGCGAAAACCCGAATGCGGGCGCTGTGGTTGCGATCACAGGCACGCATGTGCGCGGTCTGTCCGAATGCCGATTTAACGATCTCTAATCAGGAATGGAAATGACGAAGCAACTGGAAGGCAAAGTCGCACTCGTGACAGGTGGCGCGCAAGGCATTGGTCGCGGCATCGTTGACAAATTCGTGGCCGAAGGCGCGGTCGTCGGCATTCTGGATCGCGATCTGGAAAAGGCACAGGCCGCCGCCGAAGAAATCAAGGCCCAAGGTGGCCGAGCCTATGCTTTCGGCGGCGATGTGGCAAAGCGCGAAACGATTTTCCATGCCGCGGGCGGTCTGGCCGAACAGGCAGGCCGTCTGGATGTCCTGGTCAGCAACGCCATGTGGGTTCGCTATGCCCCGGTATTGGAGATCACGGAAAAAGACGTATCGATGATGACCGGAACGGGCTTTAACTCGGTCGTGTGGGGCATTCAAGCTGCGGCTGAATACATGAAGGAAGGGGGATCGGTCGTCAATATCGCGTCCTCGTCGGGCTTCATCGGTCTGCCGAAGGCGCTGGTCTACTGTGGCGTCAAGGCCGGTGTTTTGGGTTTGATGCGCAGCGCGGCTGCGGAATTGGGTCCGCGCGGCATTCGCGTCAATTCGGTAGCTCCAGGCTATACGGAAACGGAAGGCGTGGTCAAAAACGTCAGCGAAGAAACGCGCAAAATCCGCCAGGCCAAGACCCCCATGCCTCGTTTGGGAAAACCAGAAGACATTGCGAACGCTGCCTGCTTCCTCGCTTCGGATCAGAGTTCGTTCGTGAATGGCGAATGCGTGCGCGTTGATGGCGGGTCGGCAATTGCCTACCTGTGAGCGATAATAGTTTCATTCTGTTGTACCTGGTTGTGATGCAGCACCCGATGGGGATGATTCCCCTCGGTAAAAAATAGAACTACGGAGATATTGGAGATATATGAGCATTGACAACATCGTCGAGGCCCGAGGCCTTTCGAAGCCATTCTGTGGGTTTCATGCCGTGCAGGATGTCGATTTGAGTATCCAAAGACACTCGATTCGCGCATTGAGCAAGTTCCTCACTCAACGGAGCGGCAACCGGTAACCCTTTATACAGGTTGCTCTCAGCAGAACAAATTAGCAGCGTCTTCACTCATCCGATAAATAACGCTGCTATTCGTGCTTCTCATTCGTAGGCAAACGGGATCAGGACATGAAAACCCTCGACGTACAGTCGTTCATCGACGAGCGGCCGCTCAGCCGCTTTCACTTGCTCTTATTCGTGCTGTGTTTCCTGACCATTGTTCTCGATGGTCTGGACACGAGCGCAATGGGTCTTATCGCCCCGGCCCTGATCAAACAATGGGGGGTGACCAAAGCCGATCTGGCACCCGTGCTGAGCGCAGCCCTCGTCGGTATTGGTATTGGCGCCGCTGTTGCAGCCCCTGCCGCCGACCGCATTGGCCGTCGTCTCGTGCTCGCTTGCTCGGTTGTCTTCTTCGGTGTGTTCTCGTTGGCCGCAGGCTACTCGACCAACCTGGACGAACTACTTGTGGCACGTCTCTTGACCGGGATTGGTCTTGGCGCGGCCATCCCGAACTGCGCCACCATGATGAGCGAATTCCTGCCCAGCCGTATGCGCAGCCGGGCGGTCAACTTCATGCTCTGCGGTTTTGCATTTGGCGGCGGCATCACCGGCCCGCTGGCCAAGTCGGTTATCCCGACGCACGGCTGGCAAGGTTATCTGATTGTCGGGGGTGTCGCTCCGATTGTCGTCGGCATTCTGCTCGCGTTCTTTCTCCCGGAATCGGTTCGCTATCTGGCGGCGTCCGGAAAAGGTCAAGACAAGATCGCCAAGGCACTCAAGCGCATCGACCCCACCGCGGATTTCACGGGCGTCACGTTCGTGGCCGATACACACGTTGAAGTCAAAAAGCACAGATTCTCAATCGCCGAATTGTTCTCGGAGCAACTTCGGGGACCGACGCTCCTGCTGTGGGTCGCTTACATCTGCTCCACGATCACACTGTACGTGCTGAGCATGTGGCTCCCGACCATTCTCCAGGCGGACGGGCACAAGCTGGAGGAAATGGCGAACACGATGATGTGGTTCAACTGGATTTCCGGCATTGGCATCTTCATCTCCGGCATCCTGATGGACAAACTTGGGCCGCTGCGCGTGATTTCCGGCTATTTTGCGATCTGCACGGTTGCAGCATTGATCGTCGGTATTACGGGCGCTCGCGGTGATGTCCTGATGGTGTTGCTCATGCTGGTTGCCATGACCAACAACGGCGCCTGCTCCTCGATGTCCACCCTTGCCACGCAAATGTACCCCACGTCGAGCCGCGTAACGGGTGCGGCATGGGTGCTCGGCATGGGCCGCTTTGGCGGCGTTGCCGGTACGTTCCTGGGTCCCGTTTTGCTGTCGCTGGGTTGGACCATGACCGCAATCGTGACATGGGTGGCCGTTCCGGCAGTGCTGGCTTCGGTCTCGATCATGCTTATCGGCATCAAGATTCCGGTGCTTCTGCGCCGCTATCAAGGCGCCCCCGCCTTGTCTTCCCACTGATTACCAAAGAGAAGATTTCGTAGTACCTATAAAGCCGCTGTCGCAGGACAGCGGCTTTGTCTTTTTGATGTTTTCGTGTTCCGAAATGTGCAATAATCAATGCTCAATCATACAAATATAGTGAGACATCGTGGATCGGCTTCGTGCGATGGAGTTCTTCCTTTCCATCTCCAGAAATAAGAGTTTTTCTGAAACTGCCCGTCAATTCGGCATTGCACCGGCGTCCGTTTCGAGAATGGTTTTGGATCTCGAAGACGATTTGAAGGTCAAACTATTCACTCGCACGACTCGCAATGTCGCCTTGACCGAGGCTGGGCTTGAGTACGCCAAGCATGTCGAAGGCATTCTCCGGCACATCGAGGACGCCCACCGAAGCATCACGTCCATTACCTCCGCCCCATCGGGAACGCTGCGAGTCCATTCTCGCGTCATGTTCGGCCTGGGCGTGTTGCCGAGCCTGGTCAGCGAATTCTCGAAGCTTTACCCCGACATTCAAATCGAACTGGTGTTGAGCGAAAGCCTGGCCGATTTGAACAATGATCATATTGATATCGATTTCCGGATTGCGCCTCCAGTCGAATCCGGAATCAAGCGCCGGATGCTTTTCAGAAGCGACCGATACCTCGTGGTTTCCCCTGGTTATTTCTTTGGCCGAAGCCAGCCCTCAGCGCCGGAAGATCTGAAACTCCACCGATGTCTCGCGTACTCCATGCCGGGAAACGGCTATTCATGGAAATTCCGCAAAGACGATGTCGAAACCGAAGTCGCGTTTCAGCCCTGTCATGTGAGCAATAACGGTATCGCCCTACTTGAATTCGCGCGCATGGGTGAAGGCATCGTTCTTCTGGATGACTATACCGTGCACAAGGATCTCATGAGTGGACGACTGGTGCGTCTGCTCCCCGAATATCAGGTCACCAATTCCTCGTTCGAGGATGGCATGTACGCGACCATTATTGACTCGCCGTCCATCCCGATCAAGATCCGCCTGTTTCTGGACTTCGTGGCCTCGCGGGTCGGGGGCTCAGAGCTGAGGTTCTCTGCGTACGAGCCCCGCCAGATGAAGCTTCCCCAGGAACAAACCGCATCATAATATCTGGCACTTGTTTTGATTACCCGTGATTCTGGTGAATCACCCTCGGTTTTTGCTTGAAAATCCGCTATTCCGGTCGCAGTACAATCTTTTGCACCACTTGGTGCCATAAATCAAGATTAACGACTGGAGTAGACGCATGAGCGCAGACGTGCAAGAGACCGTCCGAAATACGGTGACCCTGGAAGTCCAGGACGGCGTGGCCCTGGTCACCCTCAATCGGCCCGAGGTCAAGAACGCGCTATCGCGGGCGATGCGTCGCCGTCTCATTGCCGTATTTGATGAGATCAGCCTGCGTGACGATATTCGCTGCGCAGTCCTGACGGGTGCCGGCGATACATTTTGCGCCGGGGCAGATCTGCGCGATCGTCCGGACCCCGACATCCCGAGCGATTTCCTCGACCACAACCGCTGGACTCGCGAAACCGGCAATTCGATCAAGGAATGCGCCAAGCCCGTGATCGCGGCAGTCAACGGCGCAGCCCTGGGTGCCGGTCTGGGTCTGATGGCCGCATGTGACATCATGTATGCCTCGGAAAATGCCGTGTTCGCCATGCCGGAGATCAATGTCGGGCTGGCCGGCGGTGCATCCATGCTGCGTACCTTGTTCGGTCGCTCGACCGTCCGTCGTATGTTCTTTACCGGCGACAAGCTGACGGCTCAAGATCTCCTGCGCCGTAATGTGCTGGAGGACGTGCTGCCTTCCGGACAGCTTCTGCCCCACGTAATGGAACTTGCCCGACGCATTGCCAGCAAGTCCCCTATCGCACTCGTCCAGGCCAAGAAAGCCGCCAACTTTACCGAGCAGATGCCCCAACGTGAAGCGTATCGTCACGAGCAGGACATCACGATGATGCTGGCCAAAACCGAAGACGCCAGGGAAGCCCGCATGGCATTCCTTGAAAAACGCGCACCGGTCTTCAAAGGTCGTTAATCCATTAACCCGGAACAGAAAATCACTATGCAACAAGATTTGGCTGGGCGTTATGCGCTCGTGACCGGTGCCGGCGCGGGTATTGGTAAAGCGACGGCCCTCAGATTGGCCGCGCGTGGCGCTATCGTGGGCGTCAACGACCTGAAGGAAGAGCTGGTCAACAGCACTGTCGAAGCGGTGATCGCCGCGGGCGGCCAGGCTTTCCCGGTCGTGAAGAACGTCTCGACACGGGAAGGCATCACCGAGGCCGTCAATGCGGTTTATGAGCGTGGCAATCGATTCGATATCCTGATCAGTAACGCAGCATGGGTTCGCTATCAGTCGGTACTGGAGATCGCACCAGAGACCGTAGATCGTATGCTCGATATCGGATTCAAGGCGGTGATCTGGGGCATTCAGGCCGCGACGGCAGTCATGGATCCCGAACGCGGCGGCGCCATTGTCAATGTAGCCTCGACGGCAGCGCTGCGCTCAGCCGCGAATTCCATCGTGTACTCGGGCATCAAGTCCGGCATCCTGGGTATTACGCGCGCGGCGGCGGCAGAACTGGGCGCTCGCAATATCCGCGTCAATGCGGTTTGTCCATCGGCGGTGCCGACCGAGGGCACGGTTCGCAATCGCAACGAGGAACGTGACGCCAGACGCGTGGCCACGACTCCCCTGGGCCGCCTGGGCAACGTCGACGACATCGCCAAAGCCATCGTCTATCTGGCCTCCGACGATGCCGATTTCGTGACGGCACAATGGATGGCCGTAGATGGCGGGATCACCTTCACGAATATCTAGGCGGTCGACAGACACGACAGCAAGAAACTCCCGGCGACTCAATCGCGATGCCGACAAGCAAGCGTCGAGCCACCGGGTTACAACGCGGCGTTACCACGGAGCGACTATTTTCCGACTATCCCGATGCGCGGCGATGTAGAGCGACGGCAGAAAGCGCGAGAGAAACACGAACTCGTTGTAGCAATGCATGAGCAGCGCCTGAGCGAACTCGTCGGGAATCAGCTGCTCGATTTCCTGCGGCGATCGACCTTGTGCCGGGAGATCTTGACCCATATAGAAGTGGCTGCGAAGTACGAGGCCCCATTCCGTGTCCCGGCCGATGTGAAGCAGTCGTCCGCCGAGAACCTCGCCTTCGGCGCCCCGTGCAGGATTTGGGTCCGTGCCGACTCGTCCGCACACAGCCGCACTCACTCGGCCTTCGTTTCTGGCTCGCTCATATTCGCTGCTTTCGAAGAACTCGTTCGGATGACGGAACTGGATTGCGAGCTTTTGCGACGGCAGACCGGTGAAAAATTCTTCCGCGTGGTGGATCGAACCAACGTGGGTGCCCTCGACTGCTTCGCTCCAGGTGCTCGAAACGTGATCGATCGGATGCCACCACGTATAGCGTTCGGTGTCCGGCCGCGAGCGAAACCACCATTCGAACATATCGCCCGTACAACGGTGCATATCCGTTCGGCAGGCAATGTGCACAACGCCGTTTTCGAAACGCTCAAAACCCGTTTCGAGTCGAAGCGGAGACGGGTCCAGGAGGGGTTTGAGTTCGTGCAGTTTCATGATGCTCCTTGATAAGTCATGGTTCGAATATCCGCAGCCTTGCTGCGGATGCGTTCAATCAGATAGGGCGTTGCGCGACACGCAATCGTCTATGGGCGAAAGCGATGCCGAACCACGCAGTGATCGCAAGGATGGCTGCCGCCGCAAAGACTCTGCGGTAGTCGGCGCCGACCACATTCATGAAAGACGAGCAGAACTGGCCGGTGAATATGGCCATCGAGAGATACGCGAGATTGCGCGCTCGTTGGTGAACGTGGCTTCGCTCGACGGTCATGTGATTGACAAGTGGAATGGAGAGCCCAAAGCCACAACCCATCGCTACGCCGCCGATAACGAACAGCGCGGGTTCATTGGCCACCGCAAACAGGACGTGCGCCGCGGCATAAAACAGGAACGCGAGCGCTAACGTCTTGAACTCGCCAATCCACGCACACACGCGTGGCATGCATGCCGCTGCGCCCACGGCGACGAGAGAAATAAAAGACAGAAAATAGCCGGTAGTCGTTTCACTTGCGCCCAGCCCTGCAAAGCGGATCGGCAGTGCAGTAATGGCGGTAAAGAAGACGACCATCGACGCCGCCGCCGCGAAATAGACGAGCTTCAAAACGCCGGATACCGCTGTATCGCTCACGTTGGTTTCAGGTTCCTGAGCGGTGGCGGCATGCGGCACGAAGCAGTAGACCAGCGCGGCAAGTAGCCAGGCAATCAGATAAAGCAGAAACGGAGCTTGCCAGTGCAACGCGGCCAGTACGCCACCAATCGACAGAAATATCACGCCCCCAAGCTCGATGGCCATGCCTTGACGGGCAATCATCGTGAGCCGGGCGTGCCCTTCGTAGAGTTCCGATATCGTCCCGGTTCCGGCAGACATGACGAGCGCCGTCGCTCCGCCTAGCAACAGGCGATCCGCAATCACGATGCCAATGCCCGAGAGAAACATGCCTGCCGCGCCGAGCAGGCCGTAAAAAAACAGGCCGAGCAGCAGTGAGCGGCGCAGTCCGCACTTTTCAATGAGCCGGCCCGCTAAGGGCCCGAAAATAACGACGCCCAGCGAAGGCGTGGTGACCAGCCACCCGGCGTATTCAGACATCCCCAACTCTTTAGCGACGGTCGGCAGTCCTGGGACAATGACGCAGCCCACCATGATCGTCAGGCAGGCCACGGCGAGTAGCGTGAACGCCGCCAGACGTGACGGTTTTTCGGTTTTCATGACTTGATCCTACGATGACGCTGTTCTACAATGTCCGTTATTCGGAACAGCATGTTCCTTTATGTGGAACAAGGTTAACCGAGATTCTTTGAGGCGGTCAAGCGTCTCTTGTCAGGGTCATAGATGCCAAATAGGGGGGCGTGGACATGAACGACGAGTCAGAAAGCGATAGCGGGTCGGGCAAACAAGTGATCGCGCGCGCCGCCGCGGTACTGAGAGCGCTGGAGAATCAATCCACTGGCTTAAGCCTTGGACAGATCGCGCGCGCAGCAGAGTTGCCACGCACAACGGTGCATCGGCTCGTCAACGCGCTCGAAGCGCAGGGGTTTGTCACAGCGGGTTCACAAGGCGTTCGACTCGGGCCCGCGCTGAGCAGGCTTGCCGCCAGCGCCCACACGGATCTGGTGGCGCTGGCGAAGCCTTTTGTCGAAGCGTTAGGCCGTCGTACACGCGAGACCGTGGATGTGTGTGTGCGACGCGGCCAGCATGCGGTGTCGGTGGACCAGTTCCCGTCCGATCAGGAATTGCGGGTCGTTTCCCAAATCGGCACGGCTTTTCCCGTTCATTGCACGGCGCACGGGAAAGCGTTGCTGGCGCAACTATCGGGCGAAACACTGGAGTCCGCGCTAACCGGCGATCTTCTCAACCGGACGTCGAAGACCGAGACGAACCGCAAGCGATTGATCGCTAACCTGGAGTCCATTCGTTCGGCGGGTTACGCGATCGACGATCAGGAGCACGCGCTCGGCGTCTGTGGCCTGGGGGTCACGATCGATGTAGCGTTGCCTGATGCTTATGCCATCGCACTGGCCGTTCCGGCGGTGCGTTTTCAGGAGCGTTTCGACGATCTGCTCAGTGCGCTGCTCCAATCGAAGTCCGAGATAGAAGCGGCCTTTGAAGCACGTTGAAGCGGCAGGCCTCGCCGGAAGAGATCATCAGAGCCATCCGATGATCTGGCCTGCACGATAAGCGCACGTTTGCAGTTCGAAACGCCGCTTTTTGCTGTGTAATCTGGCTCGATGCCATGATCGAAGGGGGACGGCCAGACGGCTAACCACATGTCCGAAAATGGCGAGCTTCGTGGGCAACCGGCATGTACGATGTTCCCCATGCCTGCCATCATCGACACCCCCGAAAGCGACGCCTGTTATCTGGCACTGAAAGCGCACGACGCGCGCTTCGACGGCTCATTTTTCGCGGCCGTCACCAGCACCGGCATCTATTGCCGCCCGGTGTGTCGCGTAAAGATCCCTCGTCGCGAGAACCTCCGCTTTTACCACCACGCGGCAGAAGCCGAGGCGGCGGGTTTCCGGCCTTGTTTGCGTTGCCGCCCCGAGTTGGCTCCGCGCGCGGCATCGTGGAGCACGGAAGATGCCTCACGTATTCTGGCCCTCCAGGCGGCGCGCTTGATGGACGAGCCCGACGCCTGGAAGCACATGGCCCCCGCGGATCGCGCAGTGGGTCGATCCGGCGGTGGCTTGATGACCCAGATTGCGCAAAAGCTAGGCGTTAGCGATCGCCATTTGCGCCGCATTTTTGAGTCCCATTTCGGGGTCTCGCCTCTCCAGTATCTGCAAACGCGGCGGCTGCTGGCGGCCAAGCAACTGATCGCCGATACGCAACTGCCAATGGTCCAGGTGGCGTTGTCCAGCGGCTTTGCCAGCGTACGGCGTTTCAACGACGCCTTCTCGCGTCACTACGGCCTGAACCCCAGCGCCCTGCGCCGCGCCAGCTCAACGCCGGACGGTCAAGGCGTGAGTGTGCGCCTGGGCTGGCGGCCGCCCTATGACGTGCCCGCGATGCTAGGTTTTTTGCGCCTGCGCGCATTGCCCGGCGTGGAGCAGGTGACGGATCGGGAATTCACGCGCACGCTGCGCCTCGTGCAAGGCGCGCAGAGCCTGGGCGGATGGTTGCGTGTGCGCTTCGACGAGGAGCGCACCCACGCCGTGCTGACGGCCAGCGATTCGCTCGCTGCCGCGTTGCCCACGCTGATCAACCGCGTACGCGCGGCGCTCGATCTGGATGCCGATCCCATCGCCATCCACGCCACCCTGCACAGCGCGTTCCCAGCGAGCGATGGCGTGCGCGTGCCGGGCACCCTGGATGGTTTTGAATTGGCCGTGCGCGCCGTGCTGGGTCAGCAGATCACCGTGGCGGCCGCACGCACGCTCGGCGCGCGCCTGGTGGCGGCCTTCGGCGACTCCATCGCAACGCCCGTCGCGGGCCTGGATCGTCTTTTTCCCACCCCAGCCGCTTTGGCCTGCGCGAGCGGTGACGCGCTGGGCCAACTGGGCATCACGCGCCAGCGTCAGGCTGCGCTGCATGCGCTGGCCCATGCCGTGCTGGAAGGCCGCATCGCCCTGCATCCCGGCGTGGACGTCGCCACCACCTGCGCCAATTTGCGCGCGCTGCCTGGTATCGGCGACTGGACGGCGCAGTACATCGCGCTACGCGCGTTGCGCTGGCCCGATGCCTTTCCTGCCGGCGACGTAGCCCTGCAAAAAGCGCTGGGCGTGAGCAATGCCCGCGCCGCCGCGCAAGCTGCCGAGAGCTGGCGCCCCTGGCGCGGCTACTCGGTATTGCGGGTCTGGCATGCGATCGAACACAGCACTTCAACCTGAAAACGACTCAGATCGACACCGCTCCCGGTCGGATACAACTGGCCGACGCGGACGTGGTCGAAACTCGCGATGAATACACTCACACCAATCCAGCATCCCGCACCTGCGCAGAGCGATTTATTCGGCGACAGCAGCAACACGCACTTCTCTATCGACACATCGTTCCGGACGGCGACGCGTTTCGCTCTCGACACGCATTCCTGGGTTGAAGTTGTGCCCGGCTGGATGTCGGGAGCTCGCCTGTTCTTCGAGCAGCTGCGCAACAGCGTTTCGTGGCTCGAACATGATCGGCGAATGTTCAACAAGGTGTTTCGCGAGCCGCGCATGACCGCGGTTTATCAAGACCTGGGTGATGTATCGGAGAACGGCCTGCTGCAGGCCGTTCGCGCGCTCTCAAGTCACTACGGCGTGGCTTACGATGGCTTGTGGATGAATCTCTATCGCAATGGACAGGACAGCACCGGCTGGCACCGCGACCATCGCTCATGCCAGAAGCTCGATTGCGTCGTACCCGTCCTGACGCTCGGAACGACCCGACGGTTCCTGATCAAGCCGATAAAAGGCGGCAAATCCATGACCTTTAAACCCTCCTCCGGCGACCTGGTCGTGATGGGTGGGCGATCCCAACAGGACTGGGTGCATTGTGTGCCCAAGGAGCCGGACATCGAGGAGGCGCGAATCAGCGTCAACTTCATGAGTTCGGCGCAAGGCGTGCGGGATCGTCAATGAAAGCTTGTGACGATTTCTGATTCGCTTCATCGATGCTGATTTTTAAAAAGCAAGAATCAGGACGTCAAGCGATCCCAGTCGTTTTATCTTTCTGCCGTAGTCCAGCAACTGGATTTGCATCATTCGATCGCAACGAGCGGAGTTTCAGGCCTGCCGCCTTCCTGTTCGACAGGCGAGGGAAAAGCCATTCGCCCCAATCAATAAGGAGTGCATCATGAAGCTTGTCATGAGCCAACTGGATTCGCCGCTGGGCGCCATGCTGCTCGTCACCGATGCGCAGCAGGCTGTGCGTGCGCTCGATTTCGCCGACCACAAGGCGCGGCTGCATCGCGGCCTGCGCGAGCACTACGGCGAGACGGAACTTGTCGAGGCTCCGGCCCCGGCGGAGGTTGCCGATGCCCTGGCACGTTATTTCGACGGTGAATGGGAGGTGTTGAACGCGCTGTGCACGGCAACCGCCGGTTCGGAGTTACAGCGCCGGGTCTGGGCCGCGCTGCGCCGTATCCCGGCGAACACGACCACGACCTACGGCAAGCTGGCCAGGGAACTGGGCTTCGACGACCCGCGCGCGGCCATCGCCATCGGCGCGGCCAACGGCGCCAACCCGATCGCCATCATCGTGCCGTGCCATCGCGTCATCGCCAGCAACGGCGACCTCAAGGGCTATGCCTGGGGCGTGCATCGCAAGCGTTGGCTGCTGGAGCACGAGAAGGCGATCGCGACCAGGGAACAGGAGTCCGTTCCGCAGACTGCCATGCTGCCGGGGTTCTGATCCCGGACGGGACGACGGCAAAGACAATCGACAGACGGCCGGGACCAGCCATTGAGGAACCCGGCCGAGTGACTTCCCCGAAACAACGGGCAGCTAATACTCAATGCCCATCATCGCTCGGTGCGAACGCATTGGCCGCCGCCACCGTATCCAGTGACTCACGCAACAGCGCAATCTTGCCGTCGCGCGCCACGAGCCGCCCGGCATACATCTGCCGATAGATTTTCCCGGTCGATGGCACCAGCGCCTCGACTTCATATTCGCCGAAAGCCTGCTCCGGTGTCTCAATCAGGAATCGCGTATTCCTGAATTCGAAATCCGGCACCTTCGCCAATAGCGAAGCGATAAAACCTTCAATCTGCTCGGGTCCCTGCGCCCGCCCGTCGATACCGAGCGACTTCAGATACGGTAATTCCAGCACGCCGTCATCGGCGAACAGCTCGGCGGCCGCGCGCGGATTGCGGATCGATTCAAGGTAGGCGGACAGCAGTTGCGTGGCGTTTTTCATGATTGACTCGATAAAAGATGAGTGAAATGGATTAATGGCAGCGGCACGTTATTGCAGACGCGTTTTCAATTCATTGGCCAGTTGCTTCGTGGCGGCGCGCGTGGGCACATCGGCGGCGAGCGCGTTGAGCAGGCCGAAATCGTGAATCGTTCCCTTGTACTGCGTGGTCGTCACGTCGTTGCCCGCGAGATCGAGCCGATGACCGTAGGCTTCGCCTTCGTCGCGCAGCACATCGAATTGCGCCGTCTGGATGAGCGCGGGCGGCAAGCCCTTGAGTTCGTCGATCGAGGCACGCAACGGCGACGCATAGCGTTGATTGCGCTCGGCCTCATTGGGCGTATAGGCATTCCAGAACCACTTCATCATGTCGCGGCTCAGGAAATAGCCGTTCGCGAAAGCCTCGTAGGAAGCGTTGTCGAAGTCGTGATCCGTGACTGGCCACATGAGGCCCTGGAAGCGGATCGCCGGACCATGCCGGTCCTTCGCCATCTGGCTCACGACCGCCGCCATGTTGCCGCCGACGCTATTGCCCACCACCGCGAGCCGCGCGCCATCGACGCCGATTTCCTCGCCGTGCGCGGCGACCCACTTCGTTGCGGCGTACGCCTCGTTGATCGCGACCGGATAGCGCGCCTCGGGCGACGGCGTGTAGTTGACGAAGACCGCCGCGGCGCCGGACTGCACGACGAGGTCGCGCACGAGACGCTCGTGCGTCGCGTAGTCGCCCAGAATCCATCCGCCGCCGTGGAAGAACATGAAGACCGGCAGGACGCCCGATGCGTTCTGCGGTTTGACGACGGTGAGCGGCACCGTGATGCCGTCCTGCTCGATCGTGCGCTGCGTGACGTCGATCCCCGATACATCGACCGCCACACCGCGCTGCGCGCCGGCCAGCACTTCGCGAGCTGCGGCGGGTGCGAGCGTTTCGATTGCCGGACCTTGCGCGCTATTCAGCACGTCGAGGAAGGCGGCGGTTTGGGTGTCGGGATTGAAGGCGGCGGTCTGCGTGGTCATCGTGATTCTCCTTTCCATAGGTGGTTGAGTGGCGCCCGGGTGAAACGTCGTGCAGCCGATGGAAAGGAGAATACGGACCCGCCCGTCTTTACGAAATAGAAGTGTTTGAAACCCATCATTGCAGAAATGCAATGATGGGGATGCTCACGGATAGATCAGCGCGTTATTTCGGCCAACGCCATGAAGGATCAGCCAGGTGCTCGGCGAAGTAATCGGACAGCACGCTGACCTTCGCGGGCCGCGCGCGCGCCGACGGCGTGACGAAGTAGAGCCCGCCTCGGGTGAGCGACCAGTCGGTCAGGATCGCTTCGAGCCGCCCATCGGCCAGATATTCGCCCGCGATGAACTCAGGCAGTTCGGCAATAGCCAGGCCGTCGAGCAGCGTGGGCAGCAAGGCGTCGGAGTTCGTCACGCGCAGCGGGCCGCTCGGCATCACCGGCTCCTCCTCGCCCGCGTCGTTCGTGAAGCGCCAGACGTCGCTGCGCGCGCGGTACGCGTACGAGAGGCAAGGCCGCTCGGCCAGTTCGCGCGGATGCGAGGGTCGCCCCTCGCGCTCCAGATACGCTGGCGACGCCACGACGTATTGCGTCACGCCGCACAGCCGCCGCGCGACGAGCGACGAATCCGGCAGCGCGGCGATGCGCAGCGCCGCGTCGAAACCATCGGCGACCAGATCGACCATCGCATCTGATAGATGCAGGTCGATCGAGACTTCAGGCCATGCACGGAAGAAGCCCGGCAGCAGCGGCGCGACCCAGCGCAGGCCGAACGACATCGGCACCGCCAGCCGCACCAGCCCGCGCGGCTGCACCGACATCTCGCGCGCCGCGCTCTCGGCCTCCTCGGCCTGGCGATAAAGCTCGCCGGCTCTCTCGCAGATCGTCCGCCCGAACTCCGTCAGCGCGAGCTGGCGCGACGTACGGTTCAAGAGGCGCGCACCCAGCCGGTCCTCCAGGCGCGCGACTCCGCGCGACACCGTGGCGACCGACACGCCCATCGTGCGCGCTGCGGCGGCAAACGAGCCCTCCTCGGCGACCTTGGCGAACATCGCGAGTCCTTCGAAATCAGGCAGCTTCGACATAAGCACTCATCATTTCATTTTTGCAACGTTGGTTTGCGATCCATTCTATTTCGAAAAGATCGGAGCGTCGATATTCTTCACACATCGCAGCAAGCAACACGAAACAAAGCACGAAACGAAGCACCGAACGCAGTCACCGACGTCTTCCCTCATCGATAGAAAAAGGAGCATCACCATGGCACGCAGACTCGACAACAAGATCGCCCTCGTCACCGGCGCCACCAGCGGCATTGGCCTCGCCAGCGCCCGTCGCTTCGCCGCCGAAGGCGCGCACGTGTATATCACCGGCCGCCGGCCGGCCGAACTCGAAGCCGCCGTGAAGTCGATCACCGAAGCGGGCGGCAGCGCCACCGGCGTGCGCGTCGATTCGTCGAAGCCCGTCGAACTCGACGCCCTGTACGCCCAGATCCGCGAAGAACAAGGCCGTCTGGACGTGCTGTTCGCCAATGCCGGCGGCGGCTCGATGCTCCCACTCGGCGACGTCACCGAAGCCCACTTCGACGACACCTTCGATCGCAACGTCAAGGGCGTGCTGTTCACGGTGCAAAAGGCGCTGCCGCTGCTCAGCAAGGGCGCGTCGGTGATCCTGACCGGCTCGACGGCAGGCAGCGGAGGCACGGCGGCATTCAGTGTGTATTCGGCCTCGAAGGCTGCGGTGCGCAACTTTGCCCGTAGCTGGATTCTCGATCTGAAGGATCGCCAGATCCGCGTGAACACGCTCAGCCCGGGCGCGACGCGCACGCCCGGCCTGCTCGACCTCGCCGGTCCGGATGCCGCACAGCAGCAAGGTCTGGCCGATTACCTCGCCTCGCAAATCCCGCTGGGACGTCTGGGCGAACCGGAGGAAATCGCGAATGCCGCCTTGTTCCTCGCCTCGGACGAGTCGAGCTTCGTGAACGGCACGGAACTGTTCGTCGATGGCGGCCAGCAGCAGGTCTGAGTGCGGATACGCAAAGACGGGCGGATGCGGTTCAACTTGAACTCACCGCATCCGCCCAATTCGAAGGAGATCTAACGTGATCGAACATCGCCCTTTTGCGTCGCTCGGCGCGGTGTCGAGCGACTGGCTCAAGGCACGCCTGCATTTTCGCGTCGGCAATATTGGCCGGGCGGACCATGCGCCGCTGGGCGCATTACATGTACTGAACGACGATGAGTTTGCGCCTCATTCGGGCTTTGGCCTTCATCCGCATCGCAATGTCGAGATCGTGACGTGGGTACGTTCAGGCGCCATCACGCACGAGGATGATGCGGGCAATCAGGCACGCCTCGTGGCTGGATCCTTGCAGGTCATGAGCGCGGGCGCGGGCGTGCATCATGCCGAGCGCAATGCAGAAGCTGTGCCGGCAAGGCTGTTTCAACTTTGGCTCACGCCACGGACGATGGGCGGCGCGGCGCGCTGGGCCGCGCGTTGTTGCTCGCAGGCGAGCCGCGAAGGGAAATTCGTGACGCTGGCCAGCGCAGACCCCAACGATATTGGTGCGGGCGCGTTGCCGATCAATGCGAATGCACGCGTGCGCCTCGCGACATTGCGCGAGAGCACGCGCATTGTCTATCCGTTGCCCGCCTCCACCGTGGCGTACCTCGTGACCGACCATGGCGCTGTCAATGTCGGCGATGTCCGGCTTGAAGCACGCGAAGGAGCAGTCATTCGCGACGAATCCGCTGTTTCGCTCGAAGCGAATAAAGACACGGACGTTCTATTAGTGGAACTCACGACAGGCGCAGATGCGATTGACTGATTGGCATCTGCGCTTGCGCAGGAGCGAGTTGGCAACTATCGCATCAACGCTCCGTTCGAAGTTTCCGGCGGCTACAGCTACACGCGCGCGTCGTCGGCCAATGGCATTCAGGATGCTGCCCGCTATCAGCAGGTTTCCCTGCGCGAGATGTACCACCAGTCCAAGCGGGCGACGCTTTACACGCTACAGGCGTATCAACATGCGTCGGGAAAAACGCTCGGCGCGAGCGGAGCGGGCGATATTGTCAATGCGCTGCCTATCGTCGGCGATTCGCAAAACACCACGCCGTCTTCCACGAATAATCAATTTGTCGCCATGTTCGGGATTGCTATCGCTTTCTGAACCGGCGTATCTCCGCCCGCATCAAACCGCGAAATATGCCGTATTAAAGACGCAAGAGTCTTTAATCAGACAAATCCACTTCCCGGCTAACTTACCTGCCTTAAATCTTTCCGTTCCTTTCCCCAAACCCTTGTCCCATCGGCCTTTCCCGCCTTTTTTAATTAACACGATCATACCCTTTTTATAAAAACATCCGCGCAAACCTTTGCGTAAGTTAAGGAAAGGAAAATCAGGATCTTTCCACAAAATTAATACTTAATTTCCGATTGTTAACGCCGATAAATCCCCTGGCGGAATAGCAGACCCATTCCGCTTCGCTCCGGTCGTTTTCGTCGCGCCCGGAGCGAGTGCAACGTATAAGACGGGGAAATCGAACAATGAATCAGACCTACAACGTCATCTGGAATGCAAGTCAGGGGACGTGGCAAGCAGTATCCGAACTGGCAAAGCGGCAAGGCCAGCGCTCGACGTCGAACGGCACGATGGTGAATGCAGCGGCAAGCGTGTGGCGTCCGGCGCTCAACGCGCTCTCGCTGGCGGTGTCGGCGGGCGTGATGCTCATGGCGGCGTCCAGCGCGTACGCAGTGACAGCTGCGGCCGTGACATACACCTCGGACAGCCCGACGATCGACGCGGGCACGACATACAGCGGCACGACGATCGGCGCCGAAACCGATGGCACCATCGGCACGCTCACGAACAACGGGACCATTTCCGGCACCTCCTACGGCCTCTACAACGACAGCGGCAGCACCATCGCCTCGATCGTCAACAGCGGCCTGATGAACGGCACGGCGTATTCGGGCATCGACAACGAAGGTGAAATCGACGCGATCACCAACAATGGCAGCATCGTCGGTTCACTCTATGCGGTGTACAACACCGGCACGATCGGCGTGCTCACCAACACCCTCCAGCTCACCGGCAACTACGGTGTGCTCAACCTGGGCACCATCGGCACGATCGACAACCAGGGCACCTTCACTGCGAACAACAACTCGGGTGTCTGGAACGAAGGCGGCTCGATTACGTCGATCGTGAACGAAGCGGGCGCAACCATCTATGCGCACAACACTGGCATTCGCAACACCGGCACGATCGACTCGATCAGCAACGCGGGCACGATCAACGGCAGCACCTTCGCGGCGATCGACAATACGCCCGGCATCATCGGATCGATCAGCAACACCGGCCTGATGGAAGGCGCCGAGTACGGCATCTATAACGGCACCGTCAGCAGCTCGATCGGCACGATCGACAATAGCGGGACCATCGCCGGCACGCTCAGCACCGCCTCCTACGGCGTCTATAACGTCGGCACGATCGGCACGATCGACAACAGCGGCGAGATCTCCGGCTATGTCGGCATCATCAACGGCACCACCGGCACGATCGATTCGATCAGCAATACCGCGCTGATCAGTGGCAGCGCGTTCGGCGTCGACAATCAAGGCACGCTCGGCACGCTCAGCAACAGCGGCACGATCAACGGCAGCACTGACGGCATCTACAACATCGGCTCGATCGACACGATCGACAACAGCGGCACGATCACCGGCGAGGAGGGCATCTACACCGGTGGCACCATCGGCTCGCTCAGCAACAGCGGCGCGATCACCGCCACCGAGTACGCCATCGACAACGAAGGCTCGATCGGCACGCTTGGCAACACCGGCACGATTAGCGGCCAGGTCGGCCTGCTCAACTACGGCACGATCGATTCGATCAGCAATGAAGGCACGTGGAGCAGCTACGTCGCGGGCATCGAAAACGGGGGGGGCATCGGCACGATCGACAACAGCGGCGTGATCACGGGCGACTACGGTGTCTACAACGCCGCCACAATCGGCTCGATCAACAATAGCGGCACGATCACCGGCAGCGGCTACGCGATCGACAACACCGAAGGCGGCTCGATCGGCTCGATCACAAACTCGGGCGTGATCGCCGGCAACATCCTGAACGCGTCGACCAACACGCTCACGATCAGCGGCGGCACCGGCACGATCTTCGGCACGCTCACGGGTTACGACGATACGAGCGGCACGATCACGAGCGAGAACGCCGACCTGGTGTTCGACTCGGGCAACCTGCTGCTCAACGACTCGATCGACGTCGGCAGCAACACGGTCTACAACAACAGCGCGACACTCGAAGTCGACGGCATCACGACCATCACCGGCAACTATTCGCAAGGCCAGGCGGCCACGCTGCTGATCGGCGTGTCGAGCGGCGCGACGACCACGGGCAGCCTCACCGACACCGGCTACGGCCGCCTGGTCGTGTCGGGCGACGCCACCATCGCCTCGGGTTCGTCGGTCGAGCTCAAGAGCACGACGGGCGGCTACAGCTTCGCCGCGGGCCAGCGCTTCGTGGTGGTCGACGCAACCGGCACCGGCACCTATAACGAGAGCACGCTCAACTATTCGATCGCGGGCGTCACCGCCACCTTGACCGGCACCTCGGTCACGACGACGGACGGTCACACCGATCTCGTCGTCACCGTCGACAGCGTCGGCACGACCACGACGTCCGGCGGCGGCGATTCGTCAGGCTCAAGCAGCAGCGGCTCGTCCAGCACCTCGACGACCGACTATGCGAAGGTCGCGACGCAGGCCAACGCCGAGCGCGCGCTCACGGGTCTGCTCGGCTATACCGGCGTGAGCAACGCGGCGCTTCTGAATCTCTACGACGCTGCCATCTCCTCGCTCTCCGACGGTTCGAGCAGCAGCGCCAACCAGCTCGGCAAGCAACTCGGGCCGCTCCAGACGCAGTACGCGGGCTCCGCCGCCACGCTCGATGCCATGGGCGTGGTCGGCGCGCACATCGACGCGCTGCGTATCGCCCACTCCTCGGGCGCTACCGGCCTCTCGACCGGCGACAGCCCGACGCACTGGACCACCTGGGCACAGGCATTCGGCGGCCACGCGAGCCAGGACGAACGCGACAACACCGACGGCTACAGCGCGAACTACGGCGGCCTGCTGATCGGCGCCGACCGCAGCTTCGGCGACAAGTGGCGCGTGGGCGCGGCGTTCGACTACTCGCACACGGCGATCGATTTCAACGGCAGCGACTCGGGCGACAGCGCGGGCGTGAACGCCTACGGGTTGATCGGCTATGCCAGCTTCTCGGGCGAACCGTGGTACGTGAACCTCTCGGGTGCGGCGACCTTGCAGCACTTCGACACCACCCGCGCCGTGACGATGACGGGCTACAGCGGCGTCGCCGACGGCAGCTTCAGCGGTCAGCAGTACGTGGCGCGCGCGGAGACCGGCTGGCCTCTCGCCATTGCGGGCATGACGCTGACCCCGCTCGCGAGCCTCACGTATAGCTACCTGAACGAAGCCGGCTACACGGAAACGGGCGGCAACGGCGCGGCGCTGACGATCGGCAGCGAGCACTCGAATTCGGTGCGTAGCGCGCTGGGTGCGAAGCTCGAGAAGTCCTTCTCGACCTCGTACGGCGAACTCGTGCCGGAACTGCGCGCGCAGTGGGTGCACGACTACAATCGCACTCGCCAGACCACGAGCGCGAGCTTCGCGGCAGACACGACCGGCGAAACCGCGTTCACGACGCTCGCCGCCTCGCCGATCTCGAATCTCGCCGATATCTCGATCGGCGTGACGCTCGTGCGCGCGAACAACATGAGCTTGTCCGCACGCTATGAGCTGCAAGCCGGGTCCGGGTTCATTTCGAATACCGGCATCCTGCGCGTGCAGCAGCGCTTCTGATGTCGCGCTAGCCCTTTGGCCAGCCGGCCGCGCCGCCTTGATGGCGCGCGGCCGGCTGGCCGCAGTTTCAACCCCGGCACTGTTTGCCACGAATTCGACACCGCGCATGCCGGAACCCAGTACTGCCCCTACCCTGACGCTCGCCGAGGTGCTCGCGCGCGCGCACGCCCACTGGAACGCAGGGCAAGCCGCCCAGGCCGAACAGTTGTGCCAGCGTGTGCTATCCGCCTGGCCGGGCCAGCCCGATGCGCTGCATCTGCTGGGCCTCATGGCCCACGCCTACGGCAACCTCGACCTCGCGATCGAGCACGTTCAGGCCGCCTGCCGCGCGCCGCGTGCAAGCGCCGGCTACCACGCCAATCTCGCCGAAATGTGCCGCCAGCGCGGCCGTCTCGCCGACGCCGAGGAGGCCGCGCGCCGCGCCGTCGCGCTGGACGCCACGCTCGCCGCCGCCTGGAACAACCTCGGCATCGTGCTCCAGGAAGCCGGCCGCTTCGAAGAAAGCCGTAGCTGTCTCGAACGCGTCGTCGCGCTCCAGCCCTACTCCGCCGAAGCGCGCAACAACCTCGGCAATACGTGGCGCAGGCTGGCGCGTTTCGACCTGGCCGAAGCCTGCTACCGCGAAGCGCTCGCGCGCAAACCGTCCTATGCGCAGGCGCACAGCAATCTCGCGTTTCTGCTCTCGACGCAGGGACGCCTCGACGAGGCGGCCGCCGAAGCCCGTCTCGCGATCGATCTCGATCCGCATCTGATCGACGCCTACCTCAATCTCGCCGAAGTCGAAAGCGCGCGCCGCGACGCCCACGCCGCGCTGCGCGCGCTCGACATGCTCGGCGCCTTCGCGCCGCGTCATCCGGGCGGACTACTCGCGCGCGCCAAGGTGCTGCGCCAGTTCGGTCGCTACGATGAGGCGTACGCCATCGCGCGCGACGCGCTCGCGCTGATCCCGGAGCACGCCGACGCGCACTTCACACTCGCACTCGCGCTGCATTCGCTCGGCCGCACGGAGCCCGCCCTGGACGCTTACGCGCGCGCGGTGGAACTGCCCGGCGCGGTGCGCGAACGCGCGCTGCTCGGCCGCGCCGCGCTGCTGCTCGACGCGGACCGCAAGGACGAAGCGCTGGCGGTCTACGAACAGACGCTCGCCGAATTTCCGGGCTCGGTGCTGGCCCTCGCTGGCCGCGCCGACCTCCATCAATTCACCCGCGCCGACGAAGCGGATATCGTCAGGCTGGAGGCTGTTGTCGCCGAGGGCACAAAACGTCCGCGCGCCGAACATATCGCGGCGCGCGGCGCGCTCGGCAAGGCCTGGCGCGATCTGGGCGATGCAGAGCGTTCCGCCGCGCATGTCGATGCCGCCAATCGGCTCAAGCGCACAGGTCTCGTCGCCGATCCAGCGGCGGCGGGCGTGGGACAGCCGGGAGCCAGCGCATGACGGCCGCCAGCGTCGATATCGCCGCGCTCTCGGCCCTGGAACAAGCCGCGCAGAAGCTGCTTGCAGCGGGCCGCTTCGAGGAGGCCGAGGCCTTGCTCGCGCCGTCGCTCGCCTCGGGCACCGGGCCGCTGCGTCTGTGGCGCCTGCTCGCCCATGCGTTGCGTCCTCAGGGCAAGCTCGCCGCCACCCGGACGATCCAGGAAATGCTGGTCGCGAACCTGCCCGGCGACTATCCGCTGCGCTTCGACCTCGCCGAAACGCTGCTCCTGCTCGGCGAATTCGAGCGCGGCTGGCGTGAGTACCGTTACCGTTACAGCCTCGCGCACACCACGCGTTTCGAACGCAAAGTGCAACTGCCGCGCTGGGATGGCCAGCCGCTCCCGGGCAAAACGCTGCTGATCCACGACGAACAAGGCTACGGCGACACCTTCCAGTTCATGCGCATGGTGCCTTGGGCGAAGGCGCGCAGCGGCGCGCGCGTGGTGCTGGAAGTCAATGCCGAGGCGCTGCCGCTCGCACGCCGCATCAAAGGCTATGACGCGCTGGTGGTGCGCGGCGAGCTGCCGCCCGCGTTTGATCAGCATTGCGAAATGATGAGCCTGCCGATGGCGATGCAACTCAAGCTCGCCGATCTTCCCTGCGAGACGCCTTATCTAAGCGCCGATCCCGAACGCGTCGCGCACTGGCGCGCGCGCCTTGCGGATCTGCCGCGCCCGCTCGTCGCGCTCGTTTGGGCGGGCCGCCCGACTCATGGCAATGACGCGAACCGCTCGCTGCCGCTCGCACGTCTTGCGCCGCTTGAGTCAACGGGCGCGAGTTTCGTGTCGATCCAGAAGGGGCCCGCCGAAGCGCAGGCAAGCACGCCGCCCGCAGGCATGCCGCTGCTCGCGCTGAGCGACGAGATTCGCGACTTCGAAGATACGGCCGCGATCCTCACCGTGGTCGACCTGCTGATCTCGGTCGACTCGTCGCCGGTCCACCTGGCCGGTGCGCTGGGCCGGCCCGTCTGGGTCATGCTGCCGTTCGTCCCCGATTGGCGCTGGCTGCTAGGTCGCGACGACAGCCCGTGGTATCCGTCGATGCGGCTTTACCGCCAGCCGCGTCGCGGCGATTGGGATAGCGTCATGCAGGCGCTGGCCGCCGATCTCACGCGCGTCGTAACCGATACGCGTCGCTCCACTGAGCTTCACACCGCACCATGAGCCTCACGAAACGCATTCCTCGCCCGCTGCGCCGCTGCGCGCTGTTCACGCTCAGCGCACTGGTGGGCGCGGCTCTCCAGTTGGCCGCGTGCGCCCAGTTCGATCGGGGCGCGCACGCCGATGCGCTAGCCGCACCGGCCGCGCTCGCACGCGAGCAGATCACCACACCACAATTCGTCCTTACCGCGTGGACACGCATCACGCGCGCCGACCAGCCCATCGACGTCTACATCGAAGGCGATGGCCTCGCGTGGCTCTCGCGCAGCGAGCCCTCGCTCGATCCAACGCCGCGCGAGGCGACCGGTCTCGCGCTCGCCGCCACCGACCCCGGTCCCAACGTCGTCTATCTCGCGCGCCCCTGCCAGTTCACGCCGATGGCGCTCAACCCGCGCTGTTCGATTGACTGGTGGACCGGCAAGCGTTTCGCGCCAGAGGTGGTGGCATCGATCGACGATGCGATCGACCAGATCGCGGCGCGCGTGCCGGGGCAGCGTCTCAATCTGACCGGTTTTTCTGGAGGCGGCGCGATCGCCGTGCTGGTGGCCGCGCAACGCAGCGACGTCGCGTCGCTGCGCACCGTCGCCGGCAATCTCGACGACGAGTACATCAATCGCACGCACGGTGTCTCCGCGATGCCCGATTCACTCAACCCCGTCGATTTCGCGGCGCGCGTCGCGACGATTGCGCAGATTCACTTCAATAGCGACGCCGACAGCGTCGTCACGCCCGAGGTCGCGCGCCGTTTCGCCACCGCGGCGGGCGGGCGCTGCGTGAGCGTGCGCACGGTTCCTGGCATGGCGCACGATAGCGACTGGAGCCGGCAGTGGCCAGCACTCCTGAACATCGCGCCGCACTGTGAATAGGCGCTAACGGAATCGACGAGTGGGCCTTCCCTGAGTCAAACCGGACGCCGGGACGCGACGTCGGTCCATCACGCCGACGCCGATCCCCGCTGCGGTCATACTTTGCGCCCGACCGAACCCCGTTCGATGATCGACAAGCCCACGTCGACGACGTGCAGCGCTTCCTCGGCTTCATCGTCCGACAAGACATCGAGCAGGATCGCGCCCGCGCGCCGACCCAACGCGTGAAAATCGACGTGGATCGTTGTCAGAGGCGGATTCGTTACGCGCGCGATCTCGAAGTCGCCAAAGCCCATGACAGCAAGCTCGCTGGGCACAGCGATACCGCGTCGCTGACACTCCATGATGATCCCGACCGCCGGGAGATCGGATACGGCAAACACCGCGTCGATCGACGGGTCACGCTCCAGCAACAAGCCAATTGCCGCCGCGCCGTGGTCGTAGGAGATCGGGGGGCTGCCGTGGCGCAGGACCAGATCGGTCGGAAAGCCTGAAAGGCGCAACTCTTCCTCGAAACCGCGGATTCGCTCTTCGCCCCGATAGTCGCGGGCCGGACCTTCCTGCGCCGGGCCAACGGCGCCGATCCTCTGGAAGCCTCGGCCGATCAGATGGCGTGCCGCCACGCGACCCACTTCGTAGTTGGAGAAACCCACCGCGTGCTGAAGCGGACGGCTCGACAGGTCGGCAATTTCCAGCACCGGCACCTCGGCCGACAGCAGCATGCGCGACGCCGCGCGACTATGCGTCGTCCCGGCCAGAACGATCGCCTCCGGCCGCCGCGCGAGCAGACTGGTGAGTTGCCGCTCTTCTTCGGCCAGGTCGTAGTCGGTGTAACCAATCAGAAGATGAAAGTCCGATTCGCGCAGCACTTCCGTCAGCCCGTGCGCCACCGTCGAAAAATTGGCATTGGTCAGCGTCGGCAGGATCAGCGCGATAAAACCGGTGCGTCGGCTCGACAGGCTGCCCGCCGCCTTGTCCGGCACGTAACCGAGGTCGGCAATCGCACGCTGCACGCGCTCGCGCGTGGCCGGCAGAACACGGTCCGGTTCGCTCATCACGCGGGAAACCGTCATGCGCGAGACGCCCGCCAATCGTGAGACGTCACGAATCGTCGGCCGGCCGCTTTTGGTCCGCTTGCCGGCCTTCTCCGGCTTGACTTCGACTTCCGGACCCTCATCCTGGATGCTCATGGGTGCCACGCTCCGCGTGCTGCTTGAAAAAACGACACGATAACTTACCGCCGGGCTTCTGCGATAGGGCGATTGTTGCCGCTGATGAGGGAATAGAACCCGGCTTCGAACATTTTGGGGAGGTTCAGCGTCCTGCACGAGCCTCGCGCCCGGCGCGGGAGCCCACGTCGAAACCGGGCTTGATCTCGGCTTCAGGAATGGCAGCAAGCGTGATCATAGCGCTTGATCACGCTTGCGCAGAGGCAGTCAGGCGAGCTTGTGCGGATCGTCGGGCGCGCGGACCGGAAGATCGCGGCGCGCTGGCCATTGACTTGACGGCGGCACGAAACTGGCGGCAGACGTTTCGCTTTGCTCTACAGACAGGAGGGTGCCGGAACGGAACGGGCCACGCACGGTTGGGTCGGCTCACTGCGCTTAGGCGTACCGGCCCTTTGGTTTGGGCTTTCAGGCCCGATACGGCTCAATGTCGCGCGCCGCTATCTTGCTGCACAGGCAGCCGCCTCGTTGTTCTCGATGGAAGACGTGTCGATCACGGCAACGTCTGGCCTGGCGGCCGCCATCCAGCCTTTCAGCACCGTGGGGCCAACCTTGGCATGCAGGCACGATCCGAGATGCGCGGATACCAGCCCGGAGAAGCTGCGCGTCGCCCCCGCGGCGTGGCCCGGCATGACCCAGTGGAACGCGGTCTGTAGATCGCGCACGAGTTCCAGCGCCTCCCCCGCGCCGAACAGGTAGAAGTCCGGGCGCACGAGCACGGCCCGGCAACCAAGCTGCGCGAACCACGCCTCGTAAGTGCCATCGACGTCGGCGGCCATCTGTTGCGCGCCCACCGTCACGACCTTGATGCCCGCGCGGTCGAGCCACGCGTTCTGCGCAACCGTGAACGCCGCGCGCGGATCATGCTCCCATGCGATCAGCGTGAATCCACTGCCCGCCAGGTCATCGAAGCGTCCCGTCGCGTCGCCGATGCGCACGCGGCCCTGCACGGACAACTCGCCCGCGAATGGGTCGCCAGCGCGCAAGCAATCCGACGAGGACAGCGTCGACGGCGGGAAGTGGTCATCGGCGGGCGCGCCCGCCCCGAGCAGCGCCGCGTCCCGTCGCGCGGCATCGGCCGGATCGATCTCGCAGATCACCTTGCCCAACTCGATCGCGAAGTCGATGAAGCGGCGCACGTGCGGTTTGCGTTCGATCGCATAGGAGTTGAACACGTGCGGATAGGCGAGACCTTTGAGTACGAGGTCGAGTCGCCAAGCCAGCGCGGCGACATCACGCAAGCCTGCGCACAGTCCCTGCCCCGCAAACGGCGGCGTGAGGTGCGCTGCGTCGCCCGCGATCATCAGACGGCCGTTGCGCCACTGGCCGGCCACGCAACCGCGAAACGTGTAGACAGCATGCCGCTCGATCATGGCATTCGACTTGTCCCACCCGTGCGACGCGAGAAGTTGCCAGGCGTTGTCGACGTGGTTCATCGACTCTTTGGTTTCGCCGGGCAGCAGCATGAATTCGAAGCGGCGACGCCCGGGGCCACCCGAAACATGGGTCGTGGGGCGAGCCGGATCGCAATACTGAATCAGTTCGTTTGGGCAGTCCGCTGGATTCGTGGGCAACACGTCGACGACCAGCCAGTCCGCCGAAAACCCCAGATCATCGTAGCGCGCACCCATCGCATCGCGAACGAAGCTTCCCGCACCGTCACAGCCCACGACATACTTCGTGCGGAAGGCGCGGGCTTCTCGTGGAGTGGCGTCCGGCGTCACGGCGGACAAGGTGACGCCGTCGGCCTGCTCGACGAGGGAGCCCACCTGCCAGCCTTGCAGGATGCGCACGCGCTCGCCGAATGAGCGCACCTTTCGATCGAGCGCCTGTTCGAGACTCGGCTGACTGAAGCTTGTCCGTTCGGGCCAACCAGAGATCCCGCCACGATCCAGTCCGTCGAATGCCTTGAGCACCTCGCCGCGGCCGTTACGCCACTCGTAACGGGGGCTGAGCGCCGTATGCATCTGCATGTCGTCCGCAACGCCGATCGACTGCAAGATCCGCGCGGCTTCATGGTCGTAGACCACGGCACGAGGCAAGGCATACAGCGACGGCCAACGCTCGAGGACGAGCACGCGATGCCCGCGGCTGAGCAGCGCCGCCGCCAGGGCCTGGCCGACCGGTCCGTAGCCCACGATGGCGACATCGGCATCGAATTGCATTTCAGTATCTCCAGTTTCTTTGAGCGTCGCGTGCGGCGTGATGCAATTTCTATTTCATCTGCATAACGAATCATTATCCAGAATCTGGCACAGGCGCTTTACTTATTGCTCTGTGCGAGGCGCTGCTCAATGAGCGTATCTATGCATGCGCGGGGAGTTGCTCGCACATATGAAAGCCGCGACGCAACCAGGCAACCGGCGCCGAGTCCTGCTCCAGCAATTCGACCTGCACAATGCGTGCAATCAGGAGTTGATGATCGCCAGCGGGCTGTGCCGACTCCAGCTTGCACTGTAGTGCCGTGTCAAAGCGCTTCAGGAGCGGCACGCCGTTCGTGGTGAGTTGATAGTCGACCGAGTCGAATTTGTTGGCTGCATCGGAGGCGAACCACATCGCGATGTGTCGCTGCGAGTCGGCAACGACATGCACCGCAAAGTGCCCGTGCCCCACAATCGCCGAGAGCGTTTTCGAGCGTTGTGAGAGTGCCAGCGAAATCAGCGGCGGCTCAAACGAGAGTGAAGAGAAACTGCTGACGGTGGCACCCGCCAGGTCTCCGTCGGCGGTCCTGCTGGTGACCACCACGACGCCAGCGGGCACACGGCTGAACAGGTCCTTCAAATGCTGCTTGTCGATCGGAGGCTCGCTCGCGGTACGGCGCGAAGACGTCGTCAATTCAGTCGTGTGGACCGTTTCCATGCCTGCCTCCGAATTCCTTTAGAGATATCTTAGTGCTAAGATATTTTCCTGTCAAAGCGCGCTGTCCTGGGGTTATCCCGTGGCCCCTTGGCGGTCCAGCGCGACACGGTCTTTTCGCGCCGGTTAGTCGTTTCGGCGCGTGGCGGGAGCGGAGCAGTTAAAATGATTCGCACAATCCAGACATCGTCAGTCGACCGAGCGTTGCCCGAATTCCAATCATGAACAAACCTGCGACCTCACAACGGGAACGAATACTCAGACACGCCATTGAGCAACTGGAGGTGGAGTTTCCGGGCGAAGACATCACACCGGTGGCCATCGCCATTCGTCTGCGACACCTTTCTATCGTCGATCAACGCTCGCTTCAGGACGCGCTTCAGCCGTTCAATATCGGCGTTGGTGATGTCGATGTCCTGACTCATCTGGCGCAACAGCCTCCTCCGCATCGCTTGCGTCCCAGCGATCTGGCCGAGCTCTGCATGGTCACAACAGGCGCGATTACCGGGCGCCTTGGAAGACTCGAACAGGAGGGATATATCGTGCGCGCCCCGTCTACATCGGATAAGCGCACCATCTACGTCGAGATGACCGAAAAGGGACGCAGTTTGATGCAACAGGCGCGCGATAGCGTGATCGAAACCTCTCGCTTCATGAACGGCATCCGGGAACTCCCCGCGGCGGAGCGAGAGCGCTTCAATGCCACGCTGACGAAGTTGATACGGATTCTGGGTGAGTAAGCCGCGTCGCGCCGGGCACGTTCGCCTATCGCCTATCGCATCCCAGCGCCAAGACCGAGCAATTCCATCACCCGATCGAGCTGTCCATGCGTTGGAAGCGAACCATCGATCACGATCGCATCGTCTGCGTTTTCCGGCATTTCGAGCGTCGCTAACTGGCTGTCAACAAGCGAAGCCGGCATAAAGTGGCCAGCGCGCCGTTGAAGACGGACAAAAAGATCCTCCCGGGGCAGAACCGGGAGGACAAATCTCGCACTGTGGCATATCGAGCGTATCGAGTCCCGATATTGGCGTTTGAGCGCCGAGCAGGACGCAACGACTCCGCCCGGCTCGTAGTGCTGGATCGCTAGCGCGACGTTGCGCAGAAAAGGCTGTCGATCCTCGTCGGTCAGCGCAAGGCCTGCCGACATCTTCCGGATATTCTCCGGCGGGTGGCAATCGTCGCCTTCGACGAATTGCCAGCCCAGCCGTTCGGCGAGCGCCCTGGCCAGCGTAGATTTACCGCATCCGCTTACGCCCATCAGCACTACTGATCGAATGCGGGTCATTTGATTCTCTCTACGCACCAGGTCACAACGCGCGGTTTCGCTCAGAAACGCTTGCTGACAGGCGTCTGCACGAAATGCTCGGGGAACGGCGCCATCTCGTGATCGCCAATCTTGTAGTTCTTCTGCACGCCCGTGAAACGCGCCTCGAAGGCCATGAAGGCATTCGGTTCGAACAGGGGCGTAGCGCTCTCGCCCGGGATGCCGGTGGCGTCGACCTTGCTGTTCGTGTAGAGGCAGTTTTGCTGCTGGAAGTTCTTCAGACCGTGCTCGAGCATGCCGTCCATCGCTGCCTTCAACAGATAATGGATGGTCATGAAGTTAAAGCCGAGCGAGTAGACATCGTCGACCGAAACATCCACGACACCGTTTTTGGCGGATGCATCCGGGTACATCTTCCAGCCCGGAACGCGTTCGCCGACATAACGCGCATCGTCGAGATTCGAGAGGCGCACGACGGTCGTCATCTCCGCGCCCAGTTCATGCGAGGCCACGCAGCGGCGAACCGCTTCGTCGAGTTGCGTCTTCGGGTCGGCGTTGGTGCGTGCGATCAGCAGACAGTCCGTGCCTTCCAGCGCTTCCACCGCAGCGCGCACCTTGGCCAGGTATTCTTCGCGCGGCAGCAGTTCCAGCGGATTCTCCGGGTGACCGCCATCTTCGAGCTGAATGGCGGTGGCGCCAGCACGCACCATGCGCTTGCACGCACGATAGACCGCCAGCGGGCCGCCATAGCCGTCCTCGATATCGACGGCCAGCGGCAGCGGCGAGGTCTGGGTGATGCGGTTCACCATCCACTCGACGTCGCTGACGTTGTTGAACCCGTATTCGAAAAGGCCGTTCGCCGCGCAGGAAAACTCCCCCGAGCTGAACATCATGGCTTCGAAACCCACGAGTTCGACCGCGCGCGCCGACGCGGCGTCGTAGACGCACGGCGTCAAAATACAGTGATCCGCCTGCGACAGCAGGGCTCTGAGCGATTGCTTCTTCACTAGCCTTCTCCTCCAGTTAACCGATCCGGTTCGATGATGTCCTTCGATGTTTCCGTCTTGCTGCAATAGCAATCAGGAATCCAGAATATCGAAGAGTTTGATGTACTCTGCACTGTCCGCTGCACCTAACCCCGCTGAGACGAGAACCCGATGCAGTTCGGTGATCTGTCCTGTCACTGGCAATTTCGTCGCACATGCCGCCTCGATCGTTTCGAGATCCTTCAGCATGTTGTCGATCCTGCCGGTTGGCGTGAAGTCGCGGCGCGCCATCTTCGCCATGAACTCCTGCAGGATGCGCGAATCCGCGCGTCCTCCGGCGAGCGCGGCGGGAATGCGCGCGGGATCGACGCCGTTGTCTTCGGCAAAGCGCACCGCTTCGGTGACCGCCATGAAGTAGTTGGCGCACAGGATCTGGTTGATCAACTTGACCGTCTGTCCCGCACCGGACGCGCCAAGATGGGTGTGGTTGCGCGACAGTTCTTCGAGCACCGGCAACGCGCGTTGCACATGTTCTTCCAGTCCGCCGATCATCAGGGTCAGCGAGCCGTTGCGCGCGGCCGGCGCGCCGCCGGAGAGCGGTGCATCGACCCAACCCATGCCTGTCTTCGTCAGCAAGCGGGACGCCATGTGCGCCGTGCGGGCCGGGTCGATACTCGACATGTCGATCAGCACTTTGTCCGGCCCTGCGGCCGCCGCGACGCCATGTTCGCCAAAGACCGCCTGCTCCACGGTATCCGCATTGTTGAGACTGGTGATCACAAAGTCCGCTGCGGCCGTGGCGTCGTGCGGCGAAGCCGCCGCCGTCGCGCCGTGCGCAACCAGCTCGTCCACCTTGCTGCGCGCAAGATCGAAAACATGCAACTGCGTCCCCACCTCCACCAGCCGGCTGGCGATGGCGGAACCCATCACGCCAATGCCAATGACCGCTACCTTCATCCCTTTCTCCCTACAGAAGCCCGTTCAATAAGCGTCAGGCCGACGTCCACGACGTGCGGCGCCTCATGCTCGTTATCGCCCGCGAGCACATCCAGCAAGATGGAGCCTGCACGACGCCCGAGCGCATGAAAATCGACATGGATTGTCGTCAGCGGCGGATTGATGCCGCGGCCAATTTCGAAGTCGCCAAATCCCATCACCGAAAGATCGGCGGGCACGGCAATGCCGCGGCGCTGGCACTCCATGATGACGCCCACCGCCGAAAGATCCGATACAGCGAATACCGCTTCGATCGCGGGCTCGCGTTCGAGCAGGATCAGAAACGCCGCCGCACCGTGAGCGTAGGAAACGGGCGCGCGGCCATGACGCAACACCAGGTCGGTGGACAGACCGGAAATACGCAGCTCGTCTTCGAAACCGCGAATACGCTCCTCGCCGCGATAATCGCCAACCTGACCATCCTGAACCGCCCCCACCGCACCGATGCGCCGGAAACCGCGGCTAATCAGATGACGTGCCGCGACGCGCCCCACTTCGTAGTTGGAAAAACCCACGGCATGTTGAAACGGGCGCCCCGATAGATCCGCCGCTTCCAGCACGGGAATTTCCGCCGAGAGCAGCATGCGCGACGCCGCCCGGCTATGAACGGCGCCCGTCAGGATGATCGCCTCCGGCCGACGGGCGAGCAGGCTGGCAAGCTGCCGGTCCTCCTCGGCCTGGTCGTAGCCGGTGTAAGCGATGAGGAGGTGATAGTCCGCCTCGCGCAACACCTCGGTCAACCCATGCGCCACCGTCGAGAAGTTCGCATTCGTCAGCGTCGGCAGAATCAGCGCGATAAAACCGGTACGCCGGCTCGACAGGCTGCCTGCCGCCTTGTCAGGGACGTAGCCAAGATCCGCAATCGCACGCAGGACGCGCTCGCGCGTCTCGGGCAACACGCGCTCGGGCTCGCCCATCACGCGCGACACCGTCATGCGCGATACGCCCGCAAGACGCGAGACGTCGCGAATCGTCGGCCTCGCGCTCTTGGTGCTTTTAGTGCGCTTGCCGACTTTCTCCGCCTTGATGGCCACCTCTTCGTCATCACCCTGCGTGCTCATGAGCGTCCCATCCCCGTCCTGCTGCAAAAATTAGAAACGGTGGCTTGCCGTTATGCCGCTGCGGCGACGAGGTTTTCGCCACTGATCAGGTGATAAAAGCGTCCCTCGAACATTTCCAGAATCTCCAGCGTGACGGCGCGCGCCTGGCTGCGCACAGGCGAAGCGAGCGCAGCTTCGACGTCGGCGACAGAGGGATAGTCGATTTGCTGGATCATCACAATCGAAGGCGCGTCGGCGTCACGGTCTTGCACGCGTTGCAGACGAACGTTGCTCGCCTTGGGGAACTGTTGCCACAGCGGCACGAGTCGCTCTTGTACCTCGGCGAAAAAGCGCGCTTCACAACCTGGCTTGATGCGACCTTCGAAAACAGCGGTGCGGGTGATCATGGACATTACTCACTGATGGCAAGATGGAGCTTGACGACCTGGCTGCGATCGCCCGCGCGTTCGAATGCGGACACGGCGTCGCGCAGCGCCACGGTGCCGGACAAAATCGGGCTGACATCGACCTCGCCCGACACGATCAGATCCACGGCCTGACGAAACTCCTTGTTGGCCCGAAACGAGCCGATCAGATTGATTTCGCGCGATTGCAGGAGATTGACCGGTGTGGCCGTTTCGCCTGGCGGCAGCATGCCGACCTGGACCACCACGCCGCCACGCCTCACGACGCCAAACAGCGAATTCAGCGCCTGCGGCGAGCCTGACGCCTCGAACGCCACGTCGAAATAGCCGCCATCGGCTTCGAATGGCTTGAGCCCTTCGGCATCCGTTCGAACGTTGATCGTGCGCGCAGCGCCCATTTTTTCGCGGGCCACCGATAGTGCGGCATCCTCAATATCGGTCGCAACGACTTCCGCCGCCCCCGCCTTCACCGCCGACAACACAGTCAACAGACCGATCGGCCCGGAACCCGTGACGATCACCCGCTTGCCGAACAGACTGCCCACGCGATTCACGGCGTGCAGTCCAACCGAGAGCGGCTCGGCCACCGAGAGCTTGAGCAGGTCGGTGTCATCGGGTACCGGCACGATCTGGTCCGCACGCAGAACGAGGTGTTGCGAGAAGCCCCCCTGAACATGCGGGAAACGCCCTGCCGAGCCCAGAAAGAACATGTTCGTGCAGAGGTTGTTCTCGCCGTTGCGGCAGCGTGCGCAAACAAGGCACGGGCGCGACGGATCCAGTGCGGCCTTCATGCCGGGCCGCAGATGCGACGCCGCGCTACCGGCCTCGACCACCCAACCCGAAATCTCGTGACCCAGCACGAGCGGTTCGCGAATGTCGAAGTTACCGACGGCGCCACGGTGGAAATAGTGCATGTCCGAGCCGCAGATTCCACCGAAGGCCACCCGCACGCGCACTTCGTCGGCGGCAAGCGGCTGGTCGGCAACTTCTTCGATCCGCAGATCTTTCCTGCCGTAGCAGACGGCGGCAAGCATGGTGTGGCTCCTGATCTAGTGGTGGGATAAACAGCGCCCAATCTGTCGACGAATGTTTTCGCGCCGTTTTCGGCACATTCGTTAATGTGCTCGGTCACATCTTAAGTTGTCGCTCATTGGAGAGTCAAGCATGAACCATAAAATTAGGGGAAAACGCGCAATTTAGAGAATTTTCATGGCCGATACCCCGCTCAATCGATGTTGCAATGTTATCGGTCACTTCCTATACTTGCCTCCCAGATCACGTCATGGGAAAGGAGGCAGCACATGCAACAACTGTTCAGTCTTGAGGGACGTACCGCCCTGGTCACCGGCAGCAGCCAGGGCATCGGCCTCGCGCTGGCGACGGCACTTGCCGACGCCGGTGCGTCGGTGATCCTCAACGGCCGCTCCGGCCAGGCACTCGAGGCCGCCGCTGAAACACTGCGCGCCACGGGCGCGCAAGTCGACGTGGAATCGTTCGACGTGACCGACGCTCAAGCGGTGCGCGATGGCATCGCGCGCATCGAGGCGCGCCGGCCGATAGATATCCTCGTCAATAACGCGGGCATCCAGCGCCGCGCGCCGCTCGAAACGTTCAACGACGCCGACTGGGACGCGCTGATGGCGACGAATCTCAGCAGCGTCTACTACGTCAGCAAGGCGGTGGCGGCGTTCATGATCGAGCGCAGGCGCGGCAAGATCATCAATATCGGCAGCGTTCAGTGCGAGCTGGCGCGTCCAGGCATCGCGCCGTATACGGCCACCAAGGGCGCCGTGAAAAATCTGACCAAAGGCATGTGCGCCGACTGGGCGAAGCATGGGCTACAGATCAACGCGATCGGCCCGGGCTATTTCGACACCCCGCTTAACAAGGCGCTGGTCGAAGACGCCGTCTTCGACGAATGGCTGCGCAAGCGCACGCCCGCTGGCCGCTGGGGCAAGCTGGGTGATCTGCACGGCGCGGCCGTCTTCCTTGCCTCGTCCGCATCCGACTTCGTCAATGGCCAGACCATCTATGTGGATGGCGGCATCCTGTCCGTGATCTGAGGCTTCTCACCGTGAACAAACCTGTTGCGCTTCAGCTTTGCCCCTTCTCCGATTATCTGGAATCCGAACTTTCACGACGGCTCGAAATCGTCCGCTGGTTCGACTTGTCGGCCGAACAGCAGCAGACGTGGCTATCCGCGCACGCGGATAGCGTGCGTGCCGCCGTCACCGGCGGTCATCTCGGCTGTAGCAATGCGCTGATGGATCAACTGCCCGCGCTCGGCATCGTCGCCATTAACGGCGTCGGCTTCGACAAGGTCGACCTTGCGCATGCACGCGCGCGGGGCGTCAGCGTCACGACCACGCCCGACGTGCTGACCGAGGATGTGGCCGATCTGGCTATCGGCCTGATCATTTCCCTGCTGCGCCGCCTGCCCGCATCCGACGCGCACGTGCGCGCCGGCAAATGGCCGAGCGGCGACATGCCGCTTGCCAGGAAAGTGTCCGGATTGCGCTTTGGCATCGTGGGGCTCGGCAAGATCGGCAGCGCCATCGCCAGCCGCGTCGCACCGTTCGGCCCGGTTTTCTATACGGATCTCGCGGAAAAAGCAGTGCCCTGGCACTTCGTCGCTGATCTTCCCTCGCTGGCGGAATCCGTCGATGTCCTGATTATCGCCAGTTCCGCGAACGCCGCCACGCGGCATCTGATCTCCACACCTGTGCTCACGGCACTCGGCCCCGACGGCTATCTGATCAACGTCGCGCGCGGCTCGCTGGTCGATGAGCAGGCATTGATCGCTGCGCTTGAAGAAGGCCTGATCGCGGGCGCGGCGCTCGATGTATTCGAAGCCGAACCCAACGTACCGGCAGCGCTGCGCGCAAGCGACAAGGTCGTGCTGAGTCCGCACATTGCCAGCGCCACGCAGGAAACACGTCGCGGCATGGCGAATCTCGTGCTGGCGAATCTGGACGCGTTTATCACCGGGCAGCCGCTACCCACGGCGCTGGGTTGAAGCGGGGCGCGGCCGGCTAGGCGCCTGAGCGCGAACGGCGCGGTCTTTTGACGACGCCGGCGACTTCAAGGAAGGCCGCTTCGCGCACAGAGACTTCGTCGGCACGAAAGACCAACCACATCGCCGACCTGGCCTGACTATCGCGCAGCGGACGAAAAACCACGCCACTTGCCTCGATCCGCTGGAACGATTCCGGCACCAGCGCCACACCCAACCCTGCCGCCACCAGCCCGACCATCGTGGCGGCCGAGAGCGCTTCCTGAACCACCACAGGGGCGAAGCCTGCATGACGGCACATCGACATGACCTGTTCGTATGCCCCTGTGCCGCTGTCGGGCGGGTACATGACGAATGGTTCGTCGGCTAGCGCCTTGACTGCCAGCGGGCCCTTGCCTTCCGCGTATGCGTGCTCGGGCGGCAGCGCAGCGAAGAACGCATCCTCGAACAGGCGCACCGCGCCAAACGCCGGCGGCAAATCCGGCGCAACGGTTCCGCGGATGAAAGCAAAGTCGAGGCGTCGCTCAAGCATGGCCGTCAACTGTCCCTGCGTCGTCAGTTCGTGGATGCTCAAACGCACGCCCGGCCAGTCGCGACGATAAGCGAGTATCAGGCGCGGAATCACGTGGGTCAGCGCTGCCGCGCTCGTGAAGCCAATGCGTAGCTCCCCCAGTTCGCCCCGCTCGACGCGAGCGGCAATCGCACTGGTCTTTTCCGCCTGCGCCAGCAGCGCCCGCGCTTCCGGCAGCAGCGCCATCCCTGCCGCCGTCAGTTCGACATGACGATTGCTCCGGTCGAAAAGACGCGCACCAAGTTCTTCTTCCAGCACGCGAATCTGATGGCTCAGAGGCGGCTGCGCGATGTTCAGGCGCAACGCCGCGCGGCCGAAATGCAAGGTTTCGGCCAGAACCACGAAGTATCTGAGTCTGCGGAGATCCATGATACGGATTATGTATCAATCAGCGACGAAACGATATTGGACGTGAGATGACCGGGAGCGGAGCATAACGCTCATGCCGTGCCCCGCGCGGCGTTGATCCACTCCGCCCCCACCATCATGATTCGAGTCCTCAACATGCAATCGACGATTTCAACTGGACGTGGCGCGTGAAATGAATACGAGCACGGTTCTGGAAAAACAGGCTCGCACGCCTACGAACACGCTTCGGGCTGAAGCCGCGCCGCAAGAGGAAGGGGTTTCAACCGCACGACGCCGCCTGTGCATGGCTGCATTGATGACCGCAGCGATCCTCGCAGCGCTGGACACCACCATCGCCAACACGGCGCTGCCGGAAATCGCGGTCGATCTGCACTCGACCAAGGCAACGATCATCTGGGTGACCAACGCCTACCAGATTGCGATGATCGCGGCGCTATTGCCCTTTGCCGCGCTTGGCGAGTCCACGGGCTATCGAAGGGTGTTTATCGGCGGCGTGGCGCTATTCGGCATCGCGTCGGCGATGTGCGGCAGTGCGTCGACGCTTGCCTGGCTCGTCGCCGGACGCGCGGTGCAAGGCGTGGGCGCGGCCGCGATCATGAGCGTCATCGCGGCCTTCATTCGACACATCCATCCTCCCACGATGCTGGGACGCGGCCTGAGTACGAATGCACTGGTCGTCGCCATCGGCTTCACACTCGGCCCGGTCGTCGCATCGACGATCCTCGCGTTCGCGAGCTGGCATTGGCTGTTTCGCGTCAACGTGCCGGTTGCAGCGGCGGCTATCGCACTCGCTGCAATTTATCTTCCGGATGCCGCAGGCGGCAGGCATCGATTCGATTCTGCGTCTGCCGCATTGTGTACGGCATTCTTTGGGCTTTTGATGCTTGGCATCTGCATGCTGGAGAATGCAGGCGCAAGCGCTCTGACGATTGCCTGCGTGCTCGCATCGCTGGCGTGCGCGGCGGCACTGACGCGCAAGCAACGCGGCCATCCCGCGCCCATGCTTGCGGTCGACCTCATGGCGATCCGCACCGTGAGACTATCGTCGCTCACGTCGATTTGTGCTTTCGCGACCCAATCGCTGGCGCTGGTTTCCCTGCCGTTTCTGCTGCAAGGCGCCTTCGGCATGCCGGTCACCCGAACGGGCTTCGTGATCGCAGCGTGGCCGCTTCTCGTGGCCGTCATGGCGATTGTGGTCGCTCCGCTCAGCGATCGATATTCATCCGGCCTGCTTTGCAGTGCGGGGCTTATCGTGCTGACACTCGGGATGGTTGCGCTGGCAACGATGAGCGATGGTGTGTCGAGCGTGGGTATCGCGGTTCGCCTTGGCGTCTGCGGGATCGGCTTCGGGCTGTTTCAGTCGCCGAACATGCGCGAAATCATGAGTGGCGCGAGTGCCACCCGCAGCGGCGGCGCAAGTGCGGTTGTGGCCATCTCGCGACTGATGGGGCAGACGCTCGGGGCAGGTCTCGTCGCCCAATGTTTTCATTGGTGGCCGGCTGCCGGGCCACGAATGGCGATTGGCCTGGGTAGCGCTTGTGCGCTGTTGGGGTGCCTCTTTAGCGCGATGCGCCTGAAAAAACGCGCGGGTAACTGACCAAGGCGCCGATCCTTTCGCAATGTCGGGATCGGCGCCGCATTGAAGCACACTAGCCGCGCAGCAACACCGCGTTCGCCGGCATGGCGGTAACGTCCACCACATCCGGATCGGACAAGTCGCCGTTGCCTGCTACCGTCATCGCCATGATCGAGCCAATCCCGTTGCTATCGGCCGATTGCGCCTGATTCAGGACGTAAAGCGTTCGCCCCGACGTGCTGAACAACACGTGCCGCGGATTGAGCCCGCCGCTCGCGATCCGCGACTTCGCAACGAGTCGTCCGCTCGAAGGCTCGACATCGTACGAAGAAATGACGTCAGGCCCGCGGTTGGAGACGTAGAGGTGATGACCCAAACGATCCAGAACGATGGCCGCCGAGCCGTACATGCGCTCGCCCAGCGCGGCAAGTTCGTCATCCGTGAACATGGCGATGCGCTGGACCTCCTCGAAAACGCCTGATTCGGCGTCGTAGTTCAGCGTCATCACGCACATGCTGCCCTCGCCGTTCACATAAGCGACGGGCAATTCCGGATGGAACACCAGATGCCGGGGCGCCGTGCCCGGTGTCATGTCGAGTTTTCGACGCTCATCGAGGCGAAGCCGCCCCGTTGCTTCGTCGAGTTCGTAAGCCGATATCGTGTCGTTGCCCGCATCGGTGACGACGACGAACCGGCCGTCCGGCGACCACACAGCGCAATGGGGGTGCGGTCCCTTCTGGGTGCGCCTCGGCCCATGCCCGTAGTGTTGAACGATGTCACTCGGCGCTAGCAGCACACCGTCCTCAGCAACAGGAATCACGACGATGGTGCCGTCGCCGTGCGAAGGCGCAACAAGAAAGCGGCCGGATGGCGAAAGCGCCAGATGGCACGGATCGCGCACCGGCTGGCGACTCAGGAACTGCAAACCTTGATCCGTGATGCGATACGACGCCACCGAGCCTTCCGCGCGCGCAGGGTCTTCGCACTCGGTGTACAGGATGCGCTTTACAGGATCGACGACCAGGTACGCCGGATTGAATTCCGGCGTCCAGCTTTTCACGCGCAAGGCGCCCGTCGACTTGTCCACGGCGTATTCGGTGATACCCGACGCCTGACCCGAGCGACCGTACGCGCCGACAAAGATCACATCAGATTGAGTTGGTTCATTCATTGCCCGTCCCCCTCACATCTTCTCGCGCGAATCCCAGTGCTCGACGAACTTCCCGTCCCGAACGCGGAAGAGCACCGGCATGAACATGTCATACGTGGCGCCCGGATTGTGCGGATCGGGCAGGCGCCGCTGAAGCAGCATGGACACGAGGTCGCCTTCCACGACGAAATTCACCGGGATCGGCGGCGAATCGGGCGCCGGCACGTCGCGAAAGCTGGCCGCCAGCGCTTCGCGGCCATCGCCCACGTTCGGATCGTGCTGGATATAGACGTCGCCGATAAAGCGCTCGAGCACCGCATCGATGTCTTCGTGAATACGCCCTGCCCGCACCACCGCCGAGAGTGCGACCTCGAAATCCATCAGCAGGCGCTTGTGCGCCGCCGCGACAGGATCCGCGGCTGCGGTCAACGCTTCGTAATAATCGGCTCGCGTTTCCCAGGTCGAGAACAACGCCTCGTTGTGAATCGTTGCGACCCCGCCCGTGACAGTAAAGTCCGCCATCAGTCATGCCCCTTCAAGTGTTGAGTTTGCAGGCTTCCAACTCTACTGCGTGACCGGTCACATTGCAACGTCAATCTATCCATCGAATGCGTGTCATCCGTGTTTTATCAGGGTTTTCTAGCAGCATTCGCGATTCACGACACCTTGACCGGTCACAAATCAGGCATTACGATGTGATCGAACACATTGACCAAGATTCGCAGCGTGCCCCGCTGTTGACGCATGAATGGGCGCCATCGCGAGACATTGCAAGGAGACATCGAACCGTGAGCAGTAACGCACTCAAAGCCATCCCCGCCGAGCGGCCGCAGGAAGACAACGCAGCCGATGCGCTCAGCGATCTCGGTCGTCGCACGCGTGATGCACTGCGTGAACTCGTTCCCTTGCTGCGCCGTAATGCGCAAGAGAGCGAACGCATTGGCGCGCTCGCACCGGAAACCCTCAAGGCCGTCAGCGAGCTAGGCGTCTTTCGTCTGACGCTTCCGGCGCAATACGGCGGCCTCGCACTCGGCGCGCGCGATATTGCGGAAATCATCACGACGCTCGGCAGCGGCGACGCCGCAGCGGGCTGGCTGGCGATCGTCTCCACCGGCATTCGCGGCGAGCTGGTTTTCCCGGAGCAATTCGTCAGCGAGATGTTCGCCAATGCGGCAACCTGGCAAGGGCCGCTCGTGGCAGGCGCGAACCTGCTTTCGGCAGCTACCGGCAAGGCGCGCAAGGTCGACGGCGGCTGGATGATCAGTGGACAATGGCGCTATGGCAGCGGCTCGAAGCACGCGGCGTGGGCCATCGTGGGCGTGCAGTACACTGCGGAAGACGGCACCTCGCATCGCGCCCGCGCGGTGCTGCCGCAAAACCAGTTCCGCGTGCTGGACGACTGGCATGTGATGGGCCAGATGGGGTCGTGCAGCAACACGATCACAACAGTCGGCGAAGAAGAATTCGTGCCCGCGCACCGCCTGTTCGACATGGCCGACCTGCCGCAAATGGCCGGCAATCTCAAGGGCAAATACGAGGGTCTCGCATTCCGTTTCGGCCCGCTCGGCCAGATGCTGCTGGCGCCGGTGAGCTTTGCCGCGCTGAGCCTGGGTATTGCAGAGGCATGTCTTGAGAGTTTCGTGGGACAGGCACATCGACTCAAACCGTTCAATCTCGACTACCCGTCCGTCGCGCAAATGCCTTCCGTGCAGGTCGTCGCGGGCAAGGCGCGGGCCGCGATCAACGTGGCGCGCCGCACGATTTACGGTTACGCCGACGAACTGGACCGCCGCGCCCTGAACGACCAGGACTTCGAGCGCGAAGACGAACCGGTGATTTCGATGGATCTGATCTACGTGATCAACCTGCTCGCGCAAGCCATCGACTCGCTGCAACTGGCGCTCGGTTCGTCGACGATCGCGCTCGCCAATCCGATTCAGCGACACGTGCGCGACATCCGCGTGTTGTCCACTCATGGCGCGCTTCGCCTCGACCCGATGGCGGAAATCAACGGCAAGCAGATTCTGGGCGTGCAGTCGTCGAATCGAATGGCCAATTTCGACGGCCCCGCACGCAAGTAGCGCCCCAATAAAATAACGACACACCATACAGGGGAGACGAAAAATGGAAGAGAGGAGATGTAATGGAACGACGCAGTGACAACGTCCGTGTGGTTGCCCCGTGGACGAGCGCCTTGTACCCGGTCTTCGCGGCAACCCTTCTGGCGACGCCATTGGTTGCGTGCTCACCGACCCCGGCGAACGGCACGCCCCAGGTCGATGCAGTGGCGATTGCAGTGGCGAACGATCCGGCGCCCTTCGGCTATGACCCGGCGGGGATTTCCGGCGGCGGCGTAACGACGTTCTGGGAAGGCCTCTACGATTCGCTGTTTGCGCCAACGCCGGACGGCTCGATCAAGCCGGGTCTTGCGGCCAGCTATTCGTTCAACGCCGATAAAACGGTGCTCACGCTCACATTGCGCGACGGCGTGAAGTTCACCGATGGATCGACGCTCACCTCGGCATTGGTAAAAGCGAATCTCGACCGCCGCACCGATCCGTCACTGGCGGCCTATTCGGCCGTCGCGAAGGGCGGCGCCGCCGAGATCAAGGAAGTCAGCGCGCCCGATCCCAAGACCGTCGTCATCACGTTTGCGCAGCCCACCGCATCGGCGCCTTCGCTGCTGGCCGACTACTCCGGCCGCATCGTGGGTCAAAAAGCAATCGACAATCCCAAGTCGCTGCTGACGACGCCGGACGGGTCCGGGCCGTACATACTGTCCGCCACCGAGTCGGTCAAAGGCAGCGCCTACGTCCTCAACCGCAACAAGGACGCGTGGAATGCCGATGCGTATTCCTATGCGAAGGTCACCTTCAAGCAGTTGGGCAACGCGCAGTCGCAGGCCAATGCACTCGTGTCGGGCCAGGTGGCCGTTGCTCCCGTCGACAGCACGACCAAGAGTCTCGTCGCCTCGAAGATGGCCGTGACGGATTTCCCCGGTACGGTTTTCGCGTTCACGCTGTTCGACAAGCTCGGCAATGTGTCGAAGCCCTTCGCGGACGTGAAGGTGCGCGAAGCGCTGTCTCTCGCCATCGATCGGAAGAAGGTCGCCAGCATTCACGACGGCGCGTTCGCAACGGCGAATTACATCCCGCAGGGGCAGCCTGGTTACGACGCGAATCTGGAGCATCGCTACGCGTACGATCCGGCCAAGGCCAAACAACTTCTCGCGGCAGCGGGCTATCCGAACGGCTTCTCGTTCCCGATGCAGGCCGCCGGCAATACCTATGACCTCGATCTTCAGGCGGTCAAGGAGCAGTGGCAACGCATCGGCGTGGACATGAACATCGAGCATGTGACGCAGCCGCTGCAAACGCCACGCGTGACGCCGCTGGGTTATTTCGCCTTCGCTTACGGGCTCAATCCGCTGAGCTGGGTCGAGAGCTTCCTGCTCGCAGGCGGCGTCAATCCGCAGCACGCCAGCGATCCGGCGATCAAGAGCGCATTGGCCAACGCCGAAAGCGGCCAGGGCAACGAAGGCGAAGCCGGCCTCGTCAAGGTCAACAACGCAATCGTCAATCAGGGATGGTCCATCTCGGTCTACAGCCAGCCGACCTATGTGGGTTACAACCCGAAGAAGGTCAGCAAGCCGGTAGCGTCGTCCTCGGGCGTCTATCCCCTGCTGTCGAGCATTAGCGCGGTCAAATCATGATCCAGTATCTCGCGCGTCGTCTGGTCCTGTCGCTGGTCACGGTGATGGGCGCCGTCGTCCTCAGCTTCTTTCTGGTCCATCTGACGCCTGGCAGCCCGGGCCAGCTGATTCTCGGCTCGGGCGCGTCGCAGGAACAGATTGACGCCTTGAACGACAAGATCGGCTGGAACGAATCGCTCGTGAGCCAGTTGACCCACTATCTCGCGGGCGCGGTTCAGGGCGATCTCGGCGAGTCCATCATCGATGGCCACGCGATCGGCCCCGATCTTTCCGCACGCTTGCAGATCACGGGCACCATTGCAGCGCTCGCGACGCTGGTAAGCGCGGTGTTCGGTGTGCTAATCGGAGTCGTGTGCGCCGTGCGCGGCGGCGTGACGGATCGGCTGATCAACGCCGCGAACGGCATGGCGCTGTCCGCGCCGCCGTTCTGGATCGGGGTGGTGCTCGTGTACCTGCTCGCGGTGGAAACCAGCCTCTTTCCCGCCACGGGCTATGTCTCGCCTGCGGATGGACTGAGCGGCTGGCTCGCCAGCATCACGCTTCCCGTTATCGCGCTGGCCATCCCGGGGATCGCCATCGTCGCCCGCACCGCACGCGTGTCGACGATCCAGTCGCTCGCGCAACCGCATATCCAGATGCTCAGATCGATGGGCACGCCGCCGTGGCGCGTGCTGTTCGTGCATACGCTGCGATCGGCCAGCGTGCCGGTGGTCTCGGTGCTCGGCATGCAATTCGTCGCGGTTTTCACGGGCTCGATCATCATCGAAGGTCTGTTCGGTCTGCCCGGCCTCGGTCAGGCGGCATCGACCGCTGTGACCTATCACGACTTCCCGGCTGTCGAAGGCGTGGTGATCGTGGCTTCGCTGGTCGTCGTCATGGTCAACCTGGTGCTGGACGCGCTCGTCGTCCTGCTGGATCCCCGAGTGAGGCTCGCATGAACGCCGCAAAAACTAACGAGCCGCAAACGCCCCCTTGCCCCGCCACTGAATCCGGCAACTCGCGCGTGGAAAACAGATCGACATTGCGACGCCTGCTGACGAGACCCGCTGGCGCGCTGGCATCGGCATGGCTTGGCCTGGTTGTGTTGCTGTCGGTCACGTCGCCGCTGTGGCGCCCTTATAGCCCCACCGATGGCGACCTGGCGTCACGGCTTCTGGGGCCGAGCGCCGCCCACTGGTTTGGCACCGACGAACTGGGCCGCGACATCCTCACGCGAATGTTCACGGCCAGTGGCCCCGCCCTGCTTGCGGCAGCGATCACCGCTGGCGTTGCGCTGCTCATCGCCGTGCCGCTGGTCCTCGTCGCCGCAGAGCGCGGCGGCATGCTGGCGAATTCGCTATCGCGCAGCGCCGAGATCATCCTCGCGCTGCCCGCGACCGTCATTCTGCTTGCGGTGATCAGCGCCGTGGGCGGCGACCGGACCTACACGATCATGGCGATCTTCGGCGTGATGGCCGCAGCGCCCGTGTACCGCATCCTGCTCGGCGTGGCGCAATCGCTGCATAAGCGCCTGTACGTGGATGCGGCCCGCGTCGATGGTGTGAGCGCAGTCCGGATCAGCCTGCGTTACGTCATGCCGGGCATGCGCACCGTGATCGCCGTGCAGGCTTCACAATTGTTTGCAGGCGCCATTCTCGTGGAAGCAGGACTGGCCTTCATGGGCTTCGGCCCTTCCCAGCCGGTGCCGAGCTGGGGCGGCATTATCGCCACCGCCTCGCAATACATCTACCAGCAGCCGTGGATGATGGTGCCGACCGGTCTCCTGCTCACGCTCACCGTGATTGCGGCGAACGAGCTTGCATTGGTCATCGCGCATCCGGACCCCGCGCCGATTCGTCGACGTCGTCCTCAGGCGGCGAAGCGTGTGACGCCGTCCCCAGCGCCGACAAACCAGGCACTCCTCGACATTCGCGGTCTGACCATCGAGCTCCAGAACGGCACGCAGCTTGTGACGGATGTGTCGTTGCGTGTGCAGGCGGGCGAGATCCTCGGCCTGATCGGCGAGTCGGGCTGCGGCAAGACAGTGACGGCGCTTTCGATCCTGGGTCTGCTCGACGCCGAGGTTCGTCAGGTCGGCGGCTCGATCGGGTTCGATGGACGCGATCTTTCCAGCCTGTCCGAGCGCGACATGCGCCAGATTCGCGGCAAGGACATCGCGAGGATTCCTCAAGACCCGCTGGTCGCGCTCGATCCGCTGTTCACGGTGGGCGCGCAAATGATGGAGCCCATCATGCGACTGCGCAAAGTGGGCCGTGCCGAAGCCCGTCAGATCGCCGTCGACCTGCTCAAGCGCGTGGAGATACCCGACCCGGAGCGTGTCCTGCGCTCGCGCCCTTACGAGCTTTCTGGAGGGATGGCGCAACGTGTGACCATCGCGATGGCCTTGAGCGGTCAGCCACGTCTGCTGATCGGCGACGAACCGACGACTGCGCTCGACGTCACCGTGCAAATGGAAATCCTCGACCTGCTGCACAGGCTGGCGCATGAAACCGGCATTGCGATGATCATGGTCAGCCACGACATGGGCGTGATCGCCGATGTCTGCGATCAGGTCGCCGTGATGTACGCCGGCCAGATTGTCGAACACGGCCCGGTCGAACAGGTGCTGCGCAATCCGATCCAGCCCTACACGATGGCGCTGCTGAAGGCCAACCCGCATCTGCCGGAAGATCAGCCGATGCCGGAGCGCCTGGCTGCAATCGCCGGTCGTGTTCCTCGTCCGGGCGAATGGCCCGAAGGATGCCGGTTTGCGCCGCGATGCCCCTACGCCGCACAGGCATGCAAAACGCCTGTCGACCTTTCTTCTGGCGACAACGGTGTATGGGTTCGCTGCATCCGCCAAGACGATATCCAGGCCAAACCCTGCGTTTTGCCCGCACCGGTGATGCGCGTCGTTATGGGAGCTAACGCATGAGTGAGGCAACACAAACCGCCGCCCTCTCGATCCGGAATCTCTCCGTATCGTATGGCGCCAAGCGCCTGATCGGCAAAGCGCGACCGGCGGTGCAGAACATCACGTTCGACGTCGGCCACGGCGAAACCGTGGGACTCGTCGGCGAGTCGGGCTCGGGCAAGTCCACCATCGTCAAAGCGATCCTGGGTCTGGCCACCGCGAGCGAGGGCAACATTCTCCTCAACGGCAATGACATTACCCATGCAACAGGGAAAGCACGCCGCCCCGTAGTTTCGCAGCTTCGCGCCGTATTTCAGGACCCATTTGCCTCGCTCAGTCCGTTCCAGACCATCGGCGACACGATCGTCGAGGCGCTGCGCGACAGCAAGACCGCGCGCGCGGCAATGTGGGATCGTGCCGGCGACGCGATGGAATCGGTGGGTCTTACACGCGGCGACCTGCGCCGCTATCCCCACCAGTTCTCGGGCGGGCAGCGTCAACGCATCGGTATCGCCCGCGCACTGGCGAGCACGCCCCAAATCGTGCTGATGGACGAACCCGTGAGTGCGCTGGATCTTTCGGCTCAGGCACATGTGATCAATCTGATCGCCGATCTGCGCGACACGCAGCGCTATGCGTTCCTGTTCGTCGGACACGATCTGGGTGTGGTGCGCTTCCTGTGCCAGCAGGTTGTCGTCTTGTACCGCGGCATGGTGATGGAAGTCGGCAAGGCGGAGCTCGTCACCACGCGGCCCAGAAATCCGTACACGGTCGCTCTGGTCAACGCGGCGCCCATTCCCGATCCCCAGGAACAGGCCAGGCGGCGCACCGCACGGCTCTCGATCGCGACACGGGAAAAGTCGCCGCTACCCGGCGCGGGCAACGGATGTCCGTTCGCGGGTCGCTGCCCGAATGCGACGCAGCTCTGTACGCACACGCGGCCGGTCCTTCGTGAAGTCGACGGCCGTCAGGTGGCATGCCACCACCCTGTATGAATTTACGTGAATCACCGCCTCCACCCATCCACGCTTTAGTAGCGTCCTTTATCAAGGGAAAATCAGGAAATGGCATTAGAAACGCAATCTGACCGCAAGGCAGTTACCTCCGCACCGATCGAAGACGTGCTCGCATGGCGCTGGTCGCCGCGCTCGTTCGATGCGAACGCAACGATCACGGATGAGCAGGTTCTGTCGATCCTCGAAGCCGCACGCTGGGCGCCTTCCGCCGTGAACTTCCAGCCGCGACGCTTCGTGGTGGGCAAGCGCGGCACGCCGACGTTCGACAAGATCGCCAGCCACCTCACGAGCAACAACAAGGTGTGGGCGCCGAACGCGTCCTTGCTGATTCTCGCCATCGCCGTGAAGGCAGACGGCCCGACGGCGGACGCGAGACCGAACCCGTGGGCCGAATACGACACGGGACAAGCTGCGGCGAACATCGTGTTCCAGGCGCACGCGCTGGGTCTGCACGCTCATCAGATGGCCGGTATGGAAGTCGACAAGATGCGCGAGGAGTTTGCCCTTCCGGCGCACTTCAGCCCGATCACGACGATCGCCATCGGCAAGGTCGCGGACGTAGGTCTGCTCCCCGAAGATCTGCAAGCGCGCGAGATCGCCGAGCGCACGCGACTGCCTGTCGACACGCTGGTTCTGCAGCGCGATTGACAGGCTTGCCGCCGACATAACGGCGGCGGTGAGTGAAGTAGTAGTGCGACGTGATGGCTGAACGAAGTAGCAGGAAGTAGCGAAAAGTTCGGCCGCCACTCAGGCAATAGATTAGTAGCCCTACATACATTCGAGCACACAGACGGCTCGAAACACAGGCACTCGCCGATTGCCATCCCTCTCGCGGGCATGGCGTCGACGAGGCTGAACCATACAAGAAACATGACGGAGGAGCACGTCCTTGAAAACACAGATTGCAGCACTATGCGTGGCCGCATGTCCCGCTCTGGCACTTGCCCAGGCTGACGATCAAAGTCAGTCGCAAGCGCCCATCAGCACTGCGCAGACGATGCCACAAATCACGCCTTTGACGACGCCCGGGCTTTCACCGGTTCCGCCGTCGCCGCCCGCGTATGACGCGCTCGGCGTCAAGGGTTGGGACACGCCGTTTCCACCGGCGTCGGATACGATCTTCGCGGATATGGGCGGCGCCCGCTCGGCGCTGGCCGATTACGGCATCGGCATCGTGGGCTACAGCGTCAATGCCGTCGCTTATAACTTCCGCAATGACAAGACGCCGGGGGCCAGCTACAACGGGAAATACCCGACCTACTTCACAGGCTCACAGGGTATTTTCATTACCTACGACGCCAGCAAGATCGGGCTGCCGGGCGGGCAGATCCAGGTGCTCCTTCAGGCCATCACCAGCAGCCGGCCGGATCTGAATCCGACCCGCTCGCAGGGTATCGGTACGCTCGCGTATTTTCAGTCGTTCAACAACGACGAGTTCGAAATGAAAGTCGGCTGGCTGCAATTGTCCAACGAATTCATGGGCGCCAATATTGCGGGAAGTTTCACCTCTGGCACGCTCGGCCCGAACGCGTCGCTTCCCGTTTCGGCTGGCTTTTCGTATCCGGGCCTGACCACGCCGGGCTTCACCTTCCGCTACAACGGTCCCAACGGGTTTTACGACAAGGTTGCTGTCGCGCGCAGCATTCCGAATCAGTCATATACCGAAAGCATTCACAATAACGCCTTCGGATTGCGTCTTTCCTTTCCCAATTCTGGCGTAGTGACACTTAACGAAATCGGCGTCAACCAGCCAGCTGCGCCGGACCATAAATCGTTCTGGTTCCGCGCGGGCGGTGTCTATAACAGCACCCAATACACAAACTTCGAAACGGGCACGAAACAATCCAACTACGGCCTTTACGCGCTGGTGGACTATCAGTTCTGGCAACCGGACGCAGGCTCACCAGCCCGCGGCCTCTACGCGGGAGCGTCGATAAGCTATCAGCCGCCGAACCGGAACCTCTACACGCGATACTATGAAGCTCGCATGTATGGTATTGGCTTGATCCCGGGACGTCCTGCCGACCTGCTGTCATTCGTCGTGTCGTATAACGGGCTGAGCCGCGCCGCGCTGGGAGCCGTGTTCCCCGGCCAACCGACTGACCACTACTCACAGAGCACCAGCCTCTCTTATTCTTTCCACGTAGCACGCGGTGTTTTCATCCAGCCCGCTATCGCGCTGGTCAAGAACATCACGATCACGCCGCATGTTCCGCTTGCTGTGAACGGCTACATTTCGGTGGCGCTGATGTTCTAAAGAAACGCGCAGCCTCTTGTCGACGCAGTACGTTCCCGGATGTCTCTCGAATAGACCTGACTTTATCAACCGACACATCAGCAAGCGAGTGTCATTTTTATTTCGTCAGTAATAATTCGTAGTACGAACAACATATTAATTCTCGAAGATCGATCTCCCCGAACAGGTTCACCCTGTTCGGGGAGAGGAGATCGACGTGTCGTCTTCACATCTTCGTCATGACCTGACGGAATCGTGAAAGCACGCCCAGTTCCGGGCAATGTCAATCCCAATGGAGGAGCACAATCATGGACCGTGGAATCCGCTCTCTTGGCACGTATGTTCGTGCCGGAACGCTGGCTTTACTTTGTAGCAGCACCCTCTCCTTAGCACTGCCCACAGCGGCGCTCGCCGCTGCACCGGCAGTAGCCCCCGCGGTCACGACGAACTGCGACGCGCACGACGGTTTGCACTTCATCTGCGGCCCGGTCGCCAGTGAAGATCTCATCCAGGTCCCCGGCGCACCGCTGCTGTTCGCCAGCGGCATGAGTCCACAAGGGCATGGGCACCTCTATCTGATCGATGCCCGATCGCGCAAGGTCGAAGCACTCTTTCCCAACGCGTCCGCGGCACCAGTCCAGTCAGAGGATGCGCAATCCTGTTCGACGCCCGTCGATGCGGACCACGCCTCCTTCGCCGGACTGAGCGTGCGCCGCGATGCCGATGGAGTGACGCACCTCTACGCGGTGAATAACGCCCGCCGCTCGATCGAAGGCTTCCGCTTCGACGAACACAACCGGCAACTGCAATGGGAAAGCTGCGTCAAGCTGCCTGAAGGGGGCTTTCCCAATGGGGTCATCGCACTGCCCGATGGCGGTCTCCTCGCAACCAGCTTCTTCGATTCGAGAGACAAGGATTCGCAAGTTCGCATGGAGCGCGGTGAAACGACCGGGGTTGTGCTGGAATGGCATCCGGGCGACGCCGAATTCACTCCCGCACGAAATTTCCCGGCGGTTGCCGGCGCTAACGGGATCGAGGTCAGCCCTGACGGCAAAACCGCCTACGTCAGCGCGTGGTCGGCAGGCAAGCTCCTGATCATCTCGCGCGCCGACGGCCATGTCCGCGAGCTGCCGCTCGATTTCCTGCCGGACAATATCCATCGGCTCGCGGACGGCACGCTGCTCGTCGCCGGTCAGCGCGCAAGCGTCGCGAGCCTCCATCATTGCGGCCCTGACTGCCCCCAAGCGTGGGAAGTGACACATGTCGATCCGGCTCGCGGAACGGTCGAGAAACTGGTCGCCGGTAGCGGCGACTCGCTCGTCAACTACTCATGCGGCGCGGTAATGGTGGACGGCAAGCTGTACTTCACCGCGCGGGGCGCCGACCGCCTCGTCTATGTGCCGATGGAACATCTGCGCGCTGCGAGTCAGGCCCCGGTGTCGCATCCTGATTCGTCGTCGTAAAGCGTAGCGAATCCGCAAACATGCCCCGACATCTCGATGTCGGGGCATCGGTTTTTGCAATATCGTTCACAGTAGCAAAGAACAAAGCAGTCCGGGCCCTCTCGAAGCGGCCCGGACTGCATGCATCGGCTCTAGAGCCGTGGTTACCTCAGGCCGCTTCGCAAGACACGAAGCGACCGAATCCACCCTGGAAAAACAGCAGTGGACGACTATCGCGCACCGCCTCCATCGCCATCACGCGCCCCAGAACAAACACATGGTCGCCGGCGTCCTGAACGCTATGGAGTTCGCAATCGATCCACGCCAATGCACCGTCCAGAACCGGCAATCCCAGGCCCGAGGTCGAATGTGTGACATCGCTGAAGCGTTCCGGAACCGACGTCGCGAAACGCCGCGAGAGGCCTTCCTGATCGTCCGCGAGCACATTCACGCAGAAGGTTCCCGCGCGTTGAATCAGCGGCCAGGTCTTCGAGCTGCGCGCAGGCAAAAAACCCACGAGCGGCGGGTCCAGCGACACCGACGTGAACGATCCAATGGTCAGCCCGAGAGGATTGCCGTCCACCCGCGTCGTCACGATGCAAACGCCGGTGGGATAGTGACCGAGCACCTTGCGGAAATCCTTCTGCTCGATGATGGGGTAATCGCGACTCGGCGCGTGTTGAATTTGAGTTGTCATTCGAAACTCCTGGCGCTAACGGGACGAAGACAGCGTGTCTGGGCGCGCCTTGCACAGGCGCGCCCAGCTATCGGCCACTGCGCCATCAGGTTCAAACCGCCGGGTCAACCGGGCGGATCACGTTGGCCATCACAGCAACACCCGGTGCGCTGAACTCGATCATCTCCGCACCGAGGTACTCGACGATCTCCAGATCGGCCAGGCCATTGACGATGTGGAAGGTCGTCGGCAATTGCTCGAAGCTCGCGCGATTCCACTTGACCGAACCGCCCGTGCCCTTCCACTTGCGGAAGTTCGCGTCGCTGAACTTGATCGGCGACGTATCGCCCGATGCGCCCGGCAAGGGCTGCGAGGTCGTTGCGTATGCAACGTCGCAGCCACCCGTGCCCGAACTGCCCGTGCGCGGCATGTACTTGTAGAACAGCGTGGCGCCGCCAGGACCGGGCAGCTTCTTGTCGCCCGAGATTTCCGTGAGGCCGTGCAGGTCGATTTCGAAGAAGCGATAGTCGAACCATGACGCCTCGCCGCCTGCGGTGCCGTTGTCGTGGTCGATCTTCAGCGCGGGAATGTCCGCGAACAGCTTGGGAAAGCCCAGTTCCTCGCGCCCCGTCATGATCGCGTCCGGCACGCCTTCCCACAGGACCGGGCAAAACGCCCCTTCGATCGTTTCCGTCTTGCCGGTGTAGACCACCGGCACTTCCACATTGAGGATGCCGTAGCCACGGCCCGCCAGCCAGTACAGGTCATTGAAGAACGCCAGCGAAACATGCACTTCCGGCTCGCCACGCAGTGCGAAGCCCGGCGGCAAAATGCGCTCCAGGCTCTCGCGTCGCGTGCGGTAGCTCACCGTCATCCACTGTGCGCGCATCATGCCGGTTTCTTCCGGCTTCCAGATCGTGCCATCGGCCTTCTGGCGCGGGCCCGGTGCGGGGCCGAACACGGCGGGCATGCGATAGCGTACGCCAGGTTTGAATTCAATCGTCATCGTTAGTCTCCGTTATTCATTCGCATTCCGAATCGACTCAAACCGACGTCTATCGGCGTAAAAATACTTGCTGTGCCGTGGCTGGATGGCGCTCAGACCGGTTCGTCGGCGACGGTGTTCTCGATATGACCAAGCCGCTCGATTTCCACGCGCACCACGTCGCCAGGCTGCAAGAACTTGCCCAGTGCAATCCCCACGTTCGCGCATGTGCCCGTTGCGATCAGATCGCCCGGTTCGAGCGTCATGACTTGCGAGAGCTCGTGAATCTGCTGCCAGATGTTGTAGATCATGCCGCCCGTGCTGGCGCTTTGACGCGGCTCGCCGTTGACCGACAGGCTCATTTGCAGCGCGTGAGGATCGGCGATCTCGTCGGCGGTCGTGATCCACGGGCCAATCGGACCATGACTGTCGAACGACTTGCCGAGCGTGAAAGTCGGGCTCTTGAACTGCCAGTCGCGCGCCGTCACGTCGTTGGCGACGAAATAGCCGCCCACCACACTCGCGGCCTCTTCGAGCGACACATAGCGGCAACGCTTGCCAATCACCACGCCCAGTTCCGCTTCGTAGTCCATCTTTTGCGAGACGCGCGGCTTGTAGATCGGATCGTACGGGCCGGTGATGCAGGTGACCTGCTTGTTGAACCACAGCTGGTTTTCCGGCACCTTGATGCCCGCGCGCGCAGCTTCTTCCGCGTGATCGTGATAGTTCATGCCGATCGCGAGGTACTTCTGCGGATCGGGAATCGGCGCCTCCAGACGCACGGCCGAGAGCGGCACTCCGGCGGGCGCGTCGGTCAGCGCGCGCGCGAAGCGCTGGATCAACGCGGGGCCAGCCGCGAGCACTTCGCGAATCGTTGCGGGCGCAGCGGAATCGAGCGACGCCAGCGGCACGACACGATCGCCGTCGATTGCGCCAATGGTGGTGACGCCATCGTAGGTGTAGCGTGCGAGTTTCATGCAAATACTCCTGAGAAAATGATGCGGATGGGCGATCGGCTTCCGTCAGCCTCGATCAGCCATGAGTTCAGCCAAAAAATTCGGGAGACAGCGGCGGTGCCCACTGGCTCAGTTCGTCGTTGGAAATCTCAGCGTGACCGACAGGCGTGCTGTCGTTGACGAGATCGCCATCGGTCCAGTGTTCGATCTTGTTGCCGAACGGGTCGCGCCAGTAATCGAAGATCTGACTGCCCTGCACATGGCGGCCCACGCCCCATGAGTGGGTGTAACCGCAGGCCTTGAGGTGTTCGCCGCCCTGATGGACGTCGTCGAGATCCAGCACCTCGAACGCCGTATGGTCGAAGCGCGCCTGGCCCTCCTGCGTGGCCACCAGCGCGATCGTGTGGTGATCGGTCCATTGATCGCCCAGGCCGCAGTGCAGGAATGCCGCAATCGTGTTCTGCTCGACGCCCGCCCAGTAGGTGTCCGAAACACGGAAGCCCAGCACGTCGCGATAAAACGCCAGCGTTTCCTGGAAATTCGGCACCAGCACCGCCACGTGACCAAGGCGCATAACCGAACTCGGCGCACGGCCGATACGGATCGTCTTGCCAAAGCGCTGACGCCCCAATGCCGGATTCACCTCGACCGGCTTGCGCGTCGGCAGCGGCTCATGCGTCGCCTGTCCATGCAGCACATCGACCACGAAGCCCGCCGGATCGGTCAGGCGGACCCGCTGGCCGCCGCCCGGCTCCGGGTTGTCCTTGACGCGTGTGCCCGTCTGCGCAGCAAGACGGTCCAGGTCGGCACGCGTTCGGGCAAAGAAGCCAAAGCCGATGGCCCGGTTCGTCTCGCCGAATTCGCTGATATGCGAGTGGTGAACGGCGCCCGCAGCGCGCATGTAGAGCGCCTCGCCGGTGTGCGCGACGCGGTGCAGCCCGAAATCGGCCAGAAACTGCTCCATGCGCTCGAGATCGCTCACCTGGTAGCGGACGAATGCAATGTCCTCGACGGTAATCAACGCCTGTCTCCTTTGTTGCAGGTGGCCCGCCAACGGCGGCGCGGCACACCTTGGCCGCATCCCGGCCACATGGTTGAAAGATTAAACCACTTTTTATCGATAAAACATCGGGATTTCCATATTATCGACAAACCCCGATCGTAACGAGCCGAGCCTTATGCCGCGGTCGCTTCGTCAGGCGTGGCTTCCACCACCGGAAAGCGCATTTCATTCCAGCCGCGGAATCCGCCAGCAAGCTCCTTCACGGCATAGCCATCGCCGAGCAGCTTGAGCGCCACCGCCGGGAGCAAGGTGCAGGCGTCGTCCCAGGAATAGAGCACGAGGGTTTTGTCGCGAGGCAACGACGCAAGCGCCGCCGGATCGCCCGCAGCGGCCACGAGCGCGCCCTCGATGCGCGCCTTGAGTTCCGGGCGCGGATTGCGCACGTCCACGACGGCCACATCGGTACGGCCAACGGCAAGCCAGCCCCGGAGCACCGCGGGACTCACGCGCGCGTGCAATCTGGCGGCGAAGTAGTGCTGGACGAGGTCGCGCGACGCTGGCGCCGACTCTTCCGGCGTGCTCCAGTGAAGCGTGCGTTGCAGGTCGCGGACGAGGTCCAGCGCATCGCCAGCGCCAAACACGTAGAAGTCCGGGCGCACGAGCACGGCCTTACAGCCCATTTGCGCGAACCAGGCGGCGTAGGTGCCGTCGATATCGGCCAGCGCCTGGCGTTCGCCCACCGTGACGACCTTCACGCCCACCCGTTCGAGCCAGGCAATCTGTGCGGCACTGAAATCCGCGCGCGGATCGTGTTCCCAGGCGATCAGCGTGAAACCGCCGCCAGCGATATCGTCGAACCGGCCCGTCGTGTCGACCATGCGCACGCGGCCCTGCACGGACAGCTCACCGGCCAGCAGGTCGCCCGCGCGCAGACAATCGGAAGGCGGCAAGGTCAACGGCGGGAAACGGTCTTCGGCATTCGCACCCGGGCCGAGCAGCCAGGCGTCCCGGCCGGCCGCGGCCTGCGGGTCCAGTTCGCAGATCACCTTGCCGAGTTCGATCGCGAAATCGATGAAGCGGCGCACATGCTGCGTGCGCTCGAGCCCGTAGGAATTGAGCAGTTGCGGCTGCGCCAGTCCGCGAAGAATCAGATCGAGGCGCCACGACAGCGCGGCGACGTCACGCATCCCGGCGCACAGCCCCTGGCCGGCGAACGGCGGCGTGAGATGGGCGGCGTCGCCGGCGATCATCACGCGGCCATTGCGCCACTGCGCCGCCACACAACCCCGAAACGTGTACATGGCATGGCGTTCGAGCGTGGCGTTCGACGTATTCCAGCCATGCGCTTCCAGCAGCCGCCACGCCGTGGCGGCGTTGTTCATGGCCTCTTTCGTTTCCCCCGGCAGCAGCATGAATTCGAAACGGCGACGGCCCGGGCCACCGGACACGTTGGTCGTCGGCCGCATCGGATCGCATAGCTGGATCAGGTCATCGGTCCAGTCCGCCGGATTGTTGGGCACCACATCGACGACCAGCCAGTCGGCCGAAAAGCCGAGATCGTCATAGCGCGCGCCCATCGCTTCGCGCACGAAACTGCCTGCGCCATCGCAGCCGACGACGTAACGCGTCCTGAAGCTGCGCGGCTCGCCGTCGGCCGCTTCGGTGGCGACAGCGGTGAGGCTCACGCCGTCATTGCCTTCCACGACGGCCTGCACCTGCCAGCCTTGCAGGATCTGCACACGGTCGCCATAAGCGCGCACCTTGGCGTCGAGCGCGCGTTCGAGCGACGGCTGGCTGAAGCTCAGGCGCTCGGGCCAGCCAGAGACGCCGTCGCGGTTCAGACCTTCGAAGGCCTTCAGCACGTCCCCGCGCCCGTTGCGCCACTCGTAGCGCGAACTCAATGCCGTGTGCTCCCGCATCGCATCGGCCACGCCGATCGATTGCAGGATGCGCGCGACCTCGTGGTCGTAGACAACCGCGCGCGGCAACGCGTACAGGGCCGGCCAGCGCTCCAGCACGAGCACGCTGTGCCCACGCCCCAGCAGCGCCGCGGCCAGAGCCTGACCGACTGGTCCGTAGCCAACGATCGCCACATCGGCATCGAAATTCATTTCCGTGTCTCCGTTTTCTGTGTGTGAGGCCGGCGGCGATACATCTCCCCCCCGATCCCGATGACATAGATTAAAACACGTTTTATCGATAATCAATGAAAAACTGTACGAAATTGCGCGACGGGCGAACGAAGGCCGCCAGCGCGCGCCGGTCAGCGCGCCCGGACGGAATCAGGCGTAAAGCGAGGAGGAAATGGCGTGCGGCGCCCTTGCCGGGTGTAGCGGGCGCTAAGGCGAGACGACCATAACGGTCAAGAGAACAACGACGAGGACAGCGAGGAGAACAACGAGAACGGACGGCCAGACGACCCGGCCGTCCAACGACCCACCGATCAGGCGATCAGCGCGGCGCGCGCGTTCACACGCGACTTCTTCTTCCCGGGCGTCTGCACAAACCCGGCATCGAGAATGATCTTCGTCGTGGCGCGGAAGTGCTCGTCGACCAGTTGGCACAGCGTGGCGCTATTGCGTTCGAGCGCGGCGTCGAGCAGTTGCTTGTGCTCCTGGAGCGAGTCGCGCTGATGCGGCGAAGTGCGGATCTCGGCAAGATTGCGATACCGCTCGGACTGATCGTAGAGCAGGCGGCTCAGCCGCGTGAGCCAGGCCGACGACGCACCGGCAACCAACGCTTCGTGAAACAGCCGGTGCGCCTGCGCCCACGCCAGATGCTTCTCCGGGTCGCTGGGCACGGGCGTGCGCGAAAGCCGGTGATACGCGCTCAACACGCTGGTTTCCCATTCGAGGTCGCCGATCTGCACCGCGCGGTCCAGCGCCAGGCGCTCCACGCCGATACGCGTCTCGGTCAGATCCATCAAGTCTTCCGCCGACACGGGCGCGACGCAAAAGCCGCGCTGGTCCTCGACGTCGACGAGACCTTCGGTCACAAGCCGCGAAAGCGCCTCGCGCACCGCCGTCGCGCCCACTTCATAGCGTTCGCTCAGGCTCTGGACGCGCAGCCGCTCGTCGGGCAGCAGTTTGCCCAGCAGGATATCGCCGCGAATCGACTCGAAGGCCGTCGTAGTGAGGCTCTTCGCGCTGCCGGGCGCGCCTTGAATGTCCATAGGTGTGTGCAATCCCAGAGTTAAACGGTCCGCGCGTGCAGCCGAACCCAACCGTCATTATAAATGATCGTTTTCTTCGTCGATTATCTGGATTCTGGCCGGATATCGGTGACGCGTGAGCAAAGTCGGCATACGGCACGCTCATGGCGCCGGCCTCATGACGGTCTCAGCGGCAATGGCAGCCGACGAACGTGGAATGCGCGACAGCAGCACGGTAGAAAGCAGCGCCACCACCACGACACCCGCGCCGATGGCGCCATAGCCCATGCCCAGCACGAGGGTGCCCGCGACAAACGGGCCGATGGCGGAGCCGCTCATCACCATCGCGGGCGTCAGCGCCACGGCGCGACCGCTCGGATCGAGACGGGCGATCCAGCCGAACAGGAAGGTGTGCGCGAACAGCGTGACGAACGGATAGGCGCTGCCCGCGAGCGCATAGGGTCCGTACGCAAGACTCGTCGAGATCGTCAGTGCGAGGAGCGCCTGCGCCCACGGCGCGATCAGTGCAACCGTGCGAGGATGCAGACGCTTTTGCTGCCACGCGGCGATGATCGCGGGGAAAAGCGCCACGATGCCGGTCATCAGCAGCACGAGATTCACGCGCGCCGCACCGAAATGGCGGTCGACGCCGATCCGCTCCAGGAAGCTGAACACCATCGCCTGATTGAGCGTCAGCAGCGTCACCGCGGCGATCACAAACCAGGTTGCTCGCGGAATCGGCGGCTTCGTCACTGGCGTGCGCTTCTCTGCGATTGCCGCGCGGCTTGCAGGAAAGCCCACGGTCACAACGAGCATCGCCGTCAGCATCACAGCCGCGAGGATGACGAAGAACGCCGCGCCGCTGCGCGCTGCGACGACCTTGGGCACGACGCCCAGAAAGCCCACCGCGAACACGCCAAGCGCGGCCTGCGCCCAGGCAAACGTGCGATGCGGATTGGCGGTGCGGCCAATCGTGCCGTGCGTGAACGACAAACCGCAGCCGACGCCCAGACCGCCGATCACATGCAACGCCGCCATGGCCGGAAAACTGTCCAGGTTCGCCAGCACGATAAACGCCAGCGCCGCCACGCCGTAGCCGAGCGTGGGCATCCATCGGCGCGGCAATGCCTCAAAGCGCGGCGCGAGGAGCACGCTCGCCACCACCACGCCGCTCAGGAAAAGCGTGACGAGGCCGCCCGCCTGTTGCGCGTTGAGGCCGTACCGCTGCACCAGCGTGCCGACCCACACCGGCAGCGCCACCATATCGACCATGCCGGCGATGTGCCCAACCAGCAGGGCCGCCCTTCCGCGTTTCGAATCGATCTGCATTCTCATGACCTCAAGTCGAACAATGGATCGTAGAGTAAGTGCAAAATTATCGATAAAATATAGGTGTATCCGATAAGTTGAACGGCATAGATTGTTCGCGCGCCAGCCTGAGAGGGACGGAACAGGCGCGTGCGTTCGGCATGCGCGATGGCATGCGATTGATAGAGGAGAAGGTATTCGCGCCGAGTTGGGGCGCGGCGAGCGGGATCAGCTACGGACGAGGCCGAGCCGGTTCAGCAGTTGGACGAAACGGGGATCGCCGCGAACGGCGTCGAATTGCGGAGCGCTGCGCAGCATCAGCTCCGGCCCGAGCCGTTCCACGCCGGTAGGCGTAGCCAGCACGGTACTCAGCGCATCGAGCGCGGCCTCGCGCTCGTCGAGCCCCAGATGGATATGGGCGCACGCCATTTCAACGCGCGCCGGATCCTCATCGCGCTGCTTGAGTTCGTCGAGCAACTCCCGCGCCTTGCGGATATTGCCCGCGCGCCCATACGCGAAGCCGAGCTTGCCGAGCCCGAAGACGGTGCGCCCATCCATCCGGCTCAGCTCTTCGAATCGCGACAGTGCGCATGCGGTGCGGCCGTCCCAGAGCATGGCGTCGGCGAGCAATACCGATGCCGGCTTGAACGCCTCGTCGAGCGCGATTGCGCGGCGCGCGAACTCCGCCGCCTCGCCATAGCGGCGGGCGTTCATCAGCACGGCAGAGAGCGTCCCGCTCACGGAAACCGACAAGGGATTCGCTTCGCGCGCGATACGCAGATCGTCCAGCGCGCCGTCGAGTTCGCCCACCTGCATCTGCAAAAGACCATGCGCGATGCGCGCGCTGCAATGCTGGGGCGCAACGGCAATAGCGCGGCCAAGCGCGCGCCGCGCCGACATCCAGTCGCACACGAACAACGACGCCATGCCCCACGCGACGAGCGCATCGACCTGTTGCGGGTCCGCGCTCAGGGCGGCCAGCGCGTGGCGCTCGACCTGAGGCAGCAGGTCCGCGCTGGCGGCGGGCACGATCGTGACGAACAGCGCCAGCACGGACGCCAGTTGCGCTCGCGCGGCGCCGTTGGCGGGCTCGCGCGACACGCGGGCTTCGAGCCACGTCACCGCGCGACGCAGAATGCTTCCCGCGTGCGGCGGGCAGGCCATGCCGAACAGCAGCATCTGCCGCAGGTCGGCATCGAAGCACAGACTATCGACGAAAGATTCGGCAAGCGGCGTCATCCAGCCATCGACGCTGCGCATGAGTTCCGCGAGCAGATCGTCGGCGATGACACCGGGCAGCGTGATGGCGTCGCTCCACGGACGTTCGAGCGCATGGGTCCAGATCTGGCAGCCGGTTTGCGTATCGACGAGTTCCGCCATCAGACGAAAGCGCGCGCCGTCATGGCGCACGCTGCCTTCCAGCAGCAAGCGCGCACCCAGACGCTCGCCGATTTCGCGCGCATCGAGCGCGCCCAGTTGCACGCGGCGGCACGACGAACGCCCGACGATCTCGATGCGCGGCAGCTTGCGCAGGGCGTGGCCGAGTTCCTCGGCCAGACCGTCGGCGAATCGCCTGGCTTCCGGGGAATGTTCGTCGACGTCGAACGGCAGGACGGCGAGGCGCACCGCCGAAGGCGACGCAGGCACCGATGTGGGCGAGCCCGGCAGCGCAAGCCCAGTGACCGAAGCCGCAGCCCGGGCAACGCTCACCGCGAAAGAACGCGGTGCCAGTTCGAGGCGAACGGGGTTGTCAGCGCCGTCGGTCCGGTAGTACTGGGCGAGGCGCGTGCGCAGACGCCACGCCTCGTTACGCACGACGCCCTCGATACGCGGATCGAAATCCGCGCCGCGCCCAAAGACCTCCAGCGCGATCGTGTACTCCTTCAAGCGCTCGGCGTTGCCGCCCAGCGTCTGCTCGACCAGCCAGGCCAGCAGCGAGCGCAAGCGCGCCGACGTCGCGAAGCACTTGCTCTCCAGCACGCGCGCAAGCTCGGCCCGCACGGTGTCGGGGTCCGGCAACTCGCCGGCCGGCACGGGCAACGCGGTGCGTTCGCTCATCAGATTCGTCGTCGCGAGAAGAGGCCAGGATAGTGCGAAATCGTAATTGCCGCCTGCGCGGCGTGCCATTCCGGACAAACCCCAACGGCTCGCGCAGACGTCTTAAGACAGCCACCCGCGACGTTGTCTTAGACGTCTTGCGACTTACTTCCGCCCGGCTGGCAGCGCACATTGCAGCGCAACGGCAGCACTTTCGCCTTCCGTCACCTCATTCACAGGAACACACGCAACCATGAATCAATCGCTTCTTCCGAACAATATCGAGCTGACGACGGAAACCGGGCGCCGCTTGCGCGACCACATCACCGAACTGGTTCCGCTGATTCGTCAGCACGCACTCGAAGGCGAACGCCTCGGCGAAATTCCCGCCGCCACCCTCGATGCATTAACACGCGCAGGCGCTTTCAAGCTGACGACGCCCATCGAGCTTGGCGGCTACGCACTGGGCGCGCGCGATGTCGTGGATATCGTCGCCGAGATTTCGCGCGGCGACGGCGCAGCGGGTTGGATGGCCTTCGTGGCGGGCGGCACGCGCAATCTGCTGCCGTTCCCCGAGCAGGCCGTCGAAGAGGTTTTCGCCGAACGCGACGACTGGATCGGCCCGCTCGCGGCGGGCGCATCGGTCTTTTCCACGCGCGTGGGCGAAGCGCGCGCCGTGGACGGCGGCTACATGGTCAAAGGCGTCTGGCACTTCGGCAGCGGCTGCAAACACGCCGGCTGGGTGACGGTGGGCGTCGAACTCGCGAATGGCGCGGGCATGCCGCGCCGGGGCATGGCGCTGCTCAAGCGCGGCCAGTTCGAGATTCTCGACGACTGGCATGTCATGGGCATGCGCGGCACCTGTAGCAACAGCGTGGCGGCGCGCGAAGAAGTGTTCGTGCCCACTCACCGCTATCTCGACATCGCCGAACTCGCGCCGCGCATGGATGCGTTGCGCGGCAAATACAGCGGCCTCGCGTATCGCGTGGATATGCGCGGGCTCATGCTCGTCACGCATCTGAGCGTGATGGCGATCGCGCTGGGCATGGCGCGCGGCGCGCTCGAATGCTTCATCGAGCAGACGCAAAAGATGAAGCCCTTCAATCTGCCCTACGACACCGTCGCCGACATGGCGTCGACGCAAATCGTGGCGGCCAAGGCCGATGCCATGATCACGGCCGCCGAAGCCGTCATCCGGCAATGCGCGGAAGTCGTCGATCGTGCCGCGCTCGAAGGCACCGGCCTGAGCGCCGAGGCGGAATCCCGCATGTCGATGCACACGGTCTACGGCGCAAAGCTCTGCGACGACGCGGTGGGCATGATCCAGTTGTGCCTGGGCTCATCGACGGCGCGCGACACCAATCCGATCCAGCGCTTCGTGCGCGACATTCGCGTGGCGAATCTGCACGGCGCTGTGCGACTCGAACCGCTCGCGGAAATTCACGGCCGTCAATTACTCGGCAGGCCGCCTTTCAACATGTTCGCAGGCGGCTTGCCCGACGTTGGCGCGCCCCAGAAAGCCGGCTAACAGCATCGAAGCGCGCAAAAGCGTATCGCGGCCCGAGGCCGGGCATTAGAAAAAACCATAAAGAAGGAGACATATGAACATCCTCCAGGAGGGGGGCGCTGCGCTCGACACGCAAGCCCGCCCAGGACGCGCCTCGCGCGTGCCGTATCGCTGGCGTTTGCTGGCCGCGCTCTGGCTGATCATCGTCTGCGCCGTGTCGGTGCCGAGCATCGGTTCGAGCGTGGTCAATGCACACATGGCCGCTGCCCTGCACTTCGACCGAACGGTTATCGGCCTCGGGTTCGGGCTGTTCATTCTCACGATGGGCGTGCCTGGCCCGCTCGTGGCCGCGCTCATTCGCCGCTTCGGCGTGAAGCGCGTCGTGCTGGCCGGGTGCGCGCTGCTCGTCGTCGGCACCCTGGCGACCGGAACGGTCGTGGCCAGCAGTTGGGCCTTTCCGCCGGTGTTTGGCCTGCTGGTGGGCGCGGGCGTGGCGTGTGCGGGCATCCTCCCGGCGCAGGCCGCGGTGGCTCGCTGGTTTCCCGACAAGCGCGCACTGGCCGTGTCGATCGTCCTGTCGGCAATCGATATCGGCGGCACGTTCGCCCCGCCCGCGCTCGACAAGATTATCGCCGTCAGTTCGCTTGGTTGGCGCGCAGGCTGGTATGCGATGTCGGCTGCCGCATTACTCGCACTCCTGATTACCGCGCTGGTGATGCGGGACGATGGCGCGGGTGAAGATGCCACGCCGAGCGCAGCACCCTTCGCGGAAACGGCCCACGTGTTCAACACGACTCACGCCTGGCCCTTGCGCGACGCACTGCATTGCCGCGCGTACTGGCTGATCATGGGCTTCTCCTGTGTCGTCGGCCTCGACTGGATGCTGCTGATGGCGCATGGCGTCGTGCATCTCGTCGATAGCGGCTATTCGTCCGCAGCGGCCGCTTTCGCGATCGCGGTGATGATCGCCTCGTCTCTCGCAGGCAACCTTGTGGCAGGCCTTCTTGGAGACCGCATCGCGCCGCATCGTATCGGCGCCGCGGCGATGGCCCTGCTCACGATGGGACTCTACGCCGCCGTTCGGCCCGATGTCGCCGCTGGCCCGTGGTTGTTCGCGGTCCCGGCAGGCTTGGGCTATGGCGCCTCCCAGGTCTGCCTCATGGCGCTGCTCGGCAATTATTTTGGAGCCCGTATTTTTGCCCAGCTGTTCGGCATCCTGCTGGCGGTCGGCACGCTGACCGGTTCGGCACTCGTGGGCGCAGCGGGCGCGGTATTCGATCATACCGGCAGTTATACGCCAGTCTTCGTGCTGTGCCTCGTCCTCTCCGCGCTGGCCGTGTTCGCCATCGCCTTCGCCGCCCCGCCCCGCATTCCACGCAGCGCGCAAGTGCAACCCGCCAACCAGGATAACTAGAACATCGTGAGACAACTCAACCACATCGCTATCGCCGTGCGGATTCTGGTACTGGGAGCGTGCGTGGCCTCGGCTTGCGCAAACGCTGCCACACAAGACGACGCGGACACCTCCACGCAACCCGCCGTTACTGCGAAGGCGGCACAAGCCAAAAGCAGCACCGCGACGCTCGCGCAAAACACGTTGCAGGCGCAAACGGAAACCCGTCAGAACCCGCCGGGATTGCCCATTCTCGATCTCCCGGCAGGCGTCATGCCCTCCGCCACCAACGGGCCGCTAAGCGGTGTGGGCGACTTCCTCGCGCGGCATGGCATCGACTTCGATCCGCTCTTCACGAACGGCTATTTCGCGAATCCGTCCACCGGCATTTCGACGGGCAAGTCGGCCAACTACGGCACGCTGTTCCTCAAGGGCAGCGTCGATCTGGACAAGCTGATCGGCATCCCCAATACGCAGTTCAATTTCGACGAGGCCTGGAACCGTCCCGCCCACAACACCAAAAGCTATCTGTTCCAAACCGGATCGGCCTTCACGCCTTTTCCGGTTGAATCGGAAAGCACCGACCTGGTGAAATTCACGCTCTCGCACGACCTGTTCGACAAGCGCCTGCATATCGAATATGGGCGCATGAATCTGAACGACGACTTCATGATCCCGACGATGTGCAGTGGCTGCGTGGCTTCCACGCCCGCCATCACGCTCGACGAACCGGGCGCGACCAAATCGGTCTGGGGCGCGCGCCTCGCATGGGCGCTATCGCAGGACACAAGATTGGGCTTCGGCGTGATCGAAGATAACGCATCGAACTGGACCACCACGACCGGCTGGAACTGGAGCATGGCCACCCGCAAAGGCTGGATCGGCGTGGCGAACGTCATCCACGAATCGAGCTTCGCGGAAACGCCGTATCCGCTCAAATACGAACTGGGCGTCTATCACGCCACCATCCCGTATCAGGATTCGCTATACAACACCGACGGCTCCAGCCAGGCGCTCAATCCCACCGGCACCCCGCTCGAACACGGCAACGGCACGTGGGGCTTCTATGGACAAGGGCGCAAGGTGATCTGGCGCTCGGCCAGCGCCGCCGGTCCCGTGCCGGAAAACGTCGCGCTGTACGGCGGCGCGTTCGTCACGCCAGGACCGGGACAGGCGTACCCGATCGAGGCCTACAGTGGCGCCGAATGGGGCGGCTTCTGGGCCTCCAATCCGGTCGCACTGGTGGGCAGCACGATCCGCTATATCCGCCTGAGCAACGAGCGCGCGCTCTACGAACAACAGGCGCGGGCCGCCTTCACCACGACGCTCAACGCGGAAACCGGCGGAGCCGTGCCGGTTGTCAATCAGGGCGTGCCGCGCAACACCTTTACGTTCGACGTGCATGGACAGGTGGGCATCGCACCGGGTGTCCTGCTGCAAGCGTTCGCCCAGTATTTCCTGCATCCGAATACCGCTGTACTCGCGCAAGTCTCCACCGCACCGAATCGCAGCGGTTGGCTGATCGGCGCATTTCTCATTGTCGACATCGGACGTTTGACGGGTCTTTCCCGACAGTAAACCGTCGTCTTTTCAATATACAGGACTACCAATCATGAGCCTTCTACCGGAAACCTCTCCGACGCTTGAGGACCGCAATAAACGGGTCGTCATCGACTTCTTCCGGCACGTCCTGGAGGCGCGCAACCCGGCTGCGGCAAAGGACTTCGTCACCGATGACTACAAGCAGCATTGTCGCCATATTCCCGGTGGGAAAGACGGCCTCGAGCGCTATCTGCGCCAGATCTTCGGCGATGCGCCGCCGCTGCCGGTCAAGGACGAGATGACGCAACCGCCAGTACTGCTGGTCGCGCAAAACGATGTCGTGGTGATCGCGGGCTACGCGCCCCAGCCCGAGCCCGAGGCGCCAAACACGCTCTACGACTATTTCGTATTCGACGCCTTCCGGCTTCGCGACGGCAAGCTCGCCGAGCACTGGAACAGCATCAACAAGATCGCCCCGCCGCGCCATCCCTGAACATCATTGAATCCAACGCACGCCATGACAATCTCCGTCGATTCCCCGTACTTTGAACAAGCCTTCACGCAGGCGCACACCGCCCATCGCTTCGCCGATCAACCGATCCCGGACGATACATTGCGCGCACTGTACGACGTCGCCCGCCTCGGGCCGACCTCGATGAACTGCCAACCGATGCGCCTCGTGTTCGTGCGCAGCGAAGCAGCGAAGGCGCAGCTGCGCGAGGCGCTCGCACCGGGCAACGTCGACAAAACGATGAACGCGCCCGTCACGGTGATCGTGGCGCAGGACAGGCAATTTCACGAGCAGTTGCCGAGCCAGTTCCCCTTTGTGCCGAATGCGGCGGACATGTACCGCAACAATCCGCAGCTTGCCCAGACCACCGCTTTGCGCAACGCCAGCCTGCAGGGCGCCTATCTGATGATCGCCGCCCGTCTTGCGGGATTGGCGGTGGGACCGATGAGCGGCTTCGATCACGCGAAAGTCGACGCCGCCTTCTTTCCAGATGGGCGATGGGCGAGCAATTTTTTGTTTAATCTCGGGCTGCCCGATACCGACGGTCATCGGCCGCGCGGTGCGCGACTGAGCTTCGAGGACGTTGCGGTTATCCGCTAACGACAACGCCCTACGAGACGAACTTCGCTACGCGGCGGACAAGCCGCCGCGTAGCGATCACGCATCGCGCGCATGCAGCTTGATCTTGAGCGAATTGAGCCCCCGGAAGCTCGCAGTCGGCGCAAAATCGAGCGCATCGTCCAGCACGTCCACGTCGAAGCGTTTGAGGAAACGTGGAAAGAATTCGCCAAGCACCATCTTTGCCAGCATGAATCCGATGCAGTGGTGAACACCGGGCGCGAACGTCATGTTGTGGGTCTGTTGCCGGGTGACGTCCGTGGCCTGGGGATTGTTGAACACGGCAGGATCGCGATTTGCCGCTCCCTGGGCCAACATGACGACCTGCCCTTTCTTGATCTCATGTCCGTTCCAGTGGAAATCTTCACTGGCGATACGCCCCATCATCATCGACATCGCCACGCGGCGCTGCAACTCCATGACTGCATCAGGAACGCGAGCAGGATCACCGCGAAACGCCTGAGAAATGGCGCAATCCTTTCGAAGCAACGCCGTGCCCAACGCCATCGTGTTTGCGGTGGTGTCATGACCGGCGATCAGTGTGATGACGCAAATGCCGAACATCTCCTCCTTCGTGAGGGTGTCGCCACTCTCGCTTGCGCTCACCAACGCCGAAAGAAAATCGTCCGTCGGCATCTTGCGCCGCTTTTCAAGTTCAGGATCAAAGACATCGCGCATTTCCAGCAAGACGTCGTTAATTTCTTCCGCAACTTCGACCGGGATTCTGACGTTGCCTTGCTGATTGAGCGTGACGGCCCAATGATGGAGCTTTGAAATCAACGTATCCTGAAGGCCCAATTGCTTGAGGATCATGCGCGCAGGAATGACACGGGCAATCCGGCTCACGAAGTCGAACGGTTCATCGATTTTGCCCGCGTCATCCAGCGCCTCCTCGATATATTGGACGACGCTGGGGCGAATGGTTTCGACAACGGGCTTGCTGAACGCCCGCATCATCAAAAGACGTTGACGCTGATGTTCCGGTCCGTCTATGTTCAAGAGCCAGGATTTGACGGCCTCCATATAGAACGGAAACCGCTCGTAACGGACCTCCTCGGGAATGTGTGCTATCGGAATGTGCAGACGTACCGACGACAGCGGCAGTTTTCCCTTGAATCCTTCCACGACTTCCGCATGCCCGGTCACCAGCCACACCTGATTCTTCTCGCTCCAGTAGATCGGATCGACGGAACGCATGCGGTCGAGTTTGACCAGCAGATCGTCCCGCAGCGTGGCGACATCGAGCACAAAGTCAACATCCTCGCTTTGAATCTCACCCTCAATAATGGTCGCATTCATGTTTTGCATTCCATAGTAAATTGAGAATCTGGATACTCGATGCCTTATGGCCGCCCACCCGCATACCGAGCCGCGCGCCATCCTGCGGAAAGATCCACCACTTACCGTCCTGGTGCTGGAAGAACACGATTTCGACGCCGCGCGGCGCGCCGGGCGCGCGCACGCGAAGGCAGCGGCCATTACCGTGGCGCGAGCGCGCGAAGCTCAGCGTCTGCGAACCGCAACCGTCGCCAGCGGGTACTGGCAGCCACTTTTCGATCAGCATGCGCAGCGTGCAATCCTGGCCTGTCATGACTTGAGTCCTCTAACACTCGCCGCTGTGCGATCCGCGCCGGCTGATACTCTCGCGGCGGCGGAACACCAGCGGCACGCCTTGCGTCGCCTGCTTCACGAGCCATTGCGCCAGCGCGGCGTCGAGATAATCGGCATGGGCCGGAAACCAGTCGGCGAGCGCCCCGGCAAGCCGCCGGATTTCACCCGGCGATCCGCCCAGCCGCACACCGTCCATCACTTCGGCGACGGAGCGCATCACGGCATCGTGTTCGGAGATATGGCAGTCAGCGGCGGGAAATCCGCTCGCGTTCATCCAGTGCCGCTCCTGATCGAAATGATCGCGCGCGTGCACTTCGAAGCGCCGCAGATGAAACAGCAGGGCATCGTCGGCGCAAACCATCATCGCGTTCACGATCTCCACGAACTCCTCGTGGACTTCATCCATCTGCGTGTGGCCGAGCTTGAAATCGTCGTCCCACTCGAATGCTGCGGTTGCCTTCATCGCCCTGGTTCTCCGGATGTGTGCCGCCAATCAATCCGCCGCCAGCGCCGCACCGACCGGCGGGCGACTGCTGTAGGCCACCCAGCGCGTGAGCTTGCCGGCCTCGTCGAAGCTGCCGCAACCGACGTACGACGCCACGAGCGGGCCGTCCGCCGTTTCGCGCAATACCCCCTCCAGATAGCAGCGGCCATCGGCAACGGTGAATGCATGCAGTTCATGGACCCAGGTGCGGCTGCGCCGTTTGCTCTTGAGCATGTCGAGCAACTTCCCGCGCCCCTTTACTTCAGCGCGTGTGGTGTTCAGTTGCGGGTCGTAGGCGCCGTGCGAGTAGAAGGCGTCTTCGGTGAAGCAGTTCGCCACCGCGTCGAAGTCCGCGGCTTCGAGACCGCGCACGTATTGATCCACGGTACGGCGCACGGCCTTGTGGTCGTCGCCCGCGAAAATCACGTTCTCACTCATGTTTCCTCCTCGTTTTCCAGTTGAATGTCTCGCTGAACTTCTTTTGCGCCGCCGTGTCAGGTCTGCCGTGTAACGCCTGTCACTCGCCCACGCCGCCCGCCATCTTCACGGGAAACTTCACGTAGTGCAGTCCGTCCACCACGCCGAATAAACGCCGCGCCACTGCGTGGGGCGTGTGCGCAAGCGTCGCTGGCTCCACAACACGCGACACGGGCACATCCGCCAGCGTCAGCGTATCGACGATAGCCGCCGCCTTCATCTGCGCAAGCCGTGCCGAAAGCACCGCATTGATTTGCGCCGCCTGCGCCTTGCGCACCTTGAGCGATGCATGGTCGATGCCGGGAATATCGAGTCCGAGCGCGGTGACAAGACGCGCCCAGAACGCGTCTTCGAGCGCCCCTACCGCCACGTACTCGCCCGGGTCCGCAGTCTCGAACACCCCGTAGGCCGCCTTGCTGAAGACATCATTGCGCTGTGCTTCCAGAGTTTCGATGCCCGCTCGCTGAAAATGCCCGAGACGCGGATTCATCCAGTGCGTGAGGCAATCGGTAATCGCGACGTCAAGGTGCTGCCCCACCCCGCTCGTGCGCGCCTGCAAGAGCGCCGCGAGCGCGCTAGATAGTGCGTACATCGAACTGCAAAAGTCGCCAACAGGCACGCCTATCGCGTCGCGTGGCGGCTGGCCTAGTCCGCCGCTCAGGCTGATCATCCCCGCCGTCGCCATGTAGTTGACGTCGTGGCCGGGCGACTGCGCAAGCGGCCCGCTTTGCCCGTAGCCCGAGATCGACACGTAGACGAGACGCGCATTGCGCTGCGCGAGCGCCGCGTAGCCCAGCCCAAGCCGCTCCATCACGCCGGGCCGGAAGCCCTCGACCACAATGTCCGCCCGCGCAGCCAGGTCCCGCACGTCGCTCAGTTGAGCGGCGTCTTTCAGATCGACGAAACGCGAGTGCTTGCCATGATTGAGCACGGCGAAGCCGCCCGGCTGCATGCGCCGTGCGCCATCGCCATGCGGCGGGCGTTCGATCTTGAGCACGTCGGCGCCCATTTCTCGCAGGCATTGCGTCATGAACGGGCCAGGCGCCAGTTCACTGAAATCGAGCACACTCACGCCGCTCAGCGGTTTCTCGCCCAACGGTTGCTGGTTCATCGTGCTAACCCTTGCTGAAGAGATGCCGCCCGGCCATGTCGAGCAGGATCGATTCCGAGCCGCCACCGATCGCCATCACAAGCGTCTCGCGAAAAATCCGTTCGGTCTTCGTTCCTTCGATATACGAAGCACCGCCCAGCACATGCGCCGCATCGCGCGCAACGCGCTCCATCATCTGCGTCGCCTGTACCTTGAGTAGCGCGAGATCGGCGCCGCCCAGGCGGTTTTCCTTCGCGCGCCAGCCCGCGAGATCGACCAGCGCCTGGGTGGCGTCGATACGACGCTTCATATCGGCGAGCTTCGTGCGGATCACCTGATGATCGACCAGCCGCTTGCCGAAGGTCATGCGATCACGCGCCCAGTTCGCCGCCTCCTCCAGCGCCACGCGCGCAAACGCGCAGCAGTGATGCGCCGCATGCAGGCGTTCGAGATTGAGATTGGCCATGAGCTTCGCGAAGCCGCCGTTCTCGGGGCCGATGCGGTTCTCCACCGGCACCTCGACGTTATCGAAGTAGATCGACGCGGTGTCGTTGATGTGCCAGCCCATTTTCTTGAGGGGCGTTTGCGTGAAGCCCGGCGCATCGCGTTCGATGAGCAGCACGGAGAGGCCATCGAGCCCTTCGCCGCCGGTGCGCACGGCGACAACGTAGTAATCGGCGGTCATGCCGTGCGAGATATAGGTCTTCGAGCCGTTGACGACATAGCGCTCGCCCACGCGCCGCGCGCGTGTCGTGATGCGCGCAACGTCCGAGCCGCCCGAAGGTTCGGTGATACAGAACGCGAGCAACTTCTCGCCCGCGAGAATCTGCGGTACGACGCGCCGTTTCATTTCCTCGGGGCCCGCCGCGAGGATGATCGGCAGACCCGCCGCATGCGTGATGAGCGCCGTGGGAAAGCCGCCGTAGCCGGGGCGCGCGAGTTCCTCGGTCTGCACAAATTTGTGGAAGACATCCACGCCCTCCGAACTGCCGCCGTATTCCTCGGGAAAGCCCAGCCCCAGCAGCCCCGCCTGCGCGGCCTTGCGGATCACCGCGCGCGGCACCTCGTGCGCGCTTTCCCAGGCCTCGATGTCGTTCATGACCTCGCGCTCCACGAAGCGGCGCACGGACTGCGCGATCGCTTCGTGGGTTTCGTCGTAGAACGGCGAGTTCAATCGCCAGTCATCGAAATAGCTCATCATGTCTCCTTGTTGTTCGCGGCCCTTTTGTCGTGGCCTGCCTCGCGGCGAGCGCTTTCAATCCAGCGCGTTGCGCGGGTCCTGGCGCAGCACGAGATCCCAGAGCGCCGCGCCCACCGGTTGCGCCGCCTCTTCGAGCACATGGCCGACGAGGCCAGCGCAGCGGCCGATCAACGCCAGTCCGCGCGCCATCGCCGCGGGCAGCGCCATATCGGCCACCATCGCGCCGACCGCGCCAGCAGCGTTGATGGGCAATGCGCTACGACCGGGCCTGGCGCTCGCTTCGCTCAGGTGTTCGAGCGCGCGCCAATGCGCGCCGAAATAACCACTACGCTGCGAGACCTCGCGCAACGCGGGGATGCGGGGATCGCCATCCACATGGATGTTGTGGCCCAGACCATGAACGCTTTCACGTTGCGCGCGGCGCGTGAGCCACGCGCGTTGCGCGGCGTCCTGAAGCGCTGCGTCCGAAGCATTCACGCCCGCGCTCGCGACGATCTCCCGCAGCATCAGCGTGGCGTTCTCCATCGCGCCAAGGAACACGCTGCCCGCCCCGAGCAGCCCAGCCGCCACGGCAGCTTGCTGCGCCTCGGGCGCACCGAGATACGTGAGGCGCGCGGCCACTGCGCTGGGCGTAAGTCCGTGATCGGTCACGGTCACGAGAATCGCGTTGAGCATGTCGCGCTCGTTGCCCTCGCTCGTGCGGCCGAGAATCACGAGCATCAGCATGTCGATGAAGTCGATCTTGCCGATCAGTTCGTCGGCCAGATCGCGCCCGCGCACATAGATGCGCTCGCGCGTGCAATAGCCAATCTCCGTCGTGATCTTGCCCGCGCTCATGCCACGTCCTCCGCCGCGCCGTGACGGCTCTTGAGCAAAACCTTATCGACCTTGCCGACGGGATTGCGCGGCAGCGTCTCGTGAAAATGAATGCGCTTGGGCGTTTTAACCGCGCCTAGTTGCGCCTTCGCCCACGCCATCAGCGTGGCTTCGTCAGGCACACCTTCGAGTTCTGTCCCGCGCTGCGTGTCGCGCTTGAGTTGCACGGCGGCGGTCACGGCTTCGCCCCATTTATCGTCGGCCACGCCGAACACGGCCACGTCCTGCACGTGCGGATGACGCCCGAGCACGTCCTCCACATCGACGGGATAGACATTGAAGCCGCCCGTGATGATGACGTCGCGGCTGCGTCCGCGCAGAAACAGATAGCCGTCCTCGTCGAGATAGCCGAGGTCGCCCGTATGCAGCCAGCCATCCACGATGGTTTCAGCGGTTTTCTCGGGCATGTCGAGATAGCCGTTCATGATCATCTGCCCACGCACCACGATCTCGCCGGTCTCGCCCGCACCGAGCAACGCTCCGTTGGCGCCCATGATCGCGAAGTCGCTCAGCAACGAGGCGCGGCCCACCGAATGCACATAGCGGTCGTCGGCAAGATCGCGCCCGTTGAGGAACGCAACGATCTGCGGCGCTTCGGTCTGCCCGTACGTGACTTCCACCACGGGGCCAAAAAAGCGCTGTGCCGCGCGGATCTTTTCCACGGGCATAGGCGCGCCGCCATAGATCAGATGACGCAATGCCGGGAACGTGGCGTTCGTGTCCGCGCCCGCTTCCATCACCATGTAAAAGAGCGTGGGCGGCATGAAGACATTGCTGATGCCGCCTTGCGTGAGCGCGTCGAGCACCGTATGCGCGTTCGTTTCCGCGAGGATCACGTGTGCACCGCCCTTCGCGAGCACCGGCAGCAGGTAGGTGCCCGCGCCATGCGTGATCGGCGCGGCAAGCAGGTTGCGGTCGCCTTCGCCAAATCCATAGGCGTCGATCAGATTGAGCACAGTCGCGCGCCACGCGCGAATCGACTGCATCACGCCCTTGGGCACGCCGGTCGAGCCGCCGGTAAACTTGATCGCCTGGAGGTCCGTGTCGGCGCGCTCGACACGTGTGGGCGACTCGCCAGCATGGCGATCGATTAGCTCTGCGAATGTCTGCGGCGTGCCCTCGAACGCCTGGTCGAGCGCCACGCGTTGCGGCACGGCCCCAAGTGCAAGCGCCGCACCGTACTTCGCCGTCGCCAGCACGATCCCAGGCTGCGTGAACGCAACGATGCGGTCCAGTTCCGCGGGCGCGCTGCGCGGGTTCAGCGGAATCCATACCTTGCCCGCCGCGAGCACAGCAAGCAGCGCCACGACATGATCCCGCGTGTTACCCGCACAAATGCCCACACGGCTGCCGGGTTGCGGATCGAGTTGCTGCAAGCCGGCGGCCGCCGCGTTCACACGCGCCGCGAGTTCCGCATAGCTGAGCGTGCCTTCCGGCGCTTCGATGGCCACGCGTTCGCCAAAGTGCCGCGCCGCGCGAAAGAAAAAGTCGATGGGATACATGCGGTGTCCTCGCATCAAGAAAGCAATAGGTGGGCGCGTTTCAGAGATCGAGCACGAGGCAATCCGACTTGCAGCCCGAGCAGCAGATCATCATGGTCTTGTTCGCTGCACGTTCGCGCGCGCCGAGAATGCTGTCGCGGTGATCGGGCACGCCGCTGATCACGCGTGTCTCGCACGCGCCGCACACGCCCTCTTCGCACGACGAATCGGCCTCGATGCCGTGCTCGCGCAGCGCGCCCAGAATCGTCTGTCCGGTCTCCACGCGAAACTCCTGCCCCGAACGCGCGAGCCGCACGACGAAGCCGCCGTCCGCAGCCGCTTCCACGTTCGAGGAGAAGTATTCGAAGTGCACGCGCGCGGGTTCGATGGCTTCGGCGGCGGCGCGAAACGCCTGCAACATGCCCGACGGTCCGCAGCAATAGACGTGAGCGCGCGCGGGCAGTGCGGCGATCGTGGCGCGCAGGTCGAGCATCGCGCCGCCGGGCACTTCGTCGTAGTGGTGGCTCACGCGACCCTCGCCGGCCGCCGCGAGCATCTCGATCTCGTCGCCGAACGCGGCGCGCTCGGGCGTGCGCACGCAGTAGTGCAGATGCCACGCGCGGCCCAGCCGGTTAAGCCGCGCCATCATCGGCATGAAGGGCGTGATGCCGATGCCGCCCGCGATGAACACCGAGTGCGGCGCGCTGTCGTCGAGCACGAAGTTGTTGCGCGGCGCGCCGATCTTGACGACCTCGCCCACGCGCAGCGTCTCGTGCAGCCATGCCGAGCCGCCACGGCTGTTGGGATCGCGCTGCACCGTGAGCCGGTAGCGGTTCGCACTCGCATCGACATTCGAGAGCGAATAGCTGCGCGTCTGGCCGTTGCCCAGATGCACGTCGATGTGCGAGCCCGGCGTGAAATCCGGCAGCGGCGCGTCGGCGTGAAGATTGGCCGGCGCGAGGACGAAGGAGACGATATCGCGCGCTTCGAGTTGCATCGCGACGAGGCGCGCTTCGATCAAGGGGGGTTGCGTAGCCATGTGTGTTCTGGAACCGGTCAGTGCCAGCCGTAAATGTCCAAGGTCGATTCGCCCTGCTTGAGGCGCGCCATGATCTGTTGCTCGGCGTCCGCGCGTTGCTGCGCGGCATCGAGCGTGGCGTGCACCGTGCCGCGCTCGAGCACCACCACGCCGTCCGCGTCGCCCACCACGAGATCGCCTGCGTGCACGATCACGTCGCCGAACAGCACCGGGCGATTGATGAAACCGTGCGCGTCGAAGTCCTTGCCCGTGCCGCGTATGCACAAGCCGCGCGCGAACACGGGAAAGCCGACTTCGGCGAGCAATGCGCCGTCGCGCACGCAGCCGTCGATCACGAGGCCGCCGAGTTGGCGCGCGCGCGCCGCTGTCGACATCACTTCGCCCCAGTAGCCATGCTCGGTCGCGCCGCTCACGTGGACGACGAGCACATCGCCCGCTTGCGCCGCGTAGATCGCGCGATGCAGCCACAGGTTGTCGCCGCCCGGGCCGTGCACGGTGACGGCGGGCCCGGCAAGCTTGAAACCCGCCACGACCGGCTTGATGGCCGAAGGCAGCGCGCCGCGCTTGCCCGAAGCCTCGTGCAGCGTGGCCGTGTCGAAGGCGCGCGCGCGTTCCAGCAAGGCTGCATCGAGAAGCGCCGCTTCGCCTGATTGAAGTCGCTCGTTCATGCTTTCGTCTGCAACTGGTGGTAGTGGTGCGCGCGGCGCGCTTCGTCGAGCCGGCTGCCCGCACGGATCGCCGCGCGAATGCGGTCCTCGGCGCGCTCGATCTGCTCGGCGGTCTCGAGCACCTGGGCTTCGTGCTCGCGCGGAATCACAATCACGCCGTCGGCGTCGCCGCGCACGAGATCGCCTTGGGCCACCCGCACGCGGCCGATCTCCACCGGCACGCCCAGCGCCTCGACCTGCACGCGGTCCTTGCCCGTGCGCATCCAGTGCCCCCGGCTATAGACGGGATAACCGAGCTGGCGGCACAGCGCGACATCGCGGCAGATGCCGTCGATCAGCGTGCCGGCGATGCCGCGTCGATGCGCCAGTTCGGTCATGATGTCGCCCCAGACGGTCGCGTCCTCGCGCCCGCCGTTGTCGAGCACGATCACGCTGCCGGGCGGCACGTCGTCGAGAAAATCGCCGACCGTGCCCGCCGGCTTGCCCGCTGGGCCGTAGCGCACGGTGTACGCGCGTCCCGCCATGACGAAGCCGCCGTCGCGCGGGCTAATGCGCTCGCATTGCCCGGCGATGCCGAGCCGGTCGAGCGCGTCGCTCAGCGATGCCGTGTCGAGCGCCGCCGCGCGGGCGACATTGATGTCCGCTGGCGTTTGCTTTTCAGTCGTGCTGGTCTGTTCCGTCGTCGCTGTGTTCATGCGGCCTCCTCGTCCTCGTTCGGCAACGCATTCGCGAGGCGCGGGAACAGACGCCGTGCATTCGCTTCGTAGAGGCGATAACGGTCCTCGTCGTCGAGTCCTTCGATGCGGTCGATCGTGTACTTGAAGTCGTCCATCGGCCGCCCCGTCGCGAGATCGACCGAACTGCCGCTACCGGGACGCTCCGTGCCGAAGCAGCAGCGGTCGGTGCCGACCGTGTCGAGCAGCAATTCCAGCGAGCCCTTGTTGTGCACCGTGGTGTCGTACCAGAGACGGCGCAACTGATCGTCGAAGGTGGTGAGTTGCGCGGGGCGCGGCGGCACCGGCTTGCCCGCCCAGCCCGCAGCCTCGGCTTCCTTGAGCCAGGAGGCGATCTGCGGGTCGTGCGCGGCCTGCTCCATGAGCCAGTGCGAACGCCAGCGGCCAATCTGATACGGAATCGCCCCGCCGCCATGACTGATCATGAGCCGCAGTTCCGGATAGCGATCGAGCACGCCCGCATGCACGACCGAGGTGATCGCGAGGCTTTCCTCGGTCGCGAAGTGCTCGTCGTAGGTCTCGCGGCCGCAACACCCAGCGCTATGAATATGCGCCGGCAGATCGAGTTCGATGAGCTTTTCCCACAGCGGATACCAATACGGATCGCCCAGGCGCGGCGAGTCTCCGCGCCCTTCGTCTGGATCGGGATTGAGCAACACGCCGACGAAGCCCATCGCCACGCAGCGGTCGATCTCGTCGAACACGCACTCCACCGGCTGCCCCGCCACCTGCGGGAGCCCGGCCACGCCGCGAAAGCGCGTGGGATGCAGCTTCACGGTGCGCGCGATCACATCGTTCTGCAATTCCACCCACAGGCGTACGTCCGCCGCGCTGTGATGCGAATGCATCAACGAGAACGGGCGCGGCGAAATAAGCTGCATGTCGGTGCCCGCCTGATCCATGATGCCGATGCAGCGCGCGGCGCTTTTGACGATGTCCTCTTCGGGCAGATAACGCTGGATGTACCACTCCTTCGAATGCTGACCGTTGGACGACTGCAATATGGTTCGGATTGCGAATAATGATGGCGGGGTCAGCAAATGGGCATGAGCGTCGATGATCACGAACGTGTCTCCTGGTTGATGACTTCAGCGTGGCCGCGCAGGCCCGCGTCGGTCGTTATTCGTAATGGTCAAATCATGGGCAAATCACCGGCGCGTCACGGGCGCCAGACCGCGAAAGCGAGGCCGATGCCGGTGCCCGCAGGCGTGCGATAAACCGGGATGTACTCGGTCCACGCGTGCGCAAGTCCCTCCAGCGCGCCGCCTGCCATGACCCAGTTGAGAATCTCCGACGACCCCGAGCGCAACGCCGACACCGGCAGGCTGCGCAATACCTGCGCATCGTGCGCCGCGAGCGCGTCGAGCACACCGCGATCGAGCGGCTCGTCGGTCGCGAAGTGGCTCAGCCCACCCGAGGCCACGATGGCGATGCGCCGGTCGTCCGGGATCGCCTCGATGGCCTGGCGCAGCGCGCGTCCGGCTTCGTGACAGCGCCACGGCCGCATCACGTTGGGCGCGAAATAGGTGTTGAGCATGACCGGCACCATCGGCACCGTGCGCTCGCCCAGCAGGCGCGCCTGCACGAAGCCGAACGCATGTCCGAAGCCCGCTTCGAGCGGATCCTTGACCCGCGAGGCGGCGGCCACGTCCACGCCGCGCTCCAGCAGTCCGTCGATCAGTGCAAGCGCGTAGTCGGGCGCGCCCTCCAGCACATGGGCCTTGTCCTGGCTGTAGCCGCGCAAGGCCTGCTGATGCCAGGCGGGCAGATCGGCCACGGCTTCGCCATGTGGATGCATCACGATCTGCGCGCCGTAGAACACGGCCACCGCGGGCATATGTTCGTGCTTGAACAACTCGTCCTGATCGTCGCCGATCACGACGATCACGTCGGGCCGCGCGGCGGCGATTTCTTCGACGAGGCGATCGAGACTCGCCTGCGCGCGGCGCGATTGGGCCTCGAATTGCGCCAGCGTGGCCTGCGACGCATAGCGCTCGCCCGTCTCCTGCGCGAGTTGCGCGTAGCTCACCACGCGGCCGTCGCCTAACTGGATCGACGTGCGCTTGAGGTCGTCGCGCGCACGCTCGACCCACATCGACGGCGACATCGCCAGCAAGGGACTGTGCGACGTTCCCACGCCTAGCACGATGCGGCTCATGGCAGGCTCCGTTTCAGGTTAGTGATGGTCACGATGCGCGTCATTTCGCTTCGGCATCCGAAGTAAGCTGGACGCGCGCCTCCTCGCCAAAGACATCTATGAAGCGATCGAACTCGTCGATCTCCGTGATCTTGCTGATGGGCCGCACGCGAAAGGCCTCGGCTTCGCGCAGGAACGCGGGCTCGATGCCGTCCTGCAAGTCCTGCGCCATGGCGAGCAGGCTGCGCCGCGCGCTCACCACCGCTTTATCCGAACTCACAAGATGCTCACGCGTGCGGTCGAGAATGCCGGGGTCCTGCGCGCCGATCTTGCGCGAGTTCTCGGCGAGCGCACGGTCCTGGTCGTGGATGCCCCAGATGCCCGAGAAGTTCACGTTCTTCTGCCGCTCACGATCGAGTTCGTAGTCGTTTTCCTTGCTCGCGACCGGCAGGAAGGTGTCGATCACATAGCCGTCGGGCAACGCGAATGGAGCCGCATGCATGCGCGGCGGAAACAGCGCGCCGCTCGCATATTGCGCGAGTTCGGCTTCATTGAACGGGCGATCCAGACGGAAGCCGAAGGTGAACACGGTGACGTGATTGTCGTCGATGGGTGTCCACGCGCGGCCGCCGAACGAGGCGAACGGCCCCGGCGCATGCGGAATGAAGCTGAACATCGGCGCGACCCAGTGCGACTGGCGCCAGAAGAAGCGCCCGTCGTGATTGCGCCGCGCGCCGTAGGTGTAGCCCGAGCGCGTCTCGCGCAGCTCGAGCACGGGCGCCTGATCGCTCGACGTTTGCGAGCCTGCCATCTGCTGGTTCGACTGCGCGGTGTCGAAATCCTTGTGCAGCCAGCTGATGTGCGAGCTGTCGATTTCGCCTTCCAGACCTTGCAGCCAGTTGGTGCGTTGCAGCCAGCGCGCGCAATAGGCGTGGCCCTGCTGCGCGCTCGCGTAATCGAAGTGCGGGAACGGCGGCTCCGCCTGCGCGGGCCCCATGTAGATCCACACCACGCCATTGGCCTCGCGCGTGCGGTAAGCCGTGAGCTTCGCGCGGGCGCGGGCCTGGCAGCCATCGGGGCCCGGCACGTTCGGCACCTCGACACAGGCGCCGTCGGTCGCGTATTTCCAGCCGTGATACGGGCAGCGCAGCCCGCCCTCCTCGTTGCGCCCGAAAAAGAGCGGCGCGCCGCGATGCGCGCAATAGGCGTCGATGATGCCCGCCTCGCCCGACGTCTCGCGAAACGCCACGAGATCTTCGCCCAGGATACGCAAGCGTACCGGCGCACCGTCGGCCAGCAACTCGTCCGACATCACGGCCGGCAGCCAGAAGCGCCGGAACAGCTCTCCCATCGGCGTGCCCGCGCCAACGCGCGACAGCAGTTCGTTCGACTCTTTGTTCAGCATGCCTCGTCCTTATCGCCTGTTGCCTTCAACGGTTCAATGTCGCTTTGCATGACTGCGGAGGGATCGTTTTCGCGCGGGACTTCGTACTGCCCCGCCCTCCCTCGTCCTCGTGCTGCGCGCCGTCTTGTGTCTCCATGAGGACTTTATATAACGATATTTCGATGTCGTCAACGAAATGTCGTTGTTTATAACGTCGCCCATGCGCTAACGCTCAGACGCTCAAAGCGCCTCTAGCAGCGTGCGTGCGAGCTTCGCCTCGAAGCGCGAGAAACTATCGATGCCCGTCACTGCGAGGCCGATCTCGTCGACGTTGCCGCGCGTGAGACCGGAACGTACTTCGGCGCAAAGCGTGGCGCTGCGCAACTCCTTCCATACCGTGTAGGCCTGCAAACGTTCGGGCGCAATATGCTGGCCGCCGCACGCTTCGTAGTGCGCCACGAACTGCTCCCACGGCAACACCGACTCCACCGCATTGCGGCAATAGGCGAGATCCTCCGCCGGGTCGCCGACATGCGCGAACTCCCAGTCGAGCAGGCAGACAAGACGCTCGCCGTCGATCAGAAAGTTGTGCAACCCTGCGTCACCATGCACGACCGCGGTTGCGCCGGACAGCGCCGGCAGATGGCGGCGCACCCAGCGATAACCCGCGGCCATCGTGGGCGAGTCGGCCACTGTGGTGGCGCGCCAGCGCGCCTCGAAGTGGTCGACAGACTGTTCGGCCATGCGTGCGGGCGTGGGATGCTCACCCGGCGCCACCCGCTCGAGCGGCGCCGCATGAAGTTGCGCGAGACCCTGCGCATAGGCGAGCCCCACGGCGGGCGGACGCGGCGCGTTGCTGCCCCAGAGCGTGCCCGGCGGCTGCCCCGGCATTTCGCGCGTGACAATGAAGGGATGACCGAACACCGTGGGATCGGGCTCGAACCACAGCGGCGGCGGCACCGGCACGCCGGCCTGCGCGAGCCGCTCCAGCAAGGGGTATTCGTCGGCCACGCGCGTGGGATAGCGCGGCGAGTCCATACGGATCACGATGCCTTCCTGCGCGCCGTCCTCGAAGGCGAGCGTGACGATGATCGTGCGTTTCGAGCGCCCGCCAGCAATCTCGCGGATGCCGCTCACTTGCGCCTGCGCATGGCGACCGGACTGGCGCGCGAGCCACGCCTGCACCTGCGCGGCCGTCACGCGATCCACCGCCTGAGGTCTTGCCGAGGCGGCTTCCTCGCGGTAACGCGTCACGTGCCTTGCAATCGCATCTTCATACGCGATCAGCGCGTTGAGCGGCCCTGCGTCGATGCCGCCCGTTTCCTCTGCCGCGCCGTGGTCATTCGCTTGCGGCGCATGGCCGTTGGGCGTGTCGCCCCGCGCGTCGTTCGCGATCTGCTGCCGCGCGATCAGGCGCATCAGCAGCAGGTCGGCCAGCCGCCAGGTTTCCTTGCCCAGCGAACTCTGGATCTCGGGCGCAACATGTGTGCGCAGGTCGTTGCGCAAGGACGTCAGACACGTCGACAGCATCTTCCCGTGGTCGTCTTTCATTTCGTCTCCTAAGTATTTTCCCCAGTCTTTCGCGGCCCGTGCGATGTTACTTCCAAATCTCCGATAACATCGCCATGTCGAATAATATATCGACGTATCGTAATCACAACTCCGGCATAACGCCTATAGGAGCGACACATGCTGATCGACCTGGACGAAACCCTGTACCACCAGGGCGCCGCCACCTTCGACGCCGCGCTCATCAGCGATCACCGCTTTTACGATCGTTCGACGTGGACCACCTTCAGCCCCGACGGCAGCGTCGGCCTGCTTTCGGGCATGGCGGTGTACAAGAACCTGAACCTCGCGGAAGGCTTCGCCAGCGCGCAGGCGCTGGGCAAACAGCACAACCTGCGTCTGTCGCGGCCCTTGCGGCCCATGCAGGGCGGCATGTCGCTGGAAGTCGGGCCGCTGCGCACCGAATGGCTCGAACCGCATCGCAAGACGCGCTTCGTCTGCGAGCCCGGCCCCGACGGCGACGGCTTCGATATCACCTTCCGCCCGTCGATCGCGCCGTATCTGGAGGCGCGTCACTACGGTACGGCGGACGGGCGCGTGCACACCGACTACTGGCGCTTCGACAACGTGGGCTGGACCAACGGCCACATCGTCGTGGGCGGCAAGGAGCATCGCATCGACAACTGGTTCGGCTGGCGCGATCACTCGTGGGGCGTGCGTCCCGGCGTGGGCGGCTTCGAACCCTATACGGGCACGCGCTCGGACGGCGCGTTGCCGTCGTCGATCATGTCGGGCGGCCTCGGCATGGTGTTGCTCTACCTTGGCTTCGCCACACCGAGCTATGGCGGCTTCTTCCAGCTCAAGGAGGATGAGAACGGCAAGCGCTTCTATCTGCATGGCAGCGTGGGCGCGGTCGATCAGGCGCCCGTGGAAGTGGTCGACGCGCAATACGAATTGACGATGGTGCCCGGCACGCGCCTCTTCGCGCGCGCGCGCCTGCTGCTCACCGCCGCCGATGGCAAGCAATGGGATTTCGAGGTCGAATCGGTGGGCCGCTCGTGGGCCTACAAGGGGACGGGCTACGACCGCGGCTATAACGACGAGAAGGGCCAGGGCGTCTGGCGCGGCGATGGACTCACCGTGGAGCGCGATGTCTACGACATCAGCGACGTGGAAGAAGTGGGCTTTCCCGATGGCCGTCGCCTGCGCCCGCTGCACCGCGAGCAGCCGGTGCGCGTGACGGTGAACGGCGAGGCGGGCTTTGGCCATTTCCCGTTCGTGATCCTTGGGCGTAATCCGCGCCTGGGCGTGGAATAAGCACGACGAACGAAGGCGCGCCGCGGTTTGCGGCGCGCGCCTGCTGCCAGAGTGACGTGGCAGCGCTAACTCACTAGCGCCCGAGGCCGGCCTGCAACATCGCGTCCACGTTGACGATGCGTTGCGCCATCGCCGGCATCCCGCTTTGGCCTGCGCTCGCCTCGGGCTGACGCGCACGCTCGTCGGCATGCAAACGCGCCAGCACGCGGCGCACGGCGAGTCCGCCCGCATCGGCTGCAAGACTCACGAGCGGGCGCGACGGCGTCTCGTTCAGACGCACCTGCTGCTGCTCGATGATGTCGCGATCCTCGACCAGCGTGGCGACCATGCCGTCCTGCATCTTCGCGCCAATCACCGCGTTGTCCAGCGCGAAATTGCGAATGCCGATGAAGAAGTAATGCGTCTCGCCCTCGACCGATGGCGTGATGCCGTGGAAGTGCTGTAGCTGCACGCCCGCCTCGCGATGCCCTTCGAACGCGCCCGTGCCCGCATCCACCCCGCCGCTGCGGAACGCCACGCCGCCCGGCGCCCACGTGAATTCCTGCCAGCGGTCGATCTTGCCCTTGAAGTCATAGCCGAACTGATACTGCGCGGGCGGATTGCAGTTCGGCAAATGGCGTTGCACGGTCACGCGACTGGCTTCGTCGTCGGCGTCGACAGTCATCTTCGCGTGCGTGTGCGCGTCGGGATCGCCGTTGATCGTCGCGACATGCACGAACGCGATGTGATTCATGTCCATCAGGTTGTCGAGCAACAGTTGCCAGTCGGCCTTGTACTCGATATGCGTGCGCCCGAAGTGGCCCCAGCCTTCCTGCAATGCGCAGCCCGTGACGGGAATCGCGGACTCGTGCGCGAGCGCCGGGTCGCCGGGCCAGATCCAGACAAAGCCGTCGCGCTCCACGAGCGGATAGGCGAGCACGCGCATCGCGCGCGGAATGTTGGTCTGGCCGGGCGCGACGACACAGGCGCCGCTCGCGTCGAATTCAAGGCCGTGATAGGGACATTGCAGCGTGCCGCTGCTCTCGCAGATCTTGCCGTCCGAGAGCGGCATGCCGCGATGGATGCAGCGGTCTTCGAGCGCAACCGCCCGGCCCTCCGCGGTGCGGTACAACACCACAGGCTTGCCGCAGATGGTGCGCGCGAGCGGTTTGACTGCGTCGATTTCCTCCGCCAGCGCGGCCACGTACCAGTTGTCGTACAGAAGCATGCCTATCCTCCTTGCGGACCGGCTGCCAGGCCGGCCGGATGTGGTTAATCAACGTATACTCGAATAATATATCGACGTATCGTTGTTGGTAGGCATAGGTGTTTTCGCTAGAATCCAGCACGCATCCCAACCTACCCGCGTTTTTTCGAGCGTGCCCGGCAATCTCCCGATTGCGATTTGCCTAATAACGCTATATCGTATGCGTCATCGGCATTTCGTAGTTACTGGAAGGGCCGCCGCCGTGCGGCCCCGCGCAGTTCAAAACGCACAGGTGGAGACAAGACGCATGCTCACGCAAGCCAATAACGCCCTGCTCTGCGAAGTCGCGCCGGGCAAGCCCATGCACGAGACAATCCGGCGCTACTGGCTGCCCGCGCTGCCCTCGGCCGCGCTCGCCGCCGACGGTGACCCCGCGCGGGTCACGCTGCTCGGCGAGGACTACGTGCTGTTCCGCGACAGCGCCGGCCAGGTCGGCATGCTCAACGAACGTTGCTGCCATCGCGGCGCATCGCTGTGCCTCGGGCGTAATGAAGAAGGCGGTCTGCGCTGCATCTATCACGGCTGGAAGTTCGATGTGCGCGGCACCATCGTCGATATGCCCAACGCCACCGACGACAGTTTCAAGCGTCGTTACCGCCAGCCCGCCTATGCGGTGCGCGAGGCGGCGAATGTGGTGTGGGTCTATCTCGGGCCGCAGGACAAGACGCCGCCCTTCCCGCGCTTTCCCATCTTCGATCTGCCGCAAGACCAGGTCGTCGCCCAGGCGTATTTCATCGACGCGAATTTCGTGCAGGTGATGGAGGGGCTCGTCGATTCGTCGCATGTGGGCGTGCTGCATCAGGACGCGATCCATCAGCGCATGAAAGCCGCCATGCAGGATGGCGCGCAGAGCGCCGTCTATCGCCAGATGGCCGACGATCTCGCACCGCGCCTGGAGATGGAGGACACCGAATTCGGCTTTCATTACGCCGCCATGCGCGAGATGCGCACCGATAGCGGCCATGTGAATGTGGCGCGCATCACGGCATTCGCGCTGCCGTTCATCAACTTTTCGCCGAACAATTCCACCATGCTCGCGGGCGTGCCCGTGCACGACGGCTGCACGATGATGTTCGAGTTCAACTGGGACTGGAGCCAGCCGTTCGACGCCGCCCGGCGCGAACGCGTGCTCGAATTTCACGGCATTTCCGACGCCATTCTCGATCGCTTCGGCATTTCACTCGCGACGTATGGCAAGCAGGAGCGGCCGCGCGCAGCGAATCGCTTTCTTCAGGATCGCGAAGCAATGCGACGTGGCGAGACCTTCAGCGGTCTGCCCAACTTTCAGCCCGAGGACGTGGCGATCGCCTCATCGCAAGGCCCCATCAGCGACCGCAGCGTGGAAAGCCTGCTGCCGTCCGATCAGGCCGTCGTGCGCATGCGCCGCGTACTGCTCGAAGCCGCGCGCCGCGTGATGGCCGGCGAAGAACCGCCGGGACTCGATTGCGCGACCATCCCGCGCGGGCTGCAAGGCGCAGTCGGCAGTGACGAAACATGGCAAGCCGTGCTCACGCGCGAAGACAATCTCAGGCGTTCGTTCGGCCAGTTCTCGTCGGAACTGAAGGTGCCGGCCTGATCAGGAGACGCCGCGCTGCCGGGTTCCGGGCGCGGCCGCATACAAGGAGAAGAAAAGCATGCACAAGCTCGACCGGTTCTATATCGACGGCGCGTGGGTCGAACCCGCGCCCGGCGGCACCACGTATGAGATCGTCAATCCGGCAACGGAAGCCGCGATCGGCACGCTCGCAATGGGCACAACGGACGATGTGGATCGCGCAGTGCGAGCCGCGCGCGCGGCGTTTCCCGCCTGGTCGGCCACGCCGCGCGAAACGCGCGTGGCCTTGCTCACGCGCGTGATCGAGCGCTACGAGGCGCGCATCGACGCATTCGGCGACGCGATTCACGAGGAAATCGGCGCGCCGCTGTGGCTCGCCAGAACGCAACATGCGCCGCTCGGGCCGATGCTGCTCAAGTCGGCGGTGGCCGCGCTGGAACAGACCGCGTTCTCGGAGCAGGTCGGCAATACCGAAGTGGTGCGCGAGCCAATCGGCGTGGCCGCGCTCATCACACCGTGGAACTGGCCGGCGGCAATGGTGGCCGCCAAGGTGGGCTACGCGCTCGCGGCAGGCTGCACGGCGGTGCTCAAGCCGTCGGAAATCTCGCCGCTCGATGCGCAACTGTTCGCGGAGCTGCTGCACGAAGCGGACGTGCCGCCGGGCGTCTTCAACATGATCTATGGCGAAGGCCCGGTCGTGGGCGCGGCGCTCGCGCGTCACCCCGACGTGGACGCCATCTCCATCACCGGATCGACGCGCGCGGGCAGCCAGGTCGCCGCCGACGCCGCCCCCACGCTCAAGCGCGTGATGCAGGAACTGGGCGGCAAGTCGCCGAACCTGATCCTCGACGATGCCGATCTCGATACCGCCGTCGCCCAGGGCGTCATGGGCGTCATGATCAACTCGGGGCAGACCTGCATCGCGCCCACGCGCATGCTGGTGCCGCGCGCCTTGCACGCACGGGCGGTGGAAATCGCCCAGGCGACGGTGGCGCAGATGAAGGTCGGCGACCCCACGCAAGCCGATGTTCAGGTCGGCCCGGTAGCGAGCCGCGCGCAATTCGACAAGGTGCAGCGCATGATCCGCATGGGCATGGAGGAAGGCGCGCAGGTGGTGGCGGGCGGCCCGGGGCGGCCCGAAGGGCTCACGCGCGGCTATTTCGTGCGCCCCACTGTGTTCGCGAACGTGAGCAACGCCTCACGTATCGCGCGCGAGGAAATCTTCGGGCCGGTGCTCACGATCCTGCCATACGACAGCGAGGAAGAAGCGATCGCCATCGCCAACGATACCGAGTACGGTCTTGCGGCCTACGTCTGGTCGGGCGATGCGGCGCGTGCACGCCGCGTCGCCGGGCAGTTGCGGGCGGGCACGGTTGGCGTGAACGGCGCGAATGCCGATCCAGGCGCGCCGTTCGGCGGCTACAAGCGCTCGGGCAATGGGCGCGAACTCGGCGTGCATGGGCTGGCCGAGTACCTGGAGTTCAAATCCATCGCTCGCTAAGCGCTACAGTGCCTACGCCGCGCGACGCGCGCCAGGTTTGGCGCCCGCGCGGCACGACCATGAGGATGACGCCGCCATGCGTTTCAAACTGCTCGGCCGCTCGGGTCTGCGCGTGTCGGAACTCTGCTGCGGCACCATGACCTTCGGCCAGGGACGCGCCGCATGGGGCGCGTCGAAACCGGAAAGCGCAGCGGTGTTCGAGCGCTTCGTGGAGGCGGGCGGCAACTTCTTCGATACGGCCAACAGCTACCAGGCGGGCGAGTCCGAAACGTTTCTCGGCGACTTCATGGGCGCGCGCCGTCACGCGTTCGTCGTCGCGAGCAAGTTTTCGATGGGCGGACGCCCAGGCGACGCGAACTCCTGGGGCAATCATCGCAAGAGTCTGATCCAGGCGATCGAAGGCAGCCTGCGGCGGCTGCGCACCGATTATCTCGACCTCTACTGGATGCACGCGTGGGATCAGCTCACGCCTCAGGACGAGGTGTTGCGCGCGCTCGACGATCTCGTGCGTGCGGGCAAGGTGCTCTATATCGGGCTATCGGACACACCCGCGTGGGTGATCGCGCGTTCGCAGGCCATCGCCGAGTTACGCGGCTGGGCCACGCTCGCCGCCATTCAGATGCCGTACAGCCTCGTCGAACGCACGCCCGAGCGCGAACTCGTGCCGATGGCGCAGGCGCTCGGGCTGTCGATGCTGACGTGGGGCTCGCTCGGCGCGGGCCTGCTGAGCGGCAAGTACGCGCCGCGTGAAACGACGAGCGAACCGCGCAACGAGCGCCACGGCCGTTTGCACTATCACGCGGACCGCTCGCGCACGGCGGCGCTCAACGCACGCAACTTCGCGATCGTCGATGCCGTGAGAACCGTAGCGCACGCGCTGGACGCCACGCCCGCGCAAGTCGCGCTCGCGTGGGTGCGTGCCCGCTCGCCCGGCATGATTCCGATTGTCGGCGCGCGCACGGCGGCGCAACTCGACGACAACCTCGGCTGTCTCGGCGTCGTGCTCGATGCGGCGCAACTGGCCTTGCTCGACGAAGCAAGCGCGATCGAACTGGGCTTTCCGCGCGACTTTCTCGAAGGGGAAATGGTGCAGTCGGTGCTGTATCAGAACATGCGCGGCGATATCGACGCGTCAGGCGGCACACAACGCGTTTGAAAACGGCTCAGGGCGCGACTGCCACCACGCCACAAAGCGCGAGTTCGGCAAGCTGCTGCGGCGTATAGCCCAACGCACCTAACACCTGCTCCGTGTGCTCACCCAATTGCGGTGCTGCACGCAAATGCGCAGCGTCTAACGGTGCGCCATCGAATTCGATCAACGTCCCCACAAGGCCCGTGACGCGTCCATACCGCGCGTCGCGCACGCTACGCACGCAACGCGCGAGCGCGGACGCCGCCTCCCCAGACACCGCTTGTGACGCATCCTCGTGCTGACAAGGCTCGACCCACACATGGGCCTCCCGCAACGCGGCGACAGTCGGCGCAAGCTCCGCCGCACTCAGGCAAGCGCGAATGCATTCGCGTTCGCTCTCGCCCCAATCGCGGCGACACACCGGCAATGACGCAATGCCGAGCGCGCGCGCGAATCGCGCCGTCATGCCGTCGTCGCGCAAGGCGATGGCGATCCAGCCGTCGCGCAATCGATACAGACACTCCCACGCCGCGTGCCCCGTGATCTCGCGGTCGAGCACGGGCGCGCCGCGAAAACCGTGTTCCGGCGACCACGTCAGCTCCGATTGCAAAAAGAGCGCCGACGCCAGCAGACTCACATGCGCCTCCACGGCGCAACCGCGCGAGCGCCCCGCGTACAGCGCAAACAGCATCGCCACCGCGCCCAGCGCGCCCGCCGCGTAGTCGACCAGCGGCGAGCGCGGCCAAAGCGGCAGATTGCCCTCGCCGCCCGCGCGCGCCTCGTGGCCGCATAGCGCCTGCATGACCATGTCGAAGCCCGCGTTCGCCGCCTTTGGGCCTTGCTGCCCATAGGCCGTGGTTTCGAGCGTCACGAGCGTTGGCTGATGCGCGCGCAGTTGCGCGGGCGAGACGCCCAGGCGCTCGGCCACGCCCACGCGAAAGTTGTGATGGACGACGTCGGCACGCTGGCACAGCGCGTGCAGAATCGCGAGGCCCTCGGGCGTCTTGAGATCGACGCAGACACTGCGCTTGTTGCAGTTGGAACTGTAGACGGTGCGATAGCCGGAAATCGTCGCCGAGCCTGCGGGCGATTCGACCTTGACGACATCCGCGCCCAGATCGCCCAGCAGACGCGAGGCATACGGACCGGCCACGAAATTGCCGAGATCGAGGATGCGGATGCCAGCGAGCGGCAAAGCGTCGGGGCTGTGCGTGGGTTCATCGGCGTGCTTTGTTTGCTGGACTTGCGTGGGGCCGGACTCGTGCGGCACCAGCGTCAGGTCGAAAGGCCGCCCCGCCCCGCGCCTGCCCGCCGCATCGCGTTCGATCAGTTCGCAGGCGCGCACCTGTGCGTCGTCCCAGCACTCGCCGGGCGACAGCACCGGCTCGCCCGCCATGCCCTCGCGCCACAGCGCCGCCAGCAGCGCGTCGCGCTCGAAACGCTTCACGTGCGCGCCGATCAACGCGAGGTCGCCGAAATAGCGATCCGCTGCGGCGCCAGCCTTTGGCACACCGCGGTCGTGCGGATCGACTTCGGCGTCGATGCCCAGCACGCGATACAACTTCGCCACCGCGCCCGGCACCCCCATCACGAACTGCACGAAGCGGCCGTCCTTGCATTCGAAGATCAGGTGGCGGCAGTCCTTGGGGGTGATGCTCGAAAACACGGCGTCGGGCGTTTCGGCTCGCAGCCAGAACGGCGACCAGAAAAGGCCGACGCCCTGCTCCAGCGACGTCTTCACCAGCGTGCCGCGCTGCGTGCGCAGGCGCTTGACCAACGCCGCGCCGATGCCGATCAGCGCCAGCAGCGCCGCGCCATAAGTCGGCACCGGAATCGCGAAGCACACCGGCCGCGCGGTGAAGAGTTCGTTAGCCAGCCCGCTGCGTGCCTGTGCGAGCAGATCGACGGCGGTTGGCAGTGGGTACCCTGCCAGTGAGTCGGACTGCGAAGCTTCGTGCGAGCCTCCCATGTCGACGACCACGAGACGCGGATAGCGCGCGCGCAGCGCCGCCGCATCGAGCCGCGCGTGCAAGCCCGGCCAGTCCTCGCCGCCGACGATGCACAGATCGGCATCCGCGAGCAGGACGTGAAGCGCCTCGTCGTCTACAGCGGGCAGACGCGTGGCCTTCGCGCGCCACGCCTCATAGGCCGCGTAATGCGCGTAGAACGGATCGCCAGCGGGCGGCTCCACGCGTGTGACCTGCGCGCCAGAATCGGCCAGCCCCTTCGCCACCAGCGCGGCCGCCATCCCCACGCCCAGATCGAGCACACGCAATTCGGCCAGCACGCCATCGGCGGACATAGGTGTCTCCTGATCGTTTTTTGTTTCGATTCGCTCATACGCGCGTGGCGCGTTCAGTCTTCCGCACTCGCGCGGCCATTCACGGCCTTGCGCGCACGCCGCCCCGCCACCGCCCGCTCTGGTGCGACTTCGAGCGTGCCGTTGCCATTCACCGCCGCCGAGCCGAACACGCGCGCGCGCACCTGCAACAATTGCTCGACATAGAGGTCGCGGTTCTCCGCGAAGCGCTCGCTCGGACCCGTGATCGAGATCCCCACCAGACGCTCGCCGATCCAGCCCGACACCGCAAACGAACTCAAGCCTTCGCGCCCCTCGCGCACCGCCTGATACCAGCCGAAGCCCTTGAACTCGTCGACTTCCTGCTCGATCTGTTCGGGCTTGACCTTGGTGTTGGCGGTGAGCGCGCGCAGCGGCTTCAGGCGCAGGATGCGCGCACGCTCGTCGGCATTCATCTCGCCCAGCAGCGACTTGCCGATCGCGGTCGCGTGACACGTCACGCGGTCGCCCACCTGCACCACGTAGCGCAGCGGGTGGATGCCTTCGTGCGTGGCGATGATGCGCACCTCGGTCTGATCGATCTCGCCCATGTAGCAGGTCTCGCCGGTGCGCTCGCTCAGCAGCGCCGTGGCTTCGCTGCCGAACGCATGCATCTCGTCGTGCTCCGCGATCGCCGCGGCGATGCTCACGAGGCGGCGCGTCGGGTAATAGCGCTTCGTGCTCACGGTGCGGCTCACATAGCCGAGCACCTCGAGACTGCCTAGCAGATCCGAGCAACTGCTCTCGGGCAGGTCGAGCAATCGCGCCAACTCGGACTTGAGCAATTCGCGCTTCTCGCGCGCGAAGATCTCGAACACCGCCATGGTTCTCGCTGCGGCAGGCACGCTCGTGGCCATTCTCATTCTCCCTTTGTGGTTGCAGGCTGCGCGCACCCTTCGCACGGACAGCATCCTGCAAGTCGACACAATTCTACGATATTTCGAAACAATTTCGATGGTACGTTATCAGTTTGGCACTGAGCAGCGCAACCGTCGGCAGCAAAAATCCGGGAATTTATGGGTCTTTATCAGGATTAGACCTTACTTGATCCGGCAACCATCGCGACGTACTATCGATTTTAAATTCGACATATCGAATTACGCAGCGGCATTTCGATAACAAAGCGATGCCGTGAAGGGCGGGCTGCGAGTCTCGCCCACGAGTCAACAACGGAGAGACGACAGGGCGCAACATGACAACTACAGACTCACAGGCGTTCGACTATGTCGTGGTCGGCGCGGGCTCGGCGGGCTGCGCGCTCGCGAGCCGTCTTTCGGAAGACCGTAACGTTTCGGTGCTGCTCATCGAGGGCGGCGGCAAGGCTCCCGGTCTGTTCGTCGATCTGCCGGCGGCGATCGTGCAGACTATTCGCCGCGCCGATCTGGGCTGGGGCTACGTGAGCGAGCCCGAGCCCGACCTGAACGGCCGGCGCATCGAGGTGCGTCGCGGCAAGGTGCTGGGCGGCTGCTCGCAGATCAACGGCATGGTCTACGCCCGCGGCGACCGTCAGGACTACGACGACTGGGCGCAAATGGGCTGCGATGGCTGGAGCTATCGCGACGTGCTGCCCTACTTCAAGCGCTCCGAATCGAGCTGGGCGGGCGAAACCGAGTATCGCGGCGGCGCGGGGCCGCTCGGCGTGAGCATCTCGAAGACGCCGGGCCTGCAATTTCCCGCGTTTCGCGCGGCCGTGCGCAACGCGGGCTACCCCGTCGTGGACGATTACCACGACGACCGTCCCGCAGGCATCATCGCCACCGAGCTCACCGTCGACCGGCGCGGGCGTCGCGCCAACACCTGGCGTGCGTATGTCCAGCCCGTGCTGGACCGCCCCAATCTCACCGTGCTGCCGCACGCGCTCACCACGCGCGTGGTGTTCGAGAACCGCCGCGCGGTGGGTGTGGAATACGTGGTCAAGGGGCAGAAATCCATCGTGCGCGCGCGCCGCGAGGTCGTGCTCAGCGCGGGCGCTTACGGTTCGCCGCAACTCTTGATGCTCTCGGGCATCGGGCCTGCCGACGCATTGCGCGCGCAAGGCATCCAGCCGCTCGTGGACCTGCCGGGCGTGGGCCAGAATCTCGTCGAGCATCCGATGCTCTATCTCGGCTTCGACGCCAAGCCGCGCACCTTCGCCAACGAACTGCGTCTGGATCGTGCGGTGCGTTCGTGGCTGCGCTGGTTCGCGTTCGGCACCGGGCCGTTTGCGAGCAACGTCTGCGCGTGCAATATCTTCCTGCACACCGACCCCGCCTGGAACCGCGCCGACATTCAACTGGGCTGCCCCGCGATCCACATGGGATCGAGCCTGTGGGCGCCGCCGTTCTCGCAGCCCAAACACGGCTTGAGCCTGGGCGTCATCATGCTGCGCCAGGACAGCCGCGGCCATGTCACGCTGCGCTCGGCCAACGCCGCCGACGCGCCGCGCATCCAGTTCAACCTGATGCAGGAGCGCTCCGACATCGATCGCATGATTCGCGGCGTGCGCGCGGGGCGCGAGATCTACGCCCAGTCGCCGCTGAACGAACTCATCATTCAGGAATCCTTGCCAGGCAAGCTGTGTGAGTCGGACAAGGAGATCGAAGCGTTTATTCGCCAGGCGTGCGGCATCACGCACCACCCCGTAGGCACCTGCAAGATGGGCATCGATGCCGACGCCGTGGTCGATCCCGAGCTGCGCGTATTCGGCGTCGAGGGCCTGCGCGTCGCCGACGCCTCGATCATGCCCAACGTCCCCGCCGGCAACACCAACGCGCCCGCGATCATGGTGGGCGAGAAGGCCGCCGACCTGATTCGCGGCGCGCGCCCGCGTGCCGACGCCGTTCATCGCACTCAACCCGCACAGGAGAACTCGCATGTCCATTGAAACGCCGTCGCCGGAACTCTTTCCCGCCGCCGGTCTGCTGATCGGCGAGCGCCGCGTCGCCGATGCGACCGGCGGCGTGCATCGGCACGTCTACCCCGGCAACGGCGAGGCAACCCTCGACGTGGCGATGGCCGGTGCCGCCGAGATCGACGCCGCCGTGCAGGCCGCGCGTCATGCGTTGCCGGGCTGGAAACGGCTCTCGCCGGACAAACGCCGCGACCTGATCCTGAAGTTCGCCGATCTGCTCCAGGCGAACGGTCCCGCGCTGTGTCAACTGGCCGCCGCCGAAAACGGCATGCCGGTGAGCAAGGCCGCGGGCCACCAGTGGATCGCGGTCGACAACTTCCGCTATTACGCAGGCTGGGCCGACAAGATCGGCGGCGAAGTGATTCCCACGTGGCCCGCGCAAGGTCTCGACTACACGCTGCGCGAACCCTACGGCGTGGTGGGCATCATCATCTCGTGGAACGCGCCGATGGCGCTCTTCAGCGGCGGCGTCGCGCCCGCGCTCGCGGCGGGCAACACCGTGGTCCTCAAGCCCTCCGAACTCGCGCCCTTCACTTCGCTCAGGTTTGGCGAACTGCTGCTCGAAGCCGGCATTCCGCCCGGCGTGGTGAACATCGTGCCAGGCGGCCCCGCAGCCGGTAGCGCGCTCGTCTCGCACACCGGCGTGGACAAGATCCATTTCACGGGCGGCGGCGCCACCGCGCGCGCGATTCTCGACGGCGCGCGCCATAACCTCACGCCTGTCGCGCTCGAACTGGGCGGCAAATCCGCGCGCATCGTGTTCGCCGACGGCGACATCGAAGCCGCCGTGCGCGACGCGATCACCGGCGCAACCTCGATTGCGGGCCAGGGCTGCCTGCTCGGCACGCGCGTGCTGGTGGACGACGCCATCTACGAGGACTTCATCGCGCGTTGCAAGGCGGAGCTGGAAAAAGTCGCGCTGGGCGACCCCGCAAAAGCCGCCACGCAGATGGGCCCGGTGATCAGCGCGGCCGCGAGCCAGCGCATCATGGGCGTGATCGAGCAGACGCAGCGCGAGACTTCGGCACGCCTCGTGACGGGCGGCAAACGCGCGGGCGGCGCGCTCGCCAACGGCTATTTCATCGAGCCCACGCTGTTCGCCGATGTCGACAATCGCTCATCGCTCGCGCAGAACGAGGTGTTCGGCCCCGTGCTGTCGATCCTGCGCTTTCGCAGTGACGAAGAAGCCGTGCAGATCGCCAACGACAGTCTCTACGGCCTCGCGGCTTATCTGCACACGCACGATGTACGGCGCGCGCATCGCATCGCCGCGCGACTCGAAGTGGGCAATGTGTGGGTCAACGGCACCGGCTTTTCGCCGTCGATTCCGTTTGGCGGCGTCAAGCAGAGCGGCTTCGGACGCACCGGCGGTCTGCCGGGTCTCGAAGAATTCACGAAGATCAAGAACATCTGGATTGCCAACTAATCATTCCGTGGAGGGAACGTCATGGGTATCGAGCAGGATTGGAGAACGCGCAGCTATCTGCCGGAAATGCGCCAGGACGGCAAAGGCTATGTCGTGCTGGGCGTCGGCAGCGGTATCGGCGGTGAAGTCTGCCGCGCGTTTCGCGAGGCGGGCGCGGAACTAGTGTGCGTGGACCTGCAGGCCGAGGTTGCCGAAAAAGCCGCCGCCAGCGTGCAGGGCACGCCCGTTGTGGCCGATGTCACGCGCCGCGCGGACATGGAAAAAGTTTTCGCGGTGGCGAAGCAGCAATTCGGTGCGCGCTTCGCGGGGGTGATCGATGTGGTCGGCATTACCGTGCCCAGCGAGATCACGGCGCTCGACGACACGCAGATCGGCACGCAATTCGATCTCGTGTTTCGCCATGCGCTGCTCGCCATGCAAATTGCCGCGCCGCTGCTCGCGGAAAACGGCGGCGGCAACATCATCGTCGTGGGCTCGCTGGCCGGCTTGCGCAGCACGCGCCGCGCCGCGCTCTATGGTGCTGCGAAGGCCGCGCTGCATCATCTCGTCATGTATGCGTCGGATGAGTTCGGCCCCGCAGGCGTGCGCGTGAATGGCGTCGCGCCGGGGCGTATCGCGGCTTCGGGGACGTTTCAGTCGAATCCGGAAACGATCGCCAGGATCGAAGGCGCAATTCCGCTGCGGCGCATGGGCGTGCCGTCCGAAATCGCGGGCGTGGCGCTGTTCCTTGCGTCCGGTCTCGCCAGTTATGTGACAGGAAACATCATCGTCGCCGATGGCGGTATCCGCCATGTTTCCGCACTGCCCAGCACGTTGAGCACGCTCGCGGCCTGACGTCCTGCGTTGCAGTCATCACCACGCCCGGCGCTCGCCGGGCGTTCGTTTAGCGCCACTCGCCGCCCTACGCGCGAGATGGTGCCCTCTGCCCTCACCGCATTGAGACGACGCGAAAGCGTGGCGCAACAGCCACAGCGCACGTGCACTGCCGTGAAATTCTTTTGCGTGACAGATTCGGCCCGTCGAAGCGGGCTTCGTTCGCGTGAATGATCGTGTCTTTGTCGATCACCCGTTCACACTGCCTGAGTTGAACGCATCTCGCGCAGCGCTCGCCATACCGACGAAGCTTCCCAGGCGAGTTTGTTCGCGAGATCGCGCCGTGCTCGCTTCGCGCGCTTGCGGCGCGGCGAAGCGCATGACGGTGCGTCGAATTTGTGCGCATGAGAGTTCCACCACGCAATGATCCACAGCGCGTTTCACCGCGCGTTATACGGTGAAAACTCGATTGACTGGCGGCGTAGAATCAATTTCACGAACCGTCGGTTCGATGGAGATAATCATGAATACCACAACTCACCTGCTCGCCGCCGCCGCGCTGAGCGCCCTGCTCGCGACAAGCGCCCACGCCCAGTTGGCAGGTTCGGGCGCGGGCGTTGGCGCGGCCACCGCAGGCGCTTACTATGCGGGCGCGATGGTGGCATCCGCGCCGCTGACTGGCATCAATACCTTGTTGCCGCTCGCGATGGAAAACGCACAGCACAGCGTTCGCGACATGAAGCTCAAGCCCATCGACGCTGCCTTTAGCGTGCGTCCATCGTAATCACGTAGCGTTCGTCTTCACGCGGCTTCGGGCGCGCCACCTTGCGCGCGCGACGCTTCGTGGCCGTAGGCCGCAGGATAACGTCCGAGCGCAGCGATACACGCGGCCGCCACGACCAGCAGCGCTGACGACAGATACAAGCCCGTGCGGAACGTGCCGAGCGCATGCTGAAGCATCCCCGTCCATAGCGGGCTGCTTGCCGCGCCAAGCGCCATGAAGCCGAAGATCCAGCCGAATATCTCCGAGAAAGCACGGAGTCCAAAATATCGGCTTGCCACATAGGCCATGAAATCGGTTTCGGTGCCCAGCGAGATGCCGAGCGCGATCACGGTGAGCGCGCCGGCTATGCCGCCTTGCGCGGCGAGCAGCATGCCCAATGCCGAAACCAGTGTGACCGTGGCGCCTACGAGCGGCGCAAACAGCAGATCCAGCAGCGATCCGCAAACGATACGGCTCACCAGCATCGAGAGCCCCAGCACGCTCGTCAGTCGCGCGGCTTCGGCCTTCGACGACCCCGTTTCGGTGAGCACCGCGATCAGGTTGATCTGCGTGCCCACCAGCGCGAACATGATCAGAAACGTCGCGGCGATCATCAGCCAGAACTGACGCATGCGCACGGCCTGGCCGAGCGTCGCGCCCTCGGCGATTGCGGCAACGCTTGCACCCTCGCGCGCGTGGCGCGATGCAACCTGTGTGCCGCGCGCGCCGTGCACCAAGCCAAACAGCAGGAGCAGCGGCAACAGCGCCAGCGCCGCAAGCGCGAGCCACGCGATGCGCCACCCATGAGCGTCGATAAACGCCGGTAGAAAGAGCGGCGCGAGCACCGCCATCATGCCCGGCCCCGTCATCATCACGCCGAGTGCAAGACCGCGCCCCGCGTCGAAGCGCGCGCTCAGGATCTTCGCGTAGCACACGTAGGTGGTGCCCGCGCCGCCGAGACCCAGCAGGAAATAGCCACCGTAAAACCAGCCGATCGAGCCGTGCATCTGCGCGGTCACGACCATCGCGAGCGCGAAGAGCACGACAGACACGGCAATCACGCGCCGCGCGCCCAGGCGATCCGCGAGGCGGCCGGCCAGAGGACCACACAGAAAGATCATCGCCGTGAGCACGCTATAGGCCATGCCGACTTCGCTCTTCGGCCAGCCAAATGCATCGTGCAGCGGGCCGATGAACAGCGGCAGCGTGAATGCGGGCAGGCTACCGATGCCCAGGCCGCTACCGAGCGTCACCGCGATCAGCACTGGAAATGATGCGGCGAATTCCTTGCGGATGCGCGTGCGCTTTGGTGCGGGCTCCGAGTCTGCCAGCAAGGTGGAAAGCGTAGACGTCGATTCTGGGCGAGGCGGCATGCGTTGTCTCCTGGATCCATTCGTGTTGACGGCTCATACCGTGGCAGTTCAGCTACGGCGATCGTCTATATACGACATTTCGAATTGTTATACGGTTTAACGCGATACTAGATGGATGTCACAGCGCACTTTGTGCCTAAATATTGAACTTAAAAAGTCGGGTTAACCATCAATATTTATTCGATATGCCGAGTTTTCATACGGTATATCGTTTACAAGACTCCACTAAAGATTGGCCCAACCCGACCATACGGATCGCCCCATATGACTTCGCAGTCCTATACCCAAAAGCTGGCCTCGTTCGCGGCTACCACATCGTTCAACGACATCTCGCGCAGCGCACGCCATGCCACCCGCCGCCTCGTGCAAGACACGCTAGGCTGCTGCGTCGCCGCCTTCGACATGCCGTCGAGTACGGTGCTCACCTCGGTCATCGGCAGCTTCGGCGGCGTGCCCGAAGCCACGGTGCTCGTGAGTGGACAAAAGCTGCCCGCCGTGTGGGCGGGCTACATCAACGCGCATCTAGGCGATGTGGTCGATGCAGAGGACACGCTGCACTACAAGGCCCATATCTCCGCGCCGGTGCTGGGCGCCGCGCTCGCCGTCGCGCAGCGCGAACGCGCGAGCGGCCGGGACCTGCTCACCGCTGTTGCGCTTGGGTACGAAGTCGCCGGGCGCATCGCGCTGTCGCTCAAAGGTCTGACGATCGAGGACGACGGCTCGTTTCGCTTCGCTCCCGTCACCGGCTATAGCGCGCTCGCGTTTGGTTCGACGGCGGCCGCTGGCTATCTGCTCGGCCTCGACGAAGACCAGATGCACCATGCGTTCGGCCTCGCAAGCGCGACGGCGCCGTTGCCCTCATCGTCGAAGTTCGGTCTGCATCGTCCGCGTCCGATGGCGAAGAACACGATGTATGGCACGCTCGGTCACGTCGGCGTGATGGCGGCGCTGCTCGCCAAAGCAGGCTTCACGGGCGAGCAACATGTGCTCGATGGCGATCAGGGCTTCTGGCGCGTGGTGGGCTCGCTCGATTGCAACTGGTCCGTGCTTACCGAGCGGCTGGGCGAACGCTGGCTGGTGGAAGAAGTCTCGTACAAGCCCTATCCGGGCTGCCGCTTTCTGCATTCGCCCATCGACATGTTTCTCGCACTCAAGGCGAAACACGGCATTGAGATCGACGAGATCGAGCGCATCGAGGTCGGCATTCATGGCGCCGCGCTGCAAAGACGCATGGACGATGCACATGTGGAGACCATGATCGACGCCTGCTTCAGCATGCCCTATCTGCTGGCCGCAGCGGCGTTGCAAGGCCCGCCGGGACCGGCATGGCACGCTCCGGCTGCGCGCGAGAGCGAAGCGATGAAGCAGTTCGCCGCGAAGATCGATGTGGGCCTGGAGCCGGGCGCGGCCGCGGTGGCGGCGGAAGATTTGCGCACACTCGGACACAACGCGCGCATGCCGGCGAGCCTGCGCCTCTACGCCCGGGGTGAAGTGTTCAGCGCGAGCGCGCAATACGCACACGGCGATGCGTTCACGCCCGAGACACAGATGAGCGACGCCGAACTCGACGCGAAATTCACCCAGTTCTGCCGTGCGCATCTGGACAACACGCAGATCACCAACGCTATCGGCATGCTGCATCAACTTGAGGAACAAGCAACGCTCGATGCGTTGATCGCGTGCCTCGTGGCACATCCGCGAGAGACCGCGCGCTGATTGCCGCATCGTTACGGGACGCGCTCGTTGCAGCACGTCCCGCGTCTGCTCCTCGCCTATTTGAGCATGTGCTCGTAGGCGCCGCCCATGACCTGCGAGACCGGCACGCCATCGAGCAGCGCCTTCGACATGGCCAGTTCTCTGGCCACGATCGCTTCGGCCGCATCCAGCACGCGCGCGATATCGGCTGCGCGTATGAAGATGGTCGCGCTGCGATCGGCGATCGCAAAGTCGCCGGGTTCGACACGCACGCCACCAATTTCGACGGGTACGTTAAAGCCTTTCTCCACGATACGCCCGCGTGCGGTGCGCGCCGTCGTGCCGCGCGCGAACACCGGAAAGCCATAGGCCAGCGCTTCGTCGAGGTCGCGCACGAGGCCATCGGCGATCACGCCGGCAATACCGCGCACTTTCGCGCCGAGCGTGAGCAGCCCGCCCCAGCTTCCGGCCTCCACGCCGCTGCGCTGTTCGACCACGATCAGGTCGAGCGCACCGGCAGCCTCGATAGCCCTGCAGCCCAGATGCACCGGCGGCCCAGGCGGCGGCTCGCCGGTCCCAAGCTTCACGGTCACCACGCGCGCCGCGATGCGCGCATCGCCGGACAGTTGCGCAAGCCCGCTTGCGACGCCATCGAGCCCGAGTCGATCGAGCGCATCCGACACCGCACAGCAGTCGAGACGGCGCAGACGGCGCACGATCTGTTCGACGTCCGAAATAGATTGAGTCATGCTCTTGCTCCGGTCAAAGAAGGATTTCGCGGCGCTCGCGCGCGGAGCGCAGGATCGCCAGGCTCGCCGCAACGGTGCCTCGCGCGAAGTGGCCATCGTGCACGGGCGCCACGCCCCCACGCACGGCCAGCCAGAGTTCGTCGAGCACGTCGGAGCGGCCTGGGCGGCCACCCTGGTCGGGCACCGCGATTTCGTGTACGCCCTCGCGGCTGTATACCCACACGCCGTTGGCGCTCTGGCGCAGATCCGCCTGCTCGCAGCTCGCGACCATCACGCCGAAATGGGGCTGATGCGGCGGCGTCTGCGCGGCGGGCGCAAGCGTGCCGCCGTAGCCGTAGCGCTCGCTGCGCGCGGCAGCCTCTTCTTCGGCGTTCGCGAAACGATCCCACGCGCGCCGCGTCGCGCCATGCGCCGCGCTCTTGCGAAAGCCACCTTCGCCGATCCAGCCATGCCACTCGTCGGTATCGAAGCGGTCGTAGCCGCTATAGACGAGCGACGCGCAGGCGCCATCCTCGAAATCGAGAAAGACTGCGCACGAGCCTTCGGTGGGTCGCGCCGGATCGAACATGCCCGTGGCCGCGCGGACGCTGCGCAAGGGCGAGCGGTTCAGATAGCGCACCGTGTCGACCTGATGCGGCAACTGGTTGAACAGGATGCCGCCGCCCTTCGCGGTATCGAGTTCCTCTGGCCGCCGCGGACGATAGAGAAAGTCGGTGTAGTTCCAGCCGGTAGCCATGCGCAGGCGGCCGTATGCACCGCTTTCGATGATCTCGCGCATCGTGCGCACGGCGGGATCGAAGCTGTGCGTGTGCCCCACGATGAGCGTCACGCCGTAGCGCGCTGCGGCTTCGATCATCGCGTCGCAATCCGCGAGCGAGAGCGCCATCGGCTTTTCGACGATGACATGCTTGCCGTGGCGCGCCGCCAGCTCGGCGTGCTCGCGATGAAACTGGTGTGGGGTCGCAATATAAATGGCGTCGACGTCGTCGCGCTCGACCACGCCTTGCAGATCGGCATAAGCCGGGGCGCGCCTGTCTGCCTCGAAGCGCGCCCGCAGATGTGCGTGCGGCTCGGCCACGGCTGCGAGCGTGCAGCCCGCATGATCTTCGATAACCGACACCATCAGCGCGCCCGCCAAGCCCAGCCCCGCCACGCCAACGCGCAGCGCAGGCGTGCGCCCCATCGCCTCTCTTTCGATGCTCCTCGTACTCACTGGCTCGTCCCCTCGCTGGTTGTCTGTCACACGAACTGGCCAGGTGACTCTATATTCGAAATCGCGTTTTTGTCAACGAAATACCGTAATCAAACGATATCGAAAACTCGCCGTGCCGCGAGGTGATCCTCGTCTTGCGACTTCCATCGTCGCCATGACAGATCGGGATTAACCCCAGCAAAGCCAGTTCGATCGTTGCGGGCCGCATCAGCCGACGAGACACAGCCGAACCGTGCAAACCGCCCACTGCCGCGCCTTCGCGACGATGCCGCGCCGCCGCATGGCCGATACCACGGGGATGCCGGGCGGCGCGCATCCCGAGCCCAAGGGCTTTGCACTATTGCGCTTTCCACACTAACGACGTAGCGTACGTATATACGACATACCGATGTTGTTGACGCGAAGCACGACGATCCGCCGGAGGTCTCGGGATCCAGTGAAACGCCACCCGGCATCTGCTTCGCTTTCGCCCTGTCCGGGCTCGCAGCGGCGCTGCGATTGCACCATCCCCGCACTACGAACACCGTGAATCCCGATCTTTCACGAGCCTCATCTTGACAAGCAGGAATCCTTATCATCTGACGCATTAAAACAACTTCGATCCATATCGAGGAGGAGACGTTGTGAAGCCCATCACCAAAGCAATCGCAGCACTCTCATTGGCCACGACATGCGCAAGCGGTGCGTATGCATCGGAGGGCCTGTTTTACGGCGGCCCCGCCGGCGGCACCGACATCGGACAGGCCTATCTGCCCGAACAAAGCGGTTTTTACGGCGCGTTCATGCTCGGCGGTCTGAGCACCGACAAGATGTACGGCAACGATGCGAAGCGCGAGAATATTTCCGCGCAATCGCAGATCGGAATGATGCTCGGCGCGCTTGAATACGTGTATCCGTTCAAGCTTGCGGGTGGGACCATCGCAACCTCGGCGGCGTTCGACTATCTGCCTTACACGCACGCCAATATCTCTGGCGAAAGTCAGTACAACGCGGGCGTGCAGGATCTTTACATGGACGTGCTGTCGTGGAGCAAGCACCTCGGCGGCTCGGAAGGCACGCCTCATTCGCCGCTGCCGTACGGGCTCACGGTCAAGCTTGCGTATTCGATGATCGTGCCGATTGGCGAGTATGACCGCAGCAAGATCATCAGCCCCGGTCACAACGTCTTCTTCTTTATTCCGAATGCTTCGGTAAGCTATCTGACCGGCCCGAGCATCCTTGGTGACGGCACGGAATTCACCGTGTCCTTCTTCTACGACATCGCCTCGCGCAATCGCGCGACCAATTACTCTTCCGGCGACGTGATCGACTTTGACTACGCGATCAGCGAGCACATCGGCCTCTGGCAGGTCGGCGTGACCGGCAACTACGCTACGCAGATCCAGGACGACCATATCGGCGATACGATCGTCAATGGCAACGGCAACCGGCTCGGCGTGGCGGCCATCGGCCCCGTGATCGCGTATGCGATCCCGGCGTGGAAGGCGATGATCAAGTTCAAGTATCAGTACAGCGTCTGGCAGCGCAATCGTCCGAACGAAAACCTGTTTATTCTCACCTTCGCCAAAGCGCTTTAATCTCACCCCGATCTTCTGCTTCGGCGCGCATCTCAATGGCGCGCCGAAGTTTTGCTTCTTGTACAAGGCATAAAAAACGCCGGAGCGATCCGGCGTTTTCGATGGGTTTGCTGCGGTGGCGGAACATTGCCCGCACCACCGCATGACGCTCAATGCCTTGACATGCCGCGTGCAAGCATCGCGTCGACGTCGGCGCGGGCCGGCGCGAGCGACACCTGAGCCGCCTGATCGAGCGGGCCGCGCTGTGCCTGCGCCTCCAGCAAGCGCCCAATCAGGCGTCGCATCTGCAAGCCGCCCGCGTCGGCGCCCAGGCTCACGAGCGGACGCTGGCCGGTCTCGAGCAGCCGCGCGTGCTGCGCTTCGAGTATGTGCTGATCCTCGCGCAAGGTGGCCACGAGGCCGGCCTTGAGTTTGGCGGCCACCTGCTCGTTGCCGAGCGCGAAATTGCGGATACCGTGAAAGAAGTAGTGGCAGCGGTCCGCCGTGGCGGGCGTGAGACCGGTGAAGTGACGCAGTTGCACGCCGCCTTCGCGGCGGCCTTCGAACGCCCCCTCGCCCGCATCCACGCCGCCGCTCCACGCGTTCACACCACTCGCGCTGCCTTCGAACTCCTGCCAGCGATCAATCTTGCCCTTGAACGAAAAACCCGCCGTATATTGCGGCGGCGGATTGCAGTTCGGGAGTTGGCGTTTGACGTGCACGCATTTCGCGTCCTCGTCGGTCGAGACGAACATTTTCGCGTTGTAGTGCGCTTCGGGATCGCCGTTGATCGCGGCGACGTGCACATAGGCGATATGGCTCAGGTCCATGAGATTGTCGAGAATCATCGACCAAGGCGCCTTGAACTCGAAATACGCTTCGCCGAACACGTCCCATTGCGGATCGCCTGCATGCGCAAGCACGGGAATCTCCGCCGGATCGGCCAGCGCCGGATCGCCCGGCCAGAGCCAGACGAGCGAGCCCTGCTCATGCACGGGATAGCTGAGCACGCGCATCGCACGCGGAATGTTCGTCTGGCCTGGCGCGTTGATGCATGCGCCGCTCGCGTCGAATTCGAGGCCGTGATACGGGCACTGCAACGCCTGACCTTGCGCGCACAGCTTGCCCGCGGAGAGCGGCATGCCGCGATGCATGCAACGATCCTCCAGCGCCGCGACGCGGCCTTCCGGCGTGCGATACATGACCACGGGTTTCCCGCAGATCATGCGCGCGAGCGGCGCGTCGCCCGTGACCTCGGAACTCAGCGCGGCCACATACCAGTTGTCGTACAAGAACATGTCTCCCCTCCTGTGGAATGCGCGCGCAGGCCGCGACGATCGGCGGGTGCGTGCGCTGCGCGCCGTGCTTCAACGCCCCTTGTACTGCGGCGCGCGCTTTTGCATGAACGCCTGCCCCGCTTCCTTGAAGTCCTCGGTGAGATCGAGACGCGTCAACTGCATTTCGTGATCGAGCTGGGTGGCGTGCTGAACCCAGAGGCGGCGGCTCACGCGCACGGCGTCGCGCACTGCGAGCGGCGGCGCGGCAAGAATCTTCTGCGCCAGTTCTTCGGCGGCGGCCAGATGCTGACCGTTGGGCACGACGCGATTGACGAGCCCGAGCCGATGCAGTTCCGCTGCAGGCACGCGTGCGCCGGTCATGAGCATTTCGTTGGCGACCTTCGACGGCATGAAAGTGCGGATCTTCGACCAGGTGCGCGAGCCGGACATGCCGCGCGTGGTCTCGCTGATCGCGAACGACGCATCCTCCGAAGCGACGATCAGGTCGCATTCCGCCGCGATATGCGCGCCTCCACCAAGCGCATAACCGTGCACGGCGGCAATCACCGGCTTGTAGTTGATGGTGCGGCCCATCCATCCCTCGCCGCCCGTCCCCAGCAGATGCTGCGCCGCGCCGATCGTGCGGCTGCGCGCGGCCTCGCGTTGCCCTTCGGCGCGTTCGCCTTCGTCCTTGCCCAGTGCGAACGAGCCATGCGTGCGCAGATCCACGCCTGCACAGAAGCACTTTCCTGCGCCGTGCAGGATGAGCACCCATGCCTCGTCGTCGAGATCGTATTCGAGCAGCGCGGCGCGAATCTCGCGCTCCAGCTCGTCGTTCATGGTGTTGAGGGCGTCGGGGCGATTGAGCATCAGATAAGCGATGCGCCCCTCGCGCGTGTACGTCACGGTCTTGTAGTCGTTCATGTGGGTGCTCTCGAAGAAAAGTTAGAGTGAGCGGGCGATCACGAGCTTCAGGATTTCCGAGGTGCCCGCGTAGATACGCAGCACGCGATTCGCCGTGTAGATGCGCGAAATCGGCATTTCGTCCATGAAGCCCGCGCCGCCGAAGAACTGGAGGCACGCGTCCACCGCGCGATGGCTCATGTCGGTGAGCCAGAGCTTGGCGCTCGCGCTGTCGGCTTCCGCGCAGACGCCTGCGCGGACCTTGCGTACCGACTCGTGCAGCAAGGCGCGGCCGGCTTCGATATCGGTGCGGATTTCGGCGAGCTTGAACTGGGTGTGCTGGAGATCGAACAGCGTGCCGCCGAAGGCCTTGCGCTGCTTCACGTAGTCGAGCGCGAGCCCGAACGCGAGCTCGGCTTGGGCGAGTGCGCGCGCGCCCATCTGCAAGCGGTCGACGGCGATGCTCGACATCAGGAGCTTGAATGCGCCGCCCTCCGCGCCCACCAGGTTCGTCACGGGCACGCGCACGTTGTCGAAGTGCAATTCGGCTGTGTTGCCCGACGCAAAGCTCATGGTCTTGAGCGGCCGCTTCGTGACGCCGGGCGCATCGCCTTCCACCAGCAGGATGCTCATGCCGCGTCCGCGCGCAGCGGGGTCGGTCTTGACGACCACGTAGATGAGGTCCGCCACGTCCCCGTTCGTGATGTAGGTCTTGCTGCCGTTGATCACGTAGTGGTCGCCGTCGCGCACGGCGCTCGCGCGGATCGCCGTGGCGTCGCTGCCTGCATCGGGCTCCGTGAGCGCCATGCACTGGATCGCCTCACCCGCGAGGATTTTCGGCGCCCAGGTATCGAGGAGATGCGACGCGTCGGCTTCCACGAGCATGCTTGTCGCGAGATCGGTCGCGAACAGGCTGCCCATCGTCGAATAGGATTCCGAACGAGCCAGTTCGTAACTAAGGATCACGTTACACAGCGTGGTCGCGCCCGCGCCGCCGTACTGTTCGGGAATGCAGGCGCCCAGCATGCCCGCCGCGCCCGCCTTGCGCCACAGTGCGCGGCGGTCTTCGCCACGCGCGGAAATCTGCTGATAGTGCGGCTCGATTTCGCGGTCGATGAAAGTGCGCACCGTGCGCCGATAAAGCTCCTCTTCCTCGGTGAACGGCGAGCCGTAGGCGAGCGCGCTGGAATAGTCCTGGTTGTCCATAAGCGGATGAATGAATCGCGGTGAGTTAAACGATCACGCGCTGTTGCAGCAGCGCTTCGATGTCGGCGCTCGCGTAGCCAAGCTCCGTGAGCAGCGCGCGCGTGTGTTCGCCCACGCCGGGCGCCGAGACATCGGTGCCCGAGCGCGGCGGCGTGCGCGTGAACTGCATCAGCGGGCCGAGCACGCCGGTCACGCGGCCATAGCGGCGGTCGGCGGCGTCGCTCAGCAAGCCCAGTGCGCGGGCTTGCGGTTTGTCCTGCAACGCTGCCCAGCCGTCTTCGACGCAGGCTTCGGCCCAGACGTCGGCAGCGGCGAGCGCCGCCAGCAGCGCCTCGCGTTGCCACCTAGCGATGGCGAGCGCAAACGTCTCGCGCGTGCGCTCGCTCCAATGCGCGCGCGGCCCGAGTCCCGCCAGCCCGAGCGCGGCGGCGAAGCGCTCGCACATGGCATCGTCACGCGCCGCGACGGCGATCCAGCCGTCTTGCGCGCGATACAAACTCTCGGCCGGATGGAAGCCCGTCTGCGCGGCATCGAGCAACGGCGCGCCCGAGAATTCGCCGCGCGCGGTACGAATCAACTCCGACATGAGGAAGAGCGCCGTGTCGAGCAGACTCACGTGCGTCTCGGCGGCGGCGCCGTGACGGCGCTGCGCATAGAGACCCATGAGCGTGGCAACGGCGCCGAGCGCGCCCGCCGCGTAGTCGACGAGCGGCACGCGAATCCACATCGGCGGATTGCCCGCACCGCCCGCACGAACTTCGTGGCCGCACAGCGCCTGCATGACCATATCGAAGCCCGCATTGAGCGCCTTCGGCCCACTGCTGCCGTAGGCCGTGGTGGCGAGCGTGACGATATCGGCGCGTTGCTCGCGCAGGCTGGCCGGATCGACACCCAGTCGATCGGCAACGCCTACGCGAAAGTTGTGATGCACGGCGTGAGCCGTGGCGCAAAGGCGCGCGACGATCTGCGCGCCCGCGGGCGTTTTCATGTCGACGGCGAGACTGCGCTTGTTCGCCTCGACGGCGATCGTGTGACGCACGATGCCGCGCCCTGGACTGCCCTGCAAACCCTCGACCTTGACGACATCCGCACCCAGCGCGGCAAGAATCTTCGACGCATACGGTCCCGCCACGAAGCTGCCCATGTCGACAATGCGCAGGCCCGCGAGCGGGCCGCCCCGCGTCCCGGTTGAATCGGCAGATGCGGACGATGACGCGCACGCCCTCTCATGCGCGTGTCCCATCGGACTCACACGCGCGAATGGACCCACAGCCAGCACGCCGCTTTCGTGGCGGCGCAAGGTGCCGTTGTGCACGACCTGGGCGTCCTCCCAGCCTTCTCCCGGATGCAGGATCGGTTCGGCCGCAAGACCCGCCGCCCACGCCGCCGCCAGCAGTTCATCGCGCTGCCGCTTGCGCACGTATGGCGCAATCAGCTTCATGTCGCCGAAATACTGGTCTTTTGCCGCGCCGGGTTTAGGATTGCCGCGATCGTTGGGATCGACTTCTACGTCGATGCCGAGCACACCGTAAAGCCGCGCCACCGCGCCCTGCACGCCCATCACGAACTGAATCCAGCCGCCATCCGCACACTGGAAAATCAGGTGCGCCACGCCTTTCGGACTCGACTTGTGGAACTCGGCGTCGGGGTGTTCGGCCTTCATCCAGAGCGGCGTCCAGAATAGCCCCACGCCATGCTGCATCGACGTGCGCACGCACTGGCCGCGGCCGCTCGACAGCCGCTCGACCAAGGCGGCCCACGCCGCAATCATCGCGAGCATCGCCGCGCCGTAAGTCGGCAGAGGCATCGAGAACGCAATGGGCCGCTCTTCCAGTTGCTCCCAGACGAGTCCGGTGCGCGCCTGCACGAGCAGGTCCACGGCCGGGCGCGCATCACGCTGTAACGAAGCGCTTGTGCCAGCAGCCTGATCCACCGCATCGCCGTCGATGCGCACGACGATCAGTCGCGCATGACGCGCCGCGATCGCGGCGTCATCGAAAGACCAGTCGAGCCCCGGGAAATCCTCGCCGCCGACGATCAGCACATCGGCGTGTTCAAGCAGCGCATCGAGCGCGCCGGGCGCATGCCGGGTGCTCCCCGCGCGCCATGTCCGATGCGCCGGATACACCGCGTCGAATGGATCGCCCGCTGCGGGCTCGATGCGCTGAACGCGTGCGCCGCATTCGGCGAACTGCTTGGCGACCAGCGCGGCCGCCATGCCCATACCGGCATCGACGATGGTCAGTTCGGCGGCCATCTGCGAAAACGCAATCATCTCTGGCGGTCCTCCATGTCAAATGACTTTGCGATGCCGAAGGTCCCGGCATCGCCTGCACGCGACGGTGCGCGCCACCTTTTGCTTCAGACTGCGAAGGATTCGCAGTAAGGCCGCAGATCGGTTTCGAAGGTCCACGCATTGCGCGGCTGGCAGTGCACGTTCCAGAACGCCTCGGCGATCTGCTCGGGCGGGATGAAGGCGTCGGGCGGACGGCGCTCCTTGGCGTCGGGAAAGCGCGAATTCAGGCGGTCGCCGTCGATCGGCCCGACCGGCACGATATGCGCCACGTGCAGATTCTTCGGACCGAACTCGCGCGCCATCGCCTGCGCTACCGCGCGCAGGCCGAACTTGGCCGCCGCGTAGGCGGCGAGCTTGGGACGCGCCACGGACCCTGAAATCGAACCGGTATAGAGAATCGAGCCGCGTTCATGCGGCAACATCAGACGCGCCGATTCGCGGCCGACGATGAAGCCGCCGAGGCAATTGATACGCCATACGTCTTCGATAAAAGGCGTGTCCATTTCGAGGATGCCCGGCCGCCATTGGCTGCCGCCCGCGTTATAGATCGAGGCGCGCAATGGGCCGGCCTCGCGTACGGTCGCGAGTGCGTCGTGCAGACCCGCGTCGCTGGTGGCGTCGCCAAGCGCCGCAATGGCGTCGCCGCCCGATGCGCGAATTTCCTCGCATACCGTTTCGATCTTCTCGCGCGTACGCCCTGTCACGACGACACGCATGCCGGCCGCCGCGAAGCGTCGCGCCACCGCAGCTCCCGTGCCGTCGCGTGCGCCCACGCCGACCACCCAGGCTACGCCATCCCGCTGTTTTTGAGCTTCCATTGTGCTGTTCCGATGTGTTCCCGCTGGTTGCCACGCCGTGCGATCACCGTGTCGGCCAAGTCAATCGACGCAGTACGCACCGGCCCGTTCAGAAGACTGCTGGAGCCCATCGTATTACAGCGAATCGAATTAAACAACGATATTTCGTTGTCATGGCGTTAGGTGTTTATGCGGATACGCGCGAAATTGAGGCTACGAAATTTCGTTTAAAATGACAGCCCTACCGCCGTCTTCCGGCGGTAGAACATGAACTTCAGGAGGATCACGGATTGGCCACTACTGTCCCCGCCGCCGCGCGCGCGCTTGCCGTATTCGAAGTCTTCGCGCGTGAGCAACGCGAACTGCTCAAGTCCGAGCTGGCGCGTTTGCTCGACCTCCCGGAAAGCAGTTGCTCGGACCTGCTCAGCACGCTGCACGAAATCGGCTATGTGGCGCGCACCGCGAGCACCAAGCGCTATTACCCCACCAGCCGCCTCGCCAACGTCGCCGCCGCGATCACCCAGCACGACGAGCTCTACGCAATCGGCAAGGAAGCCTGCGCGCTGCTCGCCGAGAAGACGCGCGAAAGCACCTATTTCGGCGAACTCGACGGCCATGAGGTGCGCATCATCGCGGCCCACGAAGGCTCGCATCCGCTGCGCTACGTGTCGGTCGAAGGCGACCGTGTGGTCTTTCATGCGACCTCGATCGGCAAGGCCATCCTCGCGGGTCTGCCGGCCGACGAGTGCGCGCGCCTGTTGCGCCTCAAGCCGCTGAAGGCGCTCACCGAACTCACCCGCACCAGCCCCGAGGTGCTCGAGAAGGAGCTCGCGAAACAACGCGAGACCGGCATCTATTCGTCCATCAACGAGGGGCGCGATGGGCTCAGTTCGCTGGCCATCTCGGGCCTCATTGGCGACCGGCTCGTCGGTCTGTCGCTGACCGGGCCTAGCGACCGTCTCAAGGCGAATCGCGAAAGCTATATGGAAAGCTTCCGCGAGGTGCGCGAGGCGGTTTTCGAAACGACCAGCGCGCCCAAGGGCAAAGGACGCCCGCGTTCCGTGACGCGCGCGCCGCGCGCCAAGGCCAGCGCCGACTGATTGTTTGATCCCGTGTCGGGGCACGCGCGCTGCGTGCCCCCTGCTGCTCGACACCTCGCCCGCACCGCATCCCCCCACGCTGAACGCGTCGCGTCACGCCGCGTAGCGCCGCCTTCTCCCGCCCTCCTGCCTCACACGCCTTCGTTCCGGCTCGCCCTTCGCTCGCCCCTGCGCCTCTCGCCATCCGCGGGAATACGCTGCTTGCGCTCGCCTTGATTTCGATATACCGTTTTTATATACGCAATTTCGTTTTTTAGGCATTCCCCACTGAAGCCCGACGCCCGGTTCGGAACGCACGGCTGCACGCATTCCCGTTGGCGCCCCCACATCAGGAACAACACGATGTTCAGGAACAAGACTGTTGCGATCCTCCCGGCCAGCGTCGATGCGGCGCGCGCGTGCGCGCTCGAATTCGGCCGGCGTGGCGCCGATATCTTTCTGGTCGATCGTTCGCAGAAAGTCGTCGATGAACTGTGCGCCGAACTGCATGCACTCGACATTCAGGCGCGCGGCGTGGCCGCCGATCCCGACGAACCCGCGGCGCTCGACGCCGCCGCCCAGGCATGCGCCGCATGGCGGCCCGAAGTCCATGCGCTCGTTGCGAGTCATCTGGACGTGGAGGCAGTGTCGATCGAAGCCTCGACGGTGGACGCCTGGCGGCGTGCGGTCAACGTGAATCTGCTTGGCCCGGTGTTCGCCACCAAAGCCTTCCTGCCCCTGCTCAAACGCGCGACCGAAGCTGCGGTCGTCTATATCAGCTCGTTCGACGGTATATTCGGGAATCCAAAACTTCCACTGATCTCCACGGCCAAGGGCGGCATCGCGCCCTTGACGCACGTGGCGGGCAACGAGTTCGCGCAGTACGGCATCCGCGTGAACACCGTGGCGCGCGGCATGACCGCCACGCCCGAACACGACTCGAACCCGCGCTTTCAACCCATGATTGCCGAGACGCCGCTCGGCCGCCCCGCGCGCCCCGCGGAGATTGCATCCGCGGCGTGCTTTCTCGCCTCGCCGGAGGCGTCCTACGTCACGGGCACCGTGCTCGTCGTGGACGGTGGCCGCACCGCCATCACGCCCGGCACGCGCCATATGAACGCGAGCGGCAGTTCGCCGATGTGGTCGCGCAACTGAGCGCGCCGCCGCTGCCTCATCGAGATATTCAACACACCTTATAAAACCGACCCGCGCGCCACTACCCACGCGCAAGACCTTCGGAGGAAAGATCAATGCTTTCTCGGGAAGACAACATGCTGATGTGCGACGTCAGCCCCGGCACCCCCATGAACGCGATGATGAAGCGCTACTGGCTGCCGGCCTTGCCGAGCGCGGCGCTTGGCGGCCCGGATAGCGATCCGGTGCGCGTCACGTTGCTGGGCGAGGACTATGTGGTGTTCCGCGACAGCCACGGCAAGATCGGCATGCTCGACGAACGCTGCTGCCATCGCGGCGCTTCGCTGTGTCTCGGGCGAGTGGAAGAAGGCGGCATCCGCTGCATTTACCACGGCTGGAAATTCGACACGACGGGCGCGGTCATGGACATGCCCAACGCCACCGACGACAAACATCGCACACGTTACCGCCAGCCCGCCTACCCCGTGCGCGAGGCCGCCAACGTCGTGTGGGTCTATCTCGGCCCGGCCGAACACGAACCACCGTTCCCGAACTATCCGATCTTCGATCTGCCGCCCGAGAATATCGTCGTGCAGGAGGTCTACATCGACGCCAATTACGCGCAGGTGATGGAAGGTCTGGTCGATTCGTCGCATGTGGGCGTGCTGCATCAGGATGCGATTCGCAGCCGCGTCGCCGCCACGATCCAGGAGGGCCGCGACGACATCATCAACAAGCAGATGGCCGACGAACTGGCGCCGCAACTGGAACTGGAGGACACGGATTTCGGCTACCACGTCGCGGCGCTGCGCTCGGTGCAATACAAGGGCAATACCTTCGAGATCGCCCGCACCACGGCATTCGCGCTGCCCTTCATCAATTTCCCTGGATCGAATACCACGATGATCGCGGGCGTGCCCGAGCATAACGGTCTCACGCGCATGATCGAATGGAACTGGGACTGGAACCGTCCGATCGAAGCGGGACGCCGCGAAAGCGTGCTGTACAGCCACGGCATCACCGATACGATTCTCGACGCACGCGGCATGACACGCGCGACCTATGGCAAGGTCGAACGCCCGAGCGCGGCCAACAACTATCTCCAGGACCGCGCGGCCATGCGCAACGGCTCCTTCACGGGCCTGCCGCTGTTTCACCCCGAGGACGCCGCGGTTTCGGTGTCGCAAGGCGCGATTTGCGATCGCAGCACCCAGAACCTGCTGCCCGCCGATATCGCCGTCGTGCGCATGCGGCGCGTGCTGCTGGATTCGGTGCGGCGCGTGATGCGCGGCGAAGCCCCGCTCGGCGTGCAGGCGCAACAGGTGCCGCGCGCGCTGCAAGGCATCGTGCAGTCGGGCGCGCCCTGGCAGGTCGTGTTCGAGCGCGAGGTCAACTGGACCCGCTCGATCAACGAAATCTCTAAGCATCTGTTCGACGAAGTCTGATCAATCATCAGGATACCCAATCAATGATCGAGTCTGGAACGATGGAGATTCAAGCCGCCGTGGCGCGCAAGGCGCACGGCGATTTCACGGTCGAGACGGTGAAGCTCGCCGATCTTGCCCCTGACGAAGTGCTCGTGCGCATGGTCGCGACCGGCGTGTGCCATACCGACCTCTCGGTGGTGGAAGGCATTCTGCCCTTGCCGCTGCCGCTCGTGCCGGGACACGAGGGCGCGGGCGTGATCGAGCGCGTAGGCGCCGACGTGCGCGGCCTCGCGCCGGGGGACCCGGTCGTGCTCACGTTTTCGAGTTGCGGCGAGTGTCCGAGTTGCACGGACAATCACCCCGCCTATTGCGATCATTACGCGGCGCTGAACTTCGCCACCCGCCGCCCCGACGGCAGCGCCACCCTCAGCGACGCGTCGGGCCACGCGCTGGGCGGCGTGTTCTTCTCGCAGTCGTCGTTCGCGACCTACGCCATCGCCACGCCGAAGAACATCGTCAAGGTGCGCGCCGATGCGCCGCTCGCACTACTAGGCCCGCTTGGCTGCGGCTTGTCCACGGGCGCGGGCACGGTCTTCAACGTCCTCAAGCCCACGCCGGACACGACGCTCGCCGTGGTCGGCGCGGGCGCGCTCGGCATGGCTGCCATCATGGCCGCAAAGATCCTGGGCGTGCGCCGCATCGTCGCGCTGGATCGCGTGGCAAGCCGCCTCGATCTCGCTCGCGAACTCGGCGCAAGCGACACCATCGATACGCTCGCGCAAGATCCCGCCGAAGCGTTGGCCGCGCTCGGCGGCATCGACCAGGCGATCGACACGAGCGGCGTGCCACGTTTGATCGAAGCCGCCGTGGGGGCGCTGCGCACGCGCGGCACCTGCGTGCTGCTGGGTGCAAGCGCGCAAACCGATCTGCATCTGAACGTGATGCAGATGATCGGCGGCAAGAGCGTGCGCGGCGTGGTCAATGGCGATTGCGAGCCGGGCGAGCTGATTCCCAAGCTCATCGACCTGCATATGGAAGGCCGCTTCCCGATGGAGCGGCTCGTCGACTACTACCCGCTGCGGGACATCAACCGCGCGGTCGCCGACTCGCGCTCCGGCCGCGTGATCAAGCCCATCGTCACCTTTGAGTGAACGGTCGGACCAGAACGCGCACGCAGGAATCCTGCGTGCGCGTGTCGATCAACATCAGACAGCCAACGCTCGACTCTCATTTCTGGCGCGTCGCACATTGGCGTAATCAACCGGCACGCCGCCCAGATACGCGTCATGGAGCACATCGAGTCGAGCGAGTTCGCTCGCCGCGCCGTGCGCCACCACGCGCCCTCCTTCGAGCACATAGCCATGCTGCGCGTGACGCAACGCCACGGTTGCGTTCTGCTCGGCCAGCAGGAAGCTCACGCCTTCATCGCGGTTGAGCGCCGCGACGATCTCGAAGATTTCTTCGACGACTTGCGGCGCGAGTCCCATCGACGGCTCGTCGAGTAGCACCAACGACGGACGCGCCATCAGCGCCCGACCGATCGCCACCATCTGCTGCTCGCCGCCCGACGTGAGCCCCGCGAACGTCTTGCGCATGTCCTTCAGGCGCGGAAAGATCGCGTAGATGCGTTCGAGCGCCGCCTTGAGTTCGGCCTTGCGCGGCCGCCGCGCGAACGCGCCGATCAGCAGGTTTTCTTCGACCGACAGATGCCCGAAGCAGCGCCGCCCTTCGAGCACCTGCACGAGCCCGCGTTCGACCAGCGTCCACGGTTCGACGCGCGCCACGTCCTGACCGCGGTAGACGATGCGCCCACCCGTCAGTTCGCCGCGCTCGACTCGCACAAGGTTAGAGATCGCCTTGAGCGTGGTCGTCTTGCCCGCGCCGTTGCCGCCGAGCAGCGCGACGATCGCGCCCTCGGGCACCGCCAGCGACACCCCGCGCAGGGCCGGAATAATCTGGCTATAGGTCACGGCGATCGCGTCGACCTCCAGGATCGGGGTGCTAGTCATGTCAAAGGTCCTTGCTGCAATCGCGCGGCGTAATGCCCTTTTCCTTCGCATACGAGAGCGCGGACTTTTCGATGATCGGACGCAGCAGCGCGCGGTCGGCCTGGACCCAGTTGCTGATCACATTCCATTTCTGGCCGTCCCATTGCTGGAAGCGCACGGCACCGCCGCCTTCGTGATCCGAGCAGGTCAGCTTGAGCGGCTGAACGAGTCCCAGCGCGCCAAGCTGCTTGAGGCGTGCATCGTCGAGATCCAGATGCTCGAAGCCCCAGCGCACCTGCTCGCCCGTCAACGGGTTGTTGCCGAACTTGCGTTGCGCCACACGCACCGCTTCAACATTCAGAATGCCGTTCACCACGCCCAGGTTGTAATAGACGGTGCCAAAGCGCGACGGGTCCTTGAGATTGCCATTGCCCGGCTTTACCACGTACTGGTTGATCGCCTGCAATACCGGATAATCCGTGCCCGACGGATGGGTGGTGATCGCGATGAAACCCTTGGCCGCATCGCCTGCCGGACGCACGTCTTCCTCGGAGTTGCTCCAGATATTGCCGATGATGTGGTCGACCGGATAGCCCACCTTCTGCGCCGTCTTGAGCGCCACCGGATTCATCACGCCCCAGCCGCGCAGGATCACCCAGTCGGGATTGATCTGGTGGATCTTCAACCACTGCGAGCCCTGTTCGTTGCCCGGATGAGGCACTTCGATCTGCGTCACCTCGAAACCATATTTCTTCGCGAGCAGATCCACGACCGGAATCGTCTCGCGGCCATACGGCGAACCGTGATACAGCACGACGATCTTCTTGCCCTTGAGCGCGGCGAGTCCGCCGGAGCGCTGGCCGATGTAATTGACGATCGCCGACACCTCGCTATACGGATTCAACTGGAGCGGGAAAACGTACGGGAAAACGGCGCCATCGGTCGAATCGGTGCGGCCGTGGTTGATCGTGATGAGCGGGATCTTGTCGGCGGTCGAACGGTCGAGCGTTGCATACGCAATGCCGACCGACAAGGGGTTCGTGGCGGCCGTCGGTGCGCCGTCCGGCCCGCTGTTCTTCAGGCGCTCATAGCATTCGACGCCCTTCTCCACCACGTATTCGGTCTCGCACTCCTTCCAGACGAGCTTGACGCCATTCACCCCGCCGTCGCGCGCGTTGATCAACTGAAGATAGTCGATAAAGCCGCCGAAGAAACCGCTGCCGCCAGCCGCATACGGCCCAACCCGGTAGCTTTGCAGCGGAAAGTATTCTTCGCCTGCCGCCTGCGCGTGAGGCAACACGCCGACCGTCAGCGCAAGCGTCGCCACCAATGCCGAGGACCATTTGCCCCATTTCGCGAGAACGGGCCTAACCTTATTATTTTGCATAACCAAATATTCCTTGAACGATAAAGACGGAAAATAACCCGCTAAACGAATGGCTCAGCCAGGTTTCGAGCCGCGCCGACGAACGATCTGCACGAGTCTCGCAAGGCCTTCCGGTTCCTTGATCAGAAAGACGATAACCAGCGTGCCGAAGACAATCTTCTGGAGGTTCTGCACCTGGTCCGCGCCGATGCCGGCTTGAGCCAGCAATCCCGCCGCGTTCGACAGCAGGATCGGCAGCAGCACGATAAAGGCCGCGCCCAGCAGATTCCCCGAGATGCTGCCCATGCCGCCGATGATGATGATGAACAGCACCTGGAACGAGAGATTCAGGTTGAAGCCATCCGGCTCGATCGTGCCGAGATAGGCGAAGGCCCACAGCGCGCCAGCAATGCCGAGCACGAATGAACTCAGCGCGAAGGCCAGCAGCTTGCTGCGCCCAACCGGAATACCGATCACGCGCGCGGCGGCTTCCATGTCGCGCACGGCCATCCAGCGTCGACCCAGTTCGCTGCGCACGAGGCTCGCGCCGAATGCGAACAGCACGGTCGTGACGCCCAGCACGAAGAGATAGCGCGAGACCGGCGTATCAATATGCCAGTGGCCGATCGTAAGCTGCGGCGCGCTCAGTACGCCCGAGGTGTCGTAGTTCGAGAACCAGCCCACGCGGGTGAACAGCCAGACCACGAAGAACTGCGCGGCCAGCGTGGAGACGATCAGATAAAAGCCCTTGATTCGCAGGCTCGGCAGCCCGAACAGCACGCCCGCCGCGGCGCTGACCAGGCCGCCGATCAACAGGTCGAGCGGCAGCGGCAAGCCAGGCAGGCGCACGAGCAGGTTGTAGGTCGCATACGCGCCAATCGACATGAACGCGGCCGAGCCGAGCGACAACTGGCCTGCATAGCCCGTGAGAAAGTTCAGGCCAAGTCCCGCCACCGAGAGAATCAGAAACGGCACGAGGATCGCGTTCAGCCAGTAATCGTTCGCCACGAGTGGCACGCCCGCGAATGCGAGCAACGCGAAGGCAAACGGCACGGCCAGTCGGCGCAGGTTCAGCCTGCGCGGTTCGGCCAGGGTGCGGGTGAGTTCCATCAGGGTGTCCTCAAACGCGCTCGACAGCCGTCTCGCCGAACAGGCCAGACGGGCGCACGAGCAGGAATAGCATCGCCAGCAGATAGGGGAACCAGTTCTCGATGCCATCGCCGATCACCGTCCCGACATAGACCTCGGCAAGCTTCTCGGTCGCACCGACCAGCAGCCCGCCTGCGATAGCGCCGCCAATCGACGAAAAGCCGCCGATGATCAGCACGGGCAAGGCCTTCAGTACGACCAGGGAAAGTGAGAACTGCACGCCAAGCCGGGCACCCCAGAGCAGCCCCGCGATCAGGCTCACGAAACCCGCCAGCGCCCAGACAATCGCCCAGATGCGCGGCAGCCGGATGCCGACGGCGAACGCGGCGAGCGGATCGTCGGCGACCGCGCGCAGCGACAGGCCAAAGCGCGTGCGCTTCGCAAGCTGGGATAACACGAGTACCAGCACGCCCGCCGTGGCCGCGGCGAACAGATCGAAGCGGCTCACCATCACGCCCGCCAGATGCAGCGGCCGATCGTCGATGCCGAGATCGAGCCCATGCACCTGCGCGCCCCAGAACAGTTGCGCAGCGCCTTCGATAATCAGGCTCAGGCCCAGCGTGGCCATGAAGAGCACGATAGGCGGCCGGTTGACGAGCGGTCGCAACACAAAGCGTCCAGTCGCAATCGCGATCAGCACGAGTGCGGCCAGCGTCGCGCCGAACGACAGCCACGGATTCCAGCCGCGTTCGACGAGACTCACATAGGTGAGCGCGCCGAACAGCACGAGCGAGCCCTGCGCGAAGTTGAAAATGCCCGACGCCTTGTAGATCAGCACGAAGCCGATGGCGACCAGCGAATACATCACGCCCGCCAGCAAGCCGCCCACCAGCACCTCGAAGAAAAATTCCATATCCGCCTCCCGCTCAATGCCGCGTGCCGAGATAGGCCGCCAGCACGTCCGGATTGGTGCGGACTTCGTCGGGCTTGCCATCGGCGATCTTCTTTCCGTAATCGAGCACCACCACGTGATCGGATAGACCCATCACCACGCCAATGTCGTGCTCGATCAGTACGACCGTCACGCCCAGATGCTCGTTGGCATCCAGCACATAACCGGCCATCGCATGCTTCTCTTCGGCGTTCATGCCCGCCATTGGCTCGTCGAGCAACAGCAGGCGCGGTTCGGCGGCGAGCGCGCGCGCCAGTTCGACCCGCTTCTGCAAGCCATACGACAAGGTGCCCACCATGCTGTCGCGCCACGGCTGCAAATCGAGCGCATCGATCACGCGCTCCGCGAACTCGCGTTGTTCGGCCTCGTCGCGTGCCGCGCGGCCGACGTGCAAGGTCTGCTCCAGCCACGTACTGCGGCGATGCAGGTTGCGGCCTGTGAGCACGTTGTCGAACACGCTCATGCGCCTGAACAGCGCGAGATTCTGGAACGTGCGCGCAATGCCGCGCTGCGCGGCGTCGTGGGCGTTCATGCGCCCGTAGGCCCGGCCATCGAAATGCAGCGTGCCGTGCTGCGGACGATAAACGCCGTTGATCACGTTCAGCAGCGAACTCTTGCCCGCGCCGTTCGGACCGATCAATGCGCAGATCTCGCCGGTCGCGACTTCGAAACTGATCTGGGTGATGGCCTTGACGCCCCCGAACGACACGGAGATGTCGTCGAGCGCAAGCAAGGCCGTCGAGGCTAGCGTCATGCTGATTCACCCCGCAGGGCGCCGTTCTTCTGTCTTGTAGGGCCAGGCGGCGAGCACGCCTGGCCACGCTTAGTTGCAGCGTCCCTCAGGCGGCCTGCGCCTCGCGCTGCGCTTCGAGTTCACGCACGAGCGGCAACACCTTCTGGCCGAAATACTCGACTTCCTCGATGAAATGCAGGAAGCCCGTCAGCACCAGATCGACGCCAATCGACTTGAGTTCGACGATCCGCTCGGCAATCTGTCGCGGCGTGCCGATCAGGTTCGTTCTGAAGCCGTCGTTGTACTGGACGAGATCTTCGAACGTGGACTTGGCCCAGTTGCCCTCGCCTTCGGGCGACGCGCTGCCAGCCTGCTTGACCGCGTCGCCGAACGCGTGCACGGCCTCGACGTGCGCGTGCTTGATGATGTCGTCGAGCACGGCCTTCGCTTCCTCTTCGGTATCGCGCGCGATCACGAATGCGTTCACGCCAATGCGCACCTGATGATTGTTCTGCGCCGCCTTCGCGCGGATATCGTCGATCTGCGCCTTCAGGTTCTCAGGCGTATTGCCGTTGGTGAAATACCAGTCCGATACGCTCGCCGCGTTGTCGCGCGCAGCGCGCGAACTGCCGCCCTGGAAAATCTCCGGGTGGGGTTTTTGTACTGGCTTCGGGCTCAACGTGTAGTTGTTGAAGCGATAGAAGTCGCCCTTGAACGTGAAGTTGTCCTCGGTCCAGATGCCCTTGAGCGCGCGGATAAACTCATTCGAGCGGCGGTAACGCTCGTCGTGTTCGAGCCACGGCTCGCCGATGGCAGTGAACTCGCCCTTGAACCAGCCGCTTACGACGTTGATCGCGATGCGGCCGTTCGAGATGTGGTCGATGGTGGCGATCTGCTTGGCGACCACGGCCGGATTCCACGGTCCCGGCAAGATGGCCGCGAGCACCTTGAGCTTCGTGGTGGCATGAAGCAAAGCCTGACTGAACGAGACGGACTCGTGCTGATACTCGGCGCCATAGCCTGCCGTGAAGCGGATCTGGCTCAGCGCGTATTCAAAGCCCGCGCGTTCGGCCGTTTGCGCGAGACGCTGGTTGTAGTCGAGGCTCCAGTCGGTGCGTTGCTCGATCGTGCTGACCACGAGGCCGCCGCTCACGTTCGGCACCCAGTAGGCGAATTTGACAGCGTCGTCGGAGGCGGATGTCTGGCTCTTTGCGTTCATAAGGATTCCTTCGGTAATCGGAGCGTCGTTGAATCGTCGAGAAACGAGGTAAAGGCAAGTACCGTGCCAAATAGATCACCGACAACACAACGTCCGAACCGCTTCTACAACAGCACTTTCGTCGTCATGCCGTCTGTTCCGATCTGCAAATTCACCTGATAAGCGCATGAGCGCCACGCTTGGATCGATAGCTGTATTCGCGATGAATCAGCAGCAACAACCCTGCTGCCCGACTGCTTCTCAGGCAGCAGCGCGATTTCGTCTTATGAAAGAGCCGGCTTCCGGCCTCGCGCTGCTTCCTCAGCAGCAACCTGATTAGGTTATGAGAAATGCTTGCTTCTCTTGCGCGCCAAAACCTTGAACACTGTGCTGATTCCGCAGCACGCGTGACCGTGCGTTGCGGGTTCACCCAATCCCATCACGATGGCACTCACTTCCCTATCGTTGCCGCTGGCCGACGCGCCGGATCACCCCGAGCCGGTCTTGCAGGACGAGTCACCGTTGAGCGTGGCGCGGCGTCTGGCCGGACACTTCGCGCTGAGCGCCGCGGAGCGCGACGCACGCGGTGGAACGCCCAAGGCGGAGCGCGACGCGCTACGCGCGAGCGGTCTGCTTGCGCTGAGCATCCCGGCCGCTCAAGGCGGGCTGGGTGCGAACTGGGCCACGACCCTGGATGTCGTGCGCATCCTCGCGCGCGCGGACAGCTCGCTCGCTCATGTGTTTGGCTTCCATCATCTGATGCTGGCCACGGTCCGGCTGTTCGGCGCGCCCGCGCAATGGCAGGCGCTCTTCGAACAAACCTCGCGCCATCGGTGGTTCTGGGGCAACGCGCTCAATCCGCTCGATGAACGCACGCTGGGCCACGCACGCAGTAGCTGGCTCGAATTCAGTGGGCAGAAAAGCTTCTGCTCCGGCGCGCTCGATTCGGAAATGCTGATCGTCTCCGCGCGCCACGCGCAGACGCGCGCATTTCTGGTGGCCGCCGTGCCCACCCAGCGCAGCGGCATTTCGATTGCGGACGACTGGAATAATTTCGGTCAGCGCCAGACCGATAGCGGCTCCGTGACGTTCGAGAGGGTTCGCGTCGAGCATCAGGAGATCCTTTCGAACCCCGGCCCGCTCTCGTCGCCGTTCGCCTGCTTACGACCGTTGATCGCGCAACTGATCCTCACGAACATCTATCTGGGCATCGGTGAAGCCGCGTTCGAAGATGCGCGGCACTACACGCTGAACGAGGCGCGGCCCTGGCCCGCATCGAATGTCGCGCGCACCGACGCCGATCCCTACATCCTGAGCCAGTACGGCGAGTTCTGGCTCGGGCTGGAAGCCGCCCGCGCACTCGCTGACCGCGCGGCTGCCGGCCTCGACCGGGCATGGTCGCGCGGGGTGCGGCTCGATGCGACCGAACGCGGCGAACTGGCGCTGGCGATTGCCGGCGCGAAGGTCTCGGCCGCGCAAACGGGACTCGACATCTGTACCCGCATGTTCGATGTCGCCGGCGCGCGCTCGACCCACGGCGAGCTGCGGCTCGACCGGCACTGGCGCAATCTGCGCACCCATACGCTGCATGATCCGCTCGCCTACAAGATCCGCGAGATGGGCGAATGGGCGCTCAAACGAACCTTTCCTGAGCCGAGCTTTTACTCATGAGCCACCCGATCCCCCATGCATGGTCCGACGATGCCGAGGCCGAGGCCCACGTTGCCGTCCTGACCCTGCCGCAAAAGCACTCGCTGACGACCTCGATTCGCGCCCGCGCGCAGGTCTTTGTCGATCCCCGTTCGGTCCAGTTGCTCGAACGCATTCAACTGGTCGCGCCGAGCGACGCGAACGTGCTGATCATCGGCGAAACCGGCACCGGCAAGGAGCTGGTCGCGCGCCACGTTCATAGCCTGAGCGCCCGGCGCGACAAACCGTTCGTCGCCGTCAACTGCGGCGCGTTTTCGGAAACCCTGGTCGAGAGCGAACTCTTTGGCCATGAAAAAGGCGCGTTCACGGGCGCGTTCAACGCCAAGCCGGGATGGTTCGAGGCGGCCAACGGTGGCACGCTATTTCTCGACGAGATCGGCGACTTGCCGCTGTCGATGCAGGTCAAGCTGCTGCGCGTACTGCAGGAGCGCGAGGTCGTGCGACTCGGCTCGCGGCACGGGATTCCGATCGACGTGCGTGTGGTGGCGGCGACGAACGTCCATTTGCAGCACGCGGTGGCCGCCGGACACTTTCGCAACGACCTGTTCTACCGGCTCAACGTCGTACAACTCGCGATCCCGACACTGCGCGAGCGCCGTGGCGACATCCTGCCGCTCGCGCGTTACTTCATCGAGGATTACCGTAGCCGGCTGGGCTACGGCGCGGCGACGATCTCGCCGCGCGCGGAACAGAAGCTGCTCGCCCATGCGTGGCCTGGCAATATCCGCGAACTGGAAAACGTGATTCATCATGCGCTGCTCGTGAGCCGCCACGACGCCCTGCAAGACGACGACCTGCACCTGCTCTCGTCGAGCTTCGCCGCCGCGCCCGTGGCAACGGCCGAAGCCGCTTCGAGCAGTCCGCACCTCGCGCTGGAATCCGCGCTGCGCGAACTGTTCAATGGCGAGCACGAGCATCTTTTCGAGCAGATCGAGGACATCGTGATGCGCACGGCGTTCGAGTACAGCCATCGCAACCAGATTCAGGCGGCGAAGTTGCTCGGGATCAGTCGTAACGTGTTGCGCGCGCGTCTGATACGGACCAGGGAAATTGCTGCGCTGAAGTAGCTGTGCAGCCCGACACTGCACAGCCTTCCTGCACATCGCTCAAGCGGCCTTCTGCTGCGCTGCCGGACCTGCGCCGATGGCCCAGACATAGGGAGGCTCGGTGCCGTTGATTTCACGGTCGCCGACGATCCGCTCCTTGAACACGACAGGATTGTGCGAGGCTGCCGTGCGCGCGTTACGCCAGTGCCGATCGAGACGCTTCTGCTCGCTCGTGCCCGACGCGCCCAGCGCGTTGAAAAGCAAGGTCGTCGCGCGCAGCACGAGATCGGAAATCACGCTTTGCCCGCGCGCGGAATCCAGTTCGGCGTCGACATTCGCCGCGTGCTCAGCTTGTGCATCGCCGCCGAAGCGCGCCTCGTAGGCACGCTGCGAGGCCAGCGCCGCGCGCAAGGCCGTGGCTTCGGCCGCGAACACCAGCGACGAGACCTGACCGACCACTTGCTGTACCTGGGCATCCTGAGCGAACGACGGCGCGTTGCCGTGGCTAAAGATACGTCGGCGCGAACGCACCTCATGCGAGATGTCGCGCAGCGCGGCGCGGCCCGTTCCCGCGAGCACCGCCAGCAGAACCAGTTGATAGAACGCGGTCTGGTATTTGAAGCGCGTCGTGAAGTCGAAGATGTCGATTTCGTCCACCTCGGCGCTCGCAAAGGTGGTCGTTCCGCTGCCCGTCGTGCGCTGGCCAAAGCCGTCCCAGTCGTCCTGGTGCGTCACGCCCGACTGCTTCGCGCGTACCGCTGCGATCACGTCCTGGCCGGTGTCGTCGCGTCGAGCGAACACGTCGATCCAGTCGGCGAAAATGCTGCCCGTGCTGTAGTACTTCTCACCATTGACGACCCAACGCTCGCCGTCGCGCGACACGCGCGTAATCACGTCGCCCACGGCAACCGCGCCGACTTCGGTCCAGGCATTGCCAACCAGTTCGCCATCGACGAAACGCTTGAACCAGACATCGCGTGCCGGGCCTGGCTCGGCATTGAGTCGGTCTTCGACGAACGCGAAGTGACCGCGCAGCGCCTGAGGCAGGTTCGAATCCGCTTCAGCCAATTCGATCAATAGCTGGATCAACTGAGGCAACGAAGCCCCTGCGCCACCCTGCTCGACCGGCACGCGTACCGCACCGAAACCCGCCGCCCGAAGCCATTCGATCTGCTCGTAAGGCAGTGTGCGATTGTGCTCGCGCTCCAGCACGCCTTCTGCGATGCGCGCGAAGATGGGGCGAAACCGCTCGGCCAGGCGCTCGTAATCCGTACCCGTTGAAAGAGAGGCAGTGCCTGTCACAGGGCGGGCGAGATTCAATGCGGTCATAGGGACTCCAGAATAGCTTTTGACGGATGTGGGTGGCTCCTTAACGAGCCTCCTGCTTCGACAATAAAGCAGAAGGCATGCCAATCGCGTTTTGACGAGGAAAGCGATGAGATCGGGAAGCATCGCTGCACGGTTTGCTGGCTGATCAGCAGGAAACTGCTGATTCGCTGCTGACTGCCCAGCGATGCTGGCCGCCGTCGATCAGATTTTTTCCAGAACCATTCCTGTCACGGTCAACCCGGGGCCGAAGCCAAGACAGACGATTCGCGTCCCCGGCCGAACCGCCTTTTCCTCCACGAATTCCTTGAGAATGTGCGGAATCGTGGCCGACGACATATTGCCGTTCTCGTGGAACACGTTCTTGCTGATCACGACACTGTCGTTGTCCAGGCCCAGTTCATCCTGGATGTGTTCGACGATCTTCGGGCCGCCCGGATGAATGGCAAACGCCAGCGCATGTTTGTCGCGTTCGAAATCGATATTCGCCCGGCGCAGCAGCGACACGACGAAGCGGTGCACACACTGCTTGATGACGAGGGGCACCTTCACCGACAGCGTCATCTGTAGCTGGTGCGCCGCCGGCGTCCAGGTCATGTCGTCGGCCGACTCGGGCAAAAGGTGCTCGTGGACCGCCAGGATTCTGAGGCCGCTCAGTCCGTGTTCCCGGACATAAGCATCGGAGCAGACCGAATACTTGATGAACCCGTCCGCAAACAGCGTCATCGTGACGATGTTCTCGATATTCGAGCTTTCGATGTTGTTGTGTAGCGAAAGCAGTTCGGTGTGGACAATGTCCACGCGCTGCTTGGGCGGCGTCACGCCGAAGAACGACGAAGACAGAAAACCGTGCGCCATGCGAATGGCGGGAAACGCGCCGTAGCAACCCATGTGATAGCTATGGGTCACGGTGGTATCGAACCATTCCTTGTTGGCGACCATGCGCTCTACGGGACTCGGCGCGAGGTAGCCTGAACAGGTCACATGGATCATGTCGTCGGGCGCGGAAGCGATCCCGTCGTACATCTCGGACAGGCAATCTCCCACCACCTTGCCGTAGCTATCGTGGCGCTCCTTGAGATCGGCGCCCTTGGTATCGTTCAGGTCGGATGGGTAGAGTCGCAGATGCTTTCGATCGCCCGCCGGCTCGGCGAGCACCAGCTTGCCGTCGACGAAACGGATATCTCGCAGGCGCGGAAAGAACACCAACTGCCGACGCTTGATCTGGTCGGGCGAGACGGCATACCTGTTGAACTTGTCCTTCACCTCCCGTATTGCCTGTTGAATGCCTTCCTTGCCACGAATGTCGTGGGTGCTGCAATAGCCCATTGCCAAGGCGTGGGCGCTGACCTCGAGGGTAATGCGTTGCGCCACAGGCTTCGACACTTGCGCAGAGGTGAAATTCGCGAGAATAGGCTGGGAAAAGGTGTTCATCTGTGTCAACTCCGTAGGTCCTGATCAAGCGGCAACCTGGCAACTTATTCGATGTTGTACAAATTGACGCGTTCTGGTCTGTTTCTTTCACCCCGTTGGTCAATCAGACATCATCCAATGAATTCGTTATGCTAATTAAATGTTCGATCTTGTTAGCACTTCGATTCATCCTCCCCGCCATCCGCCCCAGTCAACCTTACCTTCCACACGGCACGAAAGTGCGAGCCCGTTATGCCCGTGGCGTTCCGTCGTTTCTTCGCCAACCCGGCATGACTAGATGTTATTGGATAAATTTCGCCAAATCCGACATAGTTCCTTCAATTTCCGACACGATCTTCGTCGAAGTCACACGTGCTGCACTTTACCCGCCGGCGCGATCCCACGAACAAACAAAGGAATCCAAAGCATATTGCCTCGCTTCCCTGGCCCTGCAATCGTCCCCTCAATCCACGAAGCTTGCACTCCTCTTACTCCTCAGCCACTGAGATGGGCACGAAAGACTCGTGCGGCTGTGCCCAGCGACAAGCGTACAAATGCTATGTCGACGCCTGTCGCTGGCCACGCGTGAACGCGCCGATTTTGCGCAGGCTCATGGCAAGCCTCCCGCAAAATCGGCTGACCGGCTTACCCGGCAGTCTCGACACTCAACGCATAGCGCGGCGCTGCCTTGGCATTCGCAAACTTCGGCGCCAGCGCGCGGCGATCCGCTTCCCATTGCGTCCAGCCGTGCGCATCGTGCAGCGTCGGAATGGTGACGAGTTCGCCCTGATCGAGTCCGCTGAGCGCCGCATCCACGAGATCGTCCGCGCTCATGGTGCTGGCCGCTTCCTTCTGCTTCGCGTAGCCCGCCACGTCCCAGAACTCCGTCGCCGTCGCGGCCGGCAGCACAGCCTGCACGCGCACGCCCTTGCCTGCGAGGTCGCGTTGCAGCGCATGGCCGAAGCTCAGCACATACGATTTCGAAGCGCTGTAGACGCCGTTGAGCAGTTCCACCGCAATGCCGACCACCGAACTGACGTTGATGATCGTGCCCGCGCCCCTGGCAACGAACGCAGGCGCGACGGCATAAGTCAGACGCGTGAGCGCCGTGATGTTCAGACCGATCATCGCTTCCATCGAGTCGACCTGACCGTCCAGAATCGATGCCACCGACCCCACGCCCGCGTTGTTCACCAGCATCGTGATGCGCGGGTCGTCGCGCAGCAGGCTTTCGATTTTCGCGAGCGCGGCCTTGTCGTTGAGATCGGCGGCTACGGTCTCGACCGCGCGCCCCGTCTCTTTCGTGAGCCGCTCGGCAAGCGCGTTCAGTCGGGTCTGGTTGCGCGCCACCAGAATGAGGTCGTAGCCGCGCCTGGCGAGGCGGTCCGCGTAGATGGCGCCAATGCCGGCCGATGCGCCGGTGATCAGTGCGTAACCTTGGGTCGAAGCAGTCATTTCCTGTCCTTTGCGTAAGTAGAGCCAACAGGGCGTTGGTTCATGGAGCGGATTCTGACCTCAGCCGGCTGCGACCTCAATGTCATATATGCAATGATTTACGCCATCAAATCGTCCGTGGAGCTGTCTGTTTTGTGCTACCTTCAATGAATCAAGCCATTGCTGGTGACACATCATGCACACCGTTGGACTCGTCGTTTATCCAGGCTTCCAGTCGCTCGCGCTCGCGGTGTCGAGCGTCTTCGAATACGCGAATCTGCTCCACCGCGAAGCCGCTTATGAGTTGCGCATCGTGTCCGAACACGGCGGGCCAGTGGCTACGTCCCAGGGGTTTTCGGTTCACAGCGAAGCGCTTGCCAGCGAGGGCTACGACACGCTGATCGTCGCGGGCGACAACGAATGCCGCCTGCCACCGGCGACGCTGGTCGACTACGTTCGCCACGCGCCGCTTCGTTCACGGCGTATCGCGTCGATCTGCACGGGAGCGTTTGTTCTGGCCGCCGCGGGCTTGCTGGAAGGCAAGCGGGCAACGACTCACTGGTTCCACGCGCGGGCCTTCGAGAAGCAATACCCAAACGTCCAGCTCGAAGAGGACCGCATCTTCGTGGTCGATGGACAGATCTGGACGTCGGCCGGTATGAGCGCCGGCGTGGACCTCGCGCTCGCGATCGTCGAAAACGATCTTGGCCTGGACACGTCGCGCATGATCGCGCGCAAGCTCGTGCTCTATCAGCGTCGAGGCGGCGGGCAGTCGCAGTTTTCGGCGTTGCTGGAGATGGGGGCGCGCTCGGATCGCGTCCAGATGGCGCTTACCTACGCGAGTGAAAACCTGGCGAGCGATTTGTCGGTCGAGCGACTGGCCGAGGCGGCCAGTCTCAGTCCGCGCCAGTTCAGCCGGGTGTTTCGCGAGGAGACGGGGCAATCGCCCGCCAAGGCGGTCGAGCGGCTTCGCGTTGAAGCCGCCCGCCTGATGATGGAAACGACTCGTCATCCGATCGAGATCGTTGCGAGAGAAACGGGTTTTGGCGACCGGGAACGGATGCGCCAGGCGTTCCTGCGTGCGTTCGGTCAGCCGCCGCAGACCATACAGCGGGCGTCGGCCGTTACGCCCCTTGCGCTTTAACGCAGCGGCCCTACTGCTCGCCGGGCGTCCATTCAGGGCTATAGCCGCCCAGCGCCGGGTGATACATCTCGTCGCCCGAATGCTGGGTGAATTCGACGTTGAGCCGGTCTTCACGCAGGCCGAGAATCTCGACGCAATGTGCGCAAAGCGCTTTCGCCACGCTCATGCGTAGCTCGGGCGGGCGGCCCTTTCTGATATCCAGCATCATGACCGCGACCGGGATGGGCTCATCGCCGGCTTCGGCAATCCGCCAGACACCGCCTTCGCCCAGCTCCCGAATCGCGACGCTAATCCGTCTGATGTCTACCGACATCATTTGCGCGTACGTCTCGCTCATCTTCAGCGCGAGGCGCCGCTTGGCTTCCACGGGGTAGTGGCCGCATACGTCCAGTTGCAGATAGGGCATGATCGTCAACACTCCACGAAAACCCCATTCTTCACCGGATACGACGCTCGTCCAAGGTCAGATGCGCAAGCTTTCCGGACACGCGGGACGTCGCTGCCGCTTCGCTTTAGAAATAGCTCAGACCCAGCGCGCCCTTGACCTCGGAAAGCGTCTTTCCAGCCACTTCCCGCGCACGCATCGTGCCGTCACGCAGGATCGCGAGCACTGCGCTCCGGTCCTTTTCCAGTTCGAGACGGCGCGTGCGAATCGGCTCGATGATCGCCTGGAGCCGCTCGTTGAGGGCGCGCTTGACCACGCTGTCGCCCAGTCCGCCGCGTCGATAGTGAGCCTTGAATTCGTCCACTTTCGCGACGTCGGGCTCGAATGCATCGAGGAACGCGAAAACGACGTTGCCTTCCACCTGCCCCGGATCGCTGACTCGCAGGTGGTTCGGGTCGGTGTACATGTTGTTGACCGCCTTGGTGATGTCGTCCGGCGTCGCCCCAAGCGCGATGGAATTGCCGAGCGATTTGCTCATCTTGGCTTTGCCGTCGATGCCGGGCAATCGCGTGACCTGCGACAGCACGGCCTCGCATTCCACCAGCACCGTCTGCTCAACGGTGTTGTTGAAGCGGCGCACCAGTTCGTTGGTCTGCTCGATCATCGGCAACTGGTCGTCGCCCACCGGCACCTGGGTTGCCTTGAATGCGGTGATATCCGCGGCCTGGCTGACCGGATACGTCAGGAACCCAGCGGGAATATCGCGCTCGAATCCGCGCAGGCGGATCTCTTCCTTGATCGTGGGGTTGCGTTCGAGCCGCGCGACCGTCACCAGGTTCAGCAGATACTGCGACAACTCTGCCAATTCAGGCACTTGCGACTGGATGAGGATGGTGGACTTCGCCGGGTCGATGCCCGCAGCCAGATAATCGAGCGCGACTTCGATGACATTCGCGGTGACTTTCTGATGCCGTCCGACGTTGTCGGTCAACGCCTGGGTATCGGCGAGCAGCAGGAACTGGTTGGCTTCGTGCTGCAACTGGACCCGTGCGCGCAGCGAGCCGATGTAGTGACCGAGATGCAGCGGACCGGTCGTCCGGTCGCCGGTCAGGATGGTGTGACGGTTTGCGTTAGTCATGGACTGGAGCCTCATCTTGTCGATGGCGCCAGTCGAAGCGTGCACAAACAAAAATGCCGCCTTTGGACTGGCGGCATCACGTTTGCGATATGCGTGGGAAAACGGGCCGCCGGATTCAGGCGCGCCACCAACCGTGCAAAGTCAGCGAGATCGGTTTCGTATTCATAGGCGCCAGTATAGCGCAGCCCGCGGGCTCGCGTCGAAATCAGGGATCGCTACGCACAGACGCGATCCCTCACGAGGTTAGATGCGCGAACGCCTGCGGCGCTCGACGAAAACGCCAGTCAGGGCGAGAGCCGTACTCAGCCCCAATGTCGAGAGCACCTCGCCGCGATGCGCTTCGCCAATCAGCAGTCCCACGAAAGCGACAAGAATGAGAAAAACGACCAGCAATCCAAGGAACGGATGCAACCACATCCGCACCTTAAGTTTATTGGACGCGACGAGCGTCTGCCGCATACGCAACTGACTGACCGTAATCACAAGGTACACCAGCAAGGCCATTGTGCCCGTTGTCGAGAGCAACGCCTCAAAGACGTATTTCGGCGCGAGATAGTTTGCTGCGCAACCCGCGAATGCTGCGGACGTCGAAGCAATAACGGCCACAACGGGCACGCCCGTGCGTGTCGTGTATTTGACGATTGCGGGCGCCTGCTTCTTCTCTCCAAGGGAGTAGATCATTCGTGATGCCGTATAGAGCCCCGAATTCAGGCAACTACACACCGCCACCAGAATCAGCAGGTCAATCAGCGGCTTCGCGAAAGGCACATGGATTGACTGAAGCACCGCCTGATACGAACCGATCTCCGTCAACGCTGGCGTATTCCACGGCAGGATCGAGATAATCACGAAGATCGAGCCAATATAAAACAGGGATATGCGCCAGACCACCGAATTGATCGCTCTGGAAATCTCTCTTTCCGGGTTGGCCGATTCAGCAGCGGCAATCGTCACCACTTCCGTACCCAGAAAAGTAAACATCGTCGTGAGCATGGCCCCGGCAATGGGCGTGACGCCGCGCGGGAAGAACCCGCCCTGGCCGAACACGTTGCCTTCGACGTTGATATGCACGCCCGGTATGACGCCCACAATCGCGGCGACGCCGCCGGCAATAAAGAGAATAATCGCCGATACCTTGACTACGGAGAACCAGAATTCAAGCTCGCCGTAATTTTTGACGCTGGCGAGATTCGAGAGCGTCAGCACAAACGTGACTGCCACGCAAAATTTCCAGACTTCAATCTGCGGGAACCAGCTATTCAGGATGTTGGCTGCTGCGGTTGCCTCGAGCGGCAGGACCAGGACCCAATACCACCAGTACATCCATCCGATCATAAAGCCCGCCCACGGGCCGATCGCCCGGCCGGCATACGTCGAGAACGAACCTGAATCCGGCATGGCGCACGCCATTTCGCCCAACATACGCATGACCAGCACAACGAGCAGGCTTGCCAGCAGATAGGCGATGATAGCTGCGGGACCCGCCTCCGCGATGGCGTGCCCCGATCCAACGAAGAGCCCCGCGCCGATACTGCCGCCAATCGACAACATCACGACATGGCGCTGTTTCAGACTCGATCCGAGCGATCCCGGCTTGACTGCCGGTGCGGATGCTTCGTCTCTCGCATGGCGAGGCTCTTCCAGCGAACCAAGGTCCAGCGCGCCGAGCGCGATGGTGCTATCGCCTCGCTTGATGCCCTGTGGGGTCTTGTTCATGTCTCTTCCTGTTTGACTAAGTTCGACCGGCGATGGCGAGTCTCCAGCACCGCGCCAAGGCATGACGGGTCGAACGAAAGCTCAAGCGCTACACGAGTGGTACAAAGCGACAGCGCGTATCGCTCTGGCGGAGTAAGCCATTGAGCGATCGACATCGCTTTAACGCCGCGTCGAAACTGTACGACTCGCGAAACAGCGTCATTTGCAATTCACGCCGCGTGACGCCTAATTCCCGCGCGACTTCCTCGATCGTCCATGCGTACGAGGGCGCCTTGAACATGCCCTGGGTGAGCGCCAGGCCAAAGCTGCCGTTGCCACGCCTCAAGGCGACGGCCAGCTCATGCCAATCGGGCCCGCAAACTGCACCGCGCAGATCGATGTCCAGTTCCAGCCAGCCCGTGGCGGCCCCTGTTTCGTCGGGTATCGCGCGTGCGTCGAATAACTCCTCGACGCGCACGCGCACGGGACAATTCAGGACCGCGTGGCCTATGCCTGCACGCCGCGTAAGTGCGTGATGTCCTCTTTCCGCACGCCACGTCAGGGGAAAGGGGAACCGCAGTCCCTTCAATTCCATTTCACGCGTCGTGTCAAATCGGAATACCAGCACGCCAGATCGAGAATTTCAGCGGTTGATAATGGCGGGCGTGATCAACTACGGTAGTCGGTCCCGTCGCGTTCCAGCAGACGCAACAGTGCTGTCCATTCGCGATCCAGATGCACCGTGTCGAGGTAGGCGTAGTCGTCATGCTGTTTGGCCGCATGCTCGCAGACCTCTGGCGAAGGGATAACGACCTTTTGTCCCGCTGAGAGCGTAACGACCTGAATTTCGCAGGCCTTGTTCAGGTAGTACATACGCGTGAAAGCTTCCGCGACGGAACGGCCCGTGGTCAACAGACCGTGATTGCGCAGAATGAGGTAATCGCTTTCGCCGATCGATTGAACGATCCGTTCACGCTCGTCGAGTTCGAGAGAGATGCCCTCGTATTCGTGATAGGCGACACGGTTATAGAACTGCATGCTGATCTGGTTCAGCGGCAGCAATCCGCACTCCATTGCCGCGACGGCCATGCCGTGAGTCGTATGCAGGTGGACCACGCATTCCACGTCGTGACGCGCCTGATGTAGCGCGCTATGGATCGTGAATCCGGCGGCGTTGACCTCGAAACGATTGTCGTCGATCGGGTTGCCGTTCACATCGATTTTCACGAGCGACGACGCCGTGATTTCGTCGAAGAACCAGCCGTGCGGGTTGATCAGGAATTGATCGTCGGTGCCCGGAACGCGCGCGGAGATATGCGTATAAATCAGGTCGGTCAGACCGAATTTAGAGGCGAGCCGGTAAGCGGCAGCCAGTTGAACGCGCGTGTCCCATTCTTCCTGGGACATATTACGGGGCTTGCGATTGATATGCGGGTCGGTCGTGGAGATCATATTGCGGGTTATCCGTGCTTGAGGCGGGATGTCTTCTTTAGGTGTTCGGGAATACGAACCCTTGTTCAAGGGCTCGGTGCGCGTTCAAATATTCGCGGTCAGCGTCGGTACGGACTCGAACAGATCGCCGACGAGGCCGTAATCGGCCACGCCAAAGATCGGCGCTTCTTCGTCCTTGTTGATCGCGACGATGACTTTCGAGTCTTTCATGCCGGCCAGATGCTGGATCGCACCCGAGATGCCCACCGCGATGTAAAGCTGCGGCGCGACGATCTTGCCGGTCTGGCCGACCTGGTAATCGTTCGGCACGTAGCCTGCGTCGACTGCGGCGCGCGATGCGCCCAGTGCGGCGTTGAGCTTGTCCGCGAGCGGTTCCAGCACTTGCGTGTAGTTCTCGCCGCTGCCCAGACCCCGGCCGCCCGAGACGATGATCTTCGCGCTCGTCAGTTCCGGACGGTCGAGCTTCGTGACTTCACGGCCAACGAATTGCGCCTTGCCGTTGTCTGCGGCAGCTTCCAGCGTTTCGACTGCTGCGCTGCCGCCTTCTGCTGAGACTGCGTCGAATGCCGTCGTGCGGACCGTGATGACCTTGATTGCGTCTGCGGATTGCACGGTCGCGATCGCATTGCCCGCATAGATCGGACGCTCGAACGTATCGGCGCCAATCACTGCCGTGATGTCGCTGATCTGCGCGACGTCGAGCTTTGCCGCGATACGCGGCGTGACGTTCTTGCCCGCTGCCGTTGCCGGAGCCAGGATGTGCGAATAGTTCTTTGCAATGCTCAAAACCGTCGCTTCGACGTTCTCCGCCAGACCTTGCGCGAGTTGAGGCGCGTCGGCCAGGAGCACCCTTGCAACGCCCTCGATCTTCGCAGCCGCATTCGCCGCTGCTTGCGCGTTGTGGCCCGCGACCAGCACGTGTACGTCGCCGCCGATCTTCTGCGCAGCGGCCACCGTGTTCAGCGTCGCCGCCTTGATCGATACATTGTCGTGTTCAGCAATAACCAGATTCGTCATTTTCTTCTCGCTCCCCTTACAGCACCTTGGCTTCGGTCTTCAGCTTCTCAACCAGCGCGTTGACGTCGGCGACTTTTACGCCTGCGCTGCGCTTCGCAGGTTCCGCGACCTTCAGCGTTTTCAGGCGTGGCGCA
>NZ_CAJMZK010000016.1:0-183272 GCF_905220265.1 Paraburkholderia sp. J67
AACCGGCAAGATCGTCGCGCCGCAGCTGTATATCGCGGTGGGCATCTCGGGTGCGATCCAGCATCTCGCTGGCATGAAGGACTCGAAGGTCATCGTCGCGATCAACAAGGACGAGGAAGCGCCGATCTTTGGCGTCGCCGATTACGGCCTCGTCGGCGATCTGTTTACCGTTGCGCCGGAGATGGTCGCCGCGCTCGGCTAAACCACGCAGCAAGGCGCAAGCCGCCTGCTCTATCCGCCCCGCCGCGCCGGCTGAACGCCCGCGCCGCGGGGCGTTTTTGATGGGTTCTGACACCGCACCGCACGCACATCGCCGCACCCGGTTATATTGCGCGTGGTACGTCGCGCAGCCTCGAGCGCGCCGCGCCTCATTCAATCGACACCACGCCGCACGAACCGCCCTCGCGATGGAGCACGCCTACGTCCAGTTGCTGCACCTGCTCGCCGATTACCCCGGCTGGACGCTCGCGTTCGTGGTGGTCGCCGCGTTCCTCGAATCGCTCGCGCTGATCGGCACGTTCTTCCCCGGCAGCACCGCCATGTTCATCGCGGGCGCCTTCGCGGGCACGGGCACGCTCAATCTGGGCTGGCTGTTCGTCTGCGCCATCGCGGGCGCGGTCGCCGGCGATGCATTGAGCTTCTGGATCGGCCATCGTTACCGCGACTCCATCGCACGCGTCTGGCCGTTCAGCAAACACCCCGCCATCCTCGAAAAAGCCCAGGCGTATTTCAAAAGCCACGGCACGCGCAGCGTGATCCTCGCGCGCTTCGTCGCGCCGCTGCGCGCCGTGGTGCCGCTCGTCGCAGGCATGGCGGGCATGGCGCCGTGGCGCTTCTTCGTGATGAACGTGATCTCCGCGCTGGTCTGGGCCCCGGCGCATATCCTGCCGGGCGTGGTGTTCGGCGCGTCGTTGCAACTGGCGGGCGCGGTGTCGTTCCGGCTCGTGGTCGCCATCGCCATCATCGTGCTGGTGTTCTGGCTCGTCTGGCGCTTCACGCACGTGCTGCTGGTCCATCTGGACAACTGGGCTGGCGACTCGCGGCGTGGCCTCGCGCGCTGGGCCGCGCAGCACGAAGGCCGGGCGGCGCGGCGTCTGGTGCGCCTGCTCGATCCGCAGCAGCCCGCGCTGGGCGCGGTGCTCGCGATCACGGCGCTGGTGCCGATGTGCGCGGCCGTATTCTCGTATGTGCTCGGCAATCTGCTGCGCGGCGATCCGCTCGTGCAGATCGACCAGTCGGTGCGCCAGTTCCTCCAGTCGATCCACACGACCTGGGCCGATACGGTGCTCGCGCACGTCGAAACCCTCGGCAGCAACTACACGCTGGCCGCGCTGGTGCTCACCATGACGGCGTGGATGGCGTTCGAGCGGCGCTGGCGCACCATCACTTACTGGATGCTCGCGGCGGCGCTCTCGCAGGTGCTCATTCTGGCGCTGCGCGTGGCGATCCACCACGGTTCGCCCGCTGCGGCGCACGTGGGCGCGTATGTGTTCCCGAGCGACCGCGTGGCGTCGATGGTGATCGTCTACGGCTTCGCAATGTTCCTGCTGGTGCGCCGCGTGACGATGATCGAGGCGGCCATCGTAGCGACGGTCGGCAATGGCATCGTCGTGGCGGTCACGTTTGCGGGGCTGTATTTCGATCGTTTCCTGTTCTCGGACGCCATCGGCGGCGCAGCCTTCGCGTCGATCTGGGTGGCGGCGGTCGTGCTGCTCTCGCTGTGGCGCTATCCCGCGCGGCCTTTGCAGCGCAACGTCATGCCCGCGATCGTGTTCGCCGTGCTGGCGCTCGCATTCGTGTTGCAGCGCGGCAGCGCCGAGCGCGAAGCGCAATACGAATCGCGCGCGACCGAAGCGCCCACGGTCGTCGCGCAGATGACGTGGACCGACACGCTCTGGCGCAACTTCGCCTGCTACCGCGTGGACATGAAGGGCGAACGGCGCGAGCCGATGACGCTGCAGTGGGCCGCCAGCGCCAACGACCTGAGCGCCGCGCTGCACGCTGCCGGCTGGACCGAGGGTGAGCAATTCTCGGCGAAAAGCGTGCTCTCGCTGATCGCGCCCAACGTGGACGCGCTCGCGCTGCCGCTCCTGCCCAAGCTGAACAACGGACTGCCCTCCCCGCTGGTGTTCGCGCGCGCGCATATCCCCGACGATCCCGAGCGGCCCGGCAGCCGCCGCGACGTGCTGCGCTTCTGGCCGACCGGCTACGCACTGCCCGCGCGCGCCGACTCCACGGCGGGGCAAGACGCGCGCAACGACTTGCAGGCGGATGCGCTCACGCCCGAGAACAAGGCGACCAGCGCCACCGCACCGAAAGGCCCGGAACTCACGCCGATCTGGGTAGGCTCGCTCGTGCACGAACGCCTGCGGCGCGCGTCCTGGCCGTTCAATGTACTCACCACCTACGTCGATCGCGACCGCAGAACGCCGCTCCTGCTCGACGAAAAAAACGGTGCCAAGGACGGCGAACCCGCGGGCTGGCGTGTCATCACGATGCCGGGCAGCGAAGGCTGCGAAGGCCGGCCCGTGTCGCTGGTGGTTTCCGGCGGCCGCTGAACGCCGCCGCAGGCAACCCGCGTCAGCCTTCCGGCCCGTCGCCCCAGCTTCCCGTCGTATGAAAGCGGTCGATGCGCTTGCGGGCGTCGGTATAGGCCGCGTCGAGCGCCGCATCGGGGCCGACATAGTTACGCATCAGATCGTGAAAGCGCACGCTGCGCCCTTCCAGATGGGCATCCGCGCCGTGGCGGCAGATATAGCCGCTGTAGTGAAACAACGGCTCAGGCGAGCGCGGCCCGAACGCCGCAATCGGCAACACCCAGATTTCGAAGCCCTCGTGCTCGGTGTGATCCCACATGGTGCGTCTCCTCTCTCGTCAGCACTCAACGCCGGTTTCGTATAAAGCTGCTTCCAGGGTAACGACTACAGCAACTATCCTCGCACGCCGTGACACTCGCCTGCAAACCGCTCGCTTTTACAAGTTTGGCTACACTATGCGGGCACACGGCCAGCCAAGGCCGCGCCTGCGGCACCCCGGCGAGATTTTTCAAAGCGAAAGTTTCGCGCCGCACGCGCCGGGCGACGTGCAACGCGCCAGCAACCCGCACACGACTATTCGAGCGATACCCCACATCATGACGCCGGCCTCATCTACGCAGGAACCGCAGTCCGTCTCCAGCGCCGTCACGCGCAGCGCCTTTTTCATCGTCGCAACCGTCAACGAAGATGCCACCAGCCGCGCCACCGTGCGCGCCTGGTGCGCCGACGTCGCCAATCTCGTGCGCGCAGTCGGCAAGCGCGTGCCAGGCGGCAATCTCTCGTGCGTGGTGGGCTTTTCGTCCGACGCATGGGACAAGCTGTTCGGCGAGCCGCGCCCCGCGGCGCTGCACCCGTTCCGCGAATTCGGCGCGGGCGAGCGCAAGGCCATCGCCACGCCCGGCGATCTGATCCTGCACATTCGCGCCGATCAGACCGACCTCTGTTTCGAACTGGCCACGCAGTTGATGAACCGCCTCGAAGGCGCGGTCAAGACCGTGGACGAAGTGCACGGTTTCCGCAACTTCGACATGCGCGCGATGATCGGCTTCGTGGACGGTACGGAAAATCCCGAAGGCAGCGAAGCCGTCCATTTCACGGTGATCCAGGACGAAGACCCCGAATTCGTGGGCGGCAGCTACGTGCTGGTGCAGAAGTACCTGCACGACATGAAGGGCTGGAACGCGCTGCCCGTGGAAGCCCAGGAACACATCATCGGCCGCACCAAGCTGCAGGACATCGAACTCGACGAAAGCGTGAAGCCGAGCTGGTCGCACAGCTCGCTCACCACGCTCGAAGACGCCGATGGCGACGAGATCAAGATCCTGCGCGACAACATGCCGTTCGGCCGCCCAGGCCAGGGCGAATTCGGCACCTACTTCATCGGCTACGCACGCACGCCGCAGCCCATCGAGCAGATGCTGGAGAACATGTTCGTCGGCCTGCCGCCGGGCAACTACGACCGCCTGCTCGACTTCAGCCGCGCCGTCACCGGCGGCCTGTTCTTCGTGCCGTCGCAGCCGCTGCTCGAAGCGCTCGCGCAACGCGTGCCGGGCGCCGCCACCACGGTCACCGTGGACAGCCACGACCAACCAGAATCCGAGCCCGCCGCCGCGCTCGCCACGGACGGCTCGCTCGCCATCGGATCACTCAAAGGAGCACCCCGGTATGAATAATCTCCATCGCGAACTCGCGCCCATTTCCACGGCGGCGTGGTCGCAGATCGAAGAGGAAGTCGCGCGCACTTTCAAGCGCTCGCTCGCGGGCCGTCGTGTCGTGGACGTGAAGGGCCCCGGCGGCGCGGATCTCGCCGGCATCGGCACTGGTCATCAGAACGGTATCGAAGCGCCGCTCGATGGTATTCGCGCGCGTCAGCGCCAGGTGAAGGCGCTAGTCGAATTGCGTGTGCCGTTCGAACTGTCGCGCGAGGGTATCGACGACGTGGAGCGCGGCGCGGAAGATTCCGACTGGCAGCCCGCCAAGGACGCCGCGACGCGTCTCGCCTTTGCCGAAGACCGCGCTATCTTCGACGGCTACAAGGCCGCGCAGATCACCGGCATCCGCGAAGGCACGTCGAACCCCGTTCTTCCGCTGCCCGCCGATATCGCCGATTACCCCACGGTAATCGCCAAGGCGCTCGAGCAACTGCGCCTGCAAGGCGTGGACGGTCCCTATGCGGTGCTGCTCGGCTCGGACGCTTATACGGCGGTGAGCGAAGCAAGCGATCAGGGCTACCCGATCCTCGAGCACATTCGCCGCCTCGTGAATGGCGAGATCATCTGGGCTCCGGCCATCGAAGGCGGCGCGATCGTCAGCACGCGCGGCGGCGATTTTGCGTTCCACCTCGGCCAGGATGTGTCGATCGGTTATTCCTCGCATGACGATAAGAGCGTGAAGCTCTATCTTCAGGAGAGCTTCACGTTTATGTTGTTGACCGCCGAGGCTTCGGTTGCGGTGACGGGCGAGGTTGCGGGCGAATAAACGCGCATCGACTCCGATCGCAAGTAAAAAGGGGCGTCCGACTCATCATCGGGCGCCCCTTGTGCGTTTACCGCAATTCCTGCTCGATCACTGATAGAAGTTCAACGTCACCACCGCCGAGCGACCCGGCGCCCACGTTGCGTAGATCGGATACGCGCTCTGGTAGTACTCCTTGTCGAAGATATTGTTCACGTTGAGCTGCAAATCAACCTTCTTCGAAACACGCCACGTAGCCGACGCATCGAAGCGCGCATACCCCGGCGTCCACTTGCGCGTGGTCGACGACACCGACGCATAAGTCAGGCTCGACACCGTCGCGCCCGCACCCAACGTGAGCTTGGGCAACACGTCATAGCTCGTCCACAGCGTGAAATTGTGCTTGGGCACCATCACCATCGGCAGGCCCGAGTTCTGCGGCGTGGTCGGACCCGCGTTGGTGGTAATCGCATCCAGATACGAATAGCCGCCGAACACCGCCCACTTGTTCGTCACGTTGCCCGCGAAGCCAAACTCGAAGCCGCGCACGCGCTGCGAACCCGCATTGATCATGCCGCCCAGGCCATCGCTCACACGCGCATTGGTCTTGTCGGTCTGGAACAGCGCCGTGGTGAGCGAAAGACGCTGGTCGAGCACGTCCCACTTCGCGCCCACCTCGATATTGCGCGAACGCTCCGGCGCGAGATCCTGGTTGGTTGCCGTGATCTGATCAGTGCCGCCGCCGAGGCCCGAGTTCGAACCCGGCGGATTCGACGAAGTTCCGTACGACGCGTACAGGCTCACCGTGCGGATCGGCTTGAATACAAGGCCGAACTGATAGCTGAAGAGGTTCGAAGTGTTGCTCAGATCGGCGACGCCGGCCTGCTCGGCGTTCACGTCATAGCGATCGAAGCGCATGCCCGCATTGAAGATCCAGCGCTCGGAGAGTTGCACGCTATCGAACAGGTACGCCGAGGCGATATTCGTGCGCGTATGCGTAGCCGCTCCCGGGAAGCTCTTGTCGCCGTTGAGCAGGATGCTGCCGGTCCACGGGTTATTCGGGTTCCAGCCGTTGACGGTGGTGCAGTTGTACGCGATCGAGCAAGGACCACCCGAGCGGATGTTGTTGCCCGCCGAATCCGTCACGAGATAGCCCTCGTAAAGATCCTGCTCGTGGCTGAACTCCACGCCTGCGGTCAAAGTGTGGCGCATGCCGTAGAGGTCGAACTTGCCATTCGCCTCGGTCTGGTTCGAGACGCTGTTGGTCGCGTACTTACCGCTCTTCGCCTGCAGGCTGAGGATGTTCGAGGTCGCGCTCGTGAGCTGCGGATTGGTCGCGATGTAGTCGAGCGTCGAGCGGCCGAACATCGTCGTGTTCTTGATCTTCCACGCGTCGTTGATGCGGTGCTCGACCTTCACTTCGCCGGTGTCGTTCTGGCCGCGGCGATAGTCGCGCGAATTCAGGCCGTAAAACTGGCTGCGATTGGACGAGATCGGCGTGCCGCCCGTCGAGCGGAACGGCACGCTGAAGTCGGGCATGTCGTAGCTGTTCAGGTGGTAGTAACTGAGCGTCACCGTGGTCGGCGAGTTCAGACCGAACGCGATCGACGGCGCCACGCCCCAGCGCTTGCTGTAGACGTTGGTGCGGCCCGCCACATCGGAATCGTGGCCCATCGCGTTCAGGCGGAATGCGGTGGTGTCGTTGAGCTTCTGGTTCCAGTCGATGGTCGCGCGGCGATAGCTGTCCGTGCCCAGGCCGACGCTGCCGTTGATGAAGTTATCGGCGGTGGGCGTCTTGGTGGTGATGTCAATGCTGCCGCCCACCGAGCCGCGCCCGGCGTACACCGAGTCCGGGCCCTTCACGACGCTGATGTTCTCCACGTCGAAGGTCTCGCGGTTCTGCACGCCCGAGTCGCGCATGCCGTCCACGAAGATCGAGTTGCGCGATTCGAAGCCGCGAATCACGGGACGATCCGCCGACGGGTTGGCCGCCGCATCGCCGCCGAGGAAAGTGATGCCGGGCACGGTGCGCAGCGCGTCCTCGAAGGTCGAGACGTTCTTCTCCTTGAGCACTTCCTGCGGGATCACGGTGACCGAGCGCGGCGTGTCGATCAGCGGCGAGGTGAACTTGTACGAGGACAGCGACTTCGTCTGCATGTCGGACGGCGCCGAGGAACTCACCTTCACGGCGGGCAACGTGGCATCGGCAGCGCCTTGCGACGCGGCGCTCGACGAGGCCGGCACAGCGGGAATAGCGGGCGCAGCTTGCGCGTGGGCCGCTGGAAAGGCGAAGAAACCGGAGCAATACAGGGCGGCTACGGACGCGACTGTGCGCATCCGCGTCGGGATGATGACGGACATGGTTGGGCGGCTTGATCGAAGGCGGACGCCTACACGCAGCTGTAAAACGGGCATCACACACCCGCCGCCGCGCCAGGGGAATCCATTGTTTTATCGTTTTTGCGAATGCGAATGTTTCTCATTCGCTTCAGCAATTGTAATTAATCGTCATATTTGTGTAAACACTGAATTTGCAATACGTAGGCTTTCGCTGACAGAATTCGGGGCTACGAAGCGGCGGTATCGGTGTTCCGGCGATATTGAGCGCTACGCCGCGCGAGCGCGGGCCGGTATGATGCTGGGCTCGCATTCATTCATGAACGACCCAGAGGAAGACAGCCATGACGGCCGCAACGCAATTCGACCAGGTTTCCGTGATCAAACGCGCCAACGTCTATTTCGACGGCAAGTGCGTGTCGCACACTGTGCTGTTCGCGGACGGCAGCCGCAAGACGCTGGGCGTGATCCTGCCGTGCCAGCTGAACTTCGGCACCGACGCGCCCGAACTGATGGAAGTGCAGGCGGGCAAGTGCCGCATCCGCCTCGACGGTAGCGACGAATGGCAAAGCTACGGCGCAGGCGAATCGTTCTCGGTGCCGGGCAAGAGCCGCTTCGACATCGAAGTGACCGAGACGCTCGACTACGTCTGCACGTACCTCTAAGCATTCGCTGACTCAAGCACGAACGTGCTGACGCGCCCGCCGTGCCCTGCGCACGGCGGGCGTTTTCTTTGGCGCTGCGCCAACCCTCGGCAACCTGGCCGCGACGCAGCGCGAACGCGTCTGAAAGGCGTCGTCGCTACAATAAACGCCTTGTTTCCCGCCTCTCCCATCGTTCCCGCCGTGCTGCCCATCGACCCTACTCCGCGCCCTCGCGCCCGTCCCGATTCCGAACGCCCGCCCGCGCGCAGTCCGCTCGTCACGCTTGCTGTGGTGACCGTGCTAACGGGCATTGGCGCGGGGCTGGGCGGCATGCTGCTCGCTCTTCTGCTGCATGCAATCCAGCATGTCGCCTATGGCTACAGCCAGGCGCATCTGATCAGCAGCGAGAGCTTTCTGCAGGGCGTGACCGGCACCGCGCCGCTGCGGCGCGTGGCCGTGCTGGTTGTGTGCGGGCTGATCGGCGGCGGCGGCTGGTGGGCGCTCTATCGCTACGGGCGGCCGCTCGTGAGCATCAACGCGGCGCTCAAACCCGGCGGGCCGCGCATGCCGATCGTCTCCACCACGGTGCATGCGTTGCTACAGATCGTGACCGTGGCGATGGGCTCGCCGCTCGGGCGCGAAGTCGCGCCGCGCGAGATCGGCGCCGTGGTCGCCAGCTGGCTGTCGCGACGCACCGGCCTGACCGCCGCCGAACGCCGCGTGATGGTCGCGTGCGGCGCGGGCGCGGGGCTTGCCGCCGTGTACAACGTGCCGCTGGGCGGCACCGTATTCGTGCTCGAAGTGCTGCTTGGCACCTTCGGCTGGTCGGCGGTAGTGCCGGCGCTCACGACGTCGGCGATTGGCGCCGTCATCGCGTGGATCGGTCTGGGCGACGAGCAGCAGTATCACGTGCCCGCCTACACGATCAATGCACAACTCGTGGTGTGTTCGGTGCTGTGCGGGCCGCTGTTCGGCGCGGCGGCGCACTTTTTCACACGCGTGACGAGCCGCGCGCGCGATGCATCGCCCAAGGACTGGCGACTGCCGCTCTACTCGCTTGTGAATTTTGCGGCCATCGGCGTGCTGGCCATGTGGTTTCCGCAGTTGCTCGGCAACGGCAAGGGACCGGCGGGATTGAGCTTCGACGACAACCTCGGCATCGGCCTCGCGGCCACGCTGCTCGTGCTCAAGGTGCTGATCACGACGACGACGCTGCGCGCGGGCGCCAAGGGCGGCTTGCTCACACCGGGGCTTGCGAATGGCGCATTGCTCTCGATCGTGATCGCGGGCCTGGTCAATCATGTGTGGCCGGGGCTCGCGGCGGGCGCGTTCGCGATCGTGGGGGCGGCGGCTTTTCTGGCCGCCTCGATGCAGATGCCGCTGACCGCCACGGTGCTGATGCTGGAGTTCACGCACGTGAACCACGACATCGCCATTCCTATGCTGCTGGCCGTGGCCGGTTCGGTGTCGACGCTGCGACTGCTCGCGCGTGCGCAGCGGCCCGCGCGCTCGGCGGCGGGCGGGCTGTCGGAGGAAGAACGTGCACGCCGCCTTGCGGCCCTGCGAGACCCAACGGCGGCACGCGAGGCGTCGGACTGACGCCTCAGGCCTTCAGACCGTCAAGCGCCGAGATCGGCAAGTGGGTGCGCCTGAGCACGCCACGGCGAACACAGGAAATGCTTGACGCGTTCCTCGCGCAGCTCGGCGAGCGACGCGGGCGCCCAACGCGGCTTGCGGTCCTTGTCGATCAGGTGCGCACGCACGCCTTCGCAGAAATCGCCCTCTTCGATTGCGCGCGCAACGATCCCGAGTTCCATGCGGAAACTCTCCGCGAGCGTCATCTGGCGGCCGCGCAGCAGGGCTTCCCGCGTGACTTCCAGCATCGTCGGCGAATAGTGCGTAAGCGCCTCGAGCGTCGCTTCGAGCCAGGCGCGCGCGGCGTCAGACGGATCGCGCTCAAGGTCTGCGCGCAGCGTATCGACGATCTCGCTCACCTGCATGCGGCGTTCGAAATGCCTCGCGATCAACGCATCGTGCGTTTCCAGCATGCCCGCAGTCGCTTCATGGCAAGGCGCATCGAACACGCGGCGCAGCGTACCCAGGACATTGCCATCGAAATGCGCCTGCGCGAGCCGCGTTTCGTAGCCATCGAGCCACTCGGCGGGCACGCATAGATCGGCCAGATTGCAGTGCAGCGCGTCCGCACCGCTGAGCATCGCGCCCGTGAGGCCCACGTAAAGCTCAGTGTGGACCGGCATCTTTGCCAGAAAATGCGTCGCGCCCACATCGGGCAGCAAGCCGATGCGCGTTTCCGGCATCGCGATCTTCGTGCGCGAGGTCGCCACACGCAGCGCCGCCGCCTGACCGAGCCCCATGCCGCCGCCCATCGTCACGCCATCGAGCAACGCCACGATCGGCTTCTCGAAGGTGTGCAACGCATAGTCGAGCCGGTATTCGTCGACGAAGAACTGCTGCCAGCCGTTATCGCCCAGGCGCTCGCCCACACGCGCGAGACGGTCGATGGCGCGCACGTCGCCGCCCGCGCAAAAGCCCTTCGGCCCCGCGCCTTCGAGCACGAGCGCGACGATTGCGTCGTCGCGGCGCACGCGTTCGAGCAAGGTGGCGATCTCGCGCACCATCGCGTGCGACAGCGCGTTGAGCGCGGCGGGACGGTTCAGCGTGATGATCCCGACGCGGTTGACCACGCGAAACAGCACATCCTGATCGGCTTGCGCTACAGGTTGCAGCGCAGCGGGTGTTGCATTCATTACTTAGCTCTCCGTTTCAATATGCCAGCGCGGTTTACGTTTTTCCAGAAACGCATTGACGCCTTCGCGCTGGTTAGGCGAATCGAACAGATCGACGAAGCGCTCGCGCTCCAGCGCCAGCGCCGCGCCGCGCGGCACGCCATTGCGCGCCTGATGGATCAGTGTCTTGCTCGATGTCACGGCCTGCGGGCTGAGCGTGGCCACGCGCGCGGCCATGACGAGCGCCGCTTCGCGCGCGCCGCCCTGCGGCACCATTTCCTCGACGAGACCAATGCGCAGCGCCGTGGCGGCATCCACGCGCTCGCCGGTGAGGATGATGCGCTTGGCCCAGCCTTCGCCAACGAGCCACGGCAAGGTCTGCGTGCCGCAGCCGCACGGCAGCAGGCCCACGGCGGGTTCGGGCAAGGCCATTTGCGCCTGTTCTTCCGCGATGCGGATATCGCAGGCGAGCGCGCATTCGAGGCCGCCGCCCATCGCATAGCCGTTGATCGCCGCGATCACCACTGGACGCGCGTTCTGCACGGCTTCGAACGCCGCGCCAAAGGCGCTGGCCGCCGTACGCGCCACTGCGCGGTCGCCTTCGGCGAAGGCGTTGAGGTCCGCCCCCGCGCTGAAAAACTTCGGTCCGCTGCCGGTGATGACGATGGCGCGCACCTGCGCTTCGCGGTCGAAGGCTTCGATCACCTGTTGGAGCTGGCGCAGGCCATCGACGGTAAATGCATTCGCGGACGGACGTGCAAGCGTGATGAGCGCCACTGCGCCTTCATGCATGTACTCGAATTCGATCATTCCGGACTCCATGAGAATATCAGCGCAGTTCCGGGAAATCTTCTTCCCAGTATTCGTCGGGCTGGCGCGCGGGTTCGGCCGTGCGCTCCATCTCGCGGCGGCGCAGTTCCACGCGGCGGATCTTGCCCGAGATCGTCTTGGGGAGATCGCTGAATTGCAGGCGGCGAATGCGCTTGTACGGCGCGAGCTTTTCGCGCGAGAAGCGGAACACTTCACGCGCAAGATCGGGCCCGGCCTCAAAGCCCTGGCGCACGATTACGAAGGCCTTGGGCACCGAGAGGCGCAACTCGTCAGGGCTCGGCACGACGGCGGCCTCGGCGATGGCCTCATGCTCGATCAGCACGCTTTCCAGTTCGAACGGGCTCAGGCGATAGTCGGACGACTTGAAGACGTCGTCGGCGCGGCCCACGTAGACGAAGTAGCCGTCGTCGCGACGCAGCGCCACATCGGAGGTGTGGTAGTAGCCGTTGCGCGTGGCGTATTCGCTGGCCTTCGCGTTGTTCGCGTAGCCCGTCATCAGACCGAGCGGGCGCTGCGCGAGCGGCAAGGCGATTTCGCCTTCACTCACGGGCTGATCGTCGGGATCGACGAGTTCGACGCGATAGCCCGGCAATGCCCGGCCCATCGACCCAGCCACCACGGGTTGCCCCGGCGAGTTGCCAATCTGGCAGGTGGTTTCGGTCTGACCATAACCATCGCGTATCGTGATGTCCCACGCGTGGCGCACGCGCTCGATAATCTCGGGATTGAGCGGCTCGCCCGCGCCGACGATCTCGCGCAGTTTCACCGCGTGACTCGCAAGCGGCTCCTGTACGAGCATGCGCCAAACCGTGGGCGGCGCGCACAGCGTGGTCACGCCGCATTGCACGAGCGCGGCGAGCGTGTCCTTCGGCACGAAACGCGCATAGTTGTAGACGAACACGCAGGCCTGCGCGTTCCACGGCGCGAAAAAGCAGCTCCACGCATGCTTGGCCCAGCCCGGCGAGCTGATGTTCCAGTGGATATCGCCAGGCATGAGGCCGATCCAGTACATCGTCGAGAGATGGCCGACCGGGTAGCTTTGATGCGTATGCTCGACCAGCTTGGGCTTCGACGTCGTGCCGGAGGTGAAGTACAGCAGCAGCGTGTCGGTCGCGCGCGTGGGGCCATCGGGCTCGAACGTGGCGCTGGCTTCATAGGCGCGCGACAGATCGATCCAGCCTTCGCGCGATGCGCCCACGGCGATACGCGTCACGTCTGCATCGAGCGCGTCGAACTTCGACAGTTCCGCCGCATCGACGACGACAAACCGCGCGCCGCCCGCTTCCACGCGCTCGCGCACGTCATCGGGCGAGAGTTGGGTGGTGGCGGGCAGCACCACCGCGCCCAGCTTCATCGCCGCCAGCATCACGTCCCAGAGTTCGACGCGGTTCGGCAGCATCAGCAGCAGACGGTCGCCGCGCCCCACGCCCTGCTCGCGCAGGAAGTTCGCCATGCGAGACGAACGTTCGGACATCTGAGCATACGAATACTTCGTGCCGCCGTGCGCGAGATCGTCGACGATCCAGAGCGCCGGCTGATCGTTGCCGCGTGCGATCACGTCGAAATAGTCGAGCGCCCAGTTGAACGTATCGAGCTGCGGCCACGCGAATTCGGCATAAGCGCGTTCGTAGTCGGTACGGTGGCGCTGCAGCAGATCGCGTGCGTCGATGAAGGCCTGCGCAGAAGCGGTAAACGTTGTCATTGCCGATGTCTCCTGTCGATCGGAGTTAGCGCTTCAGCGCTGACTCCGATCCCATGCAGTGCACGTGGGCCGCGCCAGGCGCGGCCCACGTGCGGAGCTGATATACGGCGCGATTGCGCCTTCGTTTTTATTCACTTCAAAGCTGCCGCGCAATCACCATCCGCTGCACTTCGCTCGTGCCTTCGTAAATCTGCGTAATACGCGCGTCGCGGTAATGCCGCTCGACCGGATAGTCGTTGAGGAAACCGTAGCCGCCGTGAATCTGGATGGCGTGCGAGCACACTTCCTCGGCCATTTCCGAGGCATAGAGCTTGGCCTGCGACGCCTCAGAAAGACAGGGCTTGCCGAGCGAGCGCAAGCGCGCCGCGTGATGCACCAGATGGCGCGCGGCATTGATGCACGTGTGCATATCCGCCAGCATGTTCGCCACGCTCTGATGGCCGATGATCGCCTCGCCGAATTGCACGCGCTCATGCGCATAGGTACGCGCCGCATCGAAAGCCGCGCGCGCGATACCCAGCGCCTGCGCGGCGATGCCGATGCGCCCGCCCTCCAGATTCGAGAGCGCGATCTTGAGGCCTTCGCCGCGCTGGCCGAGCAGATTCGCCTCGGGAATCGCGCAATCGACCAGCGAGATAGGACAGGTGTCCGAGGCGCGAATCCCCATCTTCTTTTCGGGCGGCCCGACGTTGAAGCCCGGCGTGTCGGTCGGCACCACGAAGGCCGAGAGGCCGCGCTTGCCTGCATCGGCATCGGTCACGGCGAACACGATCGCGAGACTCGCGCGCGAGCCGTTGGTCACGAACTGCTTGTTGCCGTTGAGCACCCACTTGCCGTCGCGCAGTTCGGCGCGGGTGCGCAGATTGTTGGCCTCGGAGCCCGCCTGCGGTTCAGTCAGGCAGAACGCGCCGATCATCTCGCCGCTCGCGAGCTTCGCGAGCCAGCGGTCCTTCTGCGCATCGGTGCCGTACTGGAGAATCGGGCCGCAGCCCACCGAGTTATGCACGCTCACGAGCGTCGCGCACGAGGCGCAGCCCGCGGCGATCTCTTCCATCGCGAGCGCATAGGCCACGTAATCGGTATAGGAGCCGCCCTGCTCCTGCGGCACGATCATGCCGAGAAAACCCAATTCGCCCAGCTGCGCGACGACCTCGTCGGGCAGTTTGCCCTCGCGGTCCCATTGCGCCGCGTTGGGCGCGAGGCGCTCAGTCGCGAAGTCGCGCGCGGCGTCGCGGATCATGCGCTGATCGTCGGTGTAGAACTCGTCCATCTCTGTCTCCCTCCTGACTGCCCTGGCTGTCGGCTTGCTGTCTGACTGCGCGCTCGCGGCGCTGCGACGTTCGAAGCGCGACCCGACTTCCACTGTCGCGCGGCGCGGCCGTCACCGCAAGGCTCATGAAAAGCGCCTGAAAAGTGTAGGCATGAGCGCGCCTGCATTCGATGCCCGCCACGCTCAAAAGCGCTGAGCGGATTTACCATAGTGGCTTCGACAAGCGCTACAGAGGCCGATCCGTGCAGCCAGGGAAAACCAGCAAGGTGAGCGAAAAAGGCACGATTGCCATGAGTCTCGTGCACGAGACGATTGCGCTCGCGCATGCGCGGGGCCTCGACGTCACGCCGATCGTGGAGGCTGCGGGCATCGCCCTCGACGCCCAGGCGCGCGTGAGCGCCGCGCAATACGGCGCGCTCTGGGCGGGCATCGCCCGCGCGCTCGACGACGAGTTCTTCGGCCAGGACTCGCACGCAATGAAGAGCGGCAGCTTCGTCGCCATGACGCACGCGGCGCTTGGCGCACGCACGGGCCGCCAGGCCTTGCAGCGCGCGGTGCACTTCATGCGGCTCGTGCTCGACGACATGGCGGGCGAGATCGACATCGACGCCACGCGCGTGCGCGTTGCGCTGCATCATCGCGCAGGCAAGCCAACGCCGACGATGTTCGCCTACGCAACCTGGTTCATCCTCGTCTACGGGCTGCTGAGCTGGCTCGTGGGGCGTCGCATTCCGGTGATCGGGGCGCGCTTTCGCTGCGCCGCGCCGGCCGCTGCGCAGGACTACCACTTGATGATTTGCGACGATCTCGCCTTCGCTCAGGACGATTCGTGGTTCGACCTCGCGCCTGCGTTTCTGGATCTGCCCGTGATTCAGACGGCTAGCTCGGCGCGTACTTTTCTGCGTAACGCGCCGGGGAATTTCGTCGTGAAGTATCGCAACCCCGGCTCGTTCGCGGCGCGCGTGCGGCGCGTGTTGCGCCCACTGCCCGCGCACGCGTGGCCAGACGCCGATGCCCTCGCGCAGAGCCTGAACGTCGCGCCCGCGACGCTGCGCCGGCGCCTGCATCAGGAGGGCCATAGCTGTCAGTCGATCAAGGACGAACTGCGTCGCGATCTGGCCGTGGCGGCCCTACAGGACACGCAGCGTTCGGTTGCCGATGTGGCGGCGGCCGTCGGGTTCGCGGAGCCTAGCGCGTTCCATCGCGCGTTCCGTAAGTGGACGGGACTGCGGCCAACCGAGTATCGCCAGATGCGCGAGCGGGCGGCGGCGAAGGTGCGCTGAATCGGCATTGACGCACCCGTAAGCGCGGCGCGGCGACGAAAACGCCTCATGCGTAATAAATCAAACCTTACCTTTTAGTTATCGAGATAGCGTCTATACTTTTAAGGGTTATCCCTAATACGAAAGGTCATGTCATGACTTCCCTTTCACGTATCGCGCTTGGCCTGTTCGCAGCGACTTGCTGCGTGGCATCGGTCTCGGCAGTGGCGCAGCCGTACGATCCCTCGGCCCCGATGACGCGCGCCCAGGTACGCGCCGATCTCGCCGAATGGCGCGCGGCGGGCTACGATCCGCTCGACTGGATCGACTACCCCGAAAACGCCCAGCGCGCCGGCGCGATCGTCGCAGCGCGACGCGCGGCCCACGCCGCGGGCGGCATGCCGCAGCCGATGCAGTAGCCGGGGCGCGCTCTCGCGCGCCATCTCCGCAGGAAGCGGAGGCAACGGTCTGCGCACTAAACCAGACCGCTTGCCCCGCTTTGCGACTTTTTCACTTGCTGATTAGATAGGCCCCTGGCGTGTCGCAAGGGCACTTGCTACGTCAAGCCGCCGCCACTTCTGCGGGCGCGCGCTTTACCTTCTTCGGGCCGTGCTGTCGCGCTTGCCACAGGTCGTAATCCATCTGCATGCCCAGCCAAAGGTCGGCACGACCTCCGCGTTCTACACCCAGCCACTGCTCGATGCGTAGCGCCATCTCAGGCGAGATACTCGCCCGTTCGTTGAGAATACGGGACAACTGGACGCGCGAAACACCCAGTTGCTCCGCCGCTTCCGTCACCGTCAGGTTCAGGGCGGGGAGTACATCTTCCCGAAGAATCGCCGCGGGATGCGGCGGATTGAACATCCTGGACATAGCTTTCGTCATTAGGAAGAAGCCTGCGAAACACAGTGGGACCCCTCAATGGTAGTCCCGATAATCGACGAGGATTGCGTCTTCGCCCTCAAACGCGAACGTCAACCGCCAGTTGCCGCTCACTTGCACCGACCAGATGCCGGCCTCATCCCCCTTCAACGGATGCAGACTCCATCCTGGTTGCCCCATATCGCCCGGATTCGTCGCCCGGTTCAGCGCCGTCAACTGTCGCTCCAATCGCCCCTTGTGGGCACTTTGAATACCCGATGTCGATCCTGTTTCGAAGAACCGCTCGATTCCTTTGTGGCGAAAGCTCTTGATCATAGAGAGTGCTCATATTTACGCCCCCAACCCGAACGTAAGTTAAACCTCGAAGCGAAATGTATCATGTAACGATACACGTTACATGCAAAAATCCGCGGAGCCATCGCTCACTAATTTGATCCAAAACCAAGTTTGCTAAAGCCTCTGTGGATAGCCCACCTTACTTTTCTTACATCATCTACTGTTGCGGCCCTTCCACGCGCTCACCCCGGCATTTCTGCGCTTGCCGGACAATTGTTTACAATCCCGCCCGTAGCGGCGTGAACCGGCATCCGCGACGCCTTCCGTCGCCCGCCCTCCGACGCCGATATCAACAACAAATCAACCCGCTCGACTCTCAAGGGCCCGATCTTCATGGACGCCATCAAACGCTATTTCGGCTTCGAGGAAGCAGGTACCAACCTGCGCACCGAAGTCCTCGCCGGTTTCACGACCTTCCTGACGATGGCCTACATCATCTTCGTGAATCCGTCGATTCTCGGCGATGCCGGCATGCCGAAGGAATCCGTCTTCGTCGCCACCTGTCTCGTCGCCGCACTGGCCTCGATCATCATGGGCCTCTACGCGAACTACCCGATCGCGCTCGCGCCCGGCATGGGCCTGAACGCGTACTTCGCGTACGCCGTGGTCAAGGGCATGGGCTTCACGTGGCAGGCAGCGCTTGGCGCGGTCTTCATCTCGGGCTGCCTGTTCTTCGTCGTCACGCTGCTGCGCGTGCGCGAGGCCATCATCAACGGCATTCCGCATTCGTTGCGGGTGGCGATCACGTCAGGTATCGGCCTGTTCCTCGCGATCATCTCGCTCAAGACCTCGGGCGTGATCGTCGGTAGCCCGGCCACGCTCGTCGAACTCGGCAATCTGCACGATCCGCACACGATCCTCGCGATCATCGGCTTCTTCGCGATCGTCACGCTCGACGTGCTGAAGGTGCGCGGCGCGATCCTGATCGGCATCGTGGCCGTCACCGTCCTGTCGTTCTTCTTCGGCGGCAACCAGTTCCACGGCATCTTCGCCGCCCCGCCGTCGATCGCGCCGACCTTCGGCCAACTCGACATCAAGGGCGCGCTCTCGGGCGGCATTCTGAACGTCGTGCTGGTGTTCTTCCTCGTCGAACTGTTCGACGCGACGGGCACGCTGATGGGCGTCGCGAACCGTGCGGGCCTGCTCGTGCACGGCAAGATGCACCGCCTGAACCGCGCCCTGCTGGCCGACAGCACCGCGATTCTCGCGGGCTCGGTGCTCGGCACCTCGTCGACCACGGCGTATATCGAAAGCGCCTCGGGCGTGCAGGCGGGCGGCCGCACCGGCATGACCGCGCTGACGGTTGCCGTGCTGTTCCTCGCGTGCCTGTTCATCGCGCCGCTCGCGGGCGTGGTGCCCGCCTACGCGACCGCGCCGGCGCTGCTGTACGTCTCGTGCCTGATGCTGCGCGAACTCGCCGATCTGCCCTGGGACGACGCCACCGAAGTCGTGCCCGCCGCGCTCACCGCGCTGGCGATGCCCTTCACGTACTCGATCGCCAACGGCGTGGCGTTCGGCTTCATCTCGTACGCAGGCCTGAAGCTGCTGACGGGCCGCGTGCGCCAGGTGCGCCTGATCGTCTGGATCATCGCGGCCGTGTTCCTGTTCCGCTACTTCTATCTGGGCGGCGGCTAAGCCTCGCGCAACGAATTGCGATCCGATGCAAAAGCGAACGGGCGACCTGCGGGTCGCCCGTTTTTTTTACTGAATCGTGGGTGCTGCGCGAGCGAGGTCAAGATTCCGCTCACGCGCACGCACAATGTCGCACGCGCTCCCTATCATACGAACACGCACAACAATTCCGAGCCAAGGAGCCGCCCAGTGGCCACATTCCCCGCCGCTTCAGAACGCTATTCGAAGCCTGCCATCTTTTTTCACTGGGCGATCTTTCTGCTCGTTGCGCTCGCGTATCTGGCGATCGAAGTACGCGGGCCGAAAGGAACCGACAGCCGCGCGTTCTGGAGCAACGTGCACTTCTGGGCCGGAACGCTGGTGCTCGCGCTGGCTGTGTTGCGTTTGATCTGGCGTCTCTGGCAAGGCGCGCCGCATGAGATCGATTCGAATCGCGTGCTCACCTTCCTCTCGCGGCTCGTCCATCTCGCGCTCTATGTGTTTATTTTCGTGCAGCCGCTGCTCGGCATCCTGATGATCAATACGGGCGGGCATCCCGTCACGCTCGCGGGACTCGATCTGCAAATCGTGATCGCGGACGCCGACCCGCTCGCGCGCAAGGTCCTCAAGGACGTGCACGAATTGATCGGCAATGCGTTCTATTGGGTGATCGGCATTCATGCGCTCGCGGCCATCGCACACCATCTGATCTTCCGCGACAACACGCTGCGGCGCATGATCTGAGTCTGGATCGCGCGCGAATCACATGCCGCGCATCCAATGAAACCGCCCCGCAGCGCATTGCGCGTTGCGGGGAATCGCAGGTCAATTCACGCGAAGAAAGCGACAGACAGGCTCAGGACGCCACGCCGTGCGCCTGCACGAAGCGCACATAGCCGCTGCGCAGCGTGAGGCACTGCGCGCGCGTCTCGAATAGCAGGCGGCGCGCAACCGCCTCGATGCGCTCGCGATGATGATCGAAGGCGTCGAGCATGTCTTCGGCGCGCGGCGACGCCGCACCGAAATGGTCCTCTAGCGCAGCCGCTGTGATCGTACACTCCACCCTCTCTCCATCGATCATCGCCGGGAACGCCAAGGTCAGTTCGCGCCCTGAGTATTCAGGGACTTCGTTCGGAAACAGGATCTGCATGGGAGTGGCCTTTGGGTAGAGGGGTGAACGGGCCGCGCCTTTCGATGCACCTCCTTCGGCATGCGCGCGGTTCAAAACACCGACCGCCGCACGTCTCGCTTCGCGAATACGTTGCAGCGGTCGATTGGATTCACTTTAGGACACTTCGCGCGGCTGGCAAGGGCGAGTTTGTCACACGGGCGAAATGATCTTCGCGTCCCTCTTTTTCAGCGTCTGTTGAAGCAGCCGTTGCGCGCACACGCGCAGTCGAGGCGGCTGCATGGGTGTCATCGCCTGCAAAAGCATGACGCAGTGCAGCGACGATCGAACGCGCCGCTGACGCAAGTGGACTCAGGATTCGCGATGCTGGTGATGTTCGATTTCGACGTCCTTAGGATGGACAGTCAGCATCAAGACGAATGACGCGATACCGCCCGCCACGATCGCAAGGCCATAGTCCACATAGTTCTGCTCATCGAAGAGCAAGCCGTGGATCGCTAGCGCGAGACCCGCCAGCGCGGCAAAGACGGCGATCGCCGCCACGAGGATCCTCAATTCGCCATGAACCATGATGCACTCCACCAGGGAGCCGCGACGGCCCTGAAAACCCCGTGCTGCCTGCGCCGCCGCCAGCGCGCACATGCCGTGCGCGCCTGACTCCATCCTGGCACTCGCGCCTGGAAAGGCAAGGCGTACTTGTTCGATGCGAGGCCCACGCTTGCCACGTACTTGCCCCGCAGTTGCCCGAATGCAGCGCGCGCCTGGCTTCCTGTACCATGATCCGACACCTGCGAGGGACGAGTCGCGAGTTCGCCATGCTGCAACGCAGCGGCAAACCGCACGCCTGCAAGCAGATACGAGCAGCCGGCGCGCGAATCTGCGCCAGCCGGCCCGAACCGGAGACACGTGTGACCCGACGCCCTTCCGTCACCGTCAAGGCACCCGACGCGGCCCGTGCGGACGCCATCGCGCAGGCGCATGCCCGTTCGCGCGCTCTCGGCCTGCGCGCCTCGGCGACGCCCGAATTCGACGCACTCGCGGCCACCGACCTGCGCGAGCTGATCGACGCGAACCGCACGCTCTACCATCAGGCGCGGCCGGTGATGGACGCGCTGCACGCGCAGATCGTCGATACCGAAAGCATGGTCCTCCTCACCGACCGCAACGGCGTGATCCTGCACAGCCTGGGCGACACCGATTTCGTCGAGAAGGCGCGCCGCGTGGCGCTGCGTCCCGGCGTTTCGTGGGCCGAGCGCGACCGCGGCACCAATGCGATCGGCACCGCGCTCGTCGAGGGGCAGCCCACCACCATCCACGCTGGCGAACACTTCCTGCGCGCCAATCACATCCTCACCTGCTCGTGCGCGCCGATCGCCGATCCGTGGGGCCGCCCACTCGGCGCGCTCGACGTGAGCGGCGAATCGCACGGCTTTCACAAGCACACGCTCGCGCTCGTGCGCATGTCCGCGCAGATGATCGAGAACCATCTGTTCAACACCGAATTCGCCGATGCCGTGCGCCTGCAATTTCACGCGCGCGCGGAGTTTATCGGTACGCTCTACGAAGGACTCGCGGCGTTCGCACCCGATGGCACGCTGCTGTGCGCGAACCGCAGCGCGCTGTTCCAGTTCGGCGCGCCGCTCGCGACCTTGCAGCAGCGCGGTTTCGATGCGCTGTTCGGCGTGCCGTTCGCGGCCTTCATGCAACGGCTCATGCAGGCACAGGCGAATCCCGGCTCGCCGTTCACCCTCACGCTGCCGAGCGGCGTGCGCGTGGTCGCGCGCGCCACGCCAGGCGCGGTCGTGACGGGTGCGCAGGCGGCGTGGCCCGCACCTGCGTCAGCGCCAAAGGCAACGGAACGCAGCGAGCGCAAAAGCCCGCGCGAGAGCGCGTCGGCCAACTGGCAGCCGACGCTCGCCGATCTCGACACCGGCGACGCGCGCGTGAGCGCCGTGCTGGAGCGCGTCGCGCGTGTGCGTGGGCGCGACATCCCCGTGCTCGTGCTGGGCCGCACCGGCACCGGCAAGGAATGGCTCGCGCGCGCGCTGCACCAGGATTCGCCGCGCCGCGATGCACCCTTCATCGCACTCAACTGCGCAGCGCTGCCCGACTCCCTGATCGAAGCCGAATTGTTCGGTTATGAAGACGGCGCGTTCACGGGCGCCAAGCGGCGCGGCAGCCCCGGCAAGATTCAGCAGGCGCACGGCGGCACGCTCTTTCTCGACGAGATCGGCGATATGCCGCTCGCGCAGCAGGTCAGACTCATGCGCGTGCTACAGGAACGCGCGGTGATGCCGCTTGGCGGCGCGCGCGCCGTGCCGGTCGATTTGCGTATCGTGTGTGCGACGCACCGCGATCTGCGCGCGATGATCGCCGAAGGCACGTTCCGCGAAGACCTCTATTACCGCATCAACGGGCTCGCCGTGACGCTGCCGCCGCTGGCCGCGCGCACCGACCTGGATGCGCTCGTCGAGCGCGTGCTGGCGCTGGTGCGGCGCGAGATTCCGGACGCGCCCATGCGCATCGCTCCCGCGGTGCGCGCCTGCTTCATGCGTTGCCGCTGGCCCGGCAATCTGCGTCAGTTGGCCAACGTATTGCGCACCGCGGCAATCATGGCCGAAGGCGAAGATGCCATCGAACTGGCGCATCTGCCCGAGGATCTGATGCAGGACTGCGAGAATGCCGACGTCGAGGGCGACATCGACGCGACGCCGGAACTCGCCGCCGCTGCAACGTCGCTCGCGCAAGACACTTCGCCCGCGCGCCTCGCCGACTGGCAGGCGCGTCTGATCGACGACACGCTCACGCGCCACGGCGGCAATGTTTCGGCGGCCGCCCGCGAGCTGGGCCTCGCGCGCAATACGGTGTATCGGCATCTGCGGCGGCGATGAACGGCACGGCGCGAGCGTCGCCAGGTTAAGCTTCGCGGCGACGCTTCACTGACCTTGCCGCCCATGCCGTTTGCCCATAATCCGTTGCGCTGCCACTGCCTCTTCACCAGGCGGCTGGCCCATGCGCGCGCAACAACGCGAAGCGCCACGCGCACATGACAACCGACGCACCCGATCATCTCCCCGAAGACGCGGGCTCCAGCGTGCCCATCGTGCGCGTGGAACCGCTCGGCCGCAGCTTCGAGGCGCCGCCCGAACTCACGCTGCTCGAAGCCGCCGCATTCGCCGGCATCCGCCTGCCGCGGCTATGCCGTAACGGCACCTGCCGCACCTGTCTGTGCCGCGTCGTGAGCGGTGAAACCCGCTTCACAATCGAATGGCCAGGCCTCTCGCGCGAAGAAAAAGCAGAAGGGTACGTGCTGACCTGCGTGGCCGTCGCGCGCACGGATCTCGTGCTCGACGTGCCCGACGCGGAGTTGTCCTGACGCGGAAAACACCAAGGCCCGCGATCAGGGATCGCGGGCCTTGGTGGTGCGAGGACGGGCGTTCGACGCCCGCCCTGGAGCCTGCAGGGTGCTTATTGACCGCCGAAGTACACCGACTGCGGACCCTTGCGGGCGGCTTCGGACACGAAGCCGGCGCCAGCCGCCGACGTGCTGCTCACGCCGCCGTAGGCGCTGTCACCCTGAGTGACGGCCGCGCCTGCGCCTGCTGCGCTGACGTTCTGGTTACGACTCGATTGCTGGAATTCGACGAGTTGGGCACGCACCTGGTCACGCGTGAGACCCTGGTCGGACTGGGCGAAAGCGGCCAGCGGCGCGGCGCAAACGGTGGCGATGACAACGGCTTGAACGAGCGACTTCATGATGGTGACCTCCGGAATTGTTGGAATCGCCAGCCATGCAGCATCGCGATGCGCATGTGTGGCGTTGACTGAATTTTAGGCAAGCCCTTCATCCGGATATATGCCGAAGTCGGCGAATTCCAGTTGCGGATTTCGCAATAATCGCCGGCGTAGCAACTTCGAATAGTTTCACTTAAACGCCCCCGCGGAAGTTTCACTTAAGGCTTTGTAACCTCCCGCTCAACCAAGCTCAGTAAGGCTTAAGTGAAACTATTCAATCTGCCCCTCGCGCGCCTCAGAGCTCGGAATTTGTTGTGATTTTTCCCTCCGATTTCGCCTCTCGCGCGCCCCCTCGCGCACCCTCCTACCAGCCTTAAATCGCGCCCCATTTTTCGTCTAATCGCACCCTAAAATTCCTCGCTCCTCCCCTCCCGCGTCCGCCGTACTTTTGCAGAAACCTGGTTGATATCCCTCAAATACTGTATATATATACAGCATTCGTTCATCGTCGCGCCAAGCCCTCGAGGAGCGTCACTGTCCGCCTCGCGTTATCGAGCGCCCCTTCGATGCCGACTTCGGCGCTGCCGGGGTCGCTAAGTGTCTCGGCAAGCCTAGCCAGGCAGTAATTGATGAGCGAAACCGGCGCGCCCAGTTTTTCGTTCTCGTACCGCGAAAGTGTTGATTTGCTGACACCCGTGGCCTTAGCGAAGTCTGCTTGCGTATTGGTTCCGCGGGCCCAGCGGAGAAGCTCGCCCTGAGTTCGAGGTGGAAACATATGTCAAAAAATGCGTTAGTCGCAACAAAGTTGCCATAGTAGCAACTTTACGGCGGCTCGAAGTCTATACTTCGCTTTAAGACTTTTGAGGTTCAAATGGCCCGTTCAGACCAACTAAAAGCACTACTGCGCGCCTATGCTGGTGATAACCACGAGCATTTCTTCGCGGTGGCTATGCAGATGGCAGCGGATGAGGCGCATCGAGGGCACACCAAATTGGCGGCTGAGTTGCGCGACCTTGTCGACGCGGCGAAAGCTGGCAAGCCTGCTCTTAAAATCGGGGCACGAAGCAAGGCTTCTGCTCGCCCCATCCCTCTTGCCCAGCCGAAAGGCGAACTGTCCGAGCTGCTCACCGTGCAGTATCCAGAGGAGCACCTGCAACACATGGTGCTATCTGATGCTGTGCGGCAAAAACTCGACCGTGTCCTGCGCGAGCAACGACACCACGAGCAGTTGCGTCTTCACGGATTGAGCCCGCGGAGAAAGCTTCTTCTTGTGGGGCCGCCCGGAACGGGCAAGACCATGACGGCCGCGGCACTTGCTGGCGAGCTTCGCCTGCCGCTGTTCACTGCGCGGTTTGACAGCCTGATTACGAAGTTTATGGGTGAGAGCGCGTCTAAGCTGCGCCTCGTGTTTGAAGCGCTGAAAACCACGCGCGGCGTTTATTTCTTCGACGAGTTTGACTCGTTAGGCTTGCAGCGCGGCAGCCAGCATGACGTCGCAGAAATGCGCCGTACGCTGAACATGTTCCTACAGCTCATTGAGCAGGACACGTCCGACAGTCTGCTGATTGCGGCAACCAATCACGGAAAGGATTTGGATACGGCGTTGTTCCGCCGGTTCGACGACGTCATCAAGTACGACGCACCTGATGAGATTCAGATTGAAGCGTTGCTGAAAAACAGCCTCGGCACTTTTGTTACGTCGGAAATCAACTTTACAGCCCTTGCCAAAATTGCCCGAGGCGAGTCCCACGCCGATATTGTCAAGGCCTGCCTAGACTCTCTGAAAGACGCGATTATGGAAGGCGAGAAAGTGGTCAGCCACAATAGCGTAGCCCGCCATCTGGAAGAACGTACCCAAGGACGAGATTTAAGGTCGTAAATTACGGTAAAAACTGCTGTAGACTCTCAAGCTAATAAAACTAAACGCAGAACTTGAGAGCATGGCAGACGAACTGAAAGGTCACCTGTCTATCAACGGGCACGTGACAACGACCGAATTTCGTTCACCACTGACTGTTCATCGCGAGAAGGCACCACAAAGAGACCGGGGAGCACATGCGCGCCGGCTTCTTGGCCAGCTAAAAGCGCTGACGGACAGCATCGTTGACCTGGAACAAGCACGACGCGAATTGGGCCTCCCAGAGCGAAGGGGGATGACCATAGCGTTGGAATTCAAGCCTCGCGGTGCGTACGACTACACAAAGGTCGAGTGGAAACGCGAAGGTATTGAATTAGCCGCGGTTCACGAACATCCAGCCCATGATGTCGCGGTGCTTTACGTTCCCGACGGCAAATTAGCGGCTTTTGTGAAGCGCGTCACGGAGTACATGCGCGAAAACAATCCACAAGGAACGGGACCCAAACATGCTTCCCTTGTGAACGCGATTGAGAACATTCGCCGCGCTGCGTTCTCGGAATTGTGGAGCGATACGGCGAAGCCACCAGAAGACAATCGACCACGCTGGTTTCAAATTTGGCTGCGCCATACATCCGGTCAAATCAACGAACTGGTTGAAGAGTTCACAGCGCACGCAAAGCAGGTCGACATCGAGGTCGAACCTGGATATGTGAGATTCCCCGGGCGCGTTGTAGTAGCGGCGTACGGCACGCGCGAGAAGCTTGAGCTGACAGCTGAATTGCTGGACCTCGTTGCTGAAATTAGGCTTGTAGAGCCGAATGCAGAGTTTTACCTCAGCGACCTCACGCCGGCAGAGAGGGCGGAATGGGTCAATGAACTGCTCGACCGGACTACATACGTCGTTGGAGACGAGCCTCACGTATGCATATTGGATACCGGCGTAAATCTGGGGCATCCCCTTCTTGAACCCTCTCTGCATGTCGATGACGCACACACATATGACCCGGGCTGGGGCGAGCACGACCACGATGGCCACGGTAGCGAAATGGCCGGGATTGCGCTCTTCGGTGACCTCACTACCGCGCTGAACTCAGAAAATGAAATTGAGATTCCCCACCGGCTCGAATCAGTAAAGATTCTCCCGCCGCAGGGGAGCACTCCGCCGCACCTTTGGGGCTCTGTCACAAGCGAAGCCGTAAGTCGGGTAGAAGTCGACAACCCTGAGCGGAACCGGCTGTTCGCAATGATGACGACGTCAGTTGGCCATCTGGAAGGAAATCCATCAGAATGGTCAGCCTCAATTGACCAACTGGCCTTCGGAAAGCCGCCAATCGATGTCACGTCCATTGACGAAGCGGATGACACACCATGGATTCCTCGACTGTTCGTGCTGTCGGCAGGCAACGTACAGTGGACAGAGTGGACAGAATATCCCCGAAAGAATTTCCAGAGTCCGGTCCAGAACCCTGGACAATCGTGGAATGCGCTCACCGTTGGCGCTGCAACCAACCTTACTCATATCGACAGGCGCAAGCACCGGAGTCTTGAACCGATTGCGGAATCGGGTCAGCTTTCCCCAGCGTCTACCACATCAATTCTATGGGCAAAGTCGCAGTGGCCGTTTAAACCCGACGTGGTCGCGGAGGGTGGCAACGGCTCTCTCGACGATGGTGCCTTTCCCACTGTGGGGCCCGAGTCACTTCGCGTGCTTACCACCTCGAATGACCCCACCGGCGAACTCCTCGCGGCCTCTGGTGACACCAGCGGCGCTGCGGCCGAAGCAGCGCGCATTTGTGCGCACCTGCAGGCCCGCTACCCCTCCTACTGGCCGGAAACGATTCGGGCTTTGATTGTGCACGGCGCCGAATATACCGACGCAATGTACGCGACACTGCCCGAGCCCGCGCGCAAGAAAGAGAAAGAAGAACTCTTGCGGACTTACGGCTACGGCATGGTGATGCACGCCCAGTCCGAATATTCCACTGCTCATCGCCCGACGCTCGTTGTAGAGCGCGAATTCAAGCCGTACCGGAAAAGCGACGCTGGCGGCATCGTTCTCGGTGACATGCAACTCCATGACCTTCCCTGGCCCGCCGACGAGCTTGAACGCTTGGGCGGTGCCCGGGTTGAAATGCGGGTAACGCTTTCATACTTCGTCGAACCCAACCCAAGCTCCCGCGGCTGGCAGAGCAAATTCCGCTATCAGTCCTACGCATTGCGCTTCGCCGTGAGAGGTGCCTCTGAGGAGGAAGACCATTTCATGCGCCGAATCAATAAGCTTGAGCGGGATGAAGATGAGGATGCAGACTATGGCGACCCCGACAAGGACCAGTGGCGTTACGGCGCCCAGTTACGCACGCGTGGCTCACTGCATTCAGACACATGGTCAGGTACCGCCGCTCAGCTTGCTGCAAAAGCTCAGATTGCTGTGTTCCCGGTAGGCGGCTGGTGGAAGGACTGGAAGGAACTGCACCAATGGGACGAGACAGCGCGATACGCCCTACTCATCTCGCTTCGTGTGAGCGAAGACATCGATGCTGATATCTACACGCCCATCGCGACCATCATCGAACAAGACCTCGAAATCGACGTCGATACGAGTGATTTATAACGCGAACTTTCTTGAATGGACGCGGGATAGTGCATTCACTACCCCGCAGAAGCCTTCCATAAAGCTTTGCTTAAGTTATTTTTGCATCACCTGCAAATAGACCCGAAATCTGATAAGTTGGACAACCTGTGATTCTCGATTACCAATGCTCATTGGGGCACTACAAGTTAGTTGCCTCACGTCCTCGTCGCCCGAAAGGTGAGAACACATTCACTGTCATTGTTGGCAAGAATGGAACGGGAAAGAGCCGATTACTGAGAAGCATTGTTCAGTATCTTTTGCGACAAAGTGATAGAGATACGTTCGTAGTCGGCGACCGTGATAGGTTTGATTTGACGTCCAGCATTAATACGCTCATCGACTTCGAAAAGGTTATCTGCGTCTCCAGCAGCCCCTTCGACAGATTTCCGCTACCACGGCGTTCATCTGTTACCGAAGAGTACAACTATCTCGGAATTCGCGGTCTTTCCAGCACGAATCTCAGCTACGCCTATCTTTCGAAGACAGTTGCAACTCTGGTCGAATCGGCGGTGAAACACCGAGAGCGAACGCACGCTATTGCGGATGTGCTCGGGTATCTTGGTTACAAGCCTAAGATTACAATTGTGCTTCAAACGCTCCCCCTCTCGTTGCTGAAGGACCTTGCCTCGCACAGCAACCCACATGAAGTCTTGCACGCTAGGTTGACCGGCACACCAACAATTTTTGGGAGCGAAAGTGCCAATGCTATAAGGAGAATGTTGGGATTCCAGTCTTCTTTCATTAGAAAGATAGCGGAAAAACTCGTGAAACTCCCTCGCAACGCTCAGCTTCGAACAGCTCACATAACCATAGAACCTGGCGACTTGCTTATTCAATCTGCAGTCGAATTGAATGAGGGACCAGAGATACTCACTTATCTCGATTCTGGATTTTTGCGCCTAAAAGATGTAACTTTTCAGAAACATGGAAGTTCAGAAAATATCAAAATTAATGATGCAAGCTCTGGGGAACAGTCTGTGGTATTGAGCTTGCTCGGCATCGCCAGCCAGATTCGAGACAAGTCTGCCGTGTGCATCGACGAGCCAGAGCTATGTTTGCATCCTGAATGGCAAGAAAAATACATTCATCTCTTGCACAGTACATTTCGCCATGTCAAGGATTGTCATTTTTTGATTGCAACTCATTCACCTCAAATCGTTGCTCAGTTGCCGAGCGATAATTGCCACGTGATGTCGATGGAGACACGCGTCGCGACTACTGCAGCACGCTATTCGCGCAGGTCCATCGACTATCAGCTTGCCGAAGTGTTTGGGGCACCAGGCTATCGTAACGAGTATCTCAGTCGCACTGCGCTAAGCCTCTTTTCATCCGTCTCCAAGAACCGAGCCTTTGACTCCGAATCACTCGTCACACTCAAATCTCTCGAAGAAAAGATTGATTTACTGAACTTGGATGACCCTGTGCGTGACCTCATCCTTGCCTTGCAAGACCTCCGAATTCGCTATGAGTGATATTACTGAGCCCGTCATCTTCAGGGAGGAGCATCAAGCACTCATAGAGACGCGGATGAGTGTCCCTGGATATTCTCATGGCGACTGGAGCCATGCCGACCTTGAGCCGCTGCGCAGCTACGTTCGAGCACACTATCGGAAACAGCAAAGAGGGATTTGCGCGTTTTGTAGAGAACCCGTGTCACTCTACTCGGCCGAGAACTGTCAAGTCGAACATATCGCACCGAAGTCGCTGCATTTGCGATTCATGTTCGAACCCAAAAACTTGTGTGTTATATGCGCCGACTGCAATTTCATAAAACGGAATCAGGAGGTTACCGTAGAGGTACCTGATACGGTAGCGAAATCACGTGGACGACAACGGTATCCTCGAGCATCAAAGAGCTTCCTAATCGTTCACCCTCATTTCGACCGCTACGACGAGCACATTGTAGTCTACCGTGGTTTCTACTTTGACCGGACCGACAAGGGACACTTCACAATTGGAGCTTGCAAGCTGAATAGACGGCTTCGGCAGTTTGGATGGGACGAAGAAGCTATCGAAAATCCCGACTTGTTTGCAGCAGCAAAGCTATTACTAGAGGCAAAAGACCGGCCCGCTAAACTTGCCGCCCTTCAGGCTCTTAGGGAAGCGTGCCTACCCTAACTCAAAGCGAGATGGATGAAAGAAAACGCGACAGCATTGTCGCGTACCTGCAGCGCAGGATGAACGAATTTGGAATCACGCCGGAAGCGATTGCTGCGTCAGTCGCCGCGGACCAGCAGCGCCTCCTCGCGGTGAAGTATCGCGACGCCTTCGACAACAGCTGGGATGGCAAGGGCGCCGCCCTGCAGTGGGTCATTCAGGCGACCAGCGCCGGGCAATCCCTTGAGCACTTCTCGGTTCGCCAGGCGGGTGTCGCGCCGGCAAGTAAGCAATCCGGCGTCGATTGGCGCAATGACCCGTTCGCGGGTAGCCGTCTAGCGGCCATCAAGCCCGAGCATCAACAGGCTGCTTAAGGCCGGTGCTGCATACCCGATGCAGCAATGTTCCGTTAGTTAGTCGCCAACTGGCAACTATCGCGCAAGAGCACCATCGCACAATTAAAAGACAGCACTCTCACGCCTATCGCTTGCTGACGCGCACCCGCGCCTGCTGACTGAAGATGGTCATGATGACAAAGACGCAAACACGTCGAAGAGCGCGTCGGTGCGATTAGGATTTCATTTTCACATTATTTGACGTACTTTTCTCAGGAATTTTCCAACTCAGTTTTGGATATTTTTTCGCTGACACGTTGTTAAATTCTGGATTCGTCTGGAGAAACTCTTGGAGCAGTGCGGAGATGTGAGCGATGTCCGTCATGTCTGCGCATGGCCAAATGAATTTTTCGTTGCCCAACGCAAAGAGCCCTTTGAATGGCACTGAAACCAGCTTGCCACCACTTTCACTGCCCTCCCCTCCGCCACTCTTGCCTTCAGTTTCGATTTCTATAACGGCGTTCTGATAGTTCTCGACTAGATACTCTAGGTAGTGAGCCATTTGGCTCAAAGACAAACCATATTCAGCCCCACCCGAGTAAAGCAGCGATACAATGTCCGGGCCTGAATCCGACAACCTGTACGAGGCATTCTCCATGCTCTGAACAGCCGTAACGTACGGGGTCGTCTTGATTGTCGTGACCTTGACGGGAAGTGTCCATTTTTCATTCTCTTGCTTGCGTTCAGAGGCGGAAAATGCAAAATGGTGCCCCGCCCTCGAGTCATTTTCGAAATGTGACTTGGCGGTCCCATCCGTCGACTCACCAACTTTTTTCATCACCCTGGCCAGCGCTTTCTCGAACTCAGTGCCTCCTTCAGCCGCTGTGCTCTTGAATTCGAAAAGGAACAGACGGTCTTCGACGCTGAGAATTGCGTCGCCGAGGGCAGACTCTGCATTGCCTTCAAATACTGCTAGTCCTTGAGGAGCAGGGTGTTTCATTTCCATGGCTTTGTGCCATTGCAGGTCTCGAAGCGCAAGCAACATCGAGTTTTCCCAAAGCCCCCGGAAATGGGTTATCGATTTTTCGCACACGTCCATGTTCTATCCAATTGAAGTTGACGCAGATACATTATGCTCATCGTATAACGGAAGAAAAAACAACCCACAGCAAGATTCTTGAGAGTGCATCGGCGTTTTATCGCCCAGGAAAGCGCTCGAGCAAATCGAATGCACGGTTGATTTCCTTCGACTTAGCCTCAGCAAGTTCACGGAATTCGGGTGCCAGACTACTGACCTTATCTGGATGGTATTGCGACATCCGTTGACGGTAGGCGGCCCGCAATTGCTCGGTCGTGAACGGCCGAGTCAACTGGAGCACACTACATGCTTCTTCGATTGGGTCGACATCTGCCGGCTCCGACTGCGGATTGAATTCAGCTCCTTTCCCTGTATCGCGAGATGCAGTCGATGGCGCCGGCTTCTTCTGGAACTGTTCAACTATCGCTCCTACGACCCAAAATCCGATGAGCGCGGCAATAACGAGAATCGCGATTTTCATTCCAGATATCCCGCGAGGCGTGCATCTACTAGTGTCCTGAGATTTGCGAGGAAATGCAGCTTATCGGCGTCATCCGTCATGTCGACAACGTCATTGATATGCATCAGCAGACTGTGCAAATCCTCTGAAGCTAACACCACTTCGGACCGAAGGACGTCCACGAGCGGGACCGATAAGTTATAGCGTTCACTGAGCTTTCGACAAAGGTGCCCTCCGTACGGCAAGCAAAATAACGGCTCCAAAAGCGACTTCCATTGCCCGCGCAGACGCTCCCGGTCTCCGTGGTTTGCGGCGAACCACAGCACGACTACACCCAGCGAATAGAGAACGTACGCAATTGCAGCCAAAGCGAGGAACGTGATGTCTGCGCCTCGCAACATAACCCATGCGGGGATGACGAGAACGACAATGGCTGTCACCGCAAATAGAAAGGGCCGTGCCCCGCGCATCGGTCGGGCGAGTTGTTGAGCGGACGCAGCAAGTTCAGCCATGGCCCCATCACGGCTTTCTGCCAGCAGTTCTACTTCGGCCATGGGCCAGAATACGTGTATCGGCGAAACCACCATCGCGAGGCGCCGACCAAACGCTGCTCGCCAGGATGGGAAGCGCAATCGGGTCTTACCTGGCCCAAGATACGCCACCCCACTTCCTGGAGTCTTCAGTACCAATAGCCCACTCGCGAAGAAGAGCCAAATTGCAATCACGAGCAGGCGGTTGTAATCACCGAGGAATGTACTCACGCGCGGCGCCGCTTGAAAAGAGATTTCAAGCCGGCGAGCACAGCTACCACGCCCGCAGCAACGACCTTCCATCCAGCAGCGAGAATGCCGAGAATCCATTTCCACGCGCCGGTCTTGATTGCAGCAGCAGCGGCGCCACCGACAATCAATCCCGTCAGCCCATACTCAGCAATTTTGTCGCCATCACGAAACTCTGCGTATTGCTGGTCCGGATTGAAGGCAAATCCATCGAGCTGGGCCTTCAATTCAGCAACTGACTGGTCGAGCTTGTCCGGGTCTGTCACCAGAATTACCGTTGCCACTCCCGTTCTCGACAGGACTTTCGTGGTGTAGTTGACAACTTTCTCGCCATTGCTTTCGTTGAGGGTCGCCCACGAAAGCCGCCTCGTGTCAGGCTCGTAGTGAGGTTCAATCTGCCAACCTATTAGATGCAGCTCCGGCCAACCACGCTTGCGGCGTTCTTCGTTCGATAATTCTCCGCTCTTCTTCAGTTCTTCAAGGATTGCTGAAGGGTCGATTTTCTCATCGTCTTTGACGTGCCCCGTGTTGTCGTAGCTGATGACCGAGAACCACCGCTCCATCCCATCGGGTGCGTATAACCAGGTGTCTTCTACCCCTGGGTTCTGCATCTTCTCCATCAAGCGCGTCGTGTCAGCGGGGTCAAGAGACACATAACCTTTACCGACCTTCCAAGCCCCCACGGACGCAATTTGCTGAACGTAGGGACCGTAGTGCGGGTCTTTTACAACAGTCTCATCTGCTTGCGCCGCTGACAATACTATCGCTGCTGCTGCGGCCACCAGCGCGCGACGACCGAATCGTGCACGCGTAGCTTTCTGAGATGCGTTAACTGGTCTCTTCATCGCCCTCTCCCCTTTAATATTCTCAAACTTTTTATCAGGCAAACTTAAATAGAATCATCTTGAATCTATACATTTTTATCTTTTCAGACAAATGACGACATGCTGCCGTATGCGCAATGAATGTCGTCAACTGAAGAATCGCAGATAAAACGGAGTATGCACGAAACGCAATGGGCCGAAAAAGCACTGGATGGCCACTTTATGCGTGGTGGGTTAATATTGAATTAACAATGGTCTTGGACTGACCCCCTACTTCCCGCGGGTGAGCATCATGCCGAATGAAGGAAAAATTGCGACGCCATCAGTTGCCGATGCATTGGCACTCGCACATGAGCGGATGGAAGAATTATTCAAGGGTTTGGGAGCCAGTCTGCCCGCCGAGGTTCAACGGGAGGTCACCAACGGCGTGGAGGCAATACTCGTTGAAGTTCTGAGCCGATATACCGACTGGCAGCGAGTTGCTGGTGAATTCATGTCCATCGCTGAAGCAGCGACACTACTCTTCGTCTCTCGACCACACGTGATGAAACTGGTGGAACGAGGGCAATTGAAGCTTCACCATAAAACGGGGAACAATTGTTTTTTGACGAAGACATCAGTGCTCGAATATCACGCCGCTCGCCAAGATGCAGCAAAGGCCTATAACGCTTCGTCACTTCACGAAGAATGAGCCTGACTGACCGTTACGCTACTACTAGTAGCTTGCGCCCTTTGCATCACGAACGGGGGCGCTGTTCTCGCCCTGCATACCGAGGCGATACGCGGGCATAACTTGGTCGCGTGTGAGTCTTGACGATTGCTTCCGAGGCCTGGATTCGCTAGATTCCGCTATGCAGCATCTTTAGGGTTGGCGATAGCTTGGCCAACCGCCTCAGTCTCCAGGAGCATGCAGAAAATGGCAACAGGTACCGTGAAGTGGTTCAATGACGCAAAAGGCTTTGGCTTCATCACTCCAGATGACGGTGGCGAGGACCTCTTCGCTCACTTCTCCGAAGTGCAAGGGAAGGGATTCAAGTCGCTCCAGGAAGGCCAGAAAGTCACCTTTGAGGTGAAACAGGGTCCGAAGGGCAAGCAAGCTGCGAATATCCAGCCGGTATAACAAGTGCGTCAGCTCGACGCTGCGCATCGCCTAGTCGGCGCAGGAGAGCGCCGGCTTTAGTTCGAGAAGGGCTGCGTACCCAACTGATGAGCGCAGCCCGAACAGTGGGTCAGCTGGGGTGTCACCTGCGCTTCTGCCACGTGATTGGCCCGATTCTCTGCAACTCCTCCATCAAGCGCCGCCGCAGCCTGCCCAACGACCTGCGCGCGTCTGCAACCGTCGCGTGCTCTTTCTGCAAGTACCAGTAGCCCTCAGCGGCCATTGCCTCCAACTCCGATATTGCGTAGCGGCCGCACTGAACTTCGAGCGCGAGACGCCGGACGTCTTGCTCTGGGTGCTGCTTCCAGATATGTCGTAGCTCCGCGTCTAGTGGGGTGAAGAACGGCGGCAACCCGTAGCGCCGCCGTTCTGTACGCATGCGGCGCTCGCGGCGCCACGGCAGGTCGGGCGCCGGCGGGTCAACACCGGGTCCTGCGGCATGCATCCGGTCACGCTTCGTATGGTCGAGCCGATACACGCACATCTCGTAGGCGTACCAATCCCCTCGGGCCTCCTCGTCCGTCAACCAGATAGGCGTTGGCACGAAGCACGCCTTGACCTCGTCCCAAACCGCCCCTCGCCCATTGCCAATTGATAACGCATTCGGGCGAGCCAATCGGTGCACCCGCACTCTAGATTGACGCACGCCCGGTGATGGACTCATCTTGCGCACGTGTTTTAGCAGAATTGGCGCGCTCTTTGTGACGGCGTCGAGCTTCCGCAGAGCCATCGACCTTCGACAGTAACGCATTGCAAAGGGCTGCTGAATCGAGGGTACGCGTGCTGAATTTACGGTCAAACGCGGCTATCACTGCGGGCAAATTCTCCGGCGTGACCACGTTCGAGATGCCACCATCTATGGTCACCTCATTGTCGGACGTGATAACGACAATGGGAATGGGCGCAACACCAGGAGCCACAAACCGTTCGAACTGCTTGCACGTGTTCTTCACTTGCAGCAATGCGTTTCGCATACTGGACTCGCCGTGGCGGCTTTGAACTCTCCATACCGGGGCGTCTGCATTTACAAACACGGTTCCACTCTTGTACTTGGTCTCGAGCATAAAGACGTTTCGCTCAGTTATCAGTACATGGTCCATCTCCATCGAGAACTCCGACGATGTGCCTTTGTTCACGACAACGAGAAGGTTGTGGAAGTCCCGCCCCTTTGTAGCTCTCGCGATTTTCGAGACGAAGCCTTTCACTTTTCGTTCAGCTTTATACCCGGCGCCTAGCGCTTGACCGTCTGGCGATTCGCAATATCTTGTGACGCTTGCAACCAACTCAAGAGAAAACGACGCAGCGTATAGGACAATCCAGATTGAAATGAGTCGCGAGATGTGTGCGCCGTCGCGGATGAACGCAAAGAATGACAGCGTCAGTATCAGCACGAACATCAAGTACAGGAACGTCAACAGGGTGAGAAGTTTTTGCACCGAAGACACTATGCTACCGAGCCAGCGCCAATGAGGCACCAGTCCCTCCATAATCGCACGGCCTTTCTCGCCGCCTGCAACCACGCGTGTGCCTTTGACAACTGGCCAGCAAATCAAAGAGATAGAACGATATAAACCTTCAAACGAACTCATACTGCTCCTCTGTGCTTGATAGTTGTGCTCGCGTAACCTGCGCCTAGCAAGCCACCAGCTCATTTTTTTGAGCTCGCCGCGGCGGCGTTACATCCCATTAGAGCCTATCGAAATAACGGCAATCGCAATCGTATCTTTAGGAAACTACCGACCGACTGCCTCAACCGCTTGTGCTGTCGTACCAATGAATCGAACAGGCACGCTGATTTGGCGTCTCAGCCTTTCGAGGGCAAAATGCAAACGTGACTACTTCCACCCTATAGACATGAGAAAGAGCAATGTGAAACGTGCTGTCGCGGCCGCCGCGGTCCTGCTGAATATCTGCGCCTGCGCGCATGCAGAGCCATCTAAATTTCGGTGTTCCGCGGTAAAAAACACGGTACACCACAGCCTTGATGTCAGTGTCGACGGGGACAAGTTGACAGACTGGAGCTACTTCGCCGCCACGCCAGCAGGCGATTCCTCGCTGACCTGCTCTCTCGACTCCACGGACGGTAAGGAAACGAGTGCCTCAGCTGGCGTACAGACCTACGTGACCGACGCGGGCAACGTCACCGTAACGAAAAAGGGTAAGTCTTTCGTCTTCGACTTTTCCAAAACGCGCATAACCGACGTATGCGGGCAGTCCTCCGCCATGGCAAAGCACATCACTATTACCCCCGGTTCAAAGCACTGCACGAACGTTGCGAATGCGACCTGAAGTCCGGTTGGTGGTGCAAGGGCTCCTGATGGAGAGAATCGAAGCAATGTTGAAATGAGCACGCAAGCCATGAAAAATACAACTTCAGCTTTTTTGCTGTTCGCGAGCCTCTGCTCCGCTGCCGCACATGCCGAGCCCAAAGATTACTCTTGCGAAGTGGTCAAGAATACAGTGGAACATAGTCTTGACGTCACCCTCGACGGAGATAGACTGACTGAGTGGACCTACGCCGCCGCGACGCCCGGCGGCGACAATTCAACGACATGTTTGGTCGACTCCGCGCATGGGAAAGAGACCGATTCTCCGAGTCTGCAGTCATACATAACCCCTGCGGGGGAAATAACGGTCACAAAAAAGGGTAAATCCTTCGTTTTCGATTTTTCGCACCTTCGCATCACTGACGTATGTGGTCAGTCCTCCGCAATGGCAAAACACATCACTATTACGCCCGGCGCGAAGCGGTGCACAAACGTGGCGAACGCAACCTGAACCTCCACACACTGAACTTGGAATTCGGCTGCGAACAGACCCGGTTCGCAGCGCCAAAGCGCAACGGATATCTAACATTCACGGCACTTTGCAAGTGCTACAAAGCAATTGTCGTACGCCGCCAAGCTTCTCAGGAAGCCTTCGGCGAATGTCGTTTTGACAGCGTCTTGGGACTCAAAGCTCATAAGCTTGCATGCGGAGCCTGACGGATTGCCAAAGCGAACAGTGTTCTCGTGGTCAAAGTAGCCACTGGCGGTCGACACGTCGTCGAAGTGGGCAACGCAGCGCATACCGTAAAGCCGCCCCTGGTCCGTCACGTTGAATTCGATGTACGTGGGTTGCTGGTCGTGCGGAAGCTTCTCTCGGCTAGTGGAATACCCCATTCTTGCGAGCGCATCGGACTCCAACGTCATAACCATGTCGGACTGCGATGCTATGAGCTTTGGAGGCGGGCCGCATTTGCACAGGCACACGTCATTTTCCAGCGCGACCTGCTTGCCACTGCAAAACGTCATCGGCATGTAGGGCATCAAGTTTGCAATTTTGCCAGTCGAGTTACAGGCGGGGCAACTCACCTCTGCACCCACGTAGGCGAGCGGTTTTCTGCCGCTCATCATCGTCGCGTCGCCTGTCACCACCACACCATCCTTCGTATTTTTTCGCCCTCTACAATCATCTTTCTACGCATTTCCCGCCTCCGTTCAATCGACCAGACCGGTAGCCTGCACGGCCAATAGTTCGGGTTCGAGAGAGCGCCAAAAGTCACGCGCCAGACTTTTGCACTGCGAGCGCCAGAAATTATTGCCGATGCGATAAATAAGCGATGCGCTTCTGCGAGCCAACATACGGCTTACCAACTCGACAACTTCATCTGGGTCCCACATCAACCATACCTCTGGCGCAGGTGTCATCACCGCACCACTCAAGGCCGGTGCAACTTCATCAAACAGGGCCTCTTTGAGCATGTCCATTGACATGCTGGAGCAATGCCGGACGAGTTGCTCGGCTACGTAGCGGTAGTCGACAACGTTGTCGACATACATGAGCGCCATGGTACACCAGCACTCCTGACGCACCTCCTCGCTTACCGTATCTGCCATTTCATAAATTCCTCAAGCTCTTCTTGATACAGGTCGTTAGCTTGCTCCGCCGCCATAGAACCAGCCATACTTCAGAGCAGCACCAGTGCGAACGCACATACCGGGGCTCCCGGACCGCATAAGCTTGCGACAGCTGCATCGGCAAGCAGTCCACCGAACAGCGAACCGCCTCGCACAGCCTGACCTGTAGCTGCATGGACCGGCCAGTTAGGCGAGTGATTCTCCGCCACTGAAATGGGCTTGCGACCGTCTACCGCCTAACCGATAGCTGCAGACACGAGCCCCAGGCAGTTCTGTTCGGCCTACCCTCGCGAGGGACACGCATCAACTCACTGTTCAATTCGCGCGGTGTGGACCACGTGTAACTTCCTCTCTAAAGAACGCCAGAAAGTCACGCACTAGACTTCTTAGGTGCAAGCACCAAAGATAGTTGCATAGCTACGGCGCATCGACACCCCGATTAATAGAATTTCGCGCCGGGCCGTGTCCCGCAGCCGAATTTGTTTGACCACTGGACACCAGACCAGGAAGCCGTTAGCCTGAAAGTGTTTCGCGACCCGACGTTAAGGAGCTACACATGCAAGTGAGCACCGACACCCTGGTTGAAATGCTGCGCGAAGTCGAGGCCGAGGACCCCATAGACTATGCGGACTTACCGTTTGGCGAGGAAGAACTCAGGCGCCTCGTGATGAGTGCGCTCGTGGAACGGCACCACGTCGTCGAAGAGGGCATGCCGGCCTCCGATATCCATGCCCTGTATCTTCTCAGCACCGCGAAGCTAGTTTTGGAAAATACCGTTCTGCACGCGCGACTGCTCTTACTGCAAGGACAGCGCGTGGACGTTCAATCGCTTCTCGCACCGTTCACGCTAAAGGGTCGCAGGTAGTCCGTATCTCCGCGCTATAGCCGCTACTTATCACGGCAGTTACGCCCCTCCCTGCATATCTGTGAGCGACCGCTCCAGTGCATCCAGAAAAACCCGAATGCGTTGGGGAACGTATTTGCGCGTGGGCAGTAGCGCCCAAATGGAGAGTTCTTGTGGCTGCACGTCGCTCAGGCCTATTGAAACAAGCGTGCCGTCGCTGAGTTCGCGCTGGATGTCCCAGACGGTCAGTAGCGCAATACCGAGGCCTTGGACACAGGCAGTCCGTACGCCTTCAACACTACTGCACACAAATCGCCCGTCGACACGAACCGACCGTTCCTGCTTGCCATCGACGAACGGCCAATACGGCATATTTGAAAGCGCAAGACATTCGTGCTCGGTTAAATCTGACAGCAACTGCGGTGCCCTGTGTTCCGCGAGATAGCTTGGAGACGCGCAAAGCACCCGCGGATTAACAGCGAGCGGACGTGCGACGAGTTCAGAGTCACGCAGCGGTGCGATACGGATGGCTACGTCGATGCCTGCACTGTTCAGGTCAATGACCTCGTCGCTCATCAGCAACTCGATGCGAAGCTCAGGATGCCCGCGCATCAAGCTGGGTATCAGCGGCATGATGCCGAGGCGCCCAAACGCCGCCGGAGCTGTCACGCGAAGACGCCCCTGCGCACTGCGGCCGGTCGGAGCGAGGATACCGCGTGCCTCTTCGGCCGCGTCGAGCATGGTCCGTGCAAGAGGCAGAAAATCTTCGCCCTCTGGGGTCAATGAGGCGGCACGCGTCGTCCTGTGCATCAACCTCGCACCCAGCTCTTGTTCGAGTGACGCCAGCTTCCGGGAGGCCGCCATCGCTGTGATGCCGAGCTGCCGGGCGGCGCTAGCCAGACTCCCGCCTGCCTGGGCGGCAACAAAGACAGCAATGTCGTCGATATTCATAATGTAACGAAATTCGTTATACAGGCGCATCATAACCAGAGATATACGCCGGTTACACCCGTGATTATATTGACAATCGTTAAACACGATTGTGAGCCTACGATGGAACCGGATATCTCAACGCTTTTCCAGCAAACCAGCATCAGCAGCCTGCCTCTGGCCAACCGCCTGGCTGTGGCCCCGATGACGCGGGTGACCGCGACGTCCAACGGCGTGCCAACCGAGAAGATGGCGCGGTACTACAGTCGCTTCGCGCGCGGTGGTTTCGGCCTCGTCATTACCGAGGGCAGTTTCATCGACGATGCATGGTCGCAGACTTATGCCTATCAGCCGGGACTGGCGAATTCCGGGCAGGCGGAGGGCTGGCAGCAGGTAGTCGCTGCAGTCCACTCGGCGGGCACCAAGGTGATTGCGCAAATCCAGCACGCTGGCGCGCTATCGCAAGGCAACGCGTATCGGAATGGCACCATCGCGCCTTCTGCGGTCCGCCCGAAAGGTGAGCAAATGAAGTTCTATCGCGGAGAGGGGCAATACCCTGTCCCGCGCGAAATGTCGGATGAGGAAATAGCGGACGTCATCGAGAGCTTCGGTTCTGCAGCGTTGCGAGCGGTCAATAACGCTGGATTTGACGGCGTCGAGATTCACGGCGCAAACGGGTACTTGCTCGACCAGTTCATCACCGACTATACGAACCTCCGTACAGACCGCTGGGGAGGCGACATTGCAGCGCGAATGGGCGTCGTCGTCGAGGTGACGAAACGCGTGCGAGCAACGCTCGGCGATGGCGTGCCAGTTGGCGTGCGTATCTCACAGGGCAAGGTGAACGACTTCTTTCACAAGTGGCCTGAGCGTGAACAAGCGGCAGAGGTCATCTTTGGAAGCCTGGTCGACGCAGGCATGAGCTATATCCACGTCACCGAATACGAGGCCTGGAAGCCCGCGTTTGGCGGAGCGGGTATGTCACTCGCAGCCCTCGCACGCCGACTTGCGCCGGGCGTCTCCGTGATTGCAAACGGAAGCCTGCATGACGCAGCGCGCGCGGTTGATTTAGCGTCGACGGACGCCGACGTTATCGCCTTGGGTCGTGGCGCGCTATCCAACCCCGATTGGCCGCAAAAGTTGCGCGGAAATCATGCGATGGAGCCGTTTGCGCCGGAAATGCTCACACCGCTTGCCGACCTGAAGCAATACGAGTTCGTCGCGTAACCTCCTCGCCGACCCCACGCATTATCTCGGCAAATGCGAGAGCATCCTCGGCACAACTCGTATGTCCCGTCGCCAGGACATGCAGTGACGCCCCTTGGATGCCTCCAGCCAGCTCTTGTGCGTGCGCCAAGCTTCTCGCGACGTCATGTTGACCGTGCACGACGGCAACGGGCACGTCCGGAAGCTCGCCCAGTAACGGAAGCAGGTCGATTTCCATTTGGCTCTGGATTGCTTCCGCGACCGAGTGACTCTGCAGGCGCGCAGGGTATTCGCGAATCTCATCCAGCAACCGCTCGTCAGGCGTGGTGTGGAAACACCGACCGACGAATGCGTCCCACATCGGCTCGCCCCACTCCGCCTTTATGCGCCTGACGATGGCGCCGGCGTCTCCATGGCCCTTCGTGTTTGCACCGCTGTTCGATAGTACGAGGCCCTTCACAGCCACGCCCTCGCGCTGCGCTCCCGCTAGCGCCGTCAAAATTGCGAGCGGCGTACCTAGCGAGTGCCCGACAAGGATTACGTCGCCTTCGCCGGCAATCGCGTCAACGATACGATTCGCGATGGAATACAGGTCGAATGCACCTTCGTCCTCGAGCCATGCGAGTGCCTTGGCATTGAGACCCGAGGCTGCAGCACTTTGTGCATAGACGAGCGGACTACACATTGCACCCGGCAAACAAAACAACGTCGGGAATCGCGAATCACCGGTGGCAAGTGGAACGATGCGCATAGTTTGAAAATTCTCCGCCGTCAGTCGCGGTCACGATATCGGATTTGCGTGATATTCGCGCTGAGAACGGCAAGACGTAGGAATAGTGCAGCGCATTCGGGGGATTCTCGGGTCATCAACACACTGCAGAAGCGGACGCTTTTGCCCCGCTTCTCCTTGACGACTATGCTTATCAGGAAAGGCAGTCGAGGCACTCGCATGCAGCCAACGCCAACTGCCGTTCAACCGATGCAGAATCAATGCGCTCTCACACATCTCCCTCTGGTAGGCAGCCGCGCAGCGGCCCCTGAGAAGATACTCGATTGAGCGATGCCGGTTATTCCCGAGAGAGCAACTTTCGAGACATGCTTTGCGCGGAATAACCAGATATGTACGCCAAGGGCATGAAAAACCCCATCCTAAAGTAAACATATTTTTCTTTAGGTTTAAGCGTAGATTTTCTTGATTGAGCATAGGGTCCCTAGAGGCTAACGCCTCGAACCTTCCGCCATGACAGCTCCGCCAGACTATTTCGGGTCCCGCGCCTCTAGCTTCGCCAGCGCGTCCGTTTTCTCAGGACCCATCCCCGTAGTACGGATTTCCCCAGCGCGCTACCGGTCACACCTCGTCCGCGCTAGCGGTCACTCACCGGAGCCCTTCATTCGGTTGGGGCGGCTCTAACGTCGGTCGCGGTGTGCGCAGTCGACGTGTGACAAGAACATTTATAACACCCCAAACAGACTTGCGAAGCCAGCTCCCTATGTGATTTTGAATTTAGAGGAAATCATAGAAAAAATGCCTCTATTTACTGATGGATATTTAAATCACATCAGCCCTATCAAATCCCCACGAGTTCAAAGGTTTTTGTATAGAGATATTCGAGTCCGATTCGCAACAATGCGAGTCAATCTGTCGACATCCTGTCTCTTCAACCTCGTACCCCACCGGCCAGTGCCTTTTGAGGTCGCAACGGAAATCGTTGCGACCTCAATTTTTACATCTGCAATAGCGCTGTGCATAACAGAGCGTTAGCGATGCTTCGCCTTGGAGCGCAAGACGCCAGCTCGCTCGCGCCTGCCGCCACCACCATCTGCAGGTCGAGTTTCGGCACGCTCAGCCTGATGCACCCCCGCTTTTGAGGCGCTACCGAACCAGATTCCCTCGGGTTCGTCGCTGGTTCCCACAATGAGCATCACGATACAGTTCAGGTCATGCTTCGACTTAGCGTAGATGCCCTCTATTTTTTCGATATCGTCGGACGACGGCTCCGGGTACGGTTCGGGATGCGAATGCCAGTCTCCGACGTAATGAAGCCCCTCAGCATACAAGGACTCTATCTCCCGCTGCTCGTCGCGCCTCGATGGCCAAAAATATGTCCTGCCTCGACGCGACTTCAACGTCGGCTCAGTCGCTCGCAGAATTCTCATCCTGTCGGCCTCGAAGCGAGCAAAGAGCTGGCCGCCGGCTTCGGGCGAAATGCTCTCCAATTGCCGATGGCGATTGAGCGTCTCGAGGACTTCGTCAGCCAACTCGACTACGCCGAACTCGGTCTGATAGCACTTACTCATTGAACCTGCCCTGCCTCGTTCGAAGGGGCGACAAGCTGGTTGCGATACACCTTCTGGAAACCGTCTCCATCAAACACATGCGGGCGCCAGATTGGAAGAATCTCAGCACCGGCACGCAGAAGGTTTTCGTACGCACCAATCCACGTCCATGTTTGCCCAGTCGTTACTTCCCCCGTTGCAACGGCCAACGCAAGACGGACGGTCATCGCTGCGACCTCAGCTGACGCAGCAGATGAAAACGGTTGATAGAACGCGCCGCATGCAGCTTCCCGCGGCATATCGCCGGTGATTTTCGCAACTTGCCGAGTGGCCTCTCCATATTCATTCAATGCCCACAGCAGGGATGCGTTTGCAGAGACGAATGTCGCATGCCCCGCAACTCCAAAGCGTTCAAGCCACGTGAAGATGGTCGGTGGAACATCGCCCTTCTCCAGCAGGTCATTGAGTTCCGCCTCGGAAAGCCAGTCTCCGGTCGCGCTGATGATGAGGTCTGCATGCTCGAAAAAACGGGCATTTTCACGAACTGCATGCTGCCATCGGCATGGCGATGCGTGCACCTTATAGTCCACGTACCTCGCACTGATTTCGTGGCGCAGCGCTTCCGCTTTGTTCCAGCCGATGTAATGCGCGCCCAACGAATGCCGACCGATGTTCTGGTAGGTCAACAGGTCGCCATCCACCAAGGTCAGCTCGCGCACGCCTGCCTGCGCGAGCAAGAGCGCGGTCGCTGCGCCCAGTGCTCCGCAACCAATGACGACAACCTTGAGCGTGCGAACAGCGCCATCGACCTTCCCCGTCGTACGCTCGACGAGGAAGTCGCTATCTGCCCGCACGACCGTAGCGCGAGAGGTTGGAAACCTCGCCTCTACTAGCCGAGCATGTAGCAATTCCATGGGTACCCGAAAACGATGTCGTCCTGACAAGAATGCCTGCCCGCGGTTGAGAGGGTGCGGAAATCGCCGCAACACCGGCGTTAAGGTCGCGCCCATCACGGGTTGGCCATCATGCTCAAAACACCACACGATTAGGGTATCTTCGCCCATACGAATTGACGAAAGCACCAGTTCCAGAGCTTCGGGACAACGGTCGCGAAGTAGGCCCAGCAACTCCGCGGAGTTCGACGGATAGTCATCAGGATAGAGCGGCTCACGCAGGCGCACAAATGTCGCCTTGCGGATGTCCCTACGTTTAACCGGGCTGCCTCGCTTCTTGAACCAGTCCTCGATTCCATCGGCGGAGTCGGCGACCATCACGCTCTTCCCCATATTCGCCGTGTAGATAGTCCTCGTCTGCGTGAAGTCGCCCAGCCACGCGAAGACATCGCGCATGGCTGAGTTACCCAACGTCCAATATGTCTGGAACTCGTCGAGGAAGTCCTTATGGTTAGCCCCAGCCTGGGCATCAAGATATGCCCGGACTGCCTGCTCCACCAGGTGAACGGCAAGCTCGCCGGTAACGGGGAGCCGCACTGGCGTAGACGACGGCAACAAGCAAAACACCCCATCAGATTCCAGATGGGGCATTTCGCAAGGCTCGGGCCGTCTGCCGACCGCGACTCGCGGCAGTTCGAAAGCATGCTCGCGCTCCAGCGCCACGATGAGCGGCTCAGGCAGCCCCAGCTCAGTGGCAGGAATGCGCCAGCCGCACGAGAAGCGTCGGCCCGGATACAGGCGTGCAAGCGTGGCGCTATCCACCTCAAGAGTGCCTGGCCATCGACCGACGAGGAGCCCGAAGGTTGGAGACGGAATAACGGCCGGAGCAATCGGCTCCGTCACGGCTTCATGCATACCGTCCTTCACCGCCCGATTTGACAACGGGACCTGCCGGCTGCCGGGACTCAGTGGAGACGAACTGCGCCTTCGCCTTCTCTTTCTCTGCCTTCTCGAGGTCTTCGATTTCTTCGTCGAAGAACTCGGTGCAGAAGAACCATTTCAACGCCTTGAGGGCCTCGAGGTCGGAAGCCTGACTGTCGTTCAGCGGTGCGAGGCGGTCGACTGCTTCATCGAGTTTCTCGTACAGGCTGACCATGTTCGGGTCCGCCGCCGACTTCGTGACGGCTTCATACTGAGGGACCGGTCGATAGACCGTCTTGTTATAGCGAAGACGGTTACGCATGGACTGCACCGTCTGGAAGAGCGCATGGTCTTCGCGGTCGGGATACCCGCCGCGCGGATACACCTCGTTTGTGAGAATCGACAGAACGAAGCCGCTGGGCAACGCCCAAGACGAGCGGCTCTTCGACCATGCTTTCAACAGGCGAACCATGCGACGCATCTGTCGTCCATCGACGGTATCAGGGCTCTTTTGCACAACGTTGTTCTGGAACCATTCGGTGACTGCCTCCGGGTCAGAATGCTTCCAATCGGCCGCGGCAAGGTCATATTTCGCAGAGTCACCTTCGCCAGTTTCACGGTAGACGGGCATGTCGATGGTGAAGCCATCCGCGTAGTACACGCGCACGCAGTTTTTGAGGACTTCGGGCGCACGCACGAACGAGTTGTCATAGTTCAACGCATCGCGCACCATGCATTTCGCATCATAGGCCGAATACTTGCCGCCGCGCTCGCCGACGAGCTTGTCTTCATGAAAGACCACGCCATTGTCGATATCAGACGTGATGGAGTTCGACTCGACCATCGTGTGCATGGCATACGACCCCTGCTTGACGTATCGGTCGACCGTCGGCTTCTTGTTCCGCTCCAGACCGCGCTCAAGGCGGTTTTCGCAGCTATGGCGGCGCTTGCGCATGTCCGACTTCGTCGCCTCGGTCAGCGCGACTTCCGACTTGAAAAAGGCAAGCAGTTGCTTATTGACGTTCGCCATTATTGTTCTCCAGACTCGGTTGCGTTCGATTCGCTATTAGGTTGGCTCGGTTCGCTAGTAGGCTGAATTCCACGAAAGAATTCGCGAATGAGCGGGTGCGTAGGATTTTTTTGCGCAGTGGCTGCAGAGATATTCTTGTCTGCAGCGTCATGAGCCAAGCGCGTCAGCAGCTCAAGGGTCGCCTTGCTGGGATTGTCCAGACCAAGATGCTTTGCCTGCTCGACGGGAACGTCGGCGTCCAGCAGCCTCACGTATTCCACCGGGCGGTTTGCTGTATCCGCAACGGCTTGCGTGACGTAGTGGTAGGCGAAGGACTGTGCGTCAAGCGCGACCTCAACAATGCCAAGGCCACCCCTCCACCCCAGCAACCCGCGCCCCCCGCCATTCCCATTGAGCGTCTTGCCCTTGAAAGGCGGGCAAGTGCTGACGGACATCAGCTGAATCGACCGGCCAGGCTCCGCCATCGTCAGCGCCTCGGTCAGCGCGACGAGAGCAGGGTTGTTCGCCCACAGGCCACCATCGGTGAACCAGTTCGTCTGGTTTTCGTCACCCGGCTTCGAGATGGGTTTCAGCGGAAATACGATAGGCGCAGCCGCGGACGCCATGCAGACGTCGACGAGCTTGTAGTTGTCGTCGCGATGCAACCGCTCTGCATGGGGCGTCTTGAACACCCAGGCCTTGTTCGTCTCGACGTTCAAAGTAGGGATGCAAACGGCAATGCCCCGGCGGTCGTACATCTGCTTCACCGTCTCGTCGCCAAGCACCTCCTTGAGCGCAGCTTGCAGCGCCTCGGGAGTATTGGCCGGCTTGCAGAGATGTCTGGAAATCCATCCCATCAACCCCAACTTGCCCTCGGGAACCGGATGTTGAAAGATGCCCGCGGCCTTTTCGCGGAACAGCTTCGCAACCTTCGTCAGCGACACGCCCGACGCCAGCGCTACGGCGAGAATCGCGCCGGTGCTCGTGCCGACAATCATGTCGAACTGCGCACCCAAGTCGAAATCCGGCGATTCGGGTGCGCCATCCTGCGCCGCGAAACGGCGTGAGAGTTCGGCCAGAAGCACCGCGCTGTACAAGCCACGCACGCCTCCCCCGTCGAGCGACAGCACACGGTAAGGTTTACTCTCAGTCATCGTTGTTGTAAGGAAAAAGGTAGTTTTGACTGCAATCACTTTAAGCTGAAGAATCAACGAGTGTCAATTAATAACTTTTTCTACGCCAAATATGGCGTGTTATCATCGCGATACATGGTTATCCACAGGAATGGAAATGAATACCTATGAGATAGCTGGATTCGATAGTATGAGTGATAGTGAAATCGTTCATGAGATTGGCGACCGTTTGCGGGCTGAGCGCATTCGCCAGAACAAGTCGCAAGCGGAGTTCGCCGCGGCGGCCGATATCCCGCTACGGACCTACCAGCGGTTCGAGCGTGACGGCTCAGGGACCATCGAAACGCTTGTCGCGGCGCTTCGTGCTTGCCAGCGATTGAGAGGGTTGCAGGTTGCGCTGCCGCAGCCGACGCTGCCGGAACGTCAGACGCCTTTATCGCGACTGACACCACCCCGGGTCCGGCGCAAGAGCACGCCGGATATCGAACAAGATTGACGCGGGCGGAATACCGCGCGGCGAAGAAGGAAAACCGGAAGTGCAACAAAGATAAGGAACAACTCAATGCTCCAAATCAGCACGGGGAAATTTTTCAACACCGACGACACGCGGGAGACAATTCACCGCGGCGTGTTGTATTCGAACTTCCGGGTTTTTCGTGATGACTGCATGACCACGCCAGCCGGCACGCTGTCGGCCGCCGTGCAGTGGAGGGACGTCCAGACTCTCGTTTGCGAAGTCGTCGAACGCCAGCCCAATGTGTGGGCAGCCGGCGCCATTTTGTCGGTCGGCCCGGATACGTTCGTCAATGACTTCGCGGCGGTCGCATCCTTCTCCCTCGAACGGCTGTTCACACCGGACCACGACCTAGCGGTGAGACTGCTCACCTCGCAGCGCCCTCCTCTCGGCATCCGCCGGCTACCGCGAAACTATGTGTCGAAGACATTCGATATTGAGGCCAGCTACGACCCGGAAGCAGAGTCTCGCCTGGCGAACTTCTTCACTGACCTACTTAGCCTGGAGCGCAAATCGTTTTCGGCTGCGATGAGCGCGATTCGACGATACGTCACGGCTCTTCACCGGCTATCCGACGATTTAGACCTTGCGTACACGCTCTTCATCGCCGCGATAGAGTCTCTTGTCCAGAAGTTCCACGGCACCGCTCCTGTATGGGAAGACCTCGACCAGCGGAAGCGCAAGCCAGTCGACGAGGCGCTGAAAGACGCTGACTTTGATACAGCGAACGCTGTACGAAGCGCGATTCTCAGCGGCGAACACGTGGCACTGAGCCGACGGTTTCGAGAGTTCACTTTGGACCACGTGGGCGCCAAGTTCTTTCGTGATGACGCAGCGAAGTCAAGCTCTCCGCCGGGAAAGAGCGACCTGACAATTGCGCTAAAGAACGCGTACGACATTCGCTCCGGTTACATACATACCCTCAAAGCAATCCCTGGATTGCTCGCCTCTCCCCACTCGCTCGCAGAAGTAGCGCACGTCGACGGCAGCCCACATCTGACCTTCGAAGGTTTGGCGCGAGTAGCACGCGCCGTAATTCATGAGTTCGTCAGGCGCGCGCCGAGGAGCGAGCGCGAAGAATACGACTACCAGAGTGATTTTCCAAATCTACTAAGGATGCCGCTGGTGCCGAGTATGTGGATTCACAATCCGGTTCCTCTTACTACCGACGGGGCGTATGCATATCTGAATGCATTTCTCCTTGAAGTGGAACAGCAGCTGCTCCATCCCGATAAGCTAATCACAGACATCCGCAAGGTCACCGAGAAAATTGACAGCCTGCTGCCAGGCCTAGCGAAGCCCGACCAACGTCGTCCGTTGGTCACGCTTCACTACTGGTTTTCGCATTACCTTCCTCGCAACGAAAGAGAAAAGGCAATCAGCAGGCTCGGCACATTTTTGGGCGACCTAGAGGCAGAGTCTGCAGAGGCTTTGTTCCTGTACGTGTATGAAGGTCGACAGCCACCGTGGTCAGCAGAGACCTGCGAAGCCTTGTTCGACACGTATTCCAAGTTCCGTTACCGAGACAAGCGCCTGAATGTCGGAAGCCTCTTAGGTGCAGCTGGACTTCTCACCATTGCGGAGGCGTTCAGACAGGCTGGCGACGACCACGAGGCGCGCCGTCTCATCGCACGCGCAGTCGAAGAATTGCCGGGGTTGACTAGGCTGCGAGAATTCGAAGCGCAACTCGGAGAAGAACTGTCGGAAATTAAATGCTGGAAGATATTGCTGCCGGAAGTAGCAACCAGCGAAGATTCGGGAGTTGCTGCGCCAAGGAAGAAGCTGACCAGGTTGAATGCTCGGCTACAGCCCGAAACGCGACCTCGCGCACCAGTGCGCCTTCGTTCTGCGCGGCGAAGACAAAGCAAGAGCTGACGAACTGCACTGCCGAAGCCCACTTATCATAGGAACCAGCTATGGACACGATACTGAAAAACGCTGTTCAATCAATTCAGATTGGTGTTGAGGACTTCGAGTCTACCGACCCGCGTCGGATGCTCTCCGCAACGCGGAACATAACGGCTGGAGTGCTGCTGCTTTTCAAAGAGAAGCTCCGGCTGCTGTCCTCGCCTGGCTCAGAAGAAGCGCTCATCAAGCAAAAACTTTCTCCTCATCTGTCTCCCAGCGGAGCTGTCTTCTTCAAGGGAGAAGGCAAGAAAACCGTCGACGTTCAGCAGATAAAGGAGAGATTTAAGTCGCTTGGTATCGAAGTCGACATGGTGACTTTCGAGAAAGTGAACACGATAAGAAATAACGTTGAGCACTATCTGACGACCGAGTCGCCCGGCGCAATCAAGGAGCTAGTCGCTGGGTCATTCCTAATAATTCGTGACTTTCTAACGAACGAGCTGTCCCACGACCCAGCGGACCTCCTCGGCATTAAGACGTGGAACGTTCTTCTCGCAACTGCTGACGTCTACGAAAAGGAGCGCGATGAATGCAAACAGGCCATCGAAGACATCGACTGGGGTAGCGATGCGATGCACGGCATGGCTGCGGAGTTACGCTGTCCGACATGTGAATCCGCCCTTCTAAAACCTGTCGACCCAGAGTTCGAGCCAGTTCTGGAGATGGAATTCAAATGCATGGTCTGTGGCGAAATATCTACAGTCGACGACATGTTGGATAAAGCGCTTGAAGAGCACTTTTCCTATGAGACTTACCTCTCAGTGAAAGACGGCGCCGACGCTCCGCTTGCCACGTGCTGGGAATGCGGTCGCGAGACTTATATGGTTGAAGAGGGGGTGTGCCTTGCTTGCGGTACGAGCCCGGAGCATGAGCGTTGCGCGGTCTGCAGCGCTCATCTCGGACCTGAGGAACAGGAGTATAACGGTCTGTGCGGAAATCATTACCATCAGTTGGGAAAGGACGACTGACGACTATGCAGCGTTGATGCCACCGCAACAAGCAGTGGCCACAGCTCGTTAGGATGGTCGATGCCTTCGTGCGTACCTAGCCTGAAGCTCAATGTCGAGATAAGGTCGAATGGATGCCATAGAGCTGTGCCCCATGAGGTCCATGAGCTGCACAAGGATGTTTTCTTCCCGAATTTCGCGAAGACTTCCCTTCTTTTCTATCTCAATATCGACAAGCGCCTTGACCGCCTCCGTCGCGGAATCTCGTACCCGCTGGTAAGCCAATCGTCGTACTTTCTTCGCACCGCGAAATAGCCTGCTGAGGCGCGGGTACGTCGCAGTCGTTCGCACACTCGATTAAAACCACACTAGGGGTGCTCGTGAACGAGTAGGCCTGTCGGCCTCTCTGAAAGCATTCGCTGCCAGCGATGCGTCGAGGCGGACAGTTCCGAATCAGCGATGCACTTCGACAAGCCATTCTGCGATGCGCTGAAGTGCCGCGTCATCGCTCAATCCTCGCAGCGGATTAAGCAAAAGAAAGTGCTCGTCTACCTCGCCGCGCTTACGCCCGAATTCATCTGCGCCATAGACTGCATCGTCGACAGCAAGCCAGTGCTTAAGCCGCTTGCCACACGCGTACTTCCAGATGACGTAAGTTCGGTCCGTCCCATTGAGAATGTAGCTCAAGCGTGATGGGACAAATTGCGTCGTACCCACCACGCGTCGGCCAAGCTCACTCGGCATAAGTGCGACCACCTCTTCCTGCGTCAGGGTCATCAGCCACGAAGTTGTCAGCACCAATCGAACAGAGGGATACGGCTTGAGCAACTCTATAAGCAAGGGGGCGAATTCGAATAAGGGGCGGCCGGTGTCGAGTGTAATCACGCGATGCTCGTCCATGGATGCCCTCCCGACATGCATTGAGCCGTCGAAATCGAGAAACATCGTCGCTGCTACCTCGGCAGAGCGATTCGCGTCGAACTTGGCCGTCGCACGAGAAGAGTTTTGCGCCACGACATCACCCCGCTTTAGTTCGGAATGCTTAACTAATTAGCAGAAAAAGAAGACGCCTACCGACCCATTCAAGTTCATCGGACGATAGCCACCTTTGGGCGCATACCGCCGACTTCACGCGTTCAACTGTCTGCTCCGTAGAATGCTCCGGATGCGCGCGGGCGTCTTTTTTAGCAACAGTTGCGAGTTGCCGCGTCAGGGATTCACAGATAATCCAGCGTTCGCGGCGCTCCTCGTTCGACAAAGCAGCCGTGTAGATTCCGTCGACCAATCGAACACATAGCTTTGGTCCGGCGCCAGACACCACTGCCGTTGAATTGTCCCGAGGAAAATCATCGGGCACATCGTTCGCTGCCATGCGCCGCCCTCCTGGCTCGCCTTCCGCTTCCCACAGACGCTCCGGCTCATTCAGGAGCGTCGTCGACAGCGCCAAGCAGGAGCTGCTTCGTGACATCAGAGAAGGACTTCACCTGGTTTACCGCGCACCACTCCTGCCACACGTAGTCGGCGTTATCCGCGTGGCCAGGGTCCCCCACGAGCTGATAGACGCGGTTCGAGAGCGTCTTCCCGCGTTGCGTTGCCAAATCGAATGCGACGATGGCCGAACTGACGCGGCCGGTGAAATTACGGTCGTCAAGCCCAACAAAGTGCCTAGTACCGTCGTCTATCTCAAGAACGCGCCATCGGAGGAGAGACACCTCGGGCTCAGTCGCAACGGAGGCAATGTTCCAAATAGGCATGGCACGCTCCTTCGGACCCGCAAGCCAGGTCCATCCCCGCTGAGCCAGAGCTTGCGTGCAGAGGCGTCAGGCGAGGCTCATAGAAAGCAGTAAAAATCGCTGATTTTTATTCTAGGAGAGCACACCAAAAGAGCAAGGAACAATGCGGTGACGGGACTAGGAAAGGGACGTGACAGACGTCATTCGCGCGACAGCAACCAGGTCTTCGAAATCGACGAAGCCTTCCAGACTCCGGCTATTCAGCGCGACGAGGCTCTGCAGAAATTCGGGAAGCGAAATCGTACCGGCTCGCAAATGCGTGACCAGCGTCTTCTCGGATAAGTCAGCGCCGAGAACAATCATCCGTCGCGCCAACTCCTCAACAGTGACGATGGGATTGCACGACAGCTCAGCAGCACAGACCGCACTGGCACGGCTTTCCCACGGACCAGAGAGCGCACACGCCTGCGCCCAAAGCGGAGGTACCTTCGCGCTGGTAACTTCGAAAATCTGAAGCAAGAGGCTCAGCTTGATACGCCCACGTGAGACCCGGGACGCGAGGCCTCGCTCACTCTCCACGACGCCGAGCGCAGCCAATCCCTCAGAGAGCTGTGCGTAGCCAACATCCTTCCTCGCAAGAACGCTACGAACGACACGCGCTGCAATGCTGGACCAGGCCGTTGCTTCTTCGCTCACAGCGCTCCTTGCCTTTTCAAAGAAAATTTCTAAAATAAATGACAGTAAAACTTGCCAATTACTGACGAGCAAACACGCCAGCAAATCGCGAAACGACGCAAGCAACGGTCGCATGTACAGACGATTGTACCCATGGCACGTGCGACGGAAGCAAGACGCATGTTTACGAGTCGAAGTGCGCGATGCCAAAGATGGCCGCAAACTTACCGCACGAGAACGGGACGGAGGAACAGCAGGAGGGGAAATGAAAGGCGTGCGCAGACAACTTGCGCAAAATGCAAATCTAGGGCACAATATCCGAACCTAAGTATACTCCAAACCACCACTTTGTCAAGTGGCGCGCAATTTTTGTGTGACAAAAATTTGTGCGTCCAAGCAACCGCAACTGAGGAAGACACACACCCAGAGCAAGTGAGAGAAGAAAACCCCGCTCCGAAATGAAAAACGGCAGCTAAGGCTCCTACACCCTAGCTGCCGCCTGATGGTACCCCCGAGGAGGTCCCCACCGCTTTACGCGCGCGTAGGGTCTCACAAAAGGGGCACCAGGTCAACCCCTGCCCGTAAGTTAGCGAAGGGGTGACAGGAGCGAAGTCGTCCCTGCAATTTGTGAGAAAGCCATGCAACAGCCTATCCCCCAAGGCACAACAGAGGTTCTTCCGGCCTCGCCCCCCGCTGCTTCACGCCGCTCGGAAGTCGCCGTCGACTCGCCCTTCGGCGAACTCGCACATATGGCCCCAAAAATCGTCGCGCTGCCAGGCGAAAATCCTGCCCTGCGTGGACTGCCTACGTTTGCCAACACTAGGCAAGCGCTAAAAGCAATGGAATACCTGCCGCCCGCTGCCAACGGTGGCATGTCGGCCGACGAGCAAATCATCGTTGGCACCCCAATGCATGGCAGCTTGATGCTTGACATCTCGGCGTCTGCACGCGCAAGCGCAAACGAGCGCAATCTGGCGAATGAAGAGTTCCGGGCGAAGGTAATGACAGCGCACCAGGTTGCGCTCCAGAGAGATACGCGCCGGGACTCCGTGGTCCCAGCGACGGTAGCGCTGCCAGGTGTTCAGGCAAGAGTTCACTTTGCGGTGGTCGGACACGGGCTTGGGCAACGTGCGCTCATCCACGCCTGCCAACGCGTATTCGGGAAGCATAATCGCCCGGTCGATGTACCTATCGCCGACGGCGGAGGATGGATTCGCTTCTTCAGAGTGGAGACACTGGTCCACGAATTCCCGTCCACTGGAAGCGCACGAAGCTTTTATCAGACGCTAGCGCGTAAAGTCGACGGTATGCTCCGCACTGGTTTTCGCTATGGCCGATTTAGCTCCCCGAAAATCAGCGATGAAGAAGCCGCCACTGCAACTCAGGCAATGCTCCTGTCCATCAATCTCCGTATCCTGATTATTGGACCAGTCTCAACGCGCGAATCGGACCCAAGTCGCGCAGCGTCCATGTGGCGTCTGCTAGCGACAGTAGCCGCGGAAACGGGTATCCCCATTCTCATTGTGGCGACGGCAGGCGCCGCCGTGAATCTCATTGAGCACAGCGGAGCACAACCGGACCTCTCGCGAGGCGGTGTGTACAACATTGCGCCCTTTGAAATGTCATCAAAAGCATGGCGGAACATCATACTTATGCTTTGGCTTAAGTACCTCAAAGCCTTCGCGCAAACTCCGCCTGAGTGGGTCTATTCAGCAATGTCGGCACAAACGCTTGGCCGCATCGAACTCGCGACAAAAGTGGCGTCGCACATCGGGCGCTGCTGGGCGTCCTCTAATTTCGAAAAAGTGTCGTTGACCAAGGCTGAGTTCGAGGAACACGCAAAAACTGCGCTTGCTCTCGAAGCCCCTCGCCTTAAAGCCATTCGCAGCGCTGCTCGAGGCGGTAACTTCTCGCGAGCACAGGTGATGCGCAATGCGGATTGGCTGTCGTTGCAGTTGACCATTGAATCGCTGCCTGACCTTGAGGCGCCAGACGACTGGTTCACGAAAAAGCACTATCAGTCGGGCAGGCTGGCCAAAGGCAAGACCTCGCCTTCAGTTGATAGTGGCACTTCGGCTCATGTGCATCCTGAGCAGCAAGCGCCCGGAGCCGAGTCATGACAAGCCGTACCTATTTCCCCGCAATGCGCGGCGAAACAGCCGCGTCTATCCTCGCGATGGTGGCCAAAACCACGGGCTCTGACGACGCCCGACGGCTGTATTGCGCTTACCAGCAACGAGCTAATCCGCTGGCGAATTCCCTGCCCTGCCGCGCACAACGCTTTTGCACCTGTACAGAGAACGCGTATGGCGATGCCACGCGCGTACTGTGCGAGCACTGCTTGATGCATTGGTGCGCAGTCGGCATGACGCCAACCGACGCAGATGGTCTCGCGCTATCGCTCACCGACGGTAATCTACGTACATCCTGCCCGCGGTTTGACGTTTTCCTGCGATGTGGCAATCGCACAGCCCTGCTGTGCCCCGAATGCGCGGCTCAAGACTGGTACAAATACGGGCGAACAGCGAATCGTTGCCTTCACTGCGTGGATTACGTTACGCGATGCGCACATCACGAAGCACTGCTTCAACTCGACGGCGATGCAAGCAGATTAGAGGCGCAATTCGTCCGGCCCGAATCGGCAGTGGCACGCGCGAACTCACTACGTTACGCACAACTCGCTGCCAACCTGGCCAGCACGTATCCACGAAAGCCCGCTCTTTCGGAGCTTGTTGGCCTGCTAACGCTGAAGAACTTCATCTCCGAGTCGGGACGCGTCCACTTCTCAGCGCTCGCCCGCGAGTTCCAAAGCTATTTCAAGGCAGGATTCGAAGACCCGCGGTTGACCCACATCGCTGCGCACGAATGCTTCGTCGGGTTCGCGATGGACGCCATCCGTCAATCACGTCCCGTGCATCCGACGCTCGTGACACTATTGCTCATATTCGCGCGTGAGGCGGCCCCCATCCCGGCCCAGTGCCCCCAACCTCGACCGAGCAGCACAAGCGCGCCGCCTGAGACGACGCTGACCAGGAAACGGGCTGCTTGGCTCGCTGTGCGTGCTCGCGCTATGGAAGTTTCGCGCAGCGAGACGAGGAGACGAGCTCCGTCCTTGTGGACATGGCTCTACCGCCACGATAGGCCGTGGCTGGAGGCCAACCAGATGCCCGTTCGCGTCGCAAAAGTCACGCGAAAGCCGAGAGCATCACGGTCAGCAGCGGTTGAATCGATTATCAAGGCGAGCGTTCTCGACAGTGGGTCGAACGGATACGCTCCGCGCCGAGAATCTGCGTATGAAACGAGGCTCACGTTCGGTATTCGTGAATACGCGCTCAGCAGGATGAAGAGCACGCTGCTCGAAGCACCCCGCCCTTAACGCCCGCCCCCTTTTCCACGGAGATATCGCGACCTAGCGAGGAGCAGCCACGTCCCAAGCTTTTCCTCCAATGTTCGCGCGTCTCCGTGACGGAATTTGAATTCTCCGCTCACAAGCCTGCCGTCGATGTCGCAGGTTAATAATTTCGCATGACGAAACGAATTTCACCTACTCTAATAACTTCCATTTCAAAAGACGAACTGCTTCCGTTTTACTTTGTAAGAGTCGCAGAACGCGCCCATCACAATTGCCATCCCCGAACGTGGTACGCGCCTAGTCGACTGGATTCGATTCTTGAATCATTCCTTGGAACCAGCGGAGCCTGCGCACAGATGGAGCCATTCAACACTTTTCTGCCATTGCAATCGCGATTCCTCACGCCAGACGATGTAGGGGTTGTGAGGACACACGGTGCAAAAAAACCTGTCCACGGAATTATGGCTATCCTCGGTATGAACGGCCCCAACGGGGGCTGGGCAAAGACCATTCCATCGTTCTGCCCTGAGTGCATAAAGGAAGATATCGCGCTATGTGGCGCGCCATTCTGGAATCGTACGAATCTCGTTCCAGGCCTCCTCTTCTGCTCAAGGCACGGAAGACCGCTCTCATCCGCAATATGTGACAAATGCATCACACGGTCGCTTCATCCAGACCATAACTCGCGCCCTGGATTGCACTGTGGTTGCGGAATCGCGCCACTGCCCGGCTCGACCGGCTTATCTAGCGTGCGCCAGGAACAAGAACTCGAACTACATCGTGTCACGCAAAAGTTACTGGACCCAAATTATCTCCCAAACTTCACAAGGGACACACTGGCAAAAGTTATTCAACAACGAAGTGAGGAGATTGGGCTTACGCGGGGAGCAACATTAAATCAAGGTCGAGTGCGAGAATTTTTTGATGGTCATCCGTGGCGACCGGTCTTCGAGCGAGTGAAGATTCTAGCGCACATTCAGTCGGTATCAGAGTATTTGACAGGAAATCAGATTTTTAGAAATCCATTACAGAGTGTCGCACTAGTTTACGGGCTATTTGATAGCTGGCCAGAAACAATACAGGCCATAAACAGCACTTCAAATTACCACCATTACGAAAAACCATCATCAAAAAAAAATTTCAACACACACAAACAAACAACAATATGGCGCAACAACAATAGAGACAGCCTATTTTTAAAATGTTCCATTGAATACTCTAAAATTCGCGATTTGAATAAAAATTTAACTCACTCCGAGATAAAACATATTGTTGGAGGCCACGCGACAAGCATTCTAAGCAGAGAATCTCTGCATAAAGCAGGAATTTCCGTCCCCTTTTATAAACTGACTGATGAGGCATATCAACAACTCGATATCGATATCGCGGAAAAAATCTTCGATAAGCGCGACGAACTAGCTGCTCGTGGGCATTCAGGGAAAGTTAGTGCTTCGACATTGCTGGAAGATTTCGGAATTAGAAAGTATTGCCTTTTGAAAGGGCATACCCCGTTCGCGGACGCGGCTCTCACGTTGTGTTCAGTCCTGAAGCAGCCTCGTTCGCTCCGAGCGAAAGCAGAACAATGTCGCGCTCCACTTGAACGCAAACGTCGCCCCCGTTCTTCCAAAGAGTCTGTGCTGATTGAAAGCCTCATTCAATTCTCTGCGCCATCCCGCGATATCGTCGAAGCAGATTCACCCAATACATGCGCCGCATCATGAATACAGCTAAAGCCAGCAGCAGTTCATCTAGCGTCCGACGTCGCAAGCCTTATATCAGCCCGACGCTCGTCTACAAGGAGCCACCTGAAAAAAAATCATTGCGCACGACATATGAGTCTAAGCACGCGGGGCTCATTGCTCGGACTGACTTTCGGTTTCTTGAGTTGCCGCGGCCATTCGCGACGCCACCAGGCATCGTATTGCCGGAGTTCGATGAATACGGCTGGGAACATGGTGAAGCGTACAAAGCAATGTTGGAAGCCCGCAAACCATCTCTGGCAACCAGAGCTGCCTTTCATGGCTTCTACCATGCACGACGCTATGAGGCGCTTGCGCTGACGGAGTTCGGCATACAACTCGCCATGCTTTTCAACCCGTATGTCCTGGACTTTCGCGAGCAGTACGGCATCTACTCTCCGAACGCCTACTGGCGCGCACGCGCGCGCGGGCAGCGGCTCCCTCGTTCGCAGATGACAACCATCGACATCATCGTCACCTATGCGCTACCGCCTCACTTCGAACTGAGATATCACGCAATTTCAGTGAAGTCGGCGGAGTATGTGCCAGATGAAAAGGACATGAAGCGAGAGATTAAGGAGCGCACGCTTGCCGATGAAAGGCACTGGACTTGGGAGCTGATGCGGTCGAGCGTGGTTCCCCACCAAGAAGTGAATAACTACGTGTTTCTTTGGACACTTATCAGGCTGACGCCCGTCCGCCAGCTCTACGAACAATCTCGACAATTTGCCCATTATTTGATGACGCACAGCACAAGCGGGAAGCTGAACTCAGTGCTCGAACGCTGCGCCCGAGGAGTCAAAGTTAGCTCGGACGATGCTTATCGACTGTTTGCATCGGCAATCTCTTACGGCTTTCTCACAATCGACCACTCGAAGCCGCTCGGTAAATTCAACTCGCTATTTTTGCTTGACTAAACTGCAACGGAGATTTCAATGTCAGACCTCGTAACTCCCCCCCTACCGAGAGTGGTGACCGACACCCTGCTCGGCAGCAAGATTCTCGATAGCTACCATCAGCATGCTTGGCCGGCAAAGCTGGCGCAATTCCGGACTTTCACACGTGATAGAGAAAAGGGCCGCTTCATTTTTCGCCCTGTCACCTGGGATGCTTCCGCACGCGCGCTGTACGTACTACGCATCGCAGCGGAGGCTAAACCAACCCCGCGAGGTACCGGACGTTGGGAACGCTGGCAAATTGACGCGAAAGATAGGCCGCTCGATGACGTCCGGCTGGTTTCTTCCGAGATTGTGACCCCAGCGAACCTTGTTGAACCAGGCCAACTTATTTTGCCTTCCAGCCTCGAAGGAAAGAATCGGCGTGACGCTATCGTCGAAGCATTCTGCAAGGTTGACATCGACATCGACGGAAAAAAACATCGCGTATTCAATCCGTTTGTGCTCAGCGACGCAAAAGAACGGTCAGAGGCATTGCGCTATATCTATCAAGCTATGGAGCAAAAACCGGGATATCAGACCTACATACTTGAACTGTTCCACAAATACGTTCACAACGGGGGCGCTGACCGCGCGCTGGCAAGACGAACAGATTTGCAAGGCGGCCCTGAGGAATCACGAGTCGGTATCAACAAGGTACGTCCAGGGCCAAAGACGCGAGCGGAAAGCCGTGCAGAAATGCGAACGAAAATGGCCGGAGCGGCGCCAATTGCCCGACGTGGCCCCGTACGACCGTCGGACATAAAAAAGTTCGTCGAGGCGCTTCAAGAGTTTTACGTTGAGGGGAAGCAGACGCTGAAGAGCACGTATGCCTCGATGCTCGGCAAGCAATATGCGCGATACCCTCGCCGTCTTGTACCTCGCGAAGAACAGTTCTTGTATCACTGTCGCGCGAGGCTGCTCGAAAAAGGAGATGCACGTAGGAAGCGGATTGGCCGTCGGCTAGCAATACAGTATGCAACGGCGCGCACCGGTCAAGCGACACGCATGACCTTCGGAATGAACGCAGAGGTTGTCGATGTCGATGGTTTCGTGGCAAAGATTCCAGTCGCAGCACTCATCAAGGGAAAAATTGAAGACGTTTACCTCACCATCATTTTTGCAGTTTCGCGGCGCACCGGCGCCGTTGTCGGATACGAGATTGCAATGGAAGGAGAGAAATCCGAGGCATTCCGGCGATGTATCGCGTCAATCTACATATCCAAAGAAAAGCGCGCGAAGGAGTTAGGACTTAAATATTGGAAACATCTGGTCCATGGTTCCATCGAAGCGGTCTTCGTAGACAACGGCGCAGGCACCGCTGATGACGTGAACGCCGCCTGCACGGAAATGCGGCTGTTTCAGTTCTATGCGCCACCGCAACGGGGCGACCTGAAATCTGTTGGTGAGAGCTTGAACAACCTCATGGTCCAGCTGTTGAAGGACCTTGTGGGCGGCTATACGCGCGAGAAGGACTTCTTCGCGCAAGAACTCCGCAAAATTAAACGTGAAGACCAGCCCATCACCGTAGAGCAATTGGAAACGTTTTTGCTCATGGCAATTCAGCACGTCAATCGGTTTGCGAACAAACGACATTTGCGTAGTGAGGCGATGCGACAGACCAAAGAGTGCTCGATTAACCCATCGTCGCTCTGGCGCTGGTATCAGAAGCGACGCGTTGCCGACCAACGTGTCGACTTAACGCCCCAAGAAGCGTGGGCACGATTCATCCCTTGGCAGCCGGCAACGGTGCGCGGCGGGAAGGTCAGATTTCTCTGCAAGCGGTGGACGTCGGACGGCTTAGAAAACCTCTACAACGAACACATGCGCAAGCACGGAGGAAAGGCCAGAGGAGCCCACAAACCCTTGAACATTGAGTTCAAGCGCGTCGGCTCGCACGCGACGAAGTTGCTGTGGCGCTCCTCTGACGGTCGCGGCGGAGAACTTCATTTGACGCAGGAAGATGCCGCAATGCTGGGCGTGATGACCTGGAAGGAGCTTGAGTTGCGCAATGCGGACGACGCCGAAGCTGCAGACAAAGACAAAACTGCCGAAGCGAGAAGCCGTAGCAAATTGACGTTGTCGTCAAAGCAACAGAAGCAAACCGACAAGGCAGAGAAGAACCGCGCGAAGCCAGACACTGTCCTCGAAGGGAGCAACATCAAGGAGGCGAGGAAGAATGCACGGGTCCGACAGGACGCGCGTCGTTTCGCAGATGAATCTACCATCGCAGCGGCTGGCGACACGTTCTCGGCTGTGCAGGCCGAAGTGTTTGAGAACGGCGGAGCCGAAGTGCTGATGCCGACCTCAGATGACGCCTACGACGATGACTTCGCCGCGCGTCTTCTCGCGCAGCTCGGAGAGGCTCCGGGCAGCGCACACACGTAAGTGAATTGAGAGCATGCCGTCGGTTGCTCAGCGCACTGAGTCGCCGGCGGCGAAATACCCCCATACCAGAGTGGATTCGCGGATTGCCAAACAGGCTGCGCTAAATTAGGTCGCAATCACGAAGTGCGAAGCTATGTTCCAAGGTGATGCTCGCGACTGGCCAGGCGAGACGCTGGTGGAGTGCCGGCGAGACGCTTGAAAGAGAATTCGAGATTGAGTTGCTCGATTCGCCCCGAGGCAGCGAGACAGTCGAGGAACGCCTCGCTCGTGGTTACCCAACTGTCGGGCTCGAGGCAGCTTTAGCCGAACTTAGGTGGGATGGCGCCCCAGTAGCAAGTGAGCTGAGGCAAGTCGGCAGCGCTCGGCCGCCGCGAGGTCTCAGTGCGGCGCTGCCTTAAGTGAAACTATTCGAAGTGCGCGGATTTTGCCGTGCTGCCGAGCGGCGACTGATTTTTCGCACTTTTGCAGAACGTTGGTCTTGGGAAGCGGAAACCGCTAGACCGATGATTAGAAAGGATATTTCCTTGTTCTTAAGTGAAACTGCCAACTGCTTTAAGTGAAACTATTCGAAGTTGCTAGGCGCGTGCGCGCCCCGCCTCCAATTCTTCCGCCCCTAAATCTGATATCGTTTTTTTCCGTGCCCGCGACAGCGTCCAGCCGCTGTCAGCCCCGTCCCCTGTGCTATCCTGGCGGCACACGACTTGCATGGGTCCGCTTCGAAGACACTGTGCCGAGTGGAGATAACCTGGATGGATGAAAGAAAGCGAGACAGTATCGTGGCCTACCTGCAACGCAGGATGGCCGAATTCAGCATTACGCCCGAGGCGCTTGCGGCCTCGATCGCGCAGGACCAGCAACGCGTGCAGGCTGTGAAGTATCGCGACGCCTCAGGCAACGGCTGGGACGGCGAAGGCACAGCGCCGCAGTGGGTCGTTCAGGCAACGAGCGCGGGACAATCACTCGAACATTTCGCCGTCACGGCGCGGCGCGAGCAGGCTCCGACAAAGAAGCAACCAGCCGTCGACTGGCGCAACGATCCGTTCGCCGGCAGCCGCCTCGCAACCAGCAAGCCGGAACCGCTCGAAACCCGCTGAGCGAGCGCATCAAACTGGATGATCGACGTCGCGGTTTTATGACGACCGCTCGAGCCGGCTGATTTCAATGCCCGTGCCGACAGGCAGCAGAACGCTCTGCATGCCCGGCTTGTTTCGCACTGCCTCCTGATAGGCCCGCGCGTTCTCGCCACCGGGCCGGATGATGTTATCCGCGACGACAACGGCGCCGTGATTCAGTTTCGGATAAAAGCGCTCAAGGCACGGGATATACAGGTCCTTCCAAAGGTCGACGAGAACCAGGTCGAATGTCTGGGTTAGCGAGTCGATGATTTCCAGTGCGTCGCCCACCATGAAATCGACATACTCGTCGAGGCCGGCCACCCGGATCTGCTCTTTGGCATAAGCCGACTTATGTTCGAGTTGTTCTATCGTCGTGACTTTTCCGCCGCTTCGGCGAACGCCGTCGGCTAGCCACAGTGTCGAGTAGCCGAAGGAAGTGCCGAGTTCGAGTATGTTCGGCTTCACCAGACTGCCGGCAATGGCGTTGAGGACCTGGCCGGTGTCGGGGCCAACCGCCAGCATCAAATGGTCGGTCGACGCGCCCGCTGGCCGGGATTCCCGCGACTGCGCGCGCTCGGATTTCAGGCGCTCATGATAGGCGTTGAGAACTTCGATTGCGATTGGCTCCACCTGTTCCTCCTCGATTGGGACGGTCCGTAACATGGGTCCACGTCATGTACCGCCTTGCGCGGGTTCGCGTGGACACCCCGGCCCGGTTAGAGCACTGCGTGACATGAAGATTCACGCCGTCGTCACGCCTCGCGTTACATCGCGTTTCAGGATCACAAAGTACGCCATCCTGACGACTCTCCCTCGGCCGGTTCTGCGCCTCTCATCAAACCTTTCATCAGACATTACGCGTTGCCCGGCCAGCCAGATTCCCTTGCAGTCCGAACGAGGGCACGGTCCTTGCTCTTAACTTTTCCGCACGGCGCTCGTTAACCAGACAGAGGCAGGCAGAAGCCGAGAGAAGCAGCAAGCGACCTTCTGCCCGTCAATGTCGCGACGACTCCGTCGGCACTATTCATTCGTAGACAGGTATCGGGTTCACGGGGCAAAACAGGCATGAAACGCAATTACGATTACATGGGATATGCCATTCAAGTCAGCACTGAATCCATTTCAGTGCCGGTATTGCGAAAATTGCAGATGAACGACAGCGGCTATGTCGCGATGGTCTCGATTTTCAAGCCCGACAGCTCGGCGCCCTGCTTCGAGCAGATGCGATTGACGGACATCGGCGACAGATGGTTTGTGACCGAAGTTGACGCATTGATGAGAGGCTATAGCGTGGGACGCCGCATTGTCGAAGAGGCACTGGGCCGCCGCGCGGCCTGATCGATCCCGGGCGTCAACGCTTCTTCGGCCCAGATCCGTCCACCTTGCCCCATTCGGGTGCATGCACGGCAGGCCAATGCTTCGCATTGGCACCCTGCCCGGCATGCCGCGCATCGACGCACTGCGCCCGTCGAACGAGGACATCTGCTGTTACCAATCTCGCATCATCGTTTCACCTGAATCGAGGGTCGCAGCATAGACTCCGAACCGGACTGAGCAAGCACGCACGCCTGTGCGCTGTCGAACCGATTCACTATTGCGTTATCACGCAGGTATTCGATCCATCATGAAACTGAATTACCGTATCAGCACTTTCGTTGCGGCTGCAACCCTGGGCCTGGCCGCGGCCGGAACCGCCCATGCCGCCGGTTGCATCAAGGGCGCCGTCGTTGGCGGCGTGGCCGGACACTACGCAGGACACCATGCCGTCGTGGGCGCAGTCGGTGGCTGCATCGTCGGACATCATCTTGCGAAGAAGCAGGCCGAGGAACGCGCGGCACAGCATCAAGCCATCGAGCATCAACCGACAACGTAATGCACAGCCGCCCTTGCGGCGGCGATGGAGGGGGGCCTGTCGGCCTGAGCTATCCTGGCGACAGACAGATTGCGAGCTTCGCCTGTTTGAGACCGCCGTCAAGCTCACCCGCCCCCTCTGTCATGGCCCTTTGGTAACGTCAACCGGCCTCGCGACCGCCGGGGTTATTCCCGGACTCGATAGCGATCGTTCCCCCTCGAACGAGTGGCTCGCACCATGCGCAGCCAGCCAGCATTTTTCCAATAGTATTAACAACCGTGATGCGTCCACGGGCTCAATGCTTTCGACTGAATTCATTATCGAATCTAGTTATTGCATGGAGCAAGCATTCGACACGTTCACGGCCTTTTACGACGGCCCGTCGTGCTTCCTGACCTTACCAATCCTTTGAGTTTCCCGCCAGGGAAGCCGGGTTGACACCGGCCAGCCAGGTGTTATCTCATGCGCTTATCCAACGCGCGGCGGCTTGCAACAAGCCCCCAGACGCTGCAACGTATGTCACCTGACTTCAAGCCATGGCAAAAATCATCGGCGGACTGGCCGCTTCTCATACCCCGACAATTGGTTTCGCGTTTGACAAGAACAAGCACGATGACCCCGTCTGGGCACCCATCTTCGAGAATTTCGCACCGTTGGCGGACTGGATCGCTGAAAAGCGCCCGGACGTCCTGCTGACGATCTACAACGATCACGTCACGTCGTTCTTCTTCGACCACTACTCCGCGTTTGCGCTGGGCGTGGGCGAGCAATGGAAAGTCGCCGATGAAGGCGGTGGCGCGCGCGATCTGCCTGCGATCGAAGGTCACCCGGAATTCGCAGCGCACGTCGGCAAGTCGTTGATGAGCGACGAATTCGACATGTCGTTCTTCCAGAACAAGTCGCTCGACCACGGTTGCTTCTCGCCGCTGTCGATGCTGTGCCCGCACAAGCCCGCGTGGCCGGTCAAGCTCGTGCCGCTGCAAATGGGCGTCCTGCAATTGCCGGTGCCCAGCGCGCGACGCTTTTACAAGCTCGGACAGGCCCTGCGACGCGCCATTGAAAGCTATCCGGAAGACCTCAAGGTGGCGATCGTCGCGACGGGCGGACTCTCGCACCAGGTGCATGGCGAGCGCTCAGGCTTCAACAACACCGCCTGGGACCAGCGCTTCCTCGACCTGTTCGAGCGCGACCCCGAGCAACTCGCGGACATGACCCTCGCCGAATATGCGGAACTGGGCGGTTATGAAGGCGCGGAAGTCATCATGTGGCTCACGATGCGCGGCGCGCTCTCGTCGAACGTGGTGTGCAAGCATCGCAGCTATTACCTGCCCTCGATGGCCGGCATTGCCACCGCGATCTACGAAGGCGAGGACGAGACCCACCCCGCCGTCATCGAGCGTCATCGCGAGAAGATGGCCGTTCAACTGAAGAACGCCGAAAACCTCGAAGGCACCTATCCGTTCTCGATCGAGACGGCCGTGCGCGCGTACCGTATCAACGAGTACCTGCATCGCATGGTCGAGCCCGAGCATCGCGAAGCGTTCAAGCGCGACGAAGAAGCCAGCTTCGAAGCCGCTGCGCTCAGCGAGCAGGAACGCGACCTGATCCGCCGACGCGACTGGCGCGGCCTGCTCCACTACGGCGTCATCTTCTTCATGCTCGAAAAGCTCGGCGCGGTCACGGGCGTATCGAACCTGCACATCTATGCCGCCATGCGTGGCGAGACGCTGGAAGCGTTCCAGAAAACCCGCAATGCGCCCGGCGCGCTTTATTCGGTTGCAGGCAAAGAAGGTCAAAGCCTTGCGTGGGACAAGCCCGGCTCGCCCACGAAATAAGCCAGGCCTCGACGCGCAGCCACCCCACCGGTCTGCGCGGACCTCGAATTCACAGAGACAGTCACGATGATTATCGACATCCACGGTCACTACACGACCGCACCGAAAGCGCTGGAAGCCTGGCGCAACCGCCAGATCGCGGGCATCAACAGCCCCTCGGAAATGCCTCTCGCATCCGAACTTCATATCGGCGACGATGAGTTGCGCGAGTCGATCGAGAACAACCAGCTTCGTCTGATGCGCGAACGTGGCCTCGATCTGACGATTTTCAGCCCGCGCGCAAGCTTCATGGCGCATCACATCGGCGACTTCGAAGTCTCCAGCACGTGGGCCGCCATCTGCAACGAGCTGTGCTTTCGCGTCAGCCAACTGTTCCCGGACCACTTCATTCCGGCCGCGATGCTGCCGCAAAGCCCCGGCGTCGATATCAAGACCTGTATTCCGGAACTGGTCAAATGCGTCGAGCAGTACGGCAACGTCGCGGTCAACCTGAACCCGGATCCGTCGGGCGGTCACTGGACCAGCCCGCCGCTCTCGGACAAGTACTGGTACCCCATCTACGAAAAGATGGTCGAGTACGACATTCCGGCGATGATCCACGTGAGCACGAGCTGCAACGCGTGCTTCCACACCACGGGCGCGCACTATCTGAACGCCGATACGACCGCGTTCATGCAGTGCCTGACCTCCGACCTGTTCCAGGACTTCCCGACGCTACGCTTCGTGATCCCGCACGGCGGTGGCGCAGCGCCCTATCACTGGGGACGCTTCCGTGGTCTTGCTCAAGAAATGAAGAAGCCGTTGCTCAAGGACCATCTCCTGAACAACGTGTTCTTCGATACCTGCGTCTATCACCAGCCCGGCATCGACCTGCTGACGCGCGTGATTCCGGTCGACAACATTCTCTTCGCCAGTGAAATGATTGGCGCGGTGCGCGGCATCGACCCGGAAACGGGCCATAACTACGACGACACGAAGCGCTATATCGACGCAGCGGCCATCGATGCTGAGGATCGCTACAAAATTTTCGAAGGCAACGCGCGACGCGTGTATCCGCGCCTCGACGCTGCACTCAAAGCGAAGGGAGTTTGAACATGTACGAAATGGGCGTGGTTTACCGCAACATCAAGCGCGCGGACAAGGATGTCGCCAGCAAACTGGGCGCGCTGGGTTCCGCCACGGTTCACGAAGCGATGGGACGCACGGGTCTGCTCAAGCCGTATATGCGCCCGATCTATCCGCATGCGCAGGCAAGCGGCACCGCCGTGACCGTGCTGCTTCATCCGGGCGACAACTGGATGATGCATGTCGCCGCCGAACAGATTCAGCCCGGCGACATCGTCGTCGCGGCCATCACGGCGGATTGCACCGATGGCTATTTCGGCGACCTGCTGGCGACGAGCTTCAAGGCACGCGGCGCGACGGGCCTCATCATCGACGCCGGCGTGCGTGACGCACGCGTGCTGGAAGAGATGGGCTTCCCGGTCTGGAGCAAGGCTATTTCCTCGAAGGGCACCATCAAGGCGACCCTCGGATCGGTGAACATCCCGGTTATTTGCGCGGGTGCGCTCGTGACGCCGGGCGATGTCGTCGTCGCCGACTATGACGGTGTGGTGGCCGTGCCCGCCGCCGCCGCGGCAGCGGTGCTCGACAAGGCCATCGCACGCGAAGCGCTCGAAGCCGAGAAGCGCGCCAAGCTCGCTTCCGGCGTACTCGGCCTCGACATGTACAACATGCGCGAGCCGCTGAAGCAAGCGGGCCTGCGTTACGTTGACTGAGACGGCCAATGACGACCGATACTTCGAGCGCTCCGCTCACCGTCATTTCGTCGATGGCCACGCGTCATGTCCTGACGCAGCTCGCCGAGGCCTATGAACGCGAGTCCGGGCAGCGCGTCTCGATCATGTCGATCGGCGGCGTGGACGCCGCACGCCGCGTCCAGGGCGGCGAAGCGTTCGACGTCGTCGTGCTCGCTGCCGATGCGCTGGAGCGGCTGGCTCAGGGCGGCCACGTCGCCGCTGCGAGCCGCGTCGATGTGGCGCGCTCGCACGTGGCGGTCGCCATCAAGCAGGGCGAGCCGCGTTGCGACATCCGTTCCGAGTCGGCTGTGCGCGACGCCGTCCTGCGCGCTCGCACGATCGGCTATTCGACCGGACCGAGCGGCACGCATATCCTGGGGTTGATCCGTCGCTGGGAGCTTGCCGACGCCGTCGCGTCCCGCAGCGTCGAAGCCCCGCCTGGCGTGCCGGTCGGCAGGCTGGTGGCGGAGGGGAAAGTCGAACTCGGGTTCCAGCAGTTGAGCGAACTGGTTCATGAGCCAGGCATCGACGTGATCGGTACGCTTCCTTCGACGATTCAGGCGGTCACGGTCTTTTCCGCGGGCATCTGCGCATCGTCGCGCCAGCAGGACAAAGCCGAAGCGTTCCTCAAGCATCTCACCTCGAAAGCAGCCGACGCGGCAAAAATCGGCAACGGGATGGAGCCGGTTTAAGTCGGCACATTCGCTAACGTTTCACACGGACGGGCCGACGGTCAGCACGATCTTCGACCCCGTCCAGCACGTCATTTTCGTGTTGCCGTGACACACATTCACGGCGGCTCGCCCTCCTCCGCCTTGCCCAGCCCGCCTCTGCGGCGCGCCTGCGTCAAATCGGCTGATACGCCAGCCGCCTCCCACTGAAATAATCAGACGAATACCTCCGGGGATTGTTGTCTCCAGGAGAACACTGAATTCGTTTTCTAGGTATTTACCCTGACCCTCCGAACGCCTACATTGCAGCCATGGGTTACGCCGTCGCGCGAACCCCTCAAAAAAGAAATCGGAGGTAGTTGAAATGAAATCGCTTCTTGGAGCCGCGCTCCTCGCCGTAGTGGTCGCCGTCCCGGCCGTTTCGTACGCACAGTCGCAACAACCCGTCTCGCGCGCTGAAGTTCGCGCTGAACTGGCCCAGTTGCGCGCCGCTGGCTACGACCCGAGCGACTGGATGCATTACCCGGAAAACATTCAGGCTGCCGAGCAAAAGGTCGCCGCCGAAAAGGCCAACACGGCCTACGGCCCGTCGACGGGCAGCACCTCGCAGTCTGGCCAGTAAGCGCACTAGCGTGTGGCGGGCGCAACTGCGCGCCCAGGCCACATAACGCAGCGCCCAATGGAAACAGGCCCGCGACTCGAAAGAGTCGCGGGCCTGTTGGTTTTCTGAAGGCGTCTGAGCGCCAAAGCCTTCCCGAGTGTTCCCTCTAACGGGACGAAAGCGCAAGCCGATGTTATCGGCCGCCCCCGCCTCCGTGGCCACCACCGCCACCACCGTGTCCGCCGCCGCCGTGACCGCCACCACCGCCGCCATGACCACCACCCGGCGGAGCCCACTGCCCGCCCCCGCCATGACCGCCGCCGCCGGGCGGGCCGCCGTAGCCGCCACCGCCGGGCGGCCTGCCGCGATCGCCGCCTTGCCAGTGGTCGCGGCCACCGCCGCCGCCCCAGATGCCGATATTGACGCTGCCATAAGCAGGCGCGACATAACCCGGCGCGTAGCCGTAGTCGTAATACCCGGGCTGGCCGTATCCGTAACCGTATCCCGGCGCCACTGCACACCCTGCGAGCAAGGCGGCGGCGCCGACTATCAGCGCATATTTGAACATGAGGTGCTCTCCTTTCTATATGTAAGAAAGAGAAAGCACTTTTAAGTTCTCTCTGAATTGTGAGCGCAGATTACGGCCGTATACGGTGTGCGCCGAGTCTAGCGACGGCCAAACGCCTCGTCGATCTTGCGGTCGGTCTGATATTGACTCAGCGAGTAGACGGCCCAGATGGCGGCGGGAATCCAGCCAATCAGCGTGATTTGCAGGATCAGGCAGATGATGCCCGCGATCGGACGGCCGATCGTGAAGAAAAGGAGCCAGGGAACGAAAAGCGCGATCAGAAGACGCATCTTGAGCAGGACCTCGTGAACAGGGCAGACAAAAATTAGTTGACGGGCGCGAAGCGCGGGACCAGTGCGCCCTCGAATTCGACCATTTCGAAGAATACGGAAGCCGGCCGCGTCCAGATCGTGCCATTGGCCGCGCGATACACGATCATCGTGACCGTCGGATCCGATTCGAGCGTGGCCTCGCAAACGAGTTCATAAAAGCCGCCCTTGTAGTGCCGATATCGCACCATGATGTTTCCCTCATCGATTACGCAAGACCGTCTTGCATCAGCCGGTAGTGTAACAACGGCACGCGCGCCGTGTTGCGGGCGTCTGCCTGCGCCACGCTGACGCAGACAGACGATCTGGCACGCCCAAGTTACTTTGCAATCCGTATTAATTGCGCATGTTTTACCCGCCGCGACACGCACAGTTATTTTTTTTCGCGCTGGCGCACGGCTTTTTGTCGTGCAATAACTATTGCATTGCAATACTCGCTGGAGCCACGCGATGGCCACGCTCGAAGCTTTCCGCACTGTTCTCGACGATCCGCATACGCCTGAGATCATCCGCAATCACATCATCGATTCGCTGCAATACGCGCTACGCAATCACGGGCAGATTTTTGCTTCGAAAGAAGTCGAATGGCTCGCGACCTGGGACGATGCGCGCATTCCGCTCGCGGCTTCCAAGGAACTGAACAAACGCGTCGCTCAAACGAGCTAGGCACGCACGTTTAGTCCGCCAGCCCGGCGAATACCGCCTTGAGATCTCGTCCCGATCGCAGGCGCGCCTGACGCACGATCCGCTCCTCGATCTCGTCGAGGTGTTCGCGCATGGCCGCGAGCGCCGTCGCCTGCTCGCCGCTCTCCAGCGCCACGATGATCTGCGCGTGTTCGTCCGGCGCGCAAGAGGTCGCTTTCGACGGATCGAACAGCGCCTTGTAAAGCTCCGTTTTCGCGACCAGTTGCGCCAGCGCCGCCACCAGCGCCGCGCCGCCCGCCAGCTCGGTGAGCAGTAAATGGAACTGGCCCGCGAGGCGCACCGCTTCGTCCACGCGGCCGTCGCGCACGGCCTTTTTTTCGCTGCGCACATGCGCGGCGAGCTTGCGGCGCATGCCTGCGTCGAGCAAGCCGCACAGGCTCACGACCACCCCCGCCTCCATCACCTGACGCGCCCGGAAAGCGGCGCGGATGCCCTCCTCCGACGGCGACGGCACGAACGCGCCGCGATTCGGTTCGAGCACGAGCTTGCCTTCGAAGCCCAGCCGCGCCAGCACCTTGCGCAGCGCGCCGCGCGTGCAGCCGAACGCCGCGGCGAGCTCGCGCTCGACCAGTTGCTGGCCTGGTGCGAGCTTGCCTTGCAGCAGCGCCGACTCGATCGCGGCATAGACCTGCGCTTCGACATCGTCATCGTCGCCAGCAACGGTCTGGGATCGTTCGGCGGAGTGAGCGGTTCGGGCGGAGCGAGTCGAAGAAGCCATGAAGCGATGCGCGTGGAAAAGGTCAGCCGGCATTGTAACGACGCCTTCGCGTGCACGTCATTCACCGTGCGCCGGTATTGGCCGCTATACCCGGCATAGCGTCTCGTCGTCCATATTGTTGACAATATATCTGTACAATGGTCAACCAAAATAGCTTTGAAAGGTTGACCGAATGACTGCTCCATCCGACCCCGCACGTTCGGCGACACCAGGCGCCAGCGCGCTCGTCTGGTACGCCACCATCGTCGCCATTGGACTCAATCTGCGGCCGCTGCTCACGTCGATCAGCCCGCTCATGACGACCATCCGCGCGGAAACGGGGCTGTCGTTTTATGGCGCGTCGCTGCTCACCAGCCTGCCCGTGGTCGCGATGGGGCTGGGCGCGTTCGGCACCGGTTTGCTCGCGCGGCGGCTGGGCGAAACGCGCGGCGTGGCGCTCGGCCTCGTGGCGATTGCGGCGGCCTGCGGCGCGCGCGCGTTCGCCTCGACAGGCGGCGCGCTCATGCTGACCGCGACTGCGGCGGGCGCAGGCGTGGCCGCCATCCAGGCACTGCTGCCCGCCGTGATGAAGCAACGTTTCGCGCAGCGCGTGCCGCTGGCGATGGGGCTGTTTTCGGCGTCGATCATGGGCGGCGGTGGGCTAGGCGCGAGCCTCAGCCCGCTCGCGGCTCGCCTGGGCGGCTCGTGGCATGTGGCGCTGGCCGTCTGGGCCATGCCCGCGCTGGCCGCACTCGCGCTCTGGAGCTGGCTCAACGCCGCCAAACGGTCGGCGGGGCAAGCGGCAACGAACGGCGTTGCGGCCCAGTCGGGCGGCCATGCGGCCACGGTGCCGGTCTGGAAGAAGCGCCGCGCGTGGACGCTCGGCCTGCACTTCGGCCTCGTCAATGGCGGCTATACGAGTCTCGTCGCATGGCTGCCCGCCTACTACCAGCAGCACGGCGCGAGCGTCGCGGCGAGCGGCTCGCTGCTGGCCGCCATGACCGTCTTCCAGGCCGCCTGCGCGCTGTTGCTGCCGCTGGCGGCCGCACGCTTCACCGACCGCCGGCCTTGGCTTATCGCCGGGCTTTGCCTGCAATGGATCGGCGTAGTGGGCCTCGCGGCCTGGCCCGAGGCCGCGCCGCTGCTGTGGGTCGCCGCCGCGGGCGCGGGACTGGGCGGCACCTTCTCCGTGACGCTGGTGACCGCGCTCGATCATTCGGGCGACCATCGAATCGCGGCGCGGCTCGTCGCGTTCGTGCAGGGACTCGGCTTCGTGATCGCCGCGCTCGCGCCGATCGTGGCCGGGCGCGTGCGCGATCTCACGGGCGGATTCACCGGCGCATGGATCATGCTGGCCGTTTCCATTTCTGCCATGATCGCGCTCACCCTGGCCTTTTCGCCGCGCAGCTACGGCCGCTGGCTCGGCCTGCACGGCGGCCCGGCGCTCGATGCCTGATTCGTCTGCGGATTCGCTGTCCGCAGCAATGAAGCACGTTTCTCCCGATCACGTCCGCCTCGAATATTGAATCGCCGCGTGCGCGCAACACCTCGCGCGCACCGCACCGTCAAACGTTTGCATTCACCGCTGTACGAATGTACAGTGCGTGCAGCCCGGTTGCCGTACCGGGCTTCGCCGCCTTCGGGCGTGCCCCGCCAGTCTTCGCAGCACGCGAAGTCGGCGCGGCAAGGCGGGTCTGTTCATCAAAACGGAGATCACGACGTGCGATTCATCTTGACGGGGACGATGCTGTGCGTCCTCGCATCCACCGCGTTCGCTGGGGAACATTACATCGAGATCTGGAATCCGCCCGAGGCGCGTTCGCCGGAGGCACGTACGCCCGAAGCGCGTATGCCCGGCGGCCATTCGGCCTCGCCCGACAAAAAAGCCCACGCGCACCACGGCACGAAGAAGAAGCTCGCCAGCGTGGAGCGGCCGGACACCCGCAAGATTGCCGAGCCCGCGATGCGTGCGCCAGCGCCCACCGTGCCGATGCTGCCCAACGGCGCCACCGGCCAGGGCGTTCCTGGCGGCACGAAATCCAGGGGCGACCGTCTGCCGGAAATTCCGCCGCAGATCGGCCCGGACGGCAATGTGCTGCAGGTCAGCTATACGGTCCCGGCGCACCGCCAGCAAAGCCGGTTGCTGCCCGGCCTGACCACGCTCCCCACCGTCCCCGCGCATTAAATCCCAGGGCTCGCGCACACAGCGCCACCGCCTCCCGCAGCAGAAGATCTCTCCGAAAAAAAGCGGCCCCGCCACCTTGCGGTGCGGGGCCGAACCCATGTCAAGGAGATGCTCATGGAGGAGACGGTTTCATCGTACCGATGGACGCGCACCGTCCCAACCAATCCTTTCAGCTAAACATATGGCGCGGGCCGCGCACAGCCCAATCTGCCTCTCGCGCATATCGTTAGAACAAAAAGTCGTTTCGTCTGCGCCAGCGCGGTCACTAAGATGACACTTCTGGCTTGAAACGCATTCTTTGCGCCGGCCCGCAGCCGGACACGCGTTGCCGCGCGTCCCCGGCAGCCTGCGATGGACGCCATCGCGGCCATCCGACGGGCCCCACCGCTTACCCGAGGAGCACCCCTTGAGCATTTCCGATTCCAGACACCGCCCGCTCGTCGTCGGCATCGGCGGCACGACGCGCGAAGCGTCCTCCACCGAACGCGCGCTCGCTTTCGCGCTGCGCGGCGCGGAGCAGGCCGGCGCACGCACGCAACTGTTCGGCGGCACCTTCCTGCATAGCCTGCCGCACTACGCGCCCGAAGCCGCGACGCGCACCGACGCCCAGCTCGAACTGATCGAAGCCGTGCGCGCCGCCGACGCCGTGATCATCGCGACGCCCGGCTATCACGGCGGCGTCTCCGGCCTCGTGAAGAACGCACTCGACACGCTCGAAGAACTGCGCGCCGACGAACGCCCCTACCTCGACGGCCGCGCAGTGGGCTGCATCGTGACCGCCTATGGCTGGCAGGCCGCCGGCTCCGTGCTGACCTCGCTGCGCTCGATCGTGCACGCGCTGCGCGGCTGGCCGACGCCGTTCGGCGCGGGCATCAACACGCTCGAAACGCGCTTCGAAAGCGCACATCAATGCTCGGATGCGAAAGTCGTCGATCAGTTGTCGACGGTCGGCCAGCAGGCCGCGCAGTTCGCTCTCGCATTCAACACGCAGCGCGTGGCGCAACCGGCTCGCACGATCGCAGGCACTGCTGCTGCGCGCAATGAGGACCGCCTGAGCGTCGCGGTCTGAAGCACCGCGCCACCCAGCCGAGCGAGGCCCATCAGGCGAGGCGCCAGCGCGCCTCGCCTCGCTGCACCCACATCCTTTTGCCGCGGGCGCTCATATCGCGCACTTCACGCCCCGTCGCCGCGGCCGCCCCCTGATCGAACGCTTCGCCTTGCGCGCGCTGCCGCACAGAGGCGCACGCCTTGCGTCGGCCATCCCACAGACACCACGGGCTACACGAGCCAAATTGGTACCGTGCACGCCACCTCGCCTCATCGCGATCATTCTGCTGACCGTTCCCGTCCGCCCGTGATTTGCTTGCGACGAAAGATTGGTTCCCCCCGCGCGCGGCAGCCCCTACGCTGAAGTCCTCAATGGCTGTTCGGACAACGCACAGGCGCGCCGGCCGCGCGCGGGACGAGGCACATATGCGCAATTCGCACACGAGCAGGACGCAGCAGCAGGAGCTGGAAGCCATGACCGCACCCATCCGCTACAAAGGCTACGAAGTCGCGCCAAGCGCGCAGCAATTGCCGAACGGGCTCTACGCCGCGAACCTGACGATCGGCACGCTGGCAGCCGCGCCTTCGGGTACGCCCGGCGCCCAACCCGCCAGCGCACGCAGCAGCAATCGCCAGACGATCGTTTCGTTCGACGCACTGGATTATTTCTTCGACGAGCGTCACGCGCTCGCCTACGCGTGCCGCTGGGCCCGCATGTGGATCGACGAGCAACGCCGCTGCGCATGACTGCCCGCGTGCAAGCGGCTTTCCTTACGGTTATGACAGAATAGGAGTCACATCACCGTCATATTCCCTGCTCCATGTCCGACACCCTGACGCCAATCGACGAAGGCGAGGCTGCTCTCGCCGCCCAGGACGCCGCGCTGCGGCACTGGACTCACGAGACGCCGGGACCCATCAGGATCGGATCGGACGAACATCGCAAGATGTTCAGCCGCATGTTGCTCGACACGCATGATCCGTATCGTCCCGCCGTGCTCGACTGGCCCAGGCTGGAGCCCGACGCGCTACGGCGTCTGACCTCCCTGCCGATCTGGGACATCGCCGTACAAACCGAAGGCCGCGCGTCGATCCGCGTGAAGACCTACGCGAAGACCGTGCGCGATCCGCTGCTGCGCGAAGCCATCGAAATGGACGGCGACGAAGAAGCGCGCCACAAGGTCGTGCTCTCGCATCTCGTGCAGGCCTACGGCATCGAGCTCGCCCCCGAACCCACCTACGCGCCGCCCAAAGACCCCGAGTGGGCCTGGATGTTCACGGGCTACAGCGAATGCATCGACAGCTTCTTCGCATTCGGCCTGTTTCGCTCCGCCCAGCGCTCGGGCTTCTTCCCCGCCGAACTCGTCGAAACCTTCGAACCCGTGATCCAGGAAGAAGCACGCCATATCCTGTTCTTCGTGAACTGGGTGGCGTGGTATCGCAAGAATCTGCCGTGGTGGCGGCGCCCCTGGCACTCGCTGCGCGTGGGCGCGATCTGGATCAAACTGGTGTGGGACCGCATGGCGATCGCGCGCGGCATCGACGCCGACGGCGTCGCTCACGACTCGAACTTTCTGCCCGCCAACCGCGAGGTGCTGGGCGATTCGCTCAAACCGCGTGAGATGATCGAGCTGTGCCTGAAGGAAGATCGCGAGCGCATGAGCGGCTACGATCCTCGCCTGCTGCGCCCGACTGTCGTCCCCGCACTCGCGCGCTTCGCGCTACGCTTCATGAAGCCATAGCGGCTCACACGCGGCACGCCACGGCCGTACGACGACGAGGAGACTGCATGACCTGGACTGTCGACCAGCAGCTGGAACTGACCTCGACGCAAGTCGTCGAGGCGATTCGCGCCGGACGCCTCAAGGCCGCCGATTATGTCGCCACCCTGATCGCGCGCGCGCAGGCGCTCGCCAGGCTCAACGCGCTGACCGTGCTCGACATGGAAGGCGCGCTGGCTGCCGCGCAACGCATCGACGCGCTTGGCGCCGGCGAGCGCGCGCATCTGCCGCTCGCGGGCCTGCCCGTGGTCGTCAAGGACAACATCAATACACGTGGCCTGCAAACTTCGGCGGGCACGCCCGCGCTCGAAGATTTCGTGCCCGCGCGCCACGCGCCCTCGGTACAGCGTCTCGTGGATGCGGGCGCGATCGTGCTCGGCAAGGCGAACATGCACGAGCTGGCCTTCGGCATCACCAGCACCAACCTCGCGCCGCATGCCGGCCCCGTACGCAACCCCTGGGACCCCGAACGGATTCCAGGCGGCTCCTCGGGCGGTACGGCGGCGGCGATCGCCGCGCGCATGGTGCCCGCCGGCCTCGGCACGGATACAGGCGGTTCGACCCGCATTCCCGCCGCGCTATGCGGGATTGTCGGCCTGCGCCCGAGCGTGGGCGACGGCGGCACGCAACGCCGCTACCACGACCCGCAGGCCGTCGTGCCGATCAGCCACACGCGCGACACGGTCGGGCCGATGGGCCGCACCGTCGCCGATGTCGCGCTGCTCGACGGCGTGATCACCGGGCTCGGCCCGCTCTCGCAGGCCGCTGTCACGAATCTGCGCGTGGGCCTGCCCGCGCCGTTCTGGGCCGGCATCGAAGCCGCGAGCGAGGCCGTTTCGCGCGCCGCGCTCGCGAAGCTCGCGGCAGCGGGCGTGACGCTCGTGCCCGTGGAGATGAGCGACATCTTCACGCTCAACGACCGCGTGAGCATGGCCATCGCGCTGCACGAACCTATCGACGATCTCCAGACCTGGCTCACCGCCAATCAGGCCCCGGCGCGCACCGTGGCCGAGGTGGCCGCACGCATCGCCAGCCCGGACGTGCGCGACGCCTACGACGCCATCCTCGCCGACACGCGCGGCGGCGATTACCAGACCGCCATGACGGTATGGCGCCCGCGCCTGCAACAACTCTACGCGCAGACCTTCGCCGCCAGCGGTCTCGACGCGCTGCTGTTCCCGACCACCCGTCTCGCCGCCGTGCAGATCGACGACCTGAATGGCTCGTCGAGCGTCTCGATCGACGGCAGCGCGCCGATCGACGAGCTGGAAGCCTATCTGCGCAACACCGATCCTGCGAGCAATGCGGGAATTCCAGGCCTCGCGCTGCCCGCCGGACTGACCGATACTGGCCTGCCGGTCGGTCTCGAACTCGACGGCCCGACCGGCAGCGACCGACGGCTGCTCGCAATCGGCCTGGCCTTCGAGCAGATTCTCGGCACGCTGCCCGCACCGCCAATCTGACACGCCGCGCATTCACAACGCGGCCCAACACTCAGGCAACAAGGAGACGTGTGATGAAGGTTTCGAAGCTCTTGCTCGCAGGTGCACTGGCAGTATCGACCCTCGGCTTCAGCGCCGTGGCCGCGCATGCCGAAGACCTGCTGGACAGCGTGAAGCAGGCGGGCGTGCTCAAGATCGGTCTGGAAGGCACCTACCCGCCGTTCGACTCGCGCAACAGCGCGGGCGAGCTCGAAGGATTCGACGTCGACGTCGCGAAAGCCGTGGCCGCGAAGCTGGGCGTCAAGCCCGAATTCATCCCGACCGAATGGAGCGGTATTATCGCGGCGTTGCAGGCCAGCAAGTTCGACGTGATCGTCAACCAGGTGACCATCACGCCGCAGCGTCAGCAGGCGCTCGACTTCAGCCAGCCTTATACGTATTCGGCGGCGCAACTGATCCAGCGCGCCGACGACAAACGGCAATTCACCTCGCTCGACCAGTTCAAGGGCGAGCAGAAGATCGGCGTGACGCTCGGCACCAACTATGACCAGATGGCGCGCGCGGTGCCCGGCATCAACGTGCAGACCTATCCCGGCGCGCCCGAGAAACTGCGCGATCTGGCCGCGAAGCGTATCGACGCGACCATCGACGATCGTCTGATGCTGCCGTACATCATCAAGAATTCGCAGTTGCCGCTGCGTCCAGGCGCGGTGCTCAAGGGCGCGAATCAGGAGATGGGCATTCCGTTCCGCAAGGGCAACCCGAAGTTCGAGAAGGCGATCAACGACGCGCTCACGCAGTTGAAACAGGATGGCACGCTCAAGAAGATCTCGATGCACTGGTTCGGCAGCGACGTGACGGTGCCGATCGCACAATAAGCGACAAGCTGGTCACGTTTTCACGGTTCGCCGACAGTGCCAGGAGATGGACTTCCTACAGCACTGTCGGCGCCGCAGAGCGTCTCGAAGGAAGTTCGTCAACGATCGTCAGACCGCCATCCGGCCGGTCAACGCCTGATATTCGCACCCGTTAGCCGATTGTCTGCCCGGCATTCCGCCGCAGACGAACCGGAAAGAAAGGGAAACTCATGCGAATTTCACGCGTTCTATGTGGCGCAGCGCTGCTCACACTCGCTTCGGCGGCCGCGCACGCAGACAACTTTGGCCTGCATGACAATGGCGCGAACGCTCAGTTCACGACCGGCGTGCAGCCCTCCCGCGATGGCCAGCAATGGGATCACCGTGAAGGCGGCAATGGCCAACACGACTCCCAGCACGCGCAGATGCATCGCGACGATCGCCATCAACGCGACCACGCCGAACACTGGCGCGAAGAACGCCACCACGATACCCATGCGCAGGACCATCACGATCCGCATCAGGACAGCGGCTCGGTCTTCGATTCGCGCCGCGCGGAATTTCATAGCTGAACGCGTCGGCGTAGGCGAAAGCGTGTTCGCCGTGTATCGTCGCGAGCACGCTCACCACGGAAACGCAATCCCATGCTCAGCCTCAGCACCTTCGCCCTGTTCTCGGGCGCATGCCTCGCTCTGACACTCACGCCCGGCCCGGACATGTTGCTGATCGCCTCGCGCAGCGTCAGCCAGGGACGCGTGGCCGGCTTCGCCTCGCTTGCCGGGATTCAGGCCGGCACCTATTGCCACGCCACGGCGGCGGCGTTCGGGCTGTCGCAGTTATTCCTCGCGGTGCCCTTCGCGTATGACGTCGTCCGCTTCGCAGGCGCGGCTTATCTGCTCTACCTCGCGTGGAAAAGCTTTCGCCCCAACTCGACCGCAGCCTCCCCTACCGCATCGCCTGAACGAACCCCGGCGTCGCGGATATTTATCCAAGGATTACTAACTAATATCCTGAATCCGAAAATGGCGCTGTTCGTGCTCGCGCTATTTCCGCAATTCGTGCGTCCGCAGGACGGTGCGATCGCCGGGCAGATTCTGGTGCTCGCGACCGTGCTCAATGTCATCGGACTGGCCGTCAACGGCACGGTCATTCTCTGTGCGAGCCGCCTCACGCGGCGTCTCGCGGGGGGCCGTCGTCAGTCGTCGCTGCCACGCTATCTGCTTGGCACCGTATTCGCCGGCCTTGCGTTTCGCCTTGCGCTGGCAAGCCGACAGTAAGCGCGCCACAACTGCGTCAAAACCGCACACATCGCCCGCGCGAATCGCCTGAATTGCGCGCGCCGCACCCGCAGATCAACGTTTTGATGTCCGCTTCGGCCGCATACATGACGCATCGTCGCTACAATGAGAACGGTTCTCATTTCATAAAAGCACGAATCCCCCATGCGGCTAACCGACCTGACCAAGGGCGCTACTGCCTATGTCGAGCGCGTCGAGGACGTCTCAACGCACGACCCCATCGCACAACGCCTGCGTGATCTCGGCTTCGTCTGCGGCGAGCCGGTGCGCGTCGTGGCCCGCGCGCCGTGGAGCGCCGACCCGCTGCTCGTGCAGATCGGCTCCACCCGTTTCGCCCTGCGCCGTGCCGAAGCCGAACGAGTGAGCGTGAGCCTCGACGCCGTCGCTCACACGGCCGGAGGCGCGGCATGAGCCAGGCTCCACTGCGTATCGCCCTCGTCGGCAATCCCAACTGCGGCAAGACCGCGCTTTTCAACCTGCTCACCGGCGCGCGCCAGAAGGTCGCGAACTATGCGGGCGTGACCGTCGAGCGCAAGGAAGGCCGCTTCGCCACACCGGCCGGCCGCAAGATCCAGCTGCTCGATCTGCCCGGCGCCTATAGCTTCGATTCGGCCAGCCCCGACGAACGCGTCACGCACGACGTGCTGATGGGCCGCTATCCCGGCGAGGCCATTCCCGATCTCGTGGTGTGCGTGGCGGACGCAACCAATCTGCGTCTGCATCTGCGCTTCGTGCTCGAAGTCAGGCGCATGGGCCGCCCCGTCGTGCTCGCGCTCAACATGATGGATGCCGCGAAGCGCCGCGGCATCACCGTCGATGTGCCAAAACTCGCACGCGCGCTTGGCATGCCCGTGGTCGAAACGGTGGCCGTGCAGCGCAACGGCGCGCAGTCGCTCCTCGAATTGATCGATCGTGTCGATGCAAACGGCGCGCTCATGGAAGAAGCCAGCGGCACAGCCATCGACGCAAGCGCCGATCTGCACGTCACCGTGCGCCAGATCCTGGCCGATGCCGTGACGATGCCGCGCGCCACCGACGCACGCGACGACGCCATCGACAGCGTCGCGCTGCATCCCGTACTCGGCCCGCTGATTCTCGCGGTAGTGATGTTCCTCGTATTCCAGGCCGTGTATTCGCTCGGCAAGCCGCTGACCGATTCGATCGGCGACGGCTTCGACTGGCTCGGCGGCATCGCGGGCGCGTGGTTGCCCGACGGCCCATTGCGCAGCCTGCTCACCGACGGCCTGCTCACGGGCCTTGGCACCGTGCTGGGTTTTCTGCCCGAAATTCTGGTGCTGTTCTTCTTCATCCTCGTGCTGGAGGAGTCGGGCTATCTGCCGCGCGCGGCCTTCCTCCTCGACCGCATGATGGTGTCGGTCGGCCTCACGGGGCGCTCGTTCATTCCGTTGCTCTCCAGCTTCGCCTGCGCGATTCCAGGCGTGATGGGCACGCGCAGCATCGCAGATCCGCGCGACCGTCTCGCGACCATTCTGGTTGCGCCGCTGATGACCTGTTCCGCGCGCCTGCCTGTGTACGCGCTGCTCATTAGCGCGTTCATTCCGCACCGCATGGTGTTCGGCCTCTTCAATCTGCAAGGTCTCGTGCTGTTCGCGCTTTACGTTGCGGGTATCGTCGGCGCAATGGCGGTGGGCTGGGTCATGAAGCATCTGCGCCGCGACCGCACCGAGCACGCATTACTGATGGAACTACCCTCGTACCGCGTGCCGCGTGCGCGCGACGTGGCGATCGGCCTGTGGGAGCGCTGCACGATCTTCCTCAAGCGCCTGACCGGCATCATCCTCGCGCTGACCGTCATCATGTGGTTCGTCTCGACGTTCCCCTCGCCGCCAGAAGGCGCGACCGGCCCGGCCATCGACTACACGATCGCGGGCTATCTGGGCCGCGCGCTGCAATGGCCGTTCGCGCCGCTCGGTTTCAACTGGCAGATGAGTCTCGCGCTGATTCCGGCCTTCGCCGCGCGCGAAACCGCCGTGGCCGCGCTCGCGACGGTCTACGCCGTGGCGGGCGGCGATAGCGACGTGGCTGCGCTGGGCCACACGCTCGCGCAGAACTTCTCGGTAGCGAGCGCGCTTTCGCTGATGGTGTGGTTCGCCTTCGCGCCTCAGTGCATGTCCACCCTCGCCGTGATCCGCCGCGAGACGCGTTCGTGGCGTGCCGTGGCGGTGTCGTTCGGCTATATGTTCGTGGTCGCGTATGCGGCTTCGTTCATCACGTACCAGATCGCGAGGCACTTCCTGTGAGCGCGAATCTTCTGCTGCAATATGCCGTGATCGCGTTGCTCGTTGCGGCGAGCCTGTGGACCGCGCTGCGCAAGCTCGCACCGAAAACGACTGCACGCATGCAGGCGGCCATCGCGGCGCTGCTGCTGCGCCCGCAGCGCGGTGCATTTGCGCAACGTGTAGGGCGCTGGCTGCAACCCAAAGGCGCTACGGGTGATTGCGGCGATGGCTGTGGCACATGCGGCACCTGCGGGCCGAGCGATGTCCCCGCTGAAAAAACGGTCACGTTCCATCCGCCTCGCCGCTAAGCGCTGAGCAATGGAAAAACGGCCCTCCAGATCACTCCGGCGGGCCGTTTGCGTTTAATACACCGCTACGCGCTTAGTGACGAATCATCACGTGACGCGCAACCGTATAGTCTTCGAGCGCATACGCCGACATATCCTTGCCGTAGCCCGAACGCTTGAAGCCGCCGTGCGGCATCTCGCTCACGAGCATGAAGTGCGTATTGACCCACGTGCAGCCGTATTGCAGACGCGAGCTGAACTCCATCGCCGTGCCCACATCCTTCGTCCACACCGAGCTGGCGAGACCATATTCGGAGTCGTTGGCGTATTCGAGCGCCTGTGCGGCGTCGCGCACCGGCGTGATCGACACCACGGGGCCGAACACTTCGCGCTGCACGATCTCGTCCTCTTGACGCGCACCGGCGATCACGGTCGGCTCGTAGAAGAAGCCACGCTCGCCCCACGTGCGCCCGCCCGCGACCACTTCGACATGCGCGCTCTCACGCGCACGATCGACAAAACCCGCCACGCGATCGCGCTGACGCGCCGAGATGAGCGGCCCCATCTCCACGCCTTCATCGCGCTGCTCGCCAAGCTTGATGGTCTTGACGGCCGAAGCGAGATCGGCCACGAGTCGTTCGTACACCTTCTGATCGGCGTAAATGCGGCAGGCCGCCGTGCAGTCCTGGCCCGCGTTGTAGAAGCCGAACGTGCGAATGCCTTCGACCACTGAAGCGATGTCCGAATCCGCCAACACGATGACGGGCGCCTTGCCGCCGAGTTCCAGGTGCGTGCGCTTCACGGTCTGCGCCGCGCTCTGCATGATCTTCTGGCCGGTGCCCACGTCGCCCGTGATCGAGACGAGACGGATATGGCGATGCGAGGAAAGCGGTGCGCCAACGCTCTCGCCGCGGCCCGTGACGATATTGAGCACGCCACGCGGGAACAGATCGACCGCGGCTTCGGCCAGCAGCAGCGCCGTGAGCGGCGTGAGTTCCGAACTCTTGAGCACGACCGTGTTGCCCGACGCCAGCGCGGGACCGATCTTCCACGCCGCCATCATCAGCGGATAGTTCCACGGCGCGATGCCCGCGACCGCGCCCAGCGGATCGCGGCGGATCATGCTCGTGTGGCCCGCGAGATATTCGCCGGCCGCAAGACCGTGCTGCGTGCGCGCGGCGCCTGCGAAATAGCGCAGCACGTCGGCAATCGCGGGGATCTCGTCGTTGAGCACGGCCTGATACGGCTTGCCGCAATTGAGCGATTCGAGGTTCGCGAAGCGCTCGGCATTGCGCTCGATACGGCTCGCTAGTTCGATCAGCGCTTCGGCGCGCTCGCGCGGCGTGGTGGCCGCCCATGCGGGGAACGCAGCGTGCGCGGCGGCCACAGCCTGCTCGACCTGGGCGGGCGAGGCTTCGGCAATCTCGCACAACGGCAGACCCGTAGCCGCGTTATAGACCGCATCGGCGGGACCTTCGCCCGCCACCAGTTGACCGTCGATCAGAAGACGCGACGGCAGTTCCTGTTTGATCGTCATGATGTCCTTGTTCCTGTCTGCTTCGGGAAGCTACGTTACAAAGGGTACTGCCGTGATTAGTCCGCGCCGTTACCGGGCGAGGTGGGCGCGCCGTCGTCGTATTGCGCGAGAAAGTCCACCATCGTCTGGTGATAGAGCGAGAAACCCTTGTAGTCGATCAGATTCTGATTGAGCGACTTGAGCACGCGGTGCGTGCGGCGCGCCCACTTGGGCACCGTCACGAGTTCGTCGAGGCTCAGGAAATACGTGCGCACCGGGAACACGATCGCATTGCTGCGCGGCAGACGGTGCAGCGGTTGCAACTCGAGCCGCATATGCACCTTGCTGCCAACGTTCTCGGGCGTCACCGTCAAGCGGTCGGGCGCCCATTCGTGCAGCGTTTCCGCCGACGTTTCCAGACGCGGATTCACCGTGAGCGTCCAGTTCAGGCGGCGCACCGGATGGCCCGTGCGAAGGCGCTTGAGGAACTTGAGCGCGCGGTCGAGCACGCCGGTTTCCTGAATCAGCGGCACCGGACCGTGCCATTCCGACCAGCTCATGCCCAGGTTGAAGCGCAGCGAATAGTCGGCGCGCTCGGTCGCCATGCCGGCCGACTTGTAGAGCGAATCGTCGCGGTCATCGACGACGATCCATTCGCCCTGCGCCTGGCGCGTCGCGTATTCCATCGGCTCGTAAGGCAGCGTGGCCGGATCGCCGAACGTGAAGGTATCCTTAATACCCATCAGGCGGTTTTCCCAGGTCCAGCGCGAACCTTCGCGAATCAGCGTGAAGTGCTCGGGATAGTCGCGTGCATACGATTCGAAGATCAGTTCGAGCAAATCCCACTGCGCCTGCATCGTATGTGGCAGCGACGCGTAGTGCATGCCCGGATTCTTTTCGAGCGCGAGGGCGCGCTCGCGCATTTCGGTGAGGTAGTGCTCGTCGATGTCGAAGGCCGCGCGCAGCACGCCGTCGCCGGTCGGCACGTGCGGTTCGAGGTTCATCGAATAGGCGTACTCGTCTTCGAAGTACGGAAACGGGAAGCGGCGGATGCTCTCTTCGCTGTTGCGGAATGCGTAAGGCGGGCGGAAGCTGCCTTCCTGCTTGAATACGGTAGTCATGGCTGTTTCCTAGAGATCGAGAACGAGTTTTTTGCAGCTCGCGCGCGACACGCACGGCATGATGCGGTCGTTGCAGGCGCGCTGCTCGGGCGAAAGCCAGTCGTCGCGGTGTTCGATCTCGCCGTCGAGTTCGAGCACGTTCGTTTCGCAATGGCCGCACGCGCCGCCCCGGCACAGATACGGAATATCGACGCCTGCGGCCTCGATCGCTTCGAGCAGGCTCATTTCGGGCGCGACCGTGATGTTCACGTCGCTGCGCTTCAGATAAGCGTCGAACTGCACGCCGCCGGTCTGCTCGACGAACTTCTCGTAGTGCACGTGGCTGTCGGCCCAGCCCGCGTCGCGCGCGGCGGCCAGCACCGCGTCGATCATCGCCTGCGGGCCGCACACATAAACGTGCGAGCCGAGCGGCTGCGCGGCCAGCACCGCGCCGAAGTCGATCGTTTCGTGCGCAACGTCGTGATAGACGCGCACGAGGCCATTCGACAGATCCGGCAGGAAGCGCGCCATGCGGGCATGCGCTTCGTCGCGCACGCCGTAGTGCAGCTCGAACGGCACCTTGCTCTGCTGAAGATCCTGAAGCTGCGAGATGAACGGCGTAATGCCCACGCCGCCCGCGAACAGGATGTGCTTGCGCGCGAGCGCATTGAGCGCGAAGTTGTTGATGGGCGGCGTGATACGCAGCGTGTCGCCCACCTTCAGCTCGTGCATGCGGCGCGAGCCGCCGCGCCCGTTGTCCTGGCGGCGCACGCCGATTTCATAGCGGCGCGTGTCGAACGGCGAACTCATCAGCGAATAGGCGTTGCGATACACGATGTCGCCATTGGGAATGAGCGTGAGCACGTGGCTACCGCCCGAGAAACCGGGCAACGGCGCGCCGTCCTCGGCTTCGAGCGAAAACACGCGGATCAGCGGCGTGACGTCTTCCACCGCGCGAATCACGACTCCAATGCTGCCTGCCTGCGTACTCATGTATCCAGTTCCTCGTCGGGTTGTGCGGCGCCGGTCTGCTCCGCGTCGAACTTGACGCCCATGAACGCAGCCATACGCGTGGAATAGTGATCGCGCACGATCAGGTCGAGCCCGCAACCGCCGCAACGGAACACGCGGCGCGTGACGTCCTCGTTGCGCGCATCGCAGTGCACGCACCACACGCGGCGCACGAAGGTGCCGTTGTGTTCGCGCTTCACTTCATCGCGATTGAGGTTGAATTCGGAGGCCACCTGCATGGCGTTGCCGATGAAACTTTCCGAGCCCGAGAGATAGAGTCGCAAGCCCATATGCGCTGCGTCGAGCGTGCCGCGCAGACCGTCGACCAGCGCCGCGTTGCTCACGAACACGCCGGTTTCATCGGGACATTCGCGCTCCAGCTCCGCGAGATGATTCGCGCCCGAGAACGACTGCGTGGAATACATCACGCGAATGCGCGAGGCGGGCGTGCCGCCTTCTTTCAGCTCGCGCACCAGGCGCAGCATGGCCGCGCCGCCTCCGCCCTGCCCGACCACGAGGTGCACCGTGCCGCGTTCGAACGGCGTGAGCGTCTCGTAGACCGGGCGGCTCTTGATCCCTGTGATCAACATTGTTCGTGCCTCCTCCGGTTACTGCATCGGCCACCGCGCTGGCGTTGGCGGTTGTGTCTGCAACGATGCTGCAATCCATTAAGCCAGATCCGTGCCAGCGCCATGAAACCCTTTATTTACGGTTGTCATCGGTAGTTAACCCTGATTGCCGAGGTTTTTTGGCGCTGCAAATATGCAGCATTCTTATTTTTCTGCAGCACGGATTCATGTTGAGAGAGCTTCCCTTCGTCGCGTTCGAGATCGCACCGGACGGCACCGTCGCCGAATACAGCGAACTCGCCGCGCGACTGGTGGGCTACGGCCGCCTCTGGCGCGGCTGCCCGCTAGAAATTCCCTTCGACCCTACTAGTTGCGCGCGCATCCGTTCCCGGCTCGATGCCGTGCGCAGCGCCAACAGCAACGACTACGAGCCGCCCGTGCGGCTCGTCGCACTGGATCGCGACGGACGCACCGTGCCGATCGAAATGCAACTGGTGGGCTTCAGCTCGCGCCAGCATCTGCGCGCGCGCCTGTTCGTCTGCGAGACCACGCGCCCCGAATTGCTGATGGGCGCGCTGATCGACCATACGGAAGTGCTGCGCGGTTTCATCGAAACCTCCAGCGAGCCGATGTGGGGCATCGAGTTCGACGAGCCCGTCGATCTGCGCGGCACCGAGGACGACATCGTGCGCCAGGTGTTCGTCAACGAATGCCACTGGATCTTCTGCAACGCGGCGCTGCACCAGCTTTATGAACTGCCCGAAGGCGAGGACATGCGCGACAAGCCCGTGGCCGCGCACTTTCCGCGCAACGCGCAGAACGAGTCCTTCGTGCGCCAGCTCGCGCGCAGCGACTTCAATGTGGAGCGCAGCCTCACCGTCGACCTGAAGCACGACGGCACGGCCACCTATGTGGAGAACAACGTGCGCGGCCATATCGAATCGGGCCGCCTGCACCGTATGTGGGGCACGTTGCGCGACGTGACCGAACTGCGCCGCGAACACGAACAGATCGTGCGTCAGGGCGAACTCGTGCATCGCGTGCTGGCCGCGCTGCCGGTGGCGGTGGTGGTGGTCGACCGCGAGGCGCGCATCACCGGTGTCAATCCCGCCGCCGAGGCACTGCTGGGCGCGGGCGCGGTGGAACTGCTCGATACCGCGCTGGACACGCGCGTCGTGCTCACCGACGAAACCCTCAAGCGCCGCTGGTTCAACGGCGAGCCGCACGAGGGCGATGCGGAAATCCATCTGCAATCGGGGCTCGTGATCGGCTGCAATCTGCGCATCGCGCCCGTTGACGATGAATTGAGCGAACTGTTCGTCATCAGCGTCGTGCCGGTCGCGAGCACACATGCGCGTCGCCGTCAGGCGCTTTATCATCGAGGCCGTTCGTGAGATTCGTCCAGACCCCGCTCGATGCGCGCCGCCCCTTCAATGCGGCCGACATCCCCAGTTTTCTCGGCGATCCACGCTGGGAGGCGATCTGCGACCTGATTCCCGAAGGCGTGATCGCCGTGGACGCAGGCGGCCTCGTCAGCTATATGAATACCTCGGCGGAAAGCCTCAACGAATTGCGCAAGACCGAATGGATCGGCCGCACCTTCGAGGACTTCATCGAGGAATCGTGCCTGCGCTGCGAGGCCTTGCGCAGCGCGTGGCGCGGCGCGCAGCGCCTGTCCGACACGCAAGTGCGCGCGGGCGAGCGCATGGTGTCGATCTCGGCGCGGCCGCTGCGCGACAGCCAGGGCTTGCCGTGCGGCTATCTGTTCTTCCAGCGCAAGCTCAGTTCGCCTTCGAGCACGCCGGGTGCGCCGCTGCGCGAGGCCGGCGAGCGCCCGCTATTCGCCGCGTCGGCACTGTGGGACGAGGCGTATCGCATCGGTCTGCGCGCGATCGACATGAATAGCCGCGTGCTGCTGCTCGGAGAATCGGGAGTCGGCAAGACCGAACTCGCGCGCCAGCTGCATACGAATTCCACGCGGCGGCATGGGCATTTCATTCATGTGAGTTGTGCGGGCATCCCCGAGTCGCTGTTCGAATCGGAAATGTTCGGCTACGACCGCGGTTCGTTCACGGGCGCGCTCAGCAAGGGCAAAGCGGGGCTGATCGAAGCCGCCGATGGCGGCACGCTCTTTCTCGACGAAATCGGCGAAATGCCGCTTGCCTTGCAGGCGAAGCTGCTCGTCGTGCTCGAATCGGGCCGCGTGCACAGACTGGGCTCCACGCAGCCGAAAACCGTGGATATCCGCGTGATCGCGGCGACCAATCGCGATCTCGAACAGTTGGTGGCCGAAGGGAAATTCCGCAGCGATCTCTACTACCGGTTGAGCGTCATTTCGCTGTCGCTGCCACCGTTGCGCGAGCAGAAGATGCTGATCGGCCCGCTGCTCGATTACTTCGTGGCGGCCGCGGGCGAGCGACGCGGCAAGCCGTTCGCGCTCGCCGCCGAATGCCGGCCGGTGCTGGACGCGTATGGCTTCCCCGGCAACGTGCGCGAGCTTCAAAATCTGGTCGAGTATCTGGCCGTGGTCTGCGATGAAGTCGCGCAGATCAAGCATCTGCCGCGTCAGGTGGGTCTGGCGCGCGCGACGCCCAGCGATACATCGGCCAACAGCGGCGCGACGATATCGGCGCCACCAGCGAACGTCGCGAATCTGGATGGCGCGAGCCTCAAGAGCCTTGTGCGCGAATTCGAAAGCGGCCTGATTGCCGAGGCCATTACGCGTTACGGCAGCAAGCGCAAAGCCGCCGAGATGCTGCAAACCGATATCGCCACCATCGTGCGCAAGAGCAAGCTGGCGAACGCCGCGTGAATTCGAGCCCCTGTTTCAGGGGCTCGAATTGAGCAGACGAATGGCGCGCTACCGCTGCGAAAACTCCGCTGCATAAACTCATCACCCAGCCTTCGAACGCTGCCAGCCTGCATCACCCCAATCCGGGCCCATACCTGCGGCGCCACGCCGCATAAGGCTTCGCGCCTTTTTATGCGCGACATACGCAGGTTGGTATGAAACCTGCATTAAAGGTCCTCGCGATCCGGAGCGCTCCGGCGCATCGAGCGATAAAACCGCGCACGGCCGACACGAGCAGCGCGCGACGACATGACATGAGGACAGACAATGAACCATCCCTCTCCAAACGAGGATGACGATCTCGCGCAATTAAAGGCGCTCGGCTATACGTCGAATTTCGACCGGTCGATGAGCATCTGGGAAAACTTCTCGCTCGGCTTCACCTATCTTTCGCCGGTGGTCGGCGTCTATACGGTGTTCCAGTTCGCGTTCTCGGCCGGCGGCCCGCCGATGTTCTGGACGTACCTGCTGGTTGGCCTCGGCCAGTTGCTGGTGGCGCTCGTGTTCGGCGAAATCGTCTCGCAGTTCCCGATCGCGGGCGGTCTCTATCCGTGGGCGCGCCGCCTCGTCGGCAAACGCTGGGCGTGGATGGCCGGATGGGTCTATCTGTGGGCGCTGTTCTCGACCGTCGCGGCCGTGGCCGTGGGCGGCGCGCCCTATCTCGTGCAGTTGCTCGGCCTGCCGCCGAACCACACGCTCGAAATTCTCGTCGCCGTGGCGATGATTGCGGTCACAACGATCCTCAATCTGAGCGGCACGCGACTGCTCGCACGCGTGGCGATGTTCGGCTTCATCTGCGAACTGATCGGCGCCGTGGCGGTGGGGGCGTATTTGCTGTTCTTCGCACGCCTGCACAACCTGAGCTTCCTGTTCGACACAATGCATCTGGGCAATGGCACGAGCTATCTGCCCGCGTTCCTTGCATCGAGCGTGGCGGCCATGTTCGCGTACTACGGCTTCGAAGCCTGCGGCGACGTTGCGGAAGAAACGCCCGATCCGGGCCGCGCGATTCCGAAGGCCATGCGCATGACGATCTATATCGGCGGCGCGGCCGCGATGCTCGTGTGTCTCGCGCTCGTGCTCGCCCTGCCCGATCCGCAAGCGGCGATCAGCGGCAAGGATGCCGACCCCGTCGCGACCACGCTGCGCCATGCGCTCGGCGAAGGCGGTTTCCGCGCCGTGATCGCCGTGGTGCTGGTGTCGTTCTTCTCGTGCCTGCTGAGCCTGCAAGCCGCGACCAGCCGTCTGATCTTCGCGTATAGCCGCGACCAGATGATCTTCGCCTCGCGCCATCTCGCCGTGCTGTCGCCGAAAACCCACGTTCCGACCCGCGCGCTGTTCGTGGCAGGCGTCGTGCCCGCGCTCGTCGCGTTGCTCGGCATCTTCCTCGACGATGCGGTCAAGACCATCATCGTGTTCGGCTCGGCGGGCATCTATATCGCCTTCCAGTCGATCGTGCTTGCGGCTCTGGTCGCTCGCGCACGCGGCTGGAAGCCCGCGGGCAAGTTCCGCCTCGGCGCGTGGGCATGGCCGGTGAACCTCGCCGCATTCGCGTATGGCGTCTCCGCCATCGTCAACATGATGTGGCCGCGCTCGCCCGACGATCCCTGGTATCTCAACTACGGCATGATCTTCACGACCGCGCTCGTGATTGGCGCTGGCCTGATTTACATGATCGTCGGCCGTCCTTATGAACGCGGCACGGCCGCAGCAGGCGATGCCCATTTGCTGCACCTGAAGAACCCGCGTGCCCACGCGGCGCTCGATCAGGACGAAGGACAACGCGCGGCTTCCGCACGCCCGTGATCGCGTCACTGCGTAACCGCGTAACACATACGCGGCGTATGTAGCCCTTTTGCGGCGCGGCTCCCACGTGAGCCGCGCCCCCTACTTCGACAGGAAACGCCATGCGACGACTCCATGCCGCGCTGCGCGCGTGCGTCCACGGCTGCGTGTTCGCCTGGACGGTTTACGGCAACGGCGTGCTCTGCCGTTCTTGAGCGCGCGCGCTCGACTCATTACAAAAAACATCATGCAAAGCAAACACGTTCTGACTGCCGCCGCACTTCTGTGCGTATGCACATACGCAGCGGCGCAAAGCAGCGTCACGCTCTACGGCGTGCTCGACGACGGCATCAACTACACCTCGAACTCGGGCGGCCACGCCGCCTGGCAGATGGCCAGCGGCGATCTGGCGGTGAGCCGCTGGGGCCTAAAGGGCAACGAAGACCTGGGCGGCGGGCTGCACGCCGTCTTCGATCTCGATAGCGGCTTCAATCTGCCCACGGGCCAGAGCGGCTACAACGGCCGTCTGTTTGGTTACCAGGCCTATGTGGGCCTGCAATCGGATCAATACGGCACGCTCACCTTTGGCCGCCAGTTCGATTCGGTCGCCGATACCGTCGGACTGCTTACTGCCAACGGCAGCTGGGCAGGCTTCCTGTTCTCGCATCCGCTCGACAACGACAACACCGACGCCACCTACCACGCGAACAACGCGGTCAAATACACGAGCGCGGCTTACGGCGGTCTCACGGCCACGGCGCTCTACGGCTTCAGCAACCAGGCCGGCAACTTCGCGCAGAACCGCATTTTCAGCGCGGGCCTGAACTACACCTGGCAGACGCTGACGGTCTCCGCCGTCTACGCCGATCTGGGCGCGCCGGGCAGCAACGCAACGGGTGCCATCGCCGCCGACGATATCGGCTTTTCCGCCGCGAACCAGAAAACGTGGGGCGTGGGCGCGAGCTACGGCATCGGCCATGCGACCGTGGCCGCCGTGTACACGCATGCGAACGTCGAACAGGCGCGCGAGTCGATCTATACCGGCGATCTGGGTCTCGCGCCCGACGCGGGCCTGCGCTTCGACAATATCGAAGTGAATGCGCGCTACAACCTGACGCCCGCGCTGATGCTCGGCGGCATGTACACGTACACGCGCGCCACGCTCGCGCAGAACGGCGGCCAGGCATCGCTGCACTGGAACCAGATCGGGCTGATGGCGCAGTACGCGCTGTCGGTCCGCACTTCGCTCTACGCGCAGACGATCTATCAAAAGGTCTCGGGCGGCAACACGGGCAGCGCGCTCGATTTCGCCTATATCCCGGGCGCGGCGGGACTGGCTTCGGGCTCGAACCAGGTGGTCGCGCGCGTGGGCATCAACCACGCGTTTTGATGGACTGATCTGACGCGCGCTCCCGCGCGCGTCACACAGTTTCGGCTACACTCCCCAGCAGCCAGGCAAACCCGCGCGCTATTGCGCGCGGTTCTCACCCCACTCGCCCGTTCTGCGCCGATGCCTCATACCTCTCCCGCTATTGTTCCGTCCCGCCGTCGTGCTGCGTCGCTTGCCGCCACGCTGGGCGCTTCGCTTATCGCGGCGATGGCCGTCAGTGGTTGTGTACGGCTCTCCACGTTCGATGCGAACGGACTCTGGAAGGTAGTGGGCGGACAGTGCGTGCCGAATGCGCGCGACAAGGGCGATCCGGGGCCGTGCACCACGGTCGATTTCCAGAAGCGCTACGCGGTGCTCAAGGACATCAGCGGCCGCGCGCAATATCTGCTGATCCCCACCGACCGCGTCTCCGGCATCGAAAGCCCCGACATCCTCTACGCCGGTTCGCCCGAATACTGGGCCGGCGCGTGGGCCGCTGGTCGCCATGTGGACGAGAAGCTCAAAACCACGCTCGCGCCGACGCAACTGGGCCTCGAAATCAACTCATCGACGCAGCGCTCGCAGAACCAGCTCCATATACACGTCGATTGCATGCGCAACGATATCATCGACGCGCTCGCGCCTTATCGGCATGACGCACCCGGTTCGTGGCGCTGGGCCACGCTCGACGGCAAGCAGTACCGCGTCACGCGTGTGACGCACCTGACCGAGCGCAGCAATCCGTTCCGCGTGGTCTCGCGTGACCTCGAGGCGCAGCAGAGCATGGCCGCACAGACGATCCTCGTGACCGGCGCGGGGCCCGATACCGCGCGCGACGGCTGGCTCGTCGTCAATAGCGGCCAGGATGTGGACGGCGGCACGGGCACCGCCGAGGGCCTGCTCGATCACTCCTGTGCGCTGGCCAAAGCGCCGTAACGCGCTCGCTTAGTTCAGGCGCCGTCCTCGCGGGCGAGCGCCACGAGCCAACGGCGAATCACCTGTTCTTCATCGGCGTCGAAGCCTTCGAGCATCTGCGCTTCCAGCTTTCTAACGCGCGCGCGGCACTGCTTGAGCAGGCTCTGCCCCGCTTGCGTCACCTCGATCTGCTGAATGCGCCCGTGCACGGGATGCGGCCGGCGCTCGATCAAGGCGTTGCGCGTGAGGTTCGCCACGATCACGCTCACCGTTTGCGGCGTGAGCGCCGCGAGTCGCGCGAGGTCCGCGCCCGATACGCCCGGGTAAGCCACGAGCATCGTCAACACCACGAATTGCGGCGGCGTGACGCCCAGATCGTCGAGCGCGCGCTCCATGCGCAGACGCTGAGCCGCGCCTGCCTGGCGCAGCAGATAGCCGATATAGCCGCTCTCGCCGCGCTTGCCTTCGCCAGGTGCGGGGACCGCCGATGGACCTTCTCGCGCGCTTTCTGGCTCGATTTTGGGTATACGCTTCGTCGTATTGCGCATGATGTCAGTGTTCGAATATGATGTTCGTGCTCTGATACTAACTTCCAACTGCCGCGAGGTCCAGTCATGTCGCAACGCATTACCTACGAAACGTTTTCGCACGATGCATCGCAAGTGGTCGCGGGCCTCGTGACGATGAGCAAGGCCGTCGATGCTTCCGGGCTCGAAAAGTCGCTGACCGAGTTGCTGAAGATCCGCGCGTCGCAGATCAATGGCTGCGCGTTCTGCATCCAGTACCACCTGAACATCGCACGCGATCTGCCCATTGCGCGCGAAAAACTCGATCTGGTGTCGGCGTGGCACGAAGCGCGCTCGTTCTATAGCGAACGCGAGCAGGCGGCGCTCGCCTATACGGAAGCGCTCACGGCGAAACTGCATGAAGGGGTGAGCGAGGCGCTCTACCGGAAAGTCGCCGAGCAGTTTCCCGGCGAACAGATGGCGTTTCTGACCACGGCCATCGCCAATATCAATGCGTGGAACCGGATTGCGGTGGCGTTGCAGTTTGCGCCGCCGGTGAAGGCGCACGCCTGAACGCAGTATGGAGAACGCGTAACAAGCAGAGCCTGTCCGCCTCGGCGAACAGGCTCTGCGCTCACATCTTTACCCCGCTTCCAGCATCAGCAACTGCGCCCCATCGGCCACCTGATCGCCGACTCCATAGAGCACTTCGGTGACCTTGCCTGCCGCCGGCGCACCGATCGTGTGCTCCATCTTCATCGCCTCCATGACGATGAGCGGCGTACCTTTTTCCACCACGGCGCCGGCTTCCACGAGCACGGCAATCACCTTGCCTGGCATCGGCGCTGTGAGACGGCCTTCGCCATGCTCGGCATCCGCTGCGTGCGCCAGCAGGTTCTGCCATTCGAACGACATCGCCGTGCCGAGGCAGAACACATGGAACACATCGCCGTCGATAAACACGCGGCCCGTCACGCGCGTATCGCCGATCGTCGCGCCGTATTCGGCGGTATCGGCGGTACGCCACCATGCGTAGGCCTCGTCGCTCCCGCCGCTGTTGAGCGTCTGCGTACCGCCGTCGTGCGAGAACGCCACATCCCGCTGCGTCTCGCCGTCGACATCTCGCCACGAGAACGTCTGCTTGAGCCCGCTATTCAGGCGCCAGTGCGATAGCGCCTGCCACGGCGAGCCACCTTGCGACGCGCCGCCTTCACGCGCAATCAGCGCTGCACACGCGAGCGCCAGCGCTTCGCGCACCGGCTTGTTCTGCGGCGCGAACAGCGCGTCGTGATGACGCTCGATGAGGCCCGTGTCGAGATCGGCGTTCGCAAACGGCTCGCTCACTACCAGCCGATGCAGGAATTCAACGTTCGTATGCGGCCCGACGATCTCGCATTCCTCCAGCGCGCGCCGCATGCGCGCCAGCGCATCGGCACGCGTCGCGCCGTGCACGATGAGCTTGGCGATCATCGGATCGTAGAACGGCGTGATGGTGTCGCCTTCGCGCACGCCGCTGTCGATCCGCACGCTCGCGCGCTGGCCGGCGTCGCCCAGGCGGAATTCCACGCCTTCCGGCATGCGCAGATGCTTGAGCGTGCCGGTCGAGGGCAGGAAGCCGCGCGCCGGATTTTCCGCATAGATCCGCGCTTCGAGCGCGTGGCCCGTCACCGTGAGTTGCGACTGCTCGAGCGGCAACGGTTCGCCGGCCGCCACGCGCAACTGCCATTCGACCAGATCGAGGCCCGTGACCATTTCCGTCACCGGATGCTCGACTTGCAAGCGCGTGTTCATCTCCATGAAGTAGAAGTCCGCGCCCGTCATGATGAATTCGACGGTGCCCGCGCCCACGTATTGCACCGCGCGCGCGGCGGCCACGGCCGCTTCGCCCATCGCGCGCCGCACGTCGTCGCTCAGGCCCGGTGCGGGCGCTTCTTCCAGCACTTTCTGGTGACGGCGCTGCACCGAGCAGTCGCGGTCGAACAGATAGACCGCGCCGCCCAGTTTGTCCGCGAACACCTGCACTTCCACGTGACGCGGACGCGTGAGGTATTTCTCGATCAGCACGCGGTCGTTGCCGAAACTGCTCGCGGCTTCGCGCTTGCAGGACGCCAGCGCGGCCGCGAAGTCCTCGCTGCGCTCGACTACGCGCATGCCTTTACCGCCGCCGCCCGCGCTCGCCTTGAGCAACACCGGGTAGCCCATTGCATCGGCTTCGCGTTGCAGCAACGCGGCGTCCTGGTCGTCGCCGTGATAGCCGGGCACGAGCGGCACTGCTGCCGCGTGCATCAGCGCCTTGGCGGCGGCCTTCGAACCCATCGCGGCAATCGCCTCGACCGGCGGCCCAATGAAAACGATGCCAGCCGCTTCGCAGGCACGGCCGAAATCTTCGTTTTCCGAAAGAAATCCGTAGCCGGGATGGATTGCCTGAGCGCCCGTCGCTTTCGCGGCGGCGATGATGCGCTCGATGCGCAGATAGCTCTGCGCGGCGCTCGCTTCGCCGATATGCACGGCTTCGTCGCAAGCGGCAACGTGCTTGGCGTTGGCGTCGGCATCCGAATAGACGGCCACGCTCTTGATGCCCAAACGTCGGCAGGTGGCCGCGACGCGGCAGGCAATCTCGCCCCGGTTGGCGATCAGAATCTTGTTGAACATGAAGGGTCTCGCTATCGTTCGATTTTGCCTGTCAGGCGCGCCAGCGCGGCGTGCGCTTCTCGAGGAACGAGGACACGCCGTCGCGCCCTTCGTCGCTCGCGCGGATGCGGGCGATGCGTTCCGCAGTGTTGTCGATCAGCGCGTCGTCGAGTGTCGTGCTCGCGATGTCCTGCACGAGTTGTTTGCACTCGCGCACGGCGTTCGGACTGTTGGCGCAAAGCGTGTCGGCGATGCGCTGGACCGTGGCGTCGAGATCGCTCGCGCTCACCGCTTCGCTCACGAGGCCAAGACGCAGCGCCGTCGCGCAATCGAAGGCTTCCGCCGTGACGAAGTAGCGCCGCGAAGCCTGCTCGCCCAGCGCGCGAATCACATAAGGCGCGATGGTGGCGGGCATGAGGCCAAGCCGCGCTTCGGACAGGCAGAAGTGCACGCTATCCGCCGCCACGACGATGTCGGCCGCGCACACCAACCCCATGCCGCCCGCGTAGGCATCGCCATGCACACGCGCGATCACGGGCTTCGGGCAGCGATAGATCGTCGATAGCATGTGCGCGAGGCGCAGCGCATCGGCGCGGTTTTCTTCATCGGAATACCCGGCCATCTTGCGCATCCAGTTCAGATCCGCGCCTGCGCAGAAGGCCTTACCGTTGCCGGCCAGCACGATCGCACGCACATCGTCACGCGCGCCGAGCGCGCTGAAGGCGGCGGTGAGATCGGCAATCATCGCTTCGTTGAAAGCGTTGCGCACGTCGGGGCGATTGAGCGTGACCGTCGCGACATGACCCGCGAATTCGACGTTGAGCGTTTCGTAATTCATCGTGGTGTCTCCTCCTCGCTCGCGGCCTTACATGCGGAACACGCCAAAGCGCGTGTCTTCGATCGGCGCATTCATCGTCGCCGAAAGCCCGAGGCCGAGCACGTCGCGCGTTTGCGCCGGGTCGATCACACCATCGTCCCAAAGGCGCGCGCTGGCGTAATACGGATGCCCTTGAACTTCGTACTGGTCGCGAATCGGCTGCTTGAACGCTTCTTCTTCCTCGGCGCTCCAGGTGCCGCCCTTGCCTTCGATGCCATCGCGGCGCACCGTGGCGAGCACCGATGCGGCCTGCTCGCCGCCCATCACCGAAATGCGCGCGTTGGGCCACATCCACAGGAAGCGCGGCGAATACGCGCGCCCGCACATGCCGTAGTTGCCCGCGCCGAACGAGCCGCCGATGATGACCGTGAACTTGGGCACCTTCGCCGTGGCCACCGCCGTCACCATCTTCGCGCCGTTGCGTGCGATGCCTTCGTTCTCGTACTTGCGGCCCACCATGAAGCCCGTGATGTTTTGCAGGAACACGAGCGGGATCTTGCGCTGCGCGCAGAGTTCGATGAAATGCGCGCCCTTGAGCGCGGACTCGGAAAACAGAATGCCGTTGTTCGCGACGATCCCGACCGGGTGGCCCCAGATGTGCGCGAAGCCCGTCACGAGCGTGGTGCCGTAGCGCGCCTTGAATTCGTCGAAGGCCGAATCGTCGACGATGCGCGCGATCACTTCGCGCACGTCGAAGGGCTTGCGCGTATCGACCGGAATCACGCCGTAGAGACTCTTTGCGTCGAAGCGCGGCGGCAACGGCTCGCGCAGCGCAACCGGCGGCACCTTCGTGCGATTGAGATTGCCGACGATCGAACGCGCAATAGCCAGGGCGTGCGGATCGTTCTGCGCGAGATGATCGGCTACGCCGGAAAGACGCGTATGCACGTCGCCGCCGCCGAGGTCTTCGGCGCTAACCTCTTCGCCCGTCGCCGCCTTCACGAGCGGCGGGCCGCCGAGGAAAATCGTGCCCTGGTTCTTCACGATGATCGACTCGTCGCTCATCGCGGGCACGTACGCGCCGCCCGCCGTGCACGAGCCCATCACCACCGCGATCTGCGGAATGCCTTGCGCGGAGAGATTCGCCTGGTTGTAGAAGATGCGGCCAAAGTGGTCGCGATCGGGAAACACATCGTCCTGATTCGGCAGGTTTGCGCCGCCCGAATCGACGAGGTACACGCAGGGCAGGTGATTCTCCTGCGCGATTTCCTGTGCGCGCACGTGCTTCTTCACCGTGACGGGATAGTACGTGCCGCCCTTCACCGTGGCGTCATTGCAGACGATCACGCACTCCTGACCCGCGATACGCCCAATGCCGGTGATGACGCCCGCGCCGGGCGCGTCGTCGTTATACATGCCGTAGGCGGCAAGCTGCGAAAGCTCCAGAAACGGCGTGCCCGGATCGAGCAGTTGCGCGATGCGATCGCGCGGCAGCAGTTTGCCGCGCGAGACGTGCTTGTCGCGCGCCGCCTCGCCGCCGCCCAGCGACAATTTCTGGATTTTCTCGCGCAGGTCCGCAACCAGCGCTTCCAGCGCCGCGGCGTTGGCCTTGAAGTCGTCCGAGCGCGGGTTGAGCTTCGATTCGATGATCGGCATCTCGTTGTCCTCGCAACGTTACGATTACGCGGTTTCCGCGAACAGTTCGCGGCCGATCAGCATGCGGCGAATCTCACTCGTGCCCGCGCCGATTTCGTAGAGCTTCGCGTCACGCCAGAGACGTCCCACGGGATACTCGTTGATATAGCCGTTGCCGCCGAGGATCTGGATCGCTTCGCCCGCCATCCACGTGGCTTTTTCTGCGGTGTAGAGAATCACGCCCGCGCAGTCCTTGCGCACCTGGCGCACATGGTCACGGCCGAGCGTATCGAGCTGGCGACCCACTGCGTACAGATACGCGCGGCACGCCTGGTAGGTGGTGTAGAGATCGGCGACCTTGCCCTGGATGAGCTGGAATTCGCCGATGGCCTGACCGAACTGCTTGCGTTCGTGGATATACGGCACGACCGCGTCCATCACCGCAGCCATGATGCCGGTGGGGCCGCCCGCGAGCACGGCGCGTTCATAGTCGAGGCCGCTCATCAGCACCTTCACGCCGCCGTTGAGCTGGCCGAGGATGTTTTCCTCGGGCACTTCCACGTCCTGAAACACGAGTTCGCCGGTATGCGAGCCGCGCATGCCGAGCTTGTCGAGCTTCTGCGCCACGGAGAAACCCTTCATGCCTTTTTCGACGATGAAGGCCGTGATGCCCTTCGCACCGGCTTCGAGATCGGTCTTGGCGTAGACCACCAGCGTGTCGCAATCCGGGCCGTTGGTGATCCACATTTTCGTGCCGTTGAGCACGTAGTGGTCGCCCTTCTTGTCGGCGCGCAGCTTCATGCTGACGACGTCCGAGCCCGCGTTCGGTTCGCTCATCGCGAGCGCGCCCACATGTTCGCCAGACACGAGCTTCGGCAGGTACTTGCGCTTTTGCGCGTCGGTGCCGTTGCGGTGGATCTGGTTCACGCAGAGGTTCGAATGCGCGCCGTACGAGAGGCCGACCGACGCCGAGGCGCGCGAGATTTCCTCCATCGCCACCATGTGCGCGGTGTAGCCCATGCCCGCGCCGCCGTATTCCTCCGAGACCGTCATGCCGAGCACGCCCAGGTCGCCGAACTTGCGCCACAGGTCCATGGGGAACTGATCGGTGCGGTCGATCTCGCCCGCGCGCGGGGCGATTTCCTTCGCCGCAAAATTCGCGATGCTGTCACGCAGCATTTCGACTTCTTCGCCAAGCGGGAACTGCAAACCGGGTACGTTGCTCATCTGTTGTCTCCTTTATCGGCACGGGCGCGATCGCACAGGTCGTGGCTGCCCTTCGGGGACACATTTCACGCCACATTTACGTTAACGTCAATAGATATTTTTGAGTGAGGCTCAGATTTATGTATCTGAGCCATTCACGCCGTTTTTAGCGCATTGCAAAGTGATGAAGATGGTGCATAATCGGCACGAATCCCGCCTTGAACTGAAGCGAACTCAGAATGTCAGCCGCCCCCAATACCTTCCTGCCCGCCTCGCGCCGCGAACCCGCCGGGCGCAAGTCCCAGCAGCGCGTGAAGGAGATTCTCGAAGCGGGCCGCGACGTGTTCTCCGAAAAGGGTTACACACGCGCCACGACGGCTGAGATCGCCCAGCGCCTGGGCATTTCCGAAGCCACGGTGTTCAGCTATTTCCGCGGCAAGCGCGAACTGTGCGCACGCGTGATCGGCGATTGGTATGACGAATCGATCGAGGCGATCGAGTCCGGTTTGCCGCGCGATGGCACCGTACGCCAGCAATTCGCCTTCATCGTGCGCATGCATCTGCAATTGATGCTGGAGAGCGGCACCGGCATCTGCGAACTGGTGCTGTCCGAGGGGCGCACGCGCCACCATGACCTGAGCGACGCATTGATGGAGATGCAGCGGCGCTACACCGCGCCGCTCATGCGCGTGCTCGCGCGCGGTCAGGAATGCGGGCAGATTCGCAACGACATGCCGCTGCGCCTCTTGCGCTCGCTCGTGTTCGGGCCGATGGAGCACGTACTGTGGGACGCGACGCTCGGCAACCGCCGCACCGATATCGACGCCACAGCCGAACAACTCGCCGACGTGCTGTGGAGCGCCCTGCAACCGCCCAATCTGGAACTCGCGGCGCTCGCGCAATTCAGCCAGGACGTGGGCGAAGCGATGCAGCGTCTCGCGCGCGAGCGCGCGCCGCGCAAAGGCGGCGTGCAGGCGGCGCACGAATGAGGCGTCGCGCGGGCGCTTCGCGTTGAAATCGCGCTAAGCTGGCTGGTGTTCCCGCACTCGCGTTAGCCGCCATGCCCAGCACGCTCACTGCCCCGCTTGCCTCTCGCTTCGCCTCGCTCGCACTGGCGCATCTCACGCGCGAATATCCGAACAAACTCACGCATTCGCTCGCCGGGCCGCAGGATGTGCAGAGGCCACGCGCGCTGCATCCCGTGTTTTACGGCAGCTACGACTGGCATTCGTGCGTGCACGGCTATTGGCTCGTCGCGCATCTGCTGGCGCGTTTTCCCGATCTGGCCGAAGCGCCACACATCGTCGGCGTGTTCGATGCGCATTTCACCGATGAAAACATGGCAGGCGAGCGTGCGTATCTCGACCTGCCGCACAATCGTGGCTTCGAGCGGCCTTATGGCTGGGCGTGGCTGCTTGCGCTCGCGGCGCAACTGCACGGCATGACCACGCCCGAAGCGTCGCGGTGGTCGCGTACGCTCGCGCCGCTCACCGAGACTTTCGTCGAGCGTTTCGAAGAATTCTTGCCGAAGGCGACGTATCCGCTGCGCGTGGGCACCCATTTCAATACGGCGTTCGCGCTCACGCTCGCGCTGGATTTCGCGCGGCAGACCTCGCGCGATACCCTGGCACAACTGATCGAAAAAACGGCGCGGCACTGGCACGAAGGCGATGCGGCTTGCCAGGCCTGGGAGCCGTCGGGCGATGAATTCCTCTCGCCTGCGTTGATGGAAGCGGTCTTGATGAGCCGCGTGATGGCGGCCGACGAATTTGCCGCATGGTTCACGCGCTTTCTGCCAGGTCTGGCGGCGCGCGAGCCCGCCACGCTCTTTTTGCCCGCCACGGTCACCGACCGCAGCGACGGCAAGATCGCGCACCTGGACGGCCTGAACCTCAGCCGCGCCTGGTGCCAGCGCACGCTGGCACACGTGCTGCCTGCGCAAGACCCACGCGCGAGCGTGCTACGCGAAGCCGCGCAAATCCACCTGGACGCCGCGCTCCCGCACGTGGCGGGCGATTACATGGGCGAGCACTGGCTCGCCACCTTCGCTACGCTGGCACTGGAAGCCTAGGCGGCCGCCGCCTCCAGCGCCACGCGCTCGCACAGCGAAACGGGATCGAGCAGCATCAACGTGCCCTGCCCCGGCAATTCCACCGCCTCGCGCATGTCGCTGCGCACGTGCGAGCCCGCGCCGCGCGTGAGCATCGCGGGCATCGTGAGTTGCGCGCCGCCCTTGATCGTGACGATGTCCTCGACCGAATCCACCAGCAGGCCGTATTTTTCGCCGTGGTGCTCGACAATCAGGATCTTCGCGCGCGCAAGATCTTCGTAGGGCGGCATTGCGTACATCGCGCGCACGTCGATCACCGTCACGATCACGCCGCGCAGATTCAACACCCCGCGCACGAAGGCGGGCAGACCCGGCGTTTTCACGACATCGTCGCGGTAGTCGATCACTTCGCGCAATTCGGCAATCCGCACGCCGATCAACTGGCCGATGCGGAACGTCACGAGCGTCTGGCGCATGCCGTTGCCGCGCTTTTGCGCCGCACTCGCGGCTTCGGTGGCTTTGCGATAGAGATCGCGATGGCCTGCCGCTACTGACGCGATGCGCGGGTTCTCATAAAGCGCGTCGGCGCTGACGAGCAGCACGCCCGCCGCGCTTTCAGCGGCAAGATAGCCCGAAAACAGCGAGCGATGCGTCACGCCGTAAGTCGGCATCGGCAGCAGTTGGTCCTCGCGATACGCCACGATGCTCGCCACCTCATCCACGAGCAGTCCGAAATAAAGCTCGTCGCGGTGCAGCACGATGACCCGTCGATCGTCCGCGACGACTTCGTAATCGGGCGCATGCGCAAAGCCCAGGAAGCGTCCGAAGTCGAGCACCGGCACGGTCGCGCCCCGCAGATTGAGCATGCCGATACAGAGATCGTCCGCGAACGGAGAGTGCTGTAGCGCGGGCACGCGAATGATTTCCTGGATTGACTCCATCGGCAACGCAAGCGCCGTACCGCCCACCTTGAACGAAACGTTCTGGCGGCGCTGGCCTTGCTGCGCACGCCGTTCGGTTGCGCGTGCAACGGGCTCGGCCAGATGCGGAACGTCGCGCAACTGGAGCAGCGCCGCCGCGGACAGCACCTGCAAAATGCGCTCGCCGCCATCGAGCTTGAGCACCGCGCCAATCGCCGAAGGCGCGCTCCCCTCCACCATTTCGATGTCGATTACCTGATCTTTCGGCACACGCAGAATTTCGCCGGTGGCGTCGAACTGCAGGCCCACGCGCGCATTCGCCGTTTCGACGATGGCGATCTTGCGCACGCCCGTCGCGCCTTCCGCAGGCAGATTCAGTAGCTGGCGCAAATCGACCACCGGAATCAGCGTGCCGCGCAGATTGAATAGCCCGAGCAGATACGGCGGCGCGAGCGGCACGGGCGTGAGCGTGCCGGGATGGTTGACCACTTCCTGGAGCGCGGTGACGGGCAGCGCGAGCTCCGTGCCGGCCAGATGAAACGATCCGTATAGCTCGAGCGGGCCGCCACCGGCCAGCGAACGATGATTCATCGTGAAGCTCCGTCCTTTGAGCGTTATGCAGCGAATGCGTCGTCAGGCAGGGCGCGAAAAGCGGCGCACCGCGTAATGCGGCTGTTCGCGGTCGATGGTGAGCTGCCTGCCGCATTCGCCGCCCACGTCCATGTGGACGACGCGCACGCCCGCGTCCGCCAGCACCTGTTGCGCCATGCGCACGTTGAGTTCGCCAATCGGCTCGTGCAGCGTGGTGCGATGCTGCATCATGTTGGCACCGCCCGCGAGCACGGCTTCGATCTCGCCGTCCGGCGCGGCTTCGGCGCCCATCATCGAAATCAGCGCGGGCAAGGCATCGATCACGTACTTGGCGCCGTTGCCGAGCTGCGCCCCAGGCACGGCGTAACGCGTATGCCCCACCGGCTGCGGCAGCAGGCAATGCGCCAGTCCGAACGTGCCGCGCGCACGCCACAGCAAGCCGATCCCCACGCACGAACCCAGCGTCGCGCGTAAGACCCGGGTGTCGCTGCCGCTGCTCACCGCGATCTCGCACATCTTCACTTGCACGTCATGCTGGCTCATGATCGCGCTCCTCACGGTGATGACCGTTGCGATAGATGAGCGGCTGCTCGAACGTGAAGCCAGTCGCCACGCGGCTTAGCGACTCCGATTCACCCACGATCAGGATCGCGTCGGGTTTCATCGCGCGACGCACGTTCGTCAGCACCGCTTGCTGTCCGTCGAGATCGAAATAGATCAGCACGTTGCGTAGCAGGACCAGGTCGAACTGGCCCAGATCGCGCGGCACCGCATAGAGGTTGTGCTGCCGGAACGAGACATGGGTGCGTAGCGCATCGTTGACGGTGGCCTGCGCGCCTTCGCTGCGGAACCACTTCTGCAATAGCGCGGGATGCTGCTGGCGCAGGCCTTCGATGCTGCGCCCTTGATAGCTGCCCGCCCGCGCACTGGCCAGAATGCCATCCGAGATATCCGTACCGACGATGGCATAGCGAAACGCCGGTTCGCGGGCGCGAAACTCCTCGCACAACATGGCCGTGGTCCAGGCTTCTTCGCCGCTCGACGCCGCGGCCGACCACACGCGCAGCGGCGTACCCGCGTGCTTCGCCTGCCATTGCGGCAGGAACGATTGCGCGAGATAGTCCCAGATCCTTGGCGTGCGAAAAAACGAGGTCTCGTTGGTCGTCACGAGGTCGATGAAATCGCGCACTTCGTCGGCGCTCGTGTCGAGCACCTGCAAATAGTCGCGATAGTCCGGCAATCCCAACGCCATCACCCGGCGACGCAGACGGCCCTTGAGCATGGTCCATTTGCGCTCGTTCATGGCGATGCCCGTGTGACGGCGCACCTGTTCGATCAATGCGCGCTGCACCGATGCTTCGACATCCTTATCGATATCCATTGCCCTGCTCCCTGCGCGTCAAACCACGAAGCGCGCCACCGTCTTGTCGAGGCCTTCGGCGCCGCCCTTGAGGGAGGCGGCCGCACGGGCGATGGTGTCGCAGGCGCCCGCGGACTTCTCGGTCTCCTCGGCCACCTGCTGGATCGCGGCGGCCACTTCACGCGCGGCGATCAGTTGTTCGTCCGCGCCGCAGGAGATTTCGGAGATGGCCTGGGTGGTGCGGCTCACGCCGCTGAGGATGCGCTCGAACGCTTCGCCGGCCTGCTTGGAGATTTCGCTGCCCTGGGCCACGCGTTTGACCGACTCGTTGATGAGCTTGGAGATTTCCTTGGTCGCCTGCGAGGAGCGCTCGGCGAGCTTGCGCACTTCGTCGGCCACCACCGAAAAGCCCAGGCCGTGCTCGCCCGCGCGCGCCGCTTCGATTGCCGCGTTGAAGGCAAGCAGATTGGTCTGGCTGGCGATTTCGCCGATCACCTTGATGATTTCGCCGATGTCTTCCGACGAACGGTTGATGAGCTCCATCGCCTCGATCGAACGCGTGACGGCCTTCGAGCCGCGCTCCGCTTCCTGCTGGGTGTCCTTGGCGAGCTGGTCGGCGCCGCGCGAGTTGTCGGCGATCGAATTGATCGAGGCGGTCAGTTCCTCGATCGACGCGTTCATTTCCTCGACCGTCGCGCCGAGCAGTTGCGCGCCACCCGCGACGGTGTCCGCGCGCGCCGCGATGTCCTGCGACGAATCCTTGAAGGTGCCCGCCGATTCCACCACCTTGCCGATCACGCCCGACAGGTCGCTCATCATGCTCTTGATGCCGGCCGCAAGCTGGTCGATCGGGTCGTCGCCCTGCACATCCACCTGGCCGCTCAAATCGCCGGACGCGGCCTTGCGCACCACGTCGAGCAGCTTTTCGACCTTGCGTTGATCCTCTTCGGCGCGGCGCTTCACGCTCTCTTCGAGCTCGACCTGCGCGGTCACGTCGTTGGCGAACTTGACGACTTTGTAGAGCCGACCGTTCACGTCGAAGATCGGGTTGTAGGTCGCCTGGATCCACACCACACGGCCACCTTTACCGATGCGCTTGTAGCGGCCCATGTCGTATTCGCCGCGATTGAGCTTGGCCCAGAACTCACGGTACTCGGGGCTGGCCGCGAGCGCTTCCTCGCAGAACATGCGGTGATGTTTGCCCTGGATTTCGTCGAGGCGATAACCGAGCGTATTGAGGAAATTGTCGTTCGCCTTCAGCACGATGCCGTTCGTGTCGAATTCGATCACGGCCTGCGCCTTGTCGATCGCACGCAGCCGTCCTTCGGATTCGGCGTGCTGCTGCTTGGCCTCGGTGATGTCGGTGGCGAACTTGATGATCTTGTAGGGACGGCCTGCCTTGTCCAGCACCGGGTTGTACGAGGCGTTGATCCAGATCTCGCGGCCGTCGCGCGCGACGCGCCGGTATTCGCCACGATCGAACTCGCCACGGCCCAGGCGCTCCCAGAACCGACGGTACTCATCCCCGCGCACATAATCAGGATCACAGAACATTCGGTGGTGCTTGCCGCGCACTTCTTCCAGCGTGTAGCCGAGCGTCTTCAGAAAATTGTCGTTGGCATGCAGGATGATGCCCTGAAGATCGAACTCGATCACGGCCTGCACCCGGTTCAGGGCGGCGCTCACCGCGCTCAGCTCGACTATTTCGAGCTCACGGTCCGGCGTCGAATGTTCCATCGTCTTCCCTCGTAGTTGTGGTTGCACGGGATATGCCCTTTTTGGTGCACTCCAGCGCAGTGCCTGCATTTCGCAAGCGCTCTCTCAGTAGTTTTTTTTGAAGCGTTTTAAAACATCCGTTTCTTTTAATTCGAACCGGATCGCAAGCGGTAAATACGCGCGCCTATGCGCGTCGAATTCTCCGCCAGTAATTCGGCTTCCCCTACTTTCGCTATATCGGCCCTGGTGTGTAGCGGGTTGACTAGGGGTTTACGCTGAGGCAAACGTTTTTCTTCTGGCGATTTTTGATGACCACACAAAACGATTTTTATTCGCTTTCAAAATAATTTTTCAACCTCGCACACGATGAAAATATGAGCGACAAGATCGCGCGTGCCGCGAGATTTTTTATGTTGTCATTGAAATTCATCGACTGTAGTTTTATAAGCCAGCACTCTGTCATGCCATCTTCAGCCCGTTTTGACGAATCTGTTACTCCATATTGTCTAAATATTACAAGACTGCGTCTGGAACGCCGAAGCATCGCTCCCCGTGATTTGTACGAAGCCGGCTGATCGCGACATGAAGCCCACGCTTGCCCGCTGATCATGGCCGATAGATGCCCTCGAGAAACGGCGCGCCCACGCACACTCTTTCGCTTGTAACAACTCGAAAAAACGGCGCAACTCCCGTAATTGCCTTGGCCCCCACAATGACTTAGCGTTGGAAGATGCAAGGGCACGACCGTGCGGGGCACCATCCCGCCAGCAGGCATGCCCGAACCCATCCGCTCTGGAGAACGTTGTGAGAAGGTCGAAATTGATACTCGGGGTCGCCGTAGCTGCCATTGCCTGCGCAAGCGGTGCGGCGCAGGCGGCACGCGTGGGGGTGTTCATCGGCGGCGGCGTGCCTTACTACTACCCGCTCGCGCCCGCGCCCTATTACTACGGACCGCCGCCCTATTACGGCCCGCCGCCTGTGATCGTCGCGCCGCCGCCCGACGCGCCCGACTATGTCGAGCAAGGGCAGCCGCAAGCCGCCGCAGGCGCCTACCAGCAAGGCCCGGCCGACACGCAGGGCGCTGGCGACAGCGACACCTGGTACTACTGCGACGCCTCCAAAACTTATTACCCGTACGTGAAGCAGTGCTCGTCGGGCTGGCGCTCGGTGCCTGCCCAACCGGCGCCTTCGAACTGATTTGACGAGATCGAGCCGCACATGAAAAAGACTTGTTTCGCGCTGCTCGCCGCGGCGGGCCTCCTGAGCGCGTGCGCCGTGGTGCCGACCGGGCCAAGCGTGATGGCCTTGCCGGGCACCGGCAAAACCTTCGACCAGTTCCGCAATGACGACTACAGCTGCCGCCAGTTCGCCTTCCAGCAAGTAGGCGGGGCGAACACCAACCAGGCGGTGACCAACTCGGCGGTAGGCAGCGCCGTGGTGGGTACGGCGCTCGGCGCAGCTGCTGGCGCGGCGTTCGGCGGCGGTCAGGGCGCGGCCATCGGTGCGGGCGCGGGCCTGCTCGCGGGCAGCGCCGTCGGCATGGGCAACACGCAGGGTTCGGCGTGGGACGTGCAGCGCCGCTACGACTACGCGTACCTCCAGTGCATGTACGCGAACGGCAACCGCATTCCGGTCGCGGGCCGCATGCAGACGCAGCAGCCGTATCAGACCTCCCAGCCGCAGCAGCGCTATCTGCCGCCTCCGCCGCCGGGGTCCGCTCCCCCGCCGCCTGCCGGCGCGTACTGATGTAAAAAGGCCTGAACACCAAATAGCGTTCAGGCCTTTTGTTATTGCGGCGAAGACTGCGCCCGAAAGACCGCTATTTACCCATCGACACCTTCATCGACGTTTCGGCATCCGAATAAAATCCCGGTACCGTGCTGGTCCAGCCCGGGTTGGCGGCGCGCGCGAACTGCGTCCAGCTCACCTGCTGCGTCGCGCCCGTTTCCGTGTCGATCAGCGTCACCTTTTGCGCGTCGCCGCCGGCCTTGAGCTTGCCATTCGGCGTGCTCTTGTCTTCCAGCAGCGGCTGCAACACCGGCGCCAGCGACTTCAGCAACTGCACCGAAAGCGCGCTCGTGAACGTGTAGCGCGCTGCGTACGGCTCGTGCACCCAGGCGGTCAGCGTGCCGTAGAAGCGATTGCCGATCACGAACACGAACGTCGCGCTGCGATTCACCTTGCGCGATTCGATCAGGCGCGCGCCCGGCGCGTAGACGTTGAAGCGCTGGTCGCCCGTGCCCGTCTTGCCGTAGACCGGCAGCATCTTGCCGTCGGGCATCGGCATGCCGTCGGCGAGTCGTTTGGCCGTGCCGCCCTCCACCACCGAACTCAACAGTTCGCGCACCACCTTGGCGATCTGCGGCGAAATCAGCGGCTGCGGCGGCGTGGACGTATGCACGAAGCGCGTTTCGTAAGGCGTGCCGCGCGCGAAGTCGAGCGATTCGAAGCTATGCGTCGGCAGCTTTTCGCCGTCGCTCGACACGAGGCCGATCAGGTAGGCCAGCGCCGCCGGACGGTCGCCCGATGCGCCGATCGCCGCGCCATACGACGGCGTGATGTTGTCGAACGGATAGCCGAGCGCACGCCACGACTTGCCGATCGCGTCATAAGCCTGAAGCTCGATCATGCGGCGGATGCGGCGATCCTGAGTGGCGTGGTAACGCGTCTTGAAGAGCCACTTGTAGGTGTAAAGACGCACGTCGCGGCTCTGCTGCTGCACCTGCGCGAGCGTTGCGTCCGGATGGGCGCGCATATAGTTGAGCAGCCACAGTTCGAGCGGATGGATACCCGAGATATAGCCGCGATCGTTGAGGTTGAATTTGTCGATCGCGTATTTGTCGTAGTACTTCGCCAGATCTTCGTCGTCGAGCCACTGGAACTTGGTGTTCTTGAGCTGCGCGCGCATCAACTGGTTGAACAGCGCGGGCTTGATGTCCGGGTCCACGCTGCGCAGCACCGTCGCGATACGCGCCGGGCCCTTGCGCGTGTGCTGGAGCAGCAGCGCGATCGCCTCGTCGTTGGTCTTGCCCTGATAGCGCGTGTAGAAGCGCTTCATATACACCTGGCTTTCACCGTCGACGAACTGCGTCAGATAGCGATTGCGCGCGACGGGATCCTCGAGCCACGTCGACGGCTGCCCCGAGGTCTGGATCATCTCGTAGTGGACGATGTCGCGCATCAGCCGCACGAACACGAGATTCACCGAGTGCTGGAACGCACGCTGCAAGGTGAGGATCTGCCCGTTGTCGCTCGACTCGAAGTTGTTGAAACTCTGGGCGCCGCCGCCGGTGTAGAAGGTCTCGCCCGGATTCGCCGAATATTTGCGCTGCACGGCTTCTTCGAGCATCGCTTCGATCGAACGATCAGACGTCTTCGAGAGATAGTCGATCGCCCAGCGCGTGAGCGCGTCGCTCGGATCGACCTGCGGGAGCATCGCGCGCAGGGTCTTGGCATCCTCGTTTGCGTACTTGTCGTGCAACGCGGTAACGATCTGCAAATAGGTGATGAGCGTGCGCAGCTTTGCCGTCGAGCCCAGATTCAAACGCGCGCCCGAATTGATGTCGAACGGCTGGTTGACGCTGTCCGTCTGCACGCGCACGAGATTTTCGCCATTGCGACGCTCGAACAGCGTGAAGCTGTAGGCGATCTTCGAGGGGTCGTCGGACGGACGCAGCATCTCGAAGCCCACGAGTCCGGCTTCGCGCGCGCCGTCCTTGGTCGAGGCATCGGCGAGACGGTCGCTCACGGCCTGTTGCACGGAATCGTCGAGCGTGGCCGTGGCGGTGAGATCGAGGCGATCGAGGTCGTAGAGCGTCTTCAGGCCGAGCGCCTGCATCAACTGCGTGCGCAGCGTGAGCACCGCCTTGCGGTCCACATAGGAAGCCGCCGTGCGCGGCGCGGGCTTCGAGCGGTCGAGCGTGAGCTGGGTCGCGAGCGCGGCGTCGCGCAGGGCGGGCGTGATCACGCCGCCGCTTGCGAGCAGACGCAGATAGCTGTCCGTGAGTTTGGCGAGCGCGTCGTTGTTCTTTTGCAGGAAATACGAGGGCGCACGTTGCGCGATCAGGAGCGAGAGCACCTGGCGGAACGCGAGCGCCTGTTCATCGAGCGTGTCACTCGACACCGGTTCGCTCAGGATGCGATTCACATCGCGGAAATCGCGCCCGTACCAGGCCGCGAGGCCGTCTCCAATGCCGCTCACTTCGCCAATGCCCGCCTTGGCCGACAGGGGCACAGAATTCAGGTAGTGAATCAGGATCTGCTGGCGCGCGGGCATCGTCTGCGGGCCGTCCAGATACGCACGCACCGAAGCCGATGCGATCTGGCGCAGCTTCTCCGGCGGCGTAGCCGTGCGACCGCCCGCCGAGTGGCGGAACTTCTCGATCTGCGTGGCGAGCGTGCTGCCGCCTGGCGTTTGCTGATGGCGATTGAAAACGCGCACGCCCTGGTCGACCAGCGCGCGGCTAAAGCGTCCCCAGTCGATCGCCGGATTGCGGTTCGGCTGATCGGCGGCGAGCAGATATTTGTCCTCGATGAAGAGCAGCGAATCACGCACGAGCGGCGGGATGGTTTCGAAGTTCTCGTAGACGCGCTGCGGGTAGCGCGTGTGGAACAGCGTTGCGCCGTTGGCATCGCGCAGCACGATGCCGGCCTGGTCTTTTTCCTCGTAGGGCAGGAAGAGACCGTCCTCGGCAAGCTGGATCATGCGTTCCGAATCGCGGGCCTGAGCGGCGATGGTGAAGCCGCGCTGCGCGAGCCGGTCGGTGAACGTCGGCATCTGCGCATAGCCGAGGCGCACGTCGTAGGGTCCGCTGGTCGTGGGGAAACGTACGTTGTGACTCGGCCCGCTTTCGACTGTGAAGCCGATGTCGCGCGTGAGTTCGGAGAGATAGCGTGCCTGTAGCCGGGATGTGTCGATCTCGATCTGGACGATGCGCGCCAATATGACAATGGCGGCCAGAAACGCGACGACGAAACCCCACTTGATCCACCGCCAGATCGAACCGGCACCGGTGGCGCGAACAGGAATACGGACCGACGGGCGGCTCATGGTTATTCTCCCTGACGTCGCGTCAGATCGCGGAGTACACCTCTGGAAGATAGTCTATCTTGCCTGGTTCGTTCGTGTGCGCTCGTGACGCACCATCAGAACAACAGTCGCATGCCCGCAACACCCGTGCCCGCACAATCCACCATGCATGCGCCATTTTTCCGTTCAGGGCCGCCAGGCGCGCAACAATCGCGACTTGAACGTGGGAGATCCGACGCCGGCATGCGACGTGCTGCCGATATAATCTTTGGCTCTCCGGCCCTCAGCGGCCCACGCTACAGGAGCAATATGAAGAAGCTTGTCGTGCCCCTTGCCTTTTCGCTCACGCTCGGCGCGTGCGCCTGGTTCCAGAGCAACCCGGATTCGGGCCAGCCTGTCATCGATTCCACGACCAACCGGTCGGTTCGCGATGTGATCTCGTGCCTGACCGTGGAAGCCACGCGGCATAACTCGAGCTTCGGCACCACCGCCTTGCCGCAAGGCGAGATGCTCGACTTCGGCGACTCGAACGTGATCAAGGTGCGCGCGGACAACGGCACGACCACGTATCGCTTCTACGCCGGCAAGCGCCACGCCGCGAACCTCTGGATCGAAGGCGCGAGCAAGACCTGCGCGCCCTGATCGCGCTGCACTGACTGACACTGATCGATCGTCATTTGGCTTATGTAATCAAGGCGTTGCGTCATCTGAAAGACACATTGGCGCAAGCCCGATTACATCGGCTTACGTGCAGTAACTCCATGTAGTATGGCGACACATTTTCGCGGGCGGGTTTTAAGAATCGTTTAAGTCTTCGTCCGCATCATCGCGTCACCCATAAAGAAACGCAGCAGGAGGTGCCCGTGTACTGGACAGGTTCGAAGCAACCCGCAACAAAAGAAGCAAGCAGCGAGAAGACCACCAAGCCCGCGAAGCGCACGATCCTGCGCCGCCTGCTGAGCCATCATGAACTGGCCACGCTGCTGGTGCTGCTGCATGCCCCTATCGACGCGCACGCCAAGCCCGAGCTTTCCACCTTGCAGGAAGCCGGTCTGGTTGAGCAGGTGCCCGGCGACGCCGTGGCAGGCGCCGCTCAGATTCGTCTGACGCCCGAGGGCAACGCAGTCTTGCAGGGGCTCGGCCTCGCACGCTAACGTCACGCAAAGCCACGCGCGAATCACCCGCAGCGGGCACGAATCGTAAAACGGCGGCACGCAAAGGCGTGCCGCCGTTTTTTTACGCCCCGTTTTTACCGCCCGCTGGACGGTAGTGCCCAGACGGCGCGATCAAGCCGCCTCGCGCCCGCGCGGCACATGCCGAAACGGTGCGACCCTAAATAGATCGCAGTCAATCAGCGCTCAGCGCGTCTCCCAGAATACTCAAATGTTTAATTCACAGCCGCGCATCGCGCTTCGATGAAAATCACCCACAGTATCGTTGCAGCACCGGCATTCGAAGCTGGCAATCCCACCGTTGCAAGCGCAACTGTAGAGTCCGCAGCCTTCGCACCCGGCCCGCTCTCCTCTTTTGATCAGACTAAAGATTTCTGAGCGCTGACCGATAAGCCGCTCAGAGAATCGAATGCTGTCCGTGCCGTTGCTATCGCCCACTTTGGCCAAACGCACCTCGAATACACGACTTTAAAGCGCATTCATCTCAGTCTTATAGCGGCCGCTTAAACCGGGAAAACACTGATCGTTGATTCAGTCGTTTTAACTACATTAAAAACGTGACCGTCATTCCATACGCTTCATAGCCATCCCTGGTCAACACAGCCAGAAGTTTTTACGCCACGGCTAGCACGATTGCTTCGTATGCTTTCTCACAGACGCACTGGCTTGGCGTTCTTATCTTGATCCTTAGCTTTAAAGGCGTTTTATCCGCGCCATAAAACAACGCACGCGATAACAGTAGTTTCCCTGGGGGTGGGGTCATGGGAACAAAAAAATCCAATCTTCGATGGCCTATTCTTTTATTAATAGGATTCCTAAGTTCTAGCTCGGACGCACAGGAAGTATTTCTCCAGGGAGGCACACAGGGAGTTGGCATCGGCGGGGCCATTGCGATCGCATCGATGGCGGGAATTCGCGCAGACTTCAACGCGTTCAGCCTCCATCACGACTTTACGATCGCAGGCATCCGCTACAAGGATGACCTCGATCTGAGGCAAGGCGGCGTCTACCTTGACCTGTTCCCGTTTCGCGACAGTGGATTCCGGATAGCGGTAGGCGCGCGCTTCAACGGCGATCAACTGACCGGTACGTCGACGCCAACGAATGGCACGTACTTCTTCGACGGCAGAACGTACCGGGCACGCCCGGGCGAATATGCGGTCGCGGAAGTCCGCTACCCGACCGTCATGCCGTACCTCGGTATCGGCTACGGCCATCATCAGGTGACGAAAGGATTCGGATTCTTCGCGGACCTGGGCGTGGCCTATGGCGTACCCAATGCGTCCTACACTCTGTCGCCCAAGTTGATACAAATGGCCGGCCCTGCGATGAGCCAGCAGATAGCGAGCCAGGGGCTCAGCGAACTACAGGCGAAAGTCTCGCCGTACCGCTGGTATCCGGTCGTTCAGATCGGCGTGTCGTACCACTTTTGACGAGCGGCAAATCCCGACTGGCGGGAGCATTAAAACGGCGGCACGCAAAAGCGTGCCGCCGTTTTTGTGTGCCTTCGTTGCCAGCCCGGCGCCCTGAGGCGATTGCAATGATCGCCGCGATCAGGCCGCCTCGCGCTCGAGCGGCGCCTCGTCCTGCAAGCGCAGCAGACGGTAGCCGCTCTTATAAACGGGTTGCAGGCGAAAGCCGTTGTGCTCCTCGATGTCGAGCAGCACCCGCAGGCGCGACACATGACTGTCGATCGTGCGCGTGAGCGTGTGCAGTTCGCGGCCCCAGACCATCGCGTAGATATGATCGCGCGACAGCACGCGGCCGACGTTGGCGAAGAACAGCGAAGCCAGCCGGTATTGCGTGCCCGACAACTCGACCGCATTGCCGTGCACGGTGACGAGTTGGCGGCGCATGTCGAAGTGGTACGGCCCGGCGTCCAGCATCGGCATGTCGTAGCGCTCGGGAAACGCGCGCCGCAATAGCGCGTTCACGCGCGCACGCAGCACCGAGGCGCAAATGGGCAGGCTCACATAGTCGTCGGCGCCCACCGAGAACGCACGCACCACGCTGTCGTCCGAAGCGTCTTCGGACGCGAACAGCACCGGAATCTGGTTGCCGTTCAAGGCGCGCACCGTCTTCAGCAGATCCGCGCCGGAGAACCGCGTGCCCTGCCAGTCGAGCACCAGCATGTCGACGGTCGAAGCGGCCAGCGCCTTGGCAAGCGAGATGCCGTCGCTGAACGGCATGCACGCATGGCCGCTCTGGACGAGCGCCCGTTCGATCTGCCCGCGCTGGACGGCGTCGCGCTGAAGGATCGCGATACGCATAAGTAAACCTCTCATGTTCGGATAAAGCGGGTGCAATTTTGTGGAGAAGTGCAAAGTCCGCCCATAAGAGGAGTCTGAATTGCAGTACCTCGCAGTCAATTCCTGCAAAGGTGTCGGTAGATGGCCATGATTCCGACATCCGCGACGATGCCAGGCGCATCGTCGGCTTCCTGTAAAATCGCCGGCTGGCTAGAAGTCGTCGACGCGCGCCCCTCCTCATAGCCTACCCGGCCCCGCGCGCGCCGTATCCCGTGCCCACCCGCGCCCGCCTTCCGACCGCCGCCGCCCGACGCGCCACCCGCGCGCTCGCCGGCGTGACGCCACGCGACATCGATAACAACTTCTCGGTATTGGGACATTTCGGCAATGCAGGCAACGGATCTGGGCGCTCGTGCGAGCGCCCCGGCGCGCGCGCTCACGCGTAGCGACTACAAGACGCTCGGTCTTGCCGCTCTCGGCGGCGCACTCGAGTTCTACGACTTCATCATCTTTGTGTTTTTCGCCCCGGCCATCGGCCAGTTGTTCTTTCCGGCGGCGATTCCCGACTGGCTGCGCCAGTTGCAGACCTTCGGCATCTTCGCGGCGGGCTATCTGGCGCGTCCGCTCGGCGGCATCGTCATGGCGCACTTTGGCGACCTGCTCGGCCGCAAGCGCATGTTCACGCTCTCCGTACTGCTGATGGCGCTGCCCACGCTCGCGATGGGTTGCCTGCCGACCTACGCGACGCTCGGCGCGTTCGCGCCCGTGCTGCTGCTCGCACTGCGCGTGCTACAGGGTGCGGCCGTGGGCGGCGAGGTGCCTGGCGCGTGGGTGTTCGTCTCCGAACACGTGCCGCGCCGCCACACCGGCTATGCCTGCGGCACGCTGACGGCGGGCCTGACCTTCGGCATCCTGCTCGGCTCGCTGATCGCCGCGACGGTCAATCATCACTTCGCGCCCGCCGAGATCGCCTCGTATGCATGGCGCATTCCGTTCCTGATTGGCGGCGTTTTCGGCCTGTTTTCGGTGTATTTGCGCCAATGGCTGCACGAAACGCCTGTTTTCGCCGAAATGCAGGCGCGCAAGTCGCTCGCGGACGAAATCCCGCTCAAGGCCGTGCTGCGCGACCACCGCGGCGCCGTGATCGTCTCGATGCTGCTCACATGGATGCTGTCGGCCGCCATCGTCGTCGTGATCCTGATGACGCCGCCGCTGCTGCAAAAGCAGTTCCATCTGGACGCCACCACGACGCTGCTCGCCAACTGCGTCGCGACGGTATTCCTGACCGTGGGCTGCGTGAGCGCGGGCGCGCTCGCCGACCGCTTCGGCGCGCGCCGGGTGCTGGCGATCGGCGGTATTGCGCTGGCGATCGCGTACTACACGCTGTTCCGTCAGGTCGCCGTCGATAGCTCGTTGCTGATGCCCCTCTACGCCGTGGCCGGTTTGCTGGTCGGCACGATCGGCGCGGTGCCCTTCGTGATGGTCAACGCCTTCCCGCCCGTGGTGCGTTTCTCGGGCATCTCGTTCTCGTACAACGTCGCGTATGCAGTGTTCGGCGGCCTCACGCCGATCGTCGTCGCCCTGCTGATGAAGTCCGAACCGCTCGCGCCCACTTACTATGTCGCCGCGATCTGCGTGCTGGGCGCCTTGACCACGCTGTTCTTCAAGGATCCGGTCCGAGAGGATTGATTCGCCCGTTTGCATCGGCCAAAAAACGGCGCCGGATCATGATCCGGCGCCGTTTTTCGTTATCTGGCGATCGGTTCCGGGAGCACTTCGACCTTTCACGCCGGATTGAAACGTCGAAGCACCCTGCGTCCTAACATAAGACGCATGAATACCGCACACCCCACCCCGCCCGCCGCCCCGCACGTCCGCTTCACGCCCGCGCTCATGCGCGTGGTCGCGACCGTCAGCGTGGGCTTCGTCGTCACCCAGCTCGACGTCACCATCGTCAATATCGCGCTCGCGCGTATCGCCGCCGATCTGCACGCGAGCGTCGCGCGGCTCCAATGGATCGTCGATGCCTATACGCTCGCCTTCGCGGTGCTGATGCTCTCGGGCGGCGTATTAGGCGAGCGCTACGGCGCACGCCGCATGTACGCCATCGGCATGGTCGTGTTCGCGCTCGCCTCGCTGGCCTGCGGACTCGCGGCCAATCCCGCCCTGCTGATCGCCGCCCGCGCGCTGCAAGGCGCCGGGGCCGCCGCGATGCTGCCGAACTCGCTCGCGCTGCTCAACGAGGCCTGCCGCCACGAGCGCACGCTACGCGCCCGCGCCGTGGGCTTCTGGACGGCCGCAGGCGCGATCTCGATCGCCGCCGGGCCGGTTGCGGGAGGCTTGCTGATCGCCGCGTTCGGCTGGCGCAGCATCTTCCTCGTGAATCTGCCGCTATGCGCGGCGGGGCTAGCCGCCACGCTGGCCTGGATTGCGCCCCCGCGCAGCCAAGCCAGACAATCCGATCAGACGACCTCGGCTCCCCAACGCTCGCGTAGCCTCGACGTGCGCGGCCAGTTCCTCGCCGTGGTCGCGCTCACGGCCTTCACGGGCGCGGTGATCGAATGGCGGCCGCTCGGCGTCGCGCACTGGGCCGTCTGGGGCGGCCTGCTGCTGGCCGTGATGGCAAGCGTGGCGTTCGTCGCATGGGAGTCGCGCAGCGCCGATCCCATGTTGCCGCTCGCGATGCTGCGCAACCGCACCTTCAGCGCGGCCGTGCTGTTCGGCATCTGTGTGAACCTGACCTATTACGGCACCGTGTTCGTGCTGGCGCTCTTCCTTCAGCACGCGCGCGGGCAGACGCCGCTCCAGGCCGGCCTCACATTCATCCCGCTCACGGGGGGCTTCCTGCTCTCCAATATCGCCAGCGGCCATGTGGTCGCCCGCTTCGGAACACGTCTGCCGATGATCGGCGGCGCGCTTGTCGCGGGGTTGGGCTACGCCCTGCTGATACCTGTCGATGCGACTACGCCGCTCGTCGCGCTACTCGCGGCCTTTCTGCTGATACCCAGCGGCATGGGCCTCGCGGTGCCGGCGATGACGACGACGGTCCTGGGTTCGGTCGAGCCTGCGCGTGCCGGGACGGCTTCGGCGCTCCTGAATACCGCACGCCAGGCAGGCGGCGCCGTGGGCGTGGCCGCGTTCGGTGCGCTGACGGGCAGCGGCGCGGCGAGCGAAGTCGTAAAAGGCTTGCACGGCGATGCCGCCATCTCGGCTGCGATGCTGTTGCTCGCGGCCTGGCTGGCGTGGACGATGCGGCCGGACACGGCGCAGACCACCCAGCCGTCGACGGCAACACCGGGCATGAAGGTCTCGCGCTGAATCTGGATCGCGCTTCCTTCATACGAATCAATACAAAGAAGGCCGCATGACGCGGCCTTCTTCCAATATCAGATGGACGATTCGCGCCGGCTTACAGCGACGCCTCCTGGATCGCGCCCGTGCTCAGCGCACGCTCGATCAGCCCTTCCTTCTGCGCCTTGTTGATGGCATGGGCGATCAGCCGATCCGGCTCCTCGAGTTCCGCCTTGAGCGTGCCCAGCAGCCCGGTGGAATCGAGGATCACCAGCGTCTTCGCCGTATCGGCGGTGCTGATCAGTACACGGCGCGTGCCGTCTTCGGCGAGACTCGCGCAGAACTGCCCCGTCTTGCCGCCCACGTTGTAATCGAAATTTTGTATCAAAGCCGGCTCCCTGTTTCCAGTGGACTCGATGGATCGCGTCCGTTATCGACAAACTGTGCCGCTCAGCCGCGCAAACCGCCGCGCGGCGCACGCAGTCCATCAATGGAAGCACGTCCCGCGCCCGTTACCGTCAGCAGCAGGAAACCGCCAGCGATCGCGATGTTTTTCCAGAAGTGCACGACCGCATCCTGCTGCAACGAGGCCTGGGTGACGTTCCAGAAATCGTGGCCGAGAACAGCCGTAACAATAGAGTACACAGCCAGCACGAAAGCGACGAAACGCGTACGCACGCCAAATACAAGGGCAAGGCCGCCCAGCAATTCGATGGCCGTTGCGACCGGCGCGGTGAACTGCGCGTAGGGCACGCCATGCGCGTGCAGATAGCCGACGAAGCCCGCGTACCCCAAAAGCTTCATGGCGCCGCCCCACAGAAACAGTATCGCGAGCGCGAGTCGGGCGATGAAGATGATGAGGGAATCGGCGGGACGTGTCATGGAGGGCTCCGGTATGCAATAACGCAGTGACCGTGCTCGCGCCCTACAGTTCCCCGCTTACTGGATTACGTGAATATGAGAGACGTCTTCGGGGACAGTTCACTGCTCACGCTGCGCCTGCCGAATCGACGCAAATTGATTCGGAGTCCAATTGATTTTGCGTGTCATTCAAACGAGGAGTGCGGTATTCAACCGATGCGGGCTTACCCGCGCTTGCTGCCTGTTTCAGCAGATGATTTACCCGCGGGCACGCTCAATGCTTATGGTGCATGCCGTGAGAGCGATGAGCATCGAGCCAGCGAGTCACACGCTGCTCCAGCGCCCCACCGTAGCGGCGCGAGATCGCCCACATGCCCACGCAGACGAGCAACATCACCGCCGGACCCAGCAGATAAGCAGCAACCGTTTCCCTCATGGCCGTCTCCTTCGCCAAGCCGCCAGACAGAGTGTGAGTCTAGATTCTAGGCGATCAAAAGTCTCCCGATAAGCATCCTGCGCGAGCGCCGCAAGCGTTCATTCGCGCGGATTTCTTATGTCGCTGCGGAGCGTGTCATGAGCACGTAAGGTAGGCAAACATCGAGGCCCGCAGCCCGCAGCGCGCAGCGCATGACGTCCAAGGTAATGGAACGCACGCAGCGTTTCGTTAGAATCGGCCCCATGACCCTGCTCGCTCCCACCTGGTTTGCACCGCCCGCTGGCGAGGCGCGCCGAAGCGTCGGCGAATTGCTGCGCGAATGGCGGCTGCGCCGCCGCATGAGCCAGTTGCTGCTCGCCACTGAAGCGGAAATCTCAACACGTCATCTGAGCTTCGTGGAGTCGGGGCGCGCAACACCGAGCCGGGAAATGGTGATGCATCTGGCCGAGCGCCTGAGCGTGCCGCTGCGCGAGCGCAACGCCCTGCTGGTCGCGGCGGGCTACGCACCGCTCTATCGCGAGCGCGCGCTCGACGACCCACAACTGGCGGCGGCCCGCGAAGCCGTCGAACTCGTGTTGCGCGGCCACGAACCTTATCCCGCGCTCGCCGTGGACCGGCACTGGAATATCGTCGCGTCGAATTCTGCGCTCGCGGCGCTCATAGGCGAAAGCTCACCCGCCTTGCTGGCCGCACCCGTGAATGCGCTGCGTCTGTCACTGCACCCCGAAGGCATCGCGCCGCGCATCGTCAACTGGCACACGTGGCGCGCGCACCTGCTCGCCCGACTGCGACGCCAGATCGAGGCAAGCGCCGATGCAGCCCTCATCTCGCTCCACGACGAACTGGCGGCCTACCCTGCCCCGGCCGGCGCGTTGCCCACTACCGCCGAGCCGATCCAGCACCACATCGCCGTGCCGCTGCACATACGCACCGCACTCGGCGAGTTGTCGTTCTACAGCACGACCACAGTGTTCGGCACGCCCGTCGACATCACGCTTTCCGAGCTCGCCATCGAAGCGTTTTTTCCCGCCGATCCGCAAACCGCCGCAGCACTGCGCACCCTCGCCTCGTAAGCGCCGCCCAACGGCTCAGAGCCTACCCACAGCGCTGGCCCCCGAATCTGTCGCAACAACGCCACAGAAACGCCCTAAAAGGCGCTTGGCACGTTTATTTATGCGATTTACATATACGTGTAAACGAGCACCCGTACAAAGCGCGTCAACGCGACGCAGACTCGAGGTTTCTGTCACATCTTGACAAAGCCAGTTACACAGGGTCGAAACACCTGTTACAGATTAATCCTCATACGTATTAACTACTCACTGGGTATTTCTTACCTGTCAGCGTAATTCCTTTCAAAACGTTTATTCGGCATATGCAGGTGCAGCAGTCTTTTCCGATTCGTTGCGCATGCATCGACAACACCATCAAAGCCCTTATTTCATGGGGTTTTCCACGAATCGCCCCGTCCCGTAAAGCTTTGTAGACGGCTGTCACAGAAACGCCTTCAATCCGCAGAAAAAGTTACCGAAAAGATTTGTAACAGCCGGATTATTTTTTTGAGAAGGGATTGATTTCTGAGATTAGTCCTCATACAATTCGCTCCAACGTGTTACTAGTTGTAACACGTTGTATCAAAGAGTCAGGCGCCGCCACGAATGAGCGGACCGACCCAAGAGCCAAAAAAGTTACAACGGCGAAAAACGCCGGGGGGTTAATCGGGGCTTCGGAAAAGAGAGAAATGGACCGTAGCAGCGAGACGCTGGATTCAATCCGCGAAATTAATTTGTCGTATCTGATGCTCGCACAGCGCATGCTGCGCGAGGACAAGCCGGTCGGCATGTTCCGACTGGGACTGTCGTCGGAACTGGCTGATCTGCTTTCTGGTCTGTCGCTCGCACAGATCGTGAAGCTGGCCGCTTCCGACCAGCTTCTTTGTCTTTTCCGCTTCGACGACCATGCCATGTTGTCCGCACTGACGCAGACAACCCGGCATGCCGACGTGGCGGCTACACACGCGGCGATCCTGCTTGCAGGTCAGCCGGCTGTGCAATTCGCCTGAGGGACGGGTCATGACGACGAACCGCCGCAGCCTCACCGAAGACGCGCAGGAAGTATTTCGGGCGATCGCGTTGATCGAGCTGGGTGCGCGCATGCAAGTGCTGGAAAGCGAGCTATCGCTTTCGCGGGACCGCATGATCCGCCTCTATCGTGAGATTCGCGGCGTATCGCCGCCCAAGGGTATGTTGCCGTTCTCGGCGGACTGGTACATGACGTGGCTGGCCAACATCCACGCCTCGTTGTTCTACAACACGTACCTGTTCCTCAAGAACGAAGCGCGTTGCTCGCATCTCGACGCGCTGACCAAGGGGTTCCGGCTGTATCTGGAACACTGCCGCCACAGCGGGACCGAGCCGGTGCTCGATCTCACGCGTGCGTGGACCTTGGTGCGTTTTTTCGATGCGGAGATTCTGCAGATGACGCCTTGCTGCCGTTGTGGCGGTAAGTTCGTCGCGCACAAACACGACCTGCAGCACAACGTCGTGTGTGGTGCATGCCAGCCGCCTTCGCGTGCCGGCAAGACGAAGAAGGCGGCTGCAGCGCGACGGGGCGCAGAGCAGACCGAGCGCGACCTTCCGGTGGAAACGCCGGATGGCATCGCCGAGGCTGCATAAGCGTAGGAGAGCCAAGATCCGGTCTACCGGACGCAGCAGCAAAGACCTAGACGCGAAGCCGTCCGGCGCTCCGAGGGGCGACGGACGGCGAAGCGCATGGTGCGCCGCCTTTCGGCGCCGCCCACCTCGGTTTCAATTTCCCCCGAAGGTCTGCCAGACCAGCCACAGGTTCGCCGCCGTGATGACGGCAAAGAGCAGCCACGCGATCAGCCGCGTCGGCAGCCGGTTCGCGAACACGCCCATCAGGGTGCGATCGTTCGTCATGCGGATGAGCGGCCAGAGCGCAAACGGCAGTTGCAGGCTCAACACCACCTGGCTGGCGACCAGCAACTTGCCGACCGCCCCATTGCCCAGCCACCACACGCCGATAAAGGCGGGAATCAGCGCCAGTACGCGCGTGATGAGACGCCGCTGGTAGCACGGGATCTTCATGCGCAGGAAGCCTTCCATGACCACCTGGCCCGCCACGGTGCCGGTGAAGGTCGAACTCTGTCCCGACGCCAGCAGCGTCACCGCGAACAGCACCGCCGCCGCGCCGCTGCCGACCACCGGCGCGAGCAACTTGTAGGCGTCCTCGATCTCGGTGACCTGGGTGTGCCCCGTCGCATGAAAGGCCGCCGCCGCGAGAATCAGGATCGCCGCGTTGATGAGCAGCGCGAGCACGAGCGAGACGATGGTGTCGAGCCGCGACAGACCGATGGCCTGGCCAATGCTGGCTTCGTCGCGCTTCACGGCGCGCGTCTGCACGATCGACGAATGCAGGTAGAGGTTGTGCGGCATCACCGTGGCGCCCAGGATGCCGATGGCGAGATAGAGCGGCTCCTGCCCGGCGATCGCGTGCCAGGACGGCACCGCGCCCGCGAATACGGAGGGCCAGTGCGGCTTCACGAGCGCGAGCTCGATCACATAGCCGAGACCAATGGTGGCGATCAGGCCCGCCATGATCGCTTCGAGCGTGCGGAAGTTCTTGCCCTTGAGGCCAAGCACGATAATCGTGTCGAACGCGGTGAGCGCGATGCCCCACATCAGCGAGCAGCCCAGCAGCAGATGGAAGGCGAGCGCGCCGCCCAACACCTCGGCGAGATCACAGGCGATGATCGCCAGTTCGGCGAGCGCCCATTGACCCAGCACGACGGGCTTGCTGTAACGCGTGCGCGACAGTTCGGCCAGATCGCGTCCGGTGACGATGCCCAGACGCATCGCGAGGCATTGCAGCGCCATCGCCGCGAGGCTCGACAGCACGACGACGAACAGCAGGCTGTAGCCGTACTTCGAACCGGCCTCGATATCGGTCGCCCAGTTGCCCGGGTCCATGTAACCGATCGACACCAGCAGGCCGGGCCCGGCGAATTGCAGAAACTTCTTCCAGAAAGGCGCGCGCGGCGAGACCGCCACGCTGCCTTGCACTTCGGACGGGCAAAACGGCGCCGTCGCCGTGGTGGGTAGTCTGAACTCCAACGGTGCGATCCTCGAACGGGTGATGAGCGCGCGGCGAATGAGACGACGCTACGTGGAGCGCGGCGCGCGATCGGTCCCTCAAGTGTACAGCGTCGGCTCCGGCAGTTCGCGCGTGAGGGCGTGGCGGCCCACGTCGCGCACGCGATAGTCGAGCGGGTCATGGAGCGTGTGCACGCGCGCGTTGCGCCAGAAGCGGTCGAGCGCGAGTGCCGCGCTGGTGGCGCGCGCACCGCAGGCGTCGAAAAGCTGTTCGCCCGCATCGAGCGCCGCGCGATGGGCCACGATCTTCGCCTCGGAAACCGCGAGCGAGACTTCGGCCCGCGTCGCCGCGTCGAGGGCGTCGCCCTGCTCCCACGCTGCGTCGAGAATGGACGCCGCACGGTCGGCCAGCACAGCCGCGGAGAGCGCCTTGATGCGCATCTCGCCAAAGCGCTGCTGGAGGTAAGGATCGTCGGCGGCGCGCGGCACGCCCGAGTTGATCCACGGGCGGCCATTGGCGAGCACGTAATTGCGCGCTTCGACGAGAGCGCCTTCCGCGATCCCCACGAAGAGATTGGTCAGCACGAGTTGCGACACCAACGTGCGCAGCGACGCGCGCGGCGTGTCGGGCCGCAGCAGCACCTCGGCGGCACGCACCTCGACGGCGTCGAACGAGACCGTGCCGCTATCGGTCTGACGCTGCCCGATCGGGTCCCAGTCGTCGTGCACGGTGATCCCCGCGCGTGTGGTCGGCACGACAGCGAACACGGGGTTGCCGGTGGCGGGGTCGTGCCCGCTCACGGTCATCATCTGCGAACCCGTGGTGCCCGAACAGAAGCCCTTCTTGCCGTGCAGACGCCAGCCGCCCTTGCCCTGCGCTTCGTCGGTCTGGGCGACGAGTCGCGTATCGAGCGGATTGACGGCATTGCCCCACCACCAGCGATGCTCGACCGTGCCTTGCAGCCAGTTGGCGCGCTGCGCGGCATTGCCCCAAAGATCGACGGTCGCCACCTGCAAGAACTGGAACCCGAGCAGATGCGCGAGCGCGCTATCGGCGCGCGCGATCGTGCGGATGGTGTCGTAAAGCCTGACCCAGCGCGTGCCGTCCTTGCCGAACTCACCGCCGAATTCGTGCGGCACGGCGAGCGCGAGCAGCCCCGCATCGGCGATCAACTGCTTTTCAGCGGCGGCGTGCCCGCCTGCGAGGTCGCGGCGCGCGGCGCTTGAGCGCAGGGCCTCGATCAGCGTCGCGAGACGTGCATCGCCTTTTGTCTGCGTTGCGTGATCTTGCGTGGAGGCCTGTGATAGCGGCGGCCGTGGATCGTTCATGCCAGGATTCCCGAATGAGTTGCGCGGTGCCTGAGCGGGGCGAACGCACGCCATCCGCTCGAGCTTCGATCAAACGATGATAGTGGCGCGCACCGGGATGGTCTACGAACGGTTTACGCAAATGAAATCGCGGCTGGCGATATGCAAATGCATACCGGCCAGCCGCGAAGCAAGCGCAGACGTGAACTTAGCGCGACGCGAGCGGTGCGGGCGGCGGTGCGCCGTCCGGTTGCGCGGCGGGCTTCGCGTCGCCCCATCCGCCGCCCAGCGCGCGGATCAGGTTGACGGTCGCCACCGCCTGCGAGCCTTCCAGATGGCTCGCCTGCAACTGCGACACCAGCACCGAACGCTCGCTGTCGATCACGTTCAGATAGCTCACTTCGCCCTCCTCGTACTGCGTGCGCGAGAGATGCGCCGCGCGCTCCGAGGCATTCACGGCATCGTTCTGCTCGCGAATCTGGTCGTCGAGCAGACGCAGGTCGGAGAGGTTGTCCTCCACCTCGCGGAACGCCACCAGCACCTGCTGGCGATACTGCGCGACATCCTCGTCGTACTTCGCGCGCGCCTGGGCAAGATTGGCCTTGCGGCGGCCGCCGTCGAACAGCGGCACCGTGAGCGCCGTGCCCGCGAGCGGCCCGAGCAGGAACGCGCGGCTAGACCACATGAACAGATCGCCCAGCGTAGTCGACTCGAAGCCGAATGCGCCGGTGATATCGAGCTTCGGGAAGAAGGCCGATTTCGCGAGACCCACGCGCGCGTTCGCGGCGGCCATCGCGCGCTCGGCGGCGGCGATGTCGGGACGGCGTTCGAGCAGCGTCGAAGGCAGCCCTGCCGGTACACGCGCCGTCACCGGCACGAGCGGCGTTTCGGCGAACGTGAAGTCGGCGGGCGCCTTGCCGAGCAGAATCGCCAGGCTATGCTCCGACGCCGCGCGCTGGCGCGCCACGCCCACGGCGTCGGCACGCGCGCTCGCGAGTTCGTTGCGCGCCTGCGAGACGTCCAGTTCGCTGATATCGCCTTCCTTGAAGCGGCGCTCGACGAGCTTGAGCGCGTCCGCGCGCAGCGTCACGGTGCGGCGATACAGATCGACATCGGAGTCGAACTGGCGCAGCTGGAAGTAGTTCTGCGCGACATCCGCCTGCAAGGCCAGTTGCACCGAGCGGAACAGCGCCTCGCTTTGCTGCGCGTCGGAGCGCGCGGCGTTCACGTTCGAACTCACGCGGCCGAACAGGTCCGCCTCATAGCTCGACGTGGCCTGCGCGCGCCAGAGCGTTTGCGTCGGCACCTGGGTATTCTGCGGCAGATACTGCGAGGCCGGCGAAGCGTGTTCATAGGTTGGCCCGAAGCCCGCATCGAGCGACGGGAACCACGAAGCACGCGCCGCCTGCGTCACCGCACGCGCCTGCTGCACACGGGCGGCGGCCGCCTTGAGATCCTGGTTGGCGGCCTGCGCCTGCTCTTCGAGCTGGTTCAGCGTGGGATCGCCGAACACGGTCCACCACTGGCCGCGATGCGCATCGTCGGCGGGCTGCGCGGGCGTCCACGAGCCCACGTCGTGCGGGCCCGCGGGTTGCGTCTGCTGCGGCGCTTCCTTGTAGGCATCGGGCACGCCCGCGTCGGGCACCTTGTAGGTCGGCTCGAGCGAGCACGCCGCGAGCCACGCGAGCAACGCCACGCCCAGCGCGAGACGCGTACGGCGCCACAACGGACTGCCCATGCCTTGCGCGAATGAATAGTTAGTCATCTTGATCATCCTTCCTTACGCATCCACCGTGTGCGGCTCGTGACGCGCGTTGTCCTTCTGCGCGACGTGGATCTTGCCGCCCGCGAGCGTACGCAGCACCACGTAGAACACCGGCGTGAGCAACAAGCCGAACGCGGTCACACCGAGCATGCCGAAGAACACGGCGATACCCATCGCATGACGCATTTCCGAACCCGCACCCGACGACAGCACGAGCGGCACCACCCCCATGATGAACGCGATGGACGTCATCAGAATCGGGCGCAGACGCAGACGGCTCGCTTCGATCGCCGCCGAAAGCGGCGTATGGCCGTCATGTTCCAGTTCGCGTGCGAACTCCACGATCAGAATCGCGTTCTTCGACGCCAGCCCCACCAGCACCATCAAACCAATCTGCGTGAAGATGTTGTTGTCGCCCTGCGTGAGCCACACGCCGGTCAGCGCGCACAACACGCTCATCGGCACGATCAGGATCACCGCGAGCGGCAACGTGAGGCTCTCGTACAGCGCGGCGAGCACGAGGAACACCAGCAGCACGCTGATCGGGAACACCCACACGCCCGCATTGCCCGCGAGCACCTGCTGATAGGTCAGATCGGTCCATTCGAACTTCACGCCGCGCGGCAATACTTCCGCCGCGATGCGCTCGGCCGCCGCCTGAGCCTGGCCTGACGAATAACCCGGCGCGGGACCGCCGTTGATGTCGGCGGCGGTGTAGCCGTTGTAGCGCACCACCATTTCGGGGCCGTACGTTGGCGAGACCGTCACGAGCGACGAGAGCGGCACCATATCGCCCGCGGCGTTACGCGTCTTCAGTTGCAGAATGTCGTCGGCCTTCTGGCGGAACGGTGCATCGGCCTGCACGCGCACCTGATAGACACGTCCGAAGCGGTTGAAGTCGTTCACATAGAGCGAGCCGAGGTAAATCTGCATCGTGTCGAACACGTCCGTCACCGGCACGCCAAGCTGCTTGGCCTTGGTGCGGTCGAGATCGACGTTCAATTGCGGCACGTTGATCTGATAGTTCGAGAACGTCGGTCCCAGTTCCTTCGTCTGCGACGCGCGCTTCACGAAGTCCTGAGTCGCACGGTTGAGCGCCTCGTAACCGAGCGCACCGTGATCCTCAAGCTGCATCTTGAAGCCGCCGAGCGTGCCGAGGCCGAGCACCGGCGGCGGCGGGAACACGGCAATGAACGAGTCCTTGATCGCGCCATATTGCTGGTTCAGCGCACCCGCAATCGCACCTGCCGACAGCGCCTTACCCTTGCGCTCCTTGAACGGCTTGAGCGTGACGAACACGATGCCCGCGCTCGAACTATTCGTGAAGCCGTTCACCGAAAGACCCGGGAACGCCACCGCGCTCTCCACGCCAGGCTGCTTGAGCGCGATCGCGCTCATCTCGCGAATCACGTTTTCCGTACGGTCGAGCGAGGCACCGTTCGGCAGCTGCGTGAACGCGATCAGATACTCCTTGTCCTGCGCGGGCACGAAGCCGCCGGGCACGATGCGCCCCATCAACACGGTCGCGCCCAGCAGCACCACATAGACCACGAGCATCGCGCCCTTGCGGCGCAGCACACCGTTCACGCCGCGCCCATAGCTTTCCGAGCCGCGGTGGAAGACCCTGTTGAAGCGCTTGAAGAAGCCGCCCAGCACACGGTTCATGCCACGCGTGAGCCAATCTTCTTTCGCGTCGTGACCGCGCAGCAACAGCGCCGACAATGCAGGCGACAGCGTGAGCGAATTGAACGCCGAGATCACCGTCGAAATGGCGATGGTCATCGCGAACTGCTTGTAGAACTGGCCCGTGAGACCGCTCATGAACGCGAGCGGCACGAACACGGCCACGAGCGTGAGCGCAATGGCGATAATCGGCCCGCTCACTTCCTGCATCGCCTTATACGTAGCGTCGCGCGCGGCCAGTCCACTTTCGATGTTGCGCTCGACGTTCTCCACCACCACGATCGCATCGTCCACCACGATACCGATTGCGAGCACCATGCCGAACAGCGAGAGCGCGTTGATCGAGAAGCCAAAGGCGAGCAGCAGCGAGAACGTTCCCACGATCGAGACCGGCACGGCGATCAGCGGAATGATCGACGCGCGCCACGTCTGCAGGAACACGATCACCACGATCACGACCAGCGCAATCGCTTCGAGCAGCGTGTGAATCACCGCCTCGATACTGGAGCGCACGAACTGCGTCGGGTCATAGACGATCTTGTAGTCGACGCCGGCGGGCATGTCCTGCTTGAGATCGGCCATCGCCTTGCGCACCTGGTCCGAAATCGCGAGCGAGTTCGCGCCCGGCGCCTGGTTGATCGCGAGCGCCACGGCCGGCTTGTTGTCGAGCAGCGAACGCAGGCCATATTCCGAAGCCGCGAGTTCGATACGCGCAATGTCGCGCAGATAGGTCACGCCGCCATCGGGATTGGTCTTGACGATGATGTCGCCGAATTCGCTTTCCGTGCGCAGACGGCCGCGCGCGTTCACGTTCAGTTGCAGCGGCGTGCCGGGGACGCTCGGCGAAGCGCCGATCACACCCGCGGCGACCTGCACGTTCTGCTCGCGAATCGCGTTGACCACGTCCTGCGCGGTCAGATTGCGCTGCGCCACTTTCTGCGGATCGAGCCAGACACGCATGGCGTAGTCGCCCGAACCCCACAACTGCACTTCGCCCACGCCCTGAATGTTCGAGAGCCGGTCCTTGACGTTGAGCAGCGCGTAATTGCGCAGATACGTCATGTCGTACTGGTTGTTCGGCGAGATCAGGTGCACCACCATCGTGAGCGTGGGCGAGCTTTTGATGGTCGTGATGCCCAGACGCTGCACGTCCTCGGGCAAGCGCGGCAGCGCTTGATTCACGCGGTTCTGCACGAGCTGCGTGGCCTTGTCCGGGTCGGTACCCAGACGGAACGTGACCGTGAGCGTGAGATTGCCGTCGCTATTGGCCTGCGACTGCATGTAGAGCATGTTCTCGACGCCGTTGATCTGCTCTTCGAGCGGCGCGGCCACCGCCTCGGCGATCACCTTCGGGTTCGCGCCCGGATACTGCGCGTGGACGACCACCGAGGGCGGCACGACCTCGGGGTACTCGGAGATCGGCAACTGGAAGAGTGCGATCACCCCGGCCAGCAGGATCAGCACGGACAGCACGCCCGCGAAGATCGGCCGGTCGATGAAGAATTTCGATATGTTCATGGGTCGCTCTTTGATTCGGATGACTAACTGATAGAGAGGATCACGCATGCGGCGTCGTGCGCCGCATGCGAATCGCTACGCGTCAGGAAGTCTTTGCGTCCTTGGCAGGGGCGGATTGCGTCGCCATTGAAGAAGCGGCGTCGCCGTCCGGATCGCCGTTCATCGGCACCATATGCGAGCGCACCGCCTCGCCCGGACGCACGCGCTGCGTGCCGTTGACGACCACGTGATCGCCTGCCTGGAGACCGTCCGTGATCACGCGCAGGTTGCCCTGCTGGCCCGCGATCTGCACATTGCGATACGCCACCTTGCCCGCGCCATCCACCACGTAGACGAACTTCTTGTCCTGGTCCGTGCCGATGGCCGCTTCATCGACGAGCAGCGCCGCATGCGGCGCGCTGCCGCTCACCTTGATGCGGGCGTAGAGGCCCGGCACGAGTGCGCCGTCTGCGTTGTCGAAGCGGGCGCGCACGCGGATCGTGCCCGACGAGGTATCGAGGCGGTTATCGACCGATTCGATCGTGCCCGAGCGCGAGTAACCCGTTTCGTTCGCGAGTCCCAGATCCACCGGCACCTTCGAGCCATCCTTCATGCGGCTGATGTAGTCGAGGTAGGTCTGTTCGTCGGCGTCGAATTCGGCGTAGATCGGCGACACCGAAACCAGCGTCGTGAGCGGCGGCGCGCTCGCGCCCGCCGACACCACGTTGCCCACGGTGATTTCCGCGCGCGACACGCGGCCCGCCACCGGCGCGACGATGCGAGTGAAGCCCAGGTTGATCTGCGCGGCTTCGAGCGCGGCCTGTGCGGCCTTCAGGTTCGCACTCGCTTCGCGAGCGGCGTTCTGCTTTTCATCGTAGTCGCGTTTGGCGATGGCGTTGTCGCCAATCAGGCGCTGCGCGCGCTCCCAGTCGCTCTGCGCGTAACCGGTGCGCGCCTGCGCGGCGGCCACTTGCGCGGCAGCCTGATCGACGGCGGCCTGATACGGGCGCGGATCGATCACGAACAGCGTGTCGCCCTTTTTCACGAGCGCGCCATCGCGGAAGTTCACCGAGACGATCGTGCCCGACACCTGCGGACGGACATCGACTTTCTCGATGGCGGCCAGACGCCCCGAGTAACTCTGCCAGTCGGTGACGTTGCGCTTCACGACGGCGGCGACATCCACTTCGGGCGCGGGAGGGGCTTCGGCGGCGACGGCCGTGTGCGTGTCGAGGCGCATGGCGCCCAGGGTGCCGAGTCCCGCGACGACGAGTACGGCCACCACCGCAAGCGCGATGCGCGAACGGGAATGCGAGTTAAGTGACATGGCGGGCTCCAGAATGATGAGTGGTTCTTGTTCGTTGAATTCGGTCATCGGCACGCATAGCAAACGCTATCAACACGTTCCGGCTTCGAAACAGCAGCGGAAAAAGCGCACCGCTTCGGCAAGCGCTTCGGGGTGCGCACCAATCTGCGCGTGCGAAACGCTCGGATAGCGCACCACATGAGTGCGCACGCCCGCATCAATCAGGCGCGAGGCGTATTTCTCCGCTTCGATATGCAGTACGTCGTTTTGCGCGGTGACGATGAACGTCGGCGGCAAACCGGCCAGACGCGAACATTCGAGCGGCGCCGCATACGGATGCATGCGTTGCGCCGCCTCGGGCAGATAGGCGCGATAGCAGGCCGCGCATTCGCTCGCCGAAATATCGGAGGCGAGCCGTGTTTCGTCGCCCAGACGCGTGAGGCTGGGATCGAGCATCGGCGCGAACAGTGCTTGCGCCGCGAGTTTCAGGTCGCCGCGATCGCGCCCGATAAAGGCGAGCACGTTGGCGATCTGGCCGCCCGCGTCATGGCCCGCCGCGATAATGCGCTTCGTGCTGCCGCCAAAGGCGCGCGCACGCGTGAGCACCCATTGGGCGGCGCGATACGCGTCTTCCGGTGCGGCCGGAAACGGATATTTCGGCGCAAGCGAATAGCCCACCGAAACCACCAGCGCCGGTAAGCGTTCTGCGAAATAGCGCCCGGCAGTGTCGGCGTCGTCGAGCGTCCCGCGCACGAAGCCGCCGCCATGAAAATAGAGCAGGACCGGCAGATTGCTCGCGCCCTGCGGACGGTAGAGGCGCAGCACGATGTCCTGCACGTGGCCTTCGATCGTCACTTCGCTCACCTCGAGCGCTCCCGCACGGGCCTTTGGCGCAGGCGCGGCGGCGAGACGGCGCGCGGCGGGCACGGCCCGGGATTCAGTGTCAGACTCGGCGCCTCGCGCAACCTCAGTCGCGGCCTGATCGGCGGAAACCCACGGCGTCGAGCGTTTAAATGCATCCATGTCGAAACGGCGCAAAGCGCGAAAGTAAATTCGAATGGTGCGAATTGTGGGTTCGGCAGACTTGCAAATAAATGCCTATAATCCGGCAACACAATTCGGCGCACCTGAACAATGTGTTCCTTTTGTCGTCCGGCTCGCCCTTGCGAAGCACCGAGCGACTTGCGTCCGATGTCTTTTGGAGAATGGCAATGGACCGCCTTCAGGCCATGCAGGTGTTCACCCGCGTCGTGGACACCAACAGCTTCACCCGCGCCGCCGAAACGCTCGACATGCCGCGCGCCTCGGTCACCACGATCATCCAGAATCTCGAAGCTTTCCTTGGCGTGCGACTCATGCACCGCACCACGCGCCGTCTTTCGCTCACGCCCGACGGCGCTGCGTATTACGAGCGCTGCGTGCGCATCCTCGCGGATGTCGAGGAAACCGAGACCACATTCCAGGATCGCAACCGCAAGCCGCACGGCAAGCTGCGCATCGACATGCCGGGTTCGATCGGACGCCTGATCGTGATTCCGTCGCTGTGCGAATTCCACGGGCGTTACCCGGATATCGACCTGCAACTCGGTTTGAGCGACCGTCCCGTCGATCTGCTGCAAGAAGGCGTGGACTGCGTGGTGCGCGTGGGCGCGCTGCAGGATTCGTCGCTGGTCGCACGCCGCATCGGCATTTTCGAAGGCGTGTCGTGCGCGGCGCCCTCGTATCTGGAGCGCCACGGCACGCCGCAGACGCTCGAAGAACTGGCCGAGCATCGCGCCGTGAATTATTTTTCGAGCCGCACGGGCCGCGTGATCGACTGGGCTTTTCTCGTCGACAACAAGGAAGTCGAGGTCAAGCTCAAGAGCATGGTGTCCGTGAACGATGCGGATGCCTACGTAACCTGTGGTGTCGAAGGCTTCGGGCTGATTCAGGCGCCGCGCTACATGGTGCTGCCACATCTGAAATCGGGTGAACTGGTCGAGGTGCTGCCCGACTACAAGCCGCTGCCGATGCCGATTTCGGCCGTGTATCCGCACAGCCGCCATCTTTCACCGAAGGTGCGCGTGTTCGTCGACTGGATCGCAGAGGTGTTCGACCGTTGCCCGCTGCTCTCGGGCCGCGCCTCGCTCGACAAGACCTGCACGATGCGTACGCTGGAAGAGCGCGAATCGGCGCCTAACCTCGAAACGCCCGTGATCACGGAGTGGGCGGCCTGATTTTTCTGGCTTTACAGCCGGGTCCCAACGGGGTTCTGGCCCCGCTCAAACGCGCGCCCGCAGGCCATCTGCCGGCGCGCGTTTTAGTTTTCCCTCGATGATTGTTCCGGAATTTCGACAATTCCTTTCGCGTTAGAGACGTTTATCGCGCGAGCGCATCCCCCTACATTTGCACCTGTCGCCACGCCGCCCGATTCATCTACCGGCGCTCACGGCACTACAACACAGGAGCAGATCATGAAACGCACTCTCGCAAGCACCCTTGGCGCTACGCTCATCGTTACGCTCGCGGCCAGCGCATCGGCGTTCGCGGGCGGCATCGGCCGCTCGGGCACGTATGGTCCGCAAGACACGCAGGGCAGCGGCACGCAAGCGACGACACAGGTCGCGCAAGCCGAGCCTGTAGTGAGCAACGACAACAGCGCCCCGAAAACGCGCGCTCAGGTAAAGGCGGAACTCGTCGCGGCATATCGTGACGGCACTTTGCCCGCGCTGAACAAGACGAGCTATCCGGATCAGAGCCTGATCGGCCGCACGCAGGCGGAGCGCATCGCGCTACAGGAAGGCCGCAACAACGATACGACTCGCGTGGCCCGCGCCGGCGAATAAAGTCAGCGAACGAAGTTCAAGCACGACATCGAAGCATCAAACTCGATAAGGATACCGAATCATGATTCCGCAATCTTCAGAACTCGACAACTGGGACGCAACCACGCCGGTGTGGACGCCGTTCCGTCACTAAGCACAGGATCTCGCTCCTTAAAATGCAGGAAGGCCCGGCAGTCTCACGACTGCCGGGCCTCGGACGTTGTGGAGCCGGCTTCAGCGGTTCACGAAATCCGGCTCGAAAAACACCCAGCGCACCACTGGAAAACGCGCCTGCAAATCGGCTTCGATCTCGTTGATCGCTTCGACCATCGTGCGGCTGTGTTCGTAGTCGAGCATTTCGCACTGGACCGCCACCATCACCTCTTTGCCCCATTGCAGGGTAATCAGGCTGATGATGCTGCGAATCTCGGGCCGCGCGCGCAGATACGCCTCGATATCACGGCGCATTTCCGGGCTCGCGGATTCGCCCACGATCATCGACTGCACTTCACGCGCGATGAACCAGGCGATCAGCATCAGCAGCACGCCGATGGCAATCGACCCGCACGCATCCCAGATTGGGTTGCCCGTGATGACGGTGAGCAGCACGGCGACAAACGCGATGGCAAGACCCGCCAGCGCGGCGATGTCTTCACCTGCCACGACCAGCAGATCGGAATCGCGCGTTTCGCGTGCCCAGCGCCACAGCGATTTGGTGGGCGAGCCCTTGCGAATCTCCTTCATCGCGCCGTATAGCGAAAACGCTTCGAGCGCCACCGAAATGCCGAGCACCGCAAGCGCCACATACACGTATTGCAGCGGTTCGCGCAGAATCAGCCGGTGTATGCCTTCGTAAACCGAGAACGCACCGCCCACGAAAAACAGCAACAGCGCCACGAGCAGCGAATAGAAGTTGATCGCGCGGCCCGTGCCCATTGGGTGCAGCGGCGTGGGCGCCTCGCGCGACTGGCGCAGGCCGAAAAGCAGCAACAATTGATTGCCGCAGTCGGCGGTGGAATGGATCGCCTCGGCGAACATCGAGCCGGAACCCGTGAACGCCGCCGCGGCGAATTTGCAGACCGCAATACCGGCATTCGCGGCCAACGCATAAAAAATGGCTTTCGGCGATTCTCCGCTCATACGACCTCGACGCGCGCGGGGCCTGCACTCAATTCGCCGATCACACATGCCGAAGCGAAGCCATCGGCATGGAATACGGCGAGCACGCTTTCCACCTCTTCAGGCGCGCATGCGACCAGCAGGCCGCCCGAAGTCTGCGGGTCGGTCAGCAGCGTGCGTGCGGTCTCGGGAAGATGCGGCGCGAGGATCACGCCATCGCCATACGACGCCCAGTTGCGCCCCGATGCGCCCGTGTACACGCCCTGCTCGACGAAAGCTTCCACGCCCGGCAGCCACGGCAGATCGGCATAGCGCACACGCGCCGTGAGCCCCGCACCGCGCGCGATTTCAAGCGTATGGCCAAGCAGGCCGAAGCCGGTCACATCGGTCATCGCGTGCACGCCGTCGCGTTCGCCAAGCGGCGCGCCCGGCGTGTTGAGCTTCGTGGCGGCGTCGACCATTGCCTTGTAGCCGCTCGCGTCGAGCAGATCTTTCTTGAGCGCGGCGGAGAGCACGCCCACGCCCAGCGGCTTGCCGAGCACGAGTACGTCGCCTGCACGCGCGGAGGCGTTGCGTTTGACGCGTTCGGGATGCACCACCCCCAGTGCCGCGAGGCCATAGATCGGTTCGACCGAGTCGATCGAATGACCGCCTGCCACGGGAATTCCCGCCGCCGCGCAGACATCCTCGCCGCCACGCAGCACCTGCGCGATCACCTCGTGCGGCAACACGTTGATCGGCATGCCGACCAGCGCGAGCGCAAGGATCGGTTTGCCACCCATTGCGTAGACGTCCGAAAGGGCATTAGTGGCGGCGATGCGGCCGAAGTCATACGGATCGTCGACGATCGGCATGAAGAAGTCGGTGGTCGCGACGATCGCCTGCTCGTCGTTGAGCTTGTAGACGGCGGCGTCGTCGGCCGTTTCGGTGCCGACCAGCAGATTCGGGAACGCGGCGGTGAGCGGCGTGCTGCGCGCCAGCAGCGCGGACAGCACGCCCGGCGCGATCTTGCAGCCACAGCCGCCGCCGTGCGAGAGGCTGGTGAGGCGCGGCACGGCAGCGCCGGTGGGGGAGCTTTCGTTCATATCGGGAGATTGTCCTGTTAGGGCCAGCTCGAGCAACGTTCCCTATTATGGAGCAATCACCCATCGCGCGATTCGCGATGCGCGCCTCTACGCCCCGACTTGCGCCTTGGCCCGACAAACAAAAAAGAGCCCGGCAGTCTTTCGACTGCCGGGCTCCCGAACGAAAAGCGCTTAACCGCAGCGCCCTTCCACTACCCCCGTAGCATTACCACTGATAGCCTGCGCCCACGGTCACGCCGGTGTTGCCCTGCGAGCTGGAGCTAGCAGCCAGCTTGCCGACCCACTTGTTGTTCTCCGTGACGTAGGAGATGCCAAGCGCCATGCCATTCTGGCCGCCGACATGCGACGCGCCCGCAGCAACCATCGTCTTGCCCGGTTGCGTCGGCTGCGGCAGACCCGCCACCGCCATGGCCGCCGCAGCAGCGCCGAACGCTTGCTTCTGGACGTCGCTGACCTGCTTCTGGACGCCCGCGATGCGCGAATCCACATAGCCTTGCGACTGCGACGAAGCGGCGTTGAGCTGGTTGACGTTCACCGCGTCGGTGCCTGCCGTACCGGCTGCCACGTTGGTGATCTGGCGCTCGTTGCCCGCCGAACCGACCGAAACCGTGTTGTCGCGATCGGCAACGGAGCCTGCGCCCAGTGCAACCGAGTTTGCGGCGCTGGCGTTGGCATTGGCACCCAATGCCGTAGCGTGCGTGCCGCTGGCCACTGCGCCTTCCGTGGCGCGATCGCCATTGGCGGCGACGAACGGGTTGACCGCGTTGGCGGCTTGCTGCGAAACGGCCGACAGGGCGTCGTTCATCTGGCCGACGTTCACCGCGTCGGTGTCGGCCGTACCGGCCGCCACGTTATGCAACCCGACCGGGGTGGTAGCGCCTGCGCCGCCCAGCGTGATCGAATCGTGCGCCGACGAATCGTACGAAATGGCATTCGCCATCTGGCCGCCCAGGTTCGAGACGTTGGTCTGCAGATCGGCGATATCGCCCGTGTTCTTTGCCACTTGCTGGTTCGTTGCGTAGAGCTGCGAACCGTTCACCGCGTCGGTGCTGACCGCGCTGATGGCGCCTGCTGCCACGTTGTGCAGTGCCACCGGCGTCGTTGCGCCAACGCCGCCGAACGTGACGGAGTCATGCGCCGACGAGTCGTACATCACGGCATCCGCCGTCAGGCCTTGCAGGTTGCTGATCGCGTCGGTATTTGCCGTGGTGCGGGCGTCGACGTTCGAGAGTGCATCGCCAGCGTTGCTGAAGGTCTGGCCACCCACCGCGTATTGCGGCGCCGAAATCGAGCCATCGGCGTTGACCGACGAGCCGCCGCCCAGCGCGCTAGCCGTCGAACTCGCGACGCCGTACAGTTGCGAGCCGTTCACGGCGTCGAAACTCGATGCGTTCACCGCACCCGCTGCCACGTTATGCAGCGCGACCGGGGTCGTTGCGCCAACACCGCCCAGCGTCACCGAATCATGCGCCGACGAGTCATACACCACGGCATCGGCCATCTGGCCTTGCAGATTGCTGATCGCGTCCGTGTTCGCCGTCGTGCGGCCGTCGACGTTCGAGAGTGCGTCGCCAGCGTTGCTGAACGTCTGGCCGCCCACCGCGTATTGCGGCGCCGAGATCGAGCCATCCGCGTTCACCGACGAGCCGCCGCCCAGGGCGCTAGCCGTCGAGCTGGCGAGACCGAACAGTTGCGAACCGTTGATCGCCTGCGTGCTGGACACATTGACCGCACCCGGCGCGACGCCGGAGAGCAGGACGTTGCCGCCCACGGCCTTCATGGTGAGCGCCGCGACGCCGTCCGGCGACATGGTGATGGTGCCCTTAACCGCGTTGAGATCGATCTGCGTTCCGCCCGCATAGATCTGCGCGGCGTTCTGCGAACCCTGCACAGTGCCGTCGAGCCAACCCGGGCCCGCACAGCCCGATGCCCCAGTATTGCCCTGGTTGTCCGTGTAGGTGGTGCCGGTGGTGTTGGTAAAGCAGACACCTGCCGCCATTGCGAGTCCAGGCGCGGCGAGCGAGCCCAACGCGATACCGAGCGGCAACAGCGCGGCTTTCAGGGCAATCGACTTCTTTTCCCGCACCGAATTCCGGCGTTGTGCAGCCGCGTTCGAGATCTCACGATGATTCACTTTCATTCGCATTCCGTATTAATATGAAGTACCAGAAGCACCACCTCCGTTCCTGAGGCAAGGTGTTCAATTTCGTTGGTAAAAAGATAGATCAGGTAGAAGCGGATCCTGCTACGCACTCAGATTCACCGCATGATTCAAGAAGAAGAACCTGCGAATGTCGAATGAATCAGCCTCGACGAAAATAGTATTCCCTTCGTTTAGCCTGCTCATATCGAAAGGATTCGATAATCACCGCGACGTTGGGAGAAACGCTTTTTCGTGCCGTGGATCATCGGGTTGCAAAACTCTACGTACCGCGGTACGAAAAATTCAGGATCAGATAGGGGGCACGAATAAAAACCAACCGTTCCGATTCATCGGAGGCGCGGCACGAAGGCCTGAGCCGGGCGGCTCAGCGTTGGACGAAATCAGGCGCGAAGAACGAACGTGCTTACGCAGGGCATCACGCCGATCGTGTCGAGCAGCCACTGCGGATCGTCATGCGGCAAATCGTGTCCGGCCCACTCATGCACGGCATGCGACGCACCCCATGCTCGCGCCAGGCGCGCCGAGCACACCGGATTCACGAGGCGGTCGCCACGCGACGACACCAGTAGCAGCGGGCAGCGCGGCACGCCTCGAACCGTATAGCTCGCGGCAGCAGCGAGTTGACGCACGGCGTTCGCGCGACTCACGGGCGCACTCGCGCGGATCGCGCGCCACGCGTCGAGGTCTGCAGAAAGCGTATCGAAGCGCGCGCAGGTACGAAGGTGGATCGCCGCCTCCGCGATGCCTTCTTTGCCGGTCTCGCGCCAGTGCCATGCGGCGCGCAGCAGCGCAGGCCACGCGGCGGGCCGCAGACGCTCGTAGAAGCGGCTGTAAGGCCGCATGCTCGTGTTGATGAGCACGAGTTGTGCGATCTCGCCGGGATAGCGCAACGCCCATTCGGTCGCCACCATGCCGCCCAGTGACATCGCCAGCACCTTGTATGGTGGCCGTGCGCCCAGGCGCTGAACCTCGGCACGCACGGCATCCACGTAGGACGTAACGGCAACGGGCGAGCGCAGGTGCGCGAGCGTGCCATTACCCGGCAAATCGACCGGCAGCACCGCACCGCGGCGCGCTTCGAGTAGCGGCGCGAACGCGCCCCAGTGGCGCGACTCGCGCGTGAGGCCTCGTAGAAGAATCCACGGCGCGCTCATGGGCCGGTGGAGCCGGGGTTGCGATACCAATGGCCGATCGCGCTTTGCAGCACCTGCTGTCGCGCCACGCCCTCGGGCAGCCAGCGAGAGGAGGAAAACGCCGCGCGCGTGAGGAAATCGAACAGATTCGCGTGCCGACGCAACACGCGCGCCGTGCGGTGCTGCATCACCGGATTGAACATGCCCTGGCGTGAAAACAACTGGCGCGGATTCTTCTTGATCCACAGCCAGGAACCGAGTTCGAGCGTGAGCGGCAGGAACACGTTTTCCGCAGGCGCGCGGTCATACGCGCAGTCCCAAAGATCGCCGTGCAGCAGGTATTGATGGCTCTGCGGCTCGAAGGCATAGCCGTGATGCGGATGCGCGCGCTCGAACATCGTCTTGAGCACGTACATCTCGGGCAGATGGCGCATCAACTGGCGCGTGCGCGCGTAGGGAAACCAGATACTGTCACTCCAGCCGTAGCCCGAATGGCAATCGAGCGCGAACGCGAGCGGCCGATGCGCGAGTTCTTCGTCGACGATCTTGAGCAACGCGCTCGCCTCGGTCTCCATCGGCGCGCCGCGCCGGCCGCGATACCACGGCAGCCACGAACCCAGGCGCTGGCCGCCGGCGAGAAACGGCACGTGTTCGTCGGCGTCTTGCGGCGCGTTGCGCATAAGATCGACGCCGTTCGGATTGGCGCGCGTGGCGAGCCACATGCCGCCTGGATTGACGATCGGCATCATCACGAGGCGCACCGATTCGAGTTGCCGCATCAGCAGTTCGTCCCACGCGAGACGCCCGACCAGCGCGCGCATGTAATCGAGCACGAGTTGCGAGCCGATGCGCTCCAGCCCGTGAATGCCGCCAAAGAAGCCGATGGCGGGCGCGGCCGGATCGCGCGAGCCCACCGCCGCCACATAGAGCGAGAACGCGCGACCGCGCACTTCGACCTCGCCCGCGCTGCGGATGTCGAACCAGCGCGCGCCGGCGTCGAGCAGCGTTTTCAGGTCCTCGTATTCCGCAAAGCTGTCGGGTAGGAAGCTATACATAACGCGATATATGTACGGTGGGAACGGCTGAAACCCTTACCCGGCGCGGGCACGCACGCAGTCTGCCCTATGTTTGTTGCGGTTGCGCGCACAATGATGTGGCACTAATTGTAGATTGTCGGTGACCTGGCGAACGGTGACGGGCGAGTTTAATGTGCACGCGCGCTGCCACCCTCATCGCGATGACCAGCCGCTTTCTGGCGATAGGGCTGTCCGGTCAGGATCGGCTACGGAAAGTCGCCGGAGATCTGCGCCCACGCGTTGTAACGCCGACCTCGTACTTCCGCAGCAACCAGCCGTTCGCCACCTCTCCGCCGATCGCTAACAATCACAACTCCGATGCCGCGTGTAGCAACGGGGCGCATTCGGCTAGTCGCGCTAGCGCTGGACGCTAGGGATAGCCCTACAGGCAAGCAGATGTAGCTTTCCTACACTTCACAAGCGGCTTTTGATATCCCTAGCCGCGACGTGGAAACTTCAAAACCGCGGACTCGCCTCTGCGGTTTTTTTTGCCAGCTCGCCGCATAGCATCGACCTAGATTCGATCAACGAAAGCGGCCTCATTCGAGTACTGCGGTTTGCCGGTTCGGGCTGAAAAGCAGCGCGACAATCTCGCGTGTCGGCACGCTTGCAATGAGCGTCGCGATCTTCCGCGGTCGGAACCAGCGACAACGCAGTATCTCGTTGCTAGGCTCCGCCCGGGCATCGTCGGGAAGCACCGAGACAAATACATGATGGCGCTTGTTGAGACCACCGAACTGGAACAGGTAGTCAAGCCCATAGCCTTCCAGACACGTCTCTTCGCTTAGTTCGCGCCGGGCAGCTTCGACGGGAGATTCATCACGCGCGATCGTCCCGCCGGGCAGCGACCATCGAGACCGGCCTCGCTCAACGAGAAGAATTTTTTCACGCTGCCAACACACAACGGTTGCTCTCTCTTTCATGCTTCCAGGTTTCGTTGCAGGTGCTATATTTTTTAGACGAATCGAAACGTTGCTCAGGGAGATTGGTCCCCGGCTAGTACCGGGGGCCACTAAATGGGGGGCAACGATCGCGCCCGTGGCCGCGATGAGAGGCTGGCGTACCGGGTACGTTATTCTGCCGGGGAGAAAAAAATATGAAAACTCGCTCACCGCTGCAACTCTGCGCACCGATGGTCATCTTTGCGCTTGCCTGCGCGTTGTCGATTTCGACCTGTGTACTCGCGTTCGTCTGGATGACGATCGGCGTGTGCTGCCTCGGCTACCGACGCCTTGATGAATTTCCAGCCGAGGGTATGCCTCGTGCCTGGCGCCAAGGGCTGCGCGGCGCATGTCTACACTTCTACCATCTCGCGTGGTGGCCGTGGTACATGCGTAATGAATTTCGCCAACTGTTTAGTCGTATTCAAGGATCTATTTTTGCGCGTCGCACGCAAACCGGCGAGCCTGAAGTATCAGGCGAGAATGAACGCACGGATCAACAGTGAGTACGATGGCGGCTAAGCAGAAAAGCATACTGCAACTGTCCACTGATCCTCAGTGTCGCGATCGCGTCCAGTGGCACCACTCGTGGTGATCGAGGTTTCGAAGAAGATCGGCACGTCGTCGCTCGCGACGATAGTGCGCAAGAACCGCGTAGGTGGCAATCGCCAGCACCATGACACCGACAACCATACCCAGCAAGGACTCGTCCACGGCAGGCTCCACGGGCGCACATTGGTCACTGCCCGTCCACACGGGCAACACGCACCAAGAATATAGATTGCCTTGATGACATGCGATCTGTGCGTTCGCGCACCAAGCGCCTATGGATTCGGCCGAGTAGGAGCATTTCGGAACAAGTGGCAGGTTGCTGGCTGACCAGCAACCGTTGGGTCAGTGCCCTTCATGGCAGAACAGGTCATCAACAAGCTTGCACGCAGCGCTGTAGCCCCCCATCAGCGCGTCGGCTTCTGTTGTGAAAGGTCGGCCACCGGCTTCCCCAAAGCGCAGCGGCGAGAACGTTGCGACCGTATTGGATGCCTGAAAAATCCTGACGATTGCGACATAGCCTATGCGCCGCGGCACGGGCCGCATGGCGCCGAGCGTGAAATCGGACTCAACCGATATCTCAAGCATGAAGCCCTCATAGTCGTAACTACGCGTCATGACGGCCTCCAATGCGCTCGAATTTCACAATCATCTTTGCCCCTAATTCAGCCGCACAGAACGCGGATTTTTACCAGGGCGTCATTGTGACATTTTTATGACAATTTCGCAGGATCATCTCGGCGTGAGCCTCGATGTCGTCGTCCCGGAAGCTATCTGCGGTCGCAACCCCAGATCCCGGATCAAGCGATTGATATGTGATGCCGAATAGCGAATGCCGAACTCCCGCTCGATAAAGTCCCGAACAAGGTCATGCGTCCAGGACCTCCCTGCGAGGCCTTGACGGCGCGGAGTCGTCTTGATTGCCAAGATGATTCGCTCTTGCGCCTCAGGCGCAAGCCCACGGCGGCGGCCCACGTCGCCAAGCGCCATAAGTGCCGCGACGCCACCGCTTGCAAAGAGCGTCTGGTATCGCCGCGCAGTAAAGCGACTCAAACCGAGCTTCTGCGATACCAGTTCCATGCTGATGCCCGACGCCAGCATCCGCGCAGCGCGGGCGCGCCGGTCCGTCCACGGTGGGCCGTGGATTATGTCGTTTGCGCTCATGGCAACTCTCCCTGAATCACCCCCAATAATCAATGCCCCGGCGAACAGATGCCATCGGGACTAGACCGTACATCGAAGGGAGATTTGAACTACCGGAGGTCAAGAGACTAATGTGTTGGTCGCATCGCAGGATGGAGCGATTCCGCTTTTTCCTTGCCGACTGCCATAGCGGCGACGCTTGCGAGGCCGGGATCAGGCGCATTGGGACACAGCCCTTCGAAAATTGGGACCGCATTCGGATCGTCGGCGCGCGCAACCTTGTAGCGGCCATACCAGAGGCCGCTTGATCTCCGGCCGATGAGTGTTGTCACCTGGAAATGACCTACGATCTCCGTTGCCATATCGATCTCCTCTCTTCGAAGAGAGAAGATCGTAGCATGGTCAAATTGTGGCTATGGCGCTCGAACCACCTCTGCGAACCACTGCTCGCCGATTGAGTATCTCTTCTTCAAAATATGAATGACGGCAAGCCGAACCCGTGCTGTTGGCGCGTAAATGATAAAGATGTCTCCCTTCCGGGCGCGGGCCAGTTGGCCGCCCAACTGTTGCCCCACGTCGCGATTAGAACTTAGCACTGCGACGTGTATTTCCCCTCTGGCCTGAACGCCATCCAGATCGCTCAGTTTTGTAATGCCTTCGCCACTACGAACTTCAACAGCAATTTCCGGCTCATCGAGGACGCACGAAAAAACGTCTTCAACGTTGTTCAAACGTGCGTTGTCGAGGCCCATTGCCTTCTCTCAGGTTTAGTTTTGCTCTAGCTTGGCTGCCATCTGAATTCCTCAGACAACAGTAGCGCAAGATCTCGCCCCTTTCAATATGAAAGAATGGGGCAGCTACCATGCAAACGTTTGCAGGTGGGTTGGGAGCGACAAAACCCATATCGCATAAGGAGCTTTTTCGCGCGGTGTGCGGACACCCCAGTGAATTCGATGTGGGCTTGCTTCTGTCGTGGGCGCCTTATTCTTCCTGCTTTGCGCGTTCACTCGGCGAGATCTAATTCAGATCGCAATGAGAGTGCCGTCTCGAGCGGCCGCCGCCTTGCGTGAACGGTCTATGGTGGTCGTCGTCTGCCAGTGCTACGCGCTGCCTATGTAGCGTTCGGTTACGCACGACGTCCCTCGCCTTTGTCAGCTGCCGGGCTAAGAGCAGTCATATGAGAAGTTCGGTTGAGTGACCGCTCCAAGCCAGTTAGCCGTCGTCAGTTCGCCCGCATATGTCGACTGTCAGGTCGATGCACAGGCAACGTATGGATTATCGGGTTGCAGCGCTAATGCACCCGTCAGGCCACCCCAGCTGGACCGAACTTGAGGTCATACTCAACGCGCGTCACAAGCAGTCGGTTAACGCATTTGACCTCGACCGCTCCATCCGCAATGGGGTATCCGAACAACGCCAAGTTGGGAACAATCTTCGATTGCTCATGCTCTGCGTATCGAGCGATCACTCGGCCCGATAGTCCGTAGGCAATCTCGAAGGGGATTGCCCCGGTTCGCAGGAGGCTAAAGTACGACGGGTATACGATACCGTCGAAGCCCGACTCGGCTGCCATCAGGGAGAGACGTCGCGTAATGTCGTAAGAGTGGTTCGCTGAGAGAAATAGCATGTGCACGGACATGTCAAGGCTCTCAAACTCTGTCACGCCTTCGGGCTCGCGCAGAACCTGAGACAAATCGAGGAACTTCAACGGACGCGTCGGCGCAAGCGTTGCCACATACGTTTCATCCTCAGCAGAGACACGGCACTCATGCACGCATACCTGCAAGTCCGCTGAACCGTAGAGGACTGGATGGCCAAGGGAATCCAGTCGTCCCCTGCCACTAAACTCCTTCGGTGGTGCATCGTATTCAGCGGGATCCTCTGGGTTCTTTGGATTCACCCGAAGCCGAAAGAAGATGTCCTTTGGTGAGAGCTCCTTATCCGGATACTCGTTTAGTATTCGCCGGAAAACTGCGTCCCGTCGTTGTTCATCTTGCATCTCCTTGAGAGGCTCGACCTCCCCGAGCATCCACAAGCGCGGCCCATAGGGGAAGATTCCGATATTGAGTATCCTCTCCAATAGCGAGAGGTCACTCTTGAACCACGGAGGCACACTCACGGCACTGGCCTGCTTGGTGTTGAACGCAAGCGTAGGTGCACCTCCGAAGCGCATCCTGCGAATTGACCCCCGGTTGAAGAAGGAGCGTGCAGCATCATGGAGCGCAGTTCTGTTCGCTTTCCACCCGTTGCGTTGGCCGCAGTTCGGACATGCGGAGTCGATACGTTCTCCGCGGCGCGCGACCTCTAGGCTCAAGCCGAAATCCGAGAAGCAGCCCGAGCAGCAAACATGGTCCGGGTGATTGTCTTGAAGTGGGCCATCGCACTCAAAGGCCATGATTGCCTCAAACACTTGTTTGAATTGCTCGTCGTTGTCCATGTTCCCAATGCGATGCATCTTTGACGCGCCGACCAGCCAATGTCGAGACGATTGCAGCGGCCTGTTCGAGAAATGCCCAGCGCCAGCCTAGGCACGAGAGCGCCGGCCGGAATGGACTAGCGGCGACGGGCGCAGGAAAGATGGTACTCGGCGATGGCCGATCACGGTTCGCTGTCTCGCTGAGCGAGTAACCGCAATCGCATGCTAAACGGCCATTGGATGAAGCCCACTCGAAGGACCACAGCGGGTCGTCAGCCGTCGCCGCGAATCGCTTGAGGCGGTTACAACGCACCGCCGCGCGCAGTTTTGATCGGACTCAGCAAGCAAATCCTCGAGCGCGAACGGCCTCCTCTCCCCCCCAACATACAGATGTTTGCAAAGCTATACATAACGCTATGAATGTAGGGTTGGAACGACTGAACCCCTACCCGGCGCGGGCACGCACGCAGTCTGCCTTATGTTTGTTGCGGTTGCGCGCACAATGATGTGGCACCAATTACATGACGTCGGTGGTCTATCGAACGGTGCTTATCTGTTTGAACGTGCTTGCCTTGGATCGAGTCAGTGAGCGCTCACAGACCTTCCTCCGCCGCTTGTAAGGTCTAGTGCCAATCCTGCGCTACTTGAAGTCAACGATAAAATCATGATGTCGCCGCAAACGCGGCATTCGCATGACGGACCATGCCCGATCTCAAAACCCTGCGCGCGGACCTTGGCCACGTGAACGATCTGCTGGCCGACGCCCGAGCGCGCGAAGTGGCAGCCGCCTTGGCCCGGTTCCGCGATGAAGTCGAGTTGCTCGGCATTACCGAAAAGGAAGTGCGCCGAGCGTTAGGCTACGATCGCCCTGCACGCGCTCCCGCCAAATACTACGATCCCGCGACCGGGAAAAAGTGGTCAGGTAAGGGGGCACGCCCAAAATGGCTCGTGGGCAAGCGCCTTGAGGACTACGCGATCGACGCGCCGCAAGCGCAACCCTGGTGGCCCGGCGAAAACTAACGCCGATCATGGACAAGATAAGAAACAAACCAGGTGGACAAGGAAGCGAAAGCTGGATCGTCAGGTTGTCGGTCAAGCCAACGCCAACGTCGAAGCAGACGCGTCACGTCAAGCGAACGATTCGTCCTAGGGATTCAATAGACGACTATTATTGTCTAGAGAACGCTCGATAGACAATAGAGGTTAGTTAGCTTACTTTGCGGCCGAGAACACGACAGGGCTCTCTCCCAAGCCGTTCATCTTCGCTACGCCCAATTTTTTCGACCGCGCTTGTCAAAATGCCGCCTTGTGCGAATGCAAGCCGAGGATCAAATGAGAAAGCCAGCCGAAGAGCTGGCATTCTTACTTCCATCGCTGTCTTAACAACCAGCAGCGTCGTAGTCAGCTCTTTCGCATGAACTGCTGCATGTTCGCAGGAGTAACGAGTTCGAACGGGACATTAACGAAGCGATCCACCGGTTGCTTCTTGATCAGCTTCATTGCGGTGTCAACAGCGTCGGCCCCTTGCGCGGCCGCATTCTGAAACACTGTAACCTTGAGGTCACCAGCCTTCATAGACGACAGGGCGTCCGGCGTAGCATCGATGCCTGCAACTACGACGTTAGGCAGTTTCTTCGCTGACTTGAGTGCGGTAATAGCCCCGAGCGCCATTTCGTCATTGTTCGCGATGATGGCGTCGAATTTGATTCCCGACGATAGCCAATTGGTAGTGATGTCCATTGCGTTGACACGAGACCATTTCCCTTCGCGCTTGTCGACGACCTTTACACCCGGGCAGTCTTTTGAACCAGCGACTGTTTCGACTGCTTTGGTTCTGGTGCGCGTCGCTTCATGCATCAGGTCACCCATCAAAACGACCACGTCGCCTTTGCCCTTCAGCAACCGGCAAACCTCCTTGGTCTCCAGTGCAGCCCCGACCCTTTCGTCTGAGCCGACAAACGACGCAGTGGGCGGCAGTTTGTCAAAATCGGAAGGCCGCAAGCTGATATAGACCAATGGAATGTGCGCGTCCGTCACCATCTTGGTGATCTTGGGCGTTGCGTCGGTGTCGACCGCCTGCACGATAATGGCGTCAACCCGCTGCGCGATCATGTTCTGGATCTGCGCAAGCTGCGTGCTGACATCCTGCTTGCCATCCTCAAACTGCACCGTTGCACCAGCTTTCTTCGCGGCATCGGCAATGCCGGTTCGCAGCATCGAACGAAACGTGTCATTGTAGTCCACCATCGTCACGCCGATTTTCTCAGCATGAGCTGCCAGCGGGCTGGCAAGGCTAGCTGCGAGGCCAATACCAAAAAAGAAGCGCCGGATTTTCATGTTTTGTCTCCTGATAAATTCATCTTGCTGTTGAAAATATATCTTCTAAACGACAACTTCAATTAATTAGGAAATCAAATCAATATGCGTTGAGATATACCTAAATTATAAGAACAAAAACCTATCCAACAGGGAAAGACCTGATCTTTTCCGCGACTTCCCGTCCGATCGCCTCGTGCCCTTTCGCATCGAGGTGAATCCCCTCAATCGCACTCATTTTTGCAACTAGCCCGGCATACAGAAACGACACGCCCCTACTTGCGGCGACTTTCTGCATGTGGATTCTAAGCTCCGATGACTTTGCGTTTGCACCATAAAACACATCTGCGAGACATCCCACCTCATTAATCACTGGTGGGCAAACCAGCAGTATCCAAGGTGGTACCTGCACTGGAAGCGTATGCTGTAGCACGCAGTCGATCAATCCATTCGCGCTCTCTGCGATGCCTCTTGCATCTCTTCCAAATCTCGCCTTGCAGTCATTTGTGCCTAGCATGAACACTACGACGTCCAGAGGCCTATGGCTTTGCAGACACGCCGGGAGATATCGTAGGGCGTTACGATCATCTCCCTCGACGGGATCGTCGAGCGAGATGGTTCTTCCCGGCAGCCCCTCCTCAATGACTCGCCACGCGCCCCCCAGGTGCTGCTGCAAAACACCCGGCCAGCGCAAACTGTAGTCCCATCGCTCAGTCGAATCCCGGTTCGACATGGGCTTCGTGCCGAAAGTGTTCGAATCTCCGAAACAAAGTACGGTTGGCATGTTGATCTTTCAGGCAGCCTTGGCGTTTGCGCGCGCGAATTCTTTCAGATCAACTGTCTGGCCAGTCTTCAAGGATACCGAGGCCGCTTCGGCCAAAGTCGCTGCTTGCAATCCATCGAAGGCATTCACCGGCATATCATCGCCTCGGGACGCACACTCGAGAAATTGCCTGATTTCTTCGCTGTAGCTGTCGCCATACCTTTCTAGGAAAAATTCAAGAATCGGCGCGCTTGAATCGACCTCACCGCTCAGGTATTTTCTGAACCCAGATTTTTTAGGATTGTCAGATATAACCATGCCGAGCGAACCAAACGCCTCAATTCTCTGATCGAAACCAAAAGCGCATCGACGGGAGTTGGTGACATTAACAATGACCCCGCTCGCTGTTTCCATTGTGACCGAAGCGGTATCAATATCGCCCAATTTCCCGATTTCCCGATCGACAATTGAACTTCCGTGCGCCGTGATCTTCGTAGGCTCCTCACGAAGGACATAACGAGTCATATCAAAGTCATGAATCATCATGTCTTTGAAAAGACCTCCAGAGCGCGGAATGTATGAAAGAGGCGGAGGAAGAGGATCCCGGCTCGTGATGATCAACTGTTCGAGATTTCCAATGACTCCGTTTGCAACCGCATCACGCATGCTCGCGTGACCGATGTCAAATCGACGGTTGAAGCCTAGGAATACCTTTTTCGCTGCGCGCTCCCCGATCGCCTCGATGCATGCATAAGTCTCGGAAAGGCTCGGAGCCAGAGGCTTTTCACACAAAATCGGCTTGCCCAGCTTCGAACCTTCGACGATCAGCATCGAATGGGTATCTGAGGAAGTCGCAATAATGATCGCATCTACATCGCTTGCGGCCATCGCCTCCGCAGCATTGGCATAGACCTTTGCGCCGGTCTGCACGGACAAATCGCGAGCGGCCTTTTCCACTGGATCATAGATTGCAACAATGCTGGCGCCCGCTGATTTAATGGCAGTTGCGTGGACAATTCCCATCCGTCCTGCGCCAAGCAAAGCAATACCTGTCATCACCGTCTCCTGGATCATTAAATTCTTATCGAAGGTTCTAAATTTTATTTTTAATTTAAATTTTTAAACAAGAATTTAAAATTAAAATTGCTTATAATTCACATGTACTTGGGCATATCGAAATTATCAATCTCATCTCAAATTTATAGTACCTCGCGCCGCAACAGCAACCGATATCTTGAAGAGAATTCTTCAAATTCTCGTACTACCGCCATATTTTCTTACGCGAGCTATCCCGTGAGCGCTGAGGATGCACTCAATTGCGAAAGCCAACGATATTGCTTTATCTTGCTCTCGCCTAACCCGTTGCTCGAAGACGTGGCTATCTGAGAAAATGGAAGAGGACTGTTCATGTTCGCCAGCACGATCGTGGCGTACCCTAGGATGGCATATCCATGCAGTCCCAACGCGTTTGGTATCGGCGATACTGTGGAGAGCGTCGAATGGAACCGCGCATGATGTTGCGCTTGACGCAGCGATGGTAAGTTAAGGGGGCATTAGTCAGGGTTCCGCACACCGTTGACCAATCAAGCCAAGAATCGAAGTTCAACTCCAGTCGTACTTCAACGCACGCAGAAGGTTGCAATAGCAGCGTTGACCGACATTGTCAGACCATGGAGTACCCCTACTCGAGCTGCGCTGATATCGATACCGGGATGGCATTTATCCGCAGCAGATGCCTGTCTTACCCATCCGCAGACTCGTTATCAGCTGTGCCAAGGCAGCCAGAGGATGAATTTTGCAAAGTTGACCATCTGATCGACGATCCACTTGGGTTCAGTCTGTATTGCTTGCGCCTGGCTCAGTGGTGGGTATATATGACAGTTCAAGCCGGTACGCAAGAGCAACAAAAAGACTCTGCGCAAGTCCCATCGTAGCGGACAACGCCCGGAACCCAAATGTCTCGCTATCCTGTACAAGCAGAACTGAGTCGGCCTCGCGGGCGAGAGGACTCATTCGACTATCCGTGATAGCAATCATTTTCGCTCCACGCTGTCGTGCCAGATTGGCCACCTCCACCGTCTCTTCCGCGTAGGGCGAAAACGAGATTGCGATCAAAACGTCATTACGTTGAACCGAGCGAATTTGTCCGAGGTGCATATTGCCCAAGCCGCTAAACATGCCGATACGCTTATCGGTATGTTGCAATGCGTAGTCAAGGTAGACAGCGATCGGAAAGGATCTACGCGAGCCTGCAATCCAGATTGCTTGGGTCTTCGCCAGCATATCAACTGCACGAGCGAACTCCCCACCTTCCAGCGCTTGTCGCAACTGCTGCATGCCAGCAATACTACCGTTAATGAACTCGTCTGCAATCTGCTCAGGTTTCAGGCTGGGCGCCCCCGATTCGATCACGTCTCTCAATCGAAGGCTATATGCGCGTCCGGGTGAGATTTGCTCGGCCAATCCATCGCGGAACATGCGTTGCATCTCAGAAAATCCTGAGAATCCGAAGTGCTTGGCAAAGCGGACGATCGCCGATGGTTGTACGCCGCACTGATCTGCGAGCGCCTGAACCCCTTCAAGTCCGAGATGATCGCGATTCGCCTCGACATGATGTGCGATGGCCTTTAGACGCTTGCTCAGGTCATCGTATTCCTGAGAAACGCGCTGCAGAAATTCATCAACGGTAGTTGGCGGTTGTACGAATGAACTCATCTCTATCAACCAATGTGGCGATTCCAAAATCGATGTTCGGCTTGTTACGTGCGGACACCAAGATTCGGGCAAAATGTTGTGCAGGTATGCCCCGTGGTACGCCGATAGAGGCGCGCTTTTTTCATGACGCTCCCCCGGCTTCGATAGAACTCTTTCGTACTCGATAGCCACGACGAATACGCCATGATGCCACGAAGTCTGGTACCGCTTCCAGCCCGCTCCGTTGGGTCAGAACGAAGTGGGGGATTTCAGGGACATATCTGCATTAAATAAAATGGTTAGCACGCGAGCGTAGCCACAAAGGAAACCCAAGAGCGGCCCGAACATTGAGCGCGTATTTTTATGTAGCAAGCACCGGGATAGTCCTCGCCGTGATGACCTCTGTCATCGTTGCGCGAGCAGAGCATCGGCCACGCCGGTCACGACTAGCGCGTGTCTTCGCGCCGCACTACTCAGTCGATTCAATCCAATGGAATGCTCATCGTAGCGGTCCTGAGTCAAATACTGACAATAGCGGGGTGCAGTGCACTCGCCATAGCCAGCGAATTGGAGGCGATGGGAAAATTGCTGTTCAACTCATCTAGCACGACCTTCTCGATGGATCGTGGCCTCCAAATCGACTGGGTACAACCACTTAGTTTGAGTAGAAGGTAGGACGTTCAGCAATTTTGATTCGTTCGACCTTGCCGGACTGCTGTGCCAGAACGCATGCATCTGCGGCAATGGCCGCCGAATATCCGTCCCATGCCGATGGTCCCGTAAGCGCGCCCGCTCCCACGCCGTCAATGAATGCCTGTAACTCAACATCGTAGGAAGCAATGAATCGCTCCTTCCAGTCGGTCATGACCGGCAACGAGTGCAGCGCCGCATTTTTCAAGGCGACCGCTGGAGGATCGGGCAACCTGGCGGTACCTTTCTCGCCCACCACTTCACACTGGATGTCATATCCGTACTGGCAATTAACGAAAACTTCGACATCGATACGGACACCGCTGACGGTTTCGAGCATCACGATCTGCGGGTCCGCAAGGTGAATCGATGCATTACGTGTCTTTTTAGGATAGACGACCTGCGTGCTCACGTAATCTTCGTTGAGCAACCAGCGAAGCACATCGAGTTCATGAATCAGTGTGTCCGTGATAGCCATATCGGTCGTGTAGCGCTCACCAACCGACTGGTTTCGATGAGCGCAGTGCAGCATCAGCGGTGCACCGATCGTGCCGCTGTCGATTACGCTCTTTAGTGCCCTGTAACCATCGTCGTAGGGACGCATGAAGCCGACCTGGACGAGACGACGACCATGGGCCTGCTCCGCATCGACAATACGCTTGCAGCCTTCGGCAGTAACGGCCAGCGGCTTCTCGCAGAAGACCGGCTTACCTTGTTCGATCGACTTCAGCACATACTCTTCATGCGTCGGCCCCCAAGAGGCTACCAGAACGGCCTGAACGTCTGACGCTAGAATCAGATTGATGCCATCAGAGTAAATCTCTGCATTCAGTCCGTAGCTGGATACGGCATCTTGAGCAAGCTGAGGATTGATGTCGGTAACAGCGACCACCTGAGCACCGGAGAGAGTGCGGGTGAGTCGGCGGATATGGTCCTGGCCAATCGCGCCACAACCAATCACCCCGATATTTAAAGTCATGCTTTTTCCTTTTCGATCCAAAAGTGAAGAGTGCGCGGCCTGACTCAACACTGGGCAGAATCCCTGTCAATTCCGCGATTTTTATGGTCCACACCAGCCTGCGGGCCGATAGCCTGATGCGAACAGAACCGTTGACGGGACACGTAGCGACGGCTGCCGTCGCCACGTACGATCCCGGATTGATGTTTAACGACGCTTTTTCCGGTTGCGGTATTGGTCTGCGATAACAGCGGCCACGATAATCGCGCCCTTGACCATTTCCTGGTAGTACGCATCGATGTGGAGGAAAGTGAAACCGGAGGTCATCACACCGAGGATCAGCACGCCGATCACGGTACCGGTGATGCGGCCCATGCCACCGTTCAGTGACGTGCCTCCGATCACAACCGCCGCGATTGCGTCAAGTTCGTACATCATTCCCATACCGGACTGTCCGGAGATAGCACGCGCGGCGGTCACTGTTCCTGCGAGACCGGAGAGTGCGCCGGCAATCGCGTAGATCCAGATCAGATGACGTGTGACATTGATACCGGAAACGACGGCGGCCTGGCGGTTGGCACCAATCGCGTAAGTCACCTTGCCAAAGCGGGTGTATCGCAACACCACGTGAAAAACCACTGCAATTGCGAGGAATATCAGCACGGGGTTGATGCCGGCACCGATCGCTGCAAACTGGTCGGTCAGCATCGAGACAGGCATACCGTTGGTGAACCACTTCGCAAATCCGCGCGCTGCGACCATCGTTCCCAACGTTGCAATGAACGGCGGGATGCCGGTCCACGAGATCAGCGTACCGTTGAGCAAACCCACCAGCAGGCCGGTGACCACGCCAGCGAGCAGCGGCCAGATGACCGGCAGGTCTGTCAGGTGAGGGAAGACCGCCGACGCATAGTCCGAGACCTGCGCAAGGCTCGCCGATACGACCGCCGCTGCGGCGACTACGGAGCCAGGGGAAAGGTCAATGCCGCTCGTAATGATCACGAGGTTGGCGCCGACCGCGATGATGCCAATCACGGCCATCTGCAGGATGATGATCTCGAGCCGTTGGGCATTCAGAATGAAACTTTGTCCAACGAAAACCCAGCCGAGGGCTTCGAAAACCAGGCTGATGCCCACCAGCACCAACAGAATGCTCAGCTCTGGCGGCCATCTGAAGCGCCGTGACTTCACCGGAGTAACCTGGGGGTCTGCGACCGAATTGAAATTGCTCATTGTATTGTCTCCAAACGTTGTTTAGGTCGGGCGCGCTCAGCGTGAGGCCAGATCCATAATGCGGACCTGATCCGCGTCTTTACGGTCGACGATGCCAGTCATGCGTCCTTCGTGCATCACCATCACGCGATCGCTCATCCCAAGTACCTCCGGCATTTCGGAAGAAATCATCAACACGGCTACTCCTTCACCCGCAAGCTTCGAGACGAGCCGGTGAATTTCTGCTTTCGCGCCGACGTCGATACCGCGGGTCGGCTCATCGAGAATCAGGATTCGGGGCTTCGTCAGTAGCCAGCGACCAATCAGCACTTTCTGCTGGTTGCCGCCCGACAGGTTCTGGATTTCTTCGTGCAAGCCCGGCGTCTTGACACGCAGCATGCGGCTCATTTCTTCGCAATCCTTTCTGAGCTCTGCCTGCTGGACAAAATTGAACTTCACGTAGCGATTCCTGAGAACCGCCGCTTCCATATTCGACAGCAGATCGAGACTCAGGAAGCAGCCCGTGTCTTTGCGGTCCTCGGTCAGGAAAGCCATCCGGTGTTTCATTGCCTTCGCTGGCGTGTCGATCTTCACCAGCTTTCCATCGATATGGATCTCTCCCGACGTGGCGGGCACCACGCCAAAAAGCGCTTCGGCGACGTTCGATCGTCCCGATCCCACGAGCCCGGCAACCCCCAGAATCTCGCCCGCGCGCAGATCAAAACTCACGTCATGGAAGACACCTTCGACGGTCAGGTTTCGCACTGACATCAGAACGCCGCCGATTGCCACTTCCTCCTTCGGGAACATCTGCGTGATCTCGCGGCCAACCATCATGCGGATGATGTCGTCGCGCGTCACGTCGCTCGAAGCATGCGTGCCGATGTACTTGCCGTCACGGAAAACTGAAAATTCATCAGCAATCTCGAACAGCTCGTTCATCTTATGAGTGATGTAGACGATGCCTTTGCCCTGCTCGCGTAATTGCCGGATGATCCGAAAGAGGTGCGAGACTTCCTTATCGGTCAGCGCGGATGTTGGCTCGTCCATAATCAGAATGTCCGAGTCGAATGACACCGCTTTCGCAATCTCCACCATCTGGCGGCTAGCGACACTAAGCGTTCGCACTTCGACCTCTGGATCGATGTCGATTGACAAGCGGTCGAAGAGCGCCTGTGTGCGCTTGCGGAGTGCCGCGTGATCCACGAAGCCGAACCGGTTTTTCGGCTCACGACGGATCCAGATATTTTCGGCCACCGTCATGAAGGGCATCAGGTTCAGTTCCTGATGAATCATCGCGATACCGCGGTTTAGCGCGTCCAGAGGACCCTGCAGTTTGACCGGCTCGCCTTTCAGGCGAATTTCGCCTTTGTCCGGCATATAAATGCCAGCGATGATCTTCATCAAGGTCGACTTGCCCGCGCCGTTCTCACCCATCAACGCGTGCACTGTTCCGCGACGCACACGAAACTTGACGCCGTCGAGTGCAACAACACCTGGAAAAGATTTCCCCACATCACGAACCTCGAGCAGACAATCCTGCTCCGACGTGGAGGGCGAAGGGGCTGGCTCCGTGCGACCCGAAACGGTCGGAGCCATCTTGGCAGTCAACATTTGAGTTCCTTCGAATGGATCCGCTGACGGTTTACCGCCGGCAGATGAGCGAAGTCAGTGAAGCGCACGACGCCGATTGCTTGCGCGCCAAAATCTGCTGCCGGGCAAGGACAGCCTGAATGCCCTGGTGACGTTGCCTCTCCACGAGTAGCAACGCCATCGACAGAACACTCGAAGTTGCCACGGCCAGTAAGTGGGGCATCGCGTTCACCTTGTCTCCTATCTAGGTTGCTCACAGAGCGTCTGGCGACGAACTCTTGAGCTCTTGAAGTGCATGGCACCTCTCGGATTGAACTGTAGATCACCGCAGAATTTTTTTGGAAATATTTTTCTAAGGAGTTTTACCTAGGGAATAAACTTTCCAAATTGTTATAAACTGCCGTCACTGCCTGGATCTTTCCGGACACTTGTCTTTGTCAGACTGAGAAGGATGTCTGACGAAAATTCGTGACCTTGTTCTCAATTTGCTGACGTCGCGGTGCGCCGCCTGCCTACGTGAAGACCGATATGAACCTGTTCAACTTTCCAACTGACCGCCGCATCGATCTCGCCTGTCTGGGGCGCGTCGCTGTAGATCTGTATGCACAGCAGTTCGGCAGCCGCTTGGAGGACGCGCGCACCTTCCAGATGTACCTCGGCGGATCATCGGGAAACGTTGCATTTGGCGTTGCGCGGCTTGGCCTTAAGACCGCAATGATTTCGCGCGTGGGCGATGAGCAGATGGGGCAATTCATCCGGGAAACACTCGAACGGGAGGGCTGCGACACCAGCCAGTTGCAGACCGACCCGGAAAGGCTGACCGCGTTTGTACTTCTCGGATTGAAAGATCGCGACACGTTCCCCCTCCTATTCGTCCGCGAAAATTGCGCTGACATGGCGGTCCGTGCCGACGAGATCAGCGAGGAGTATCTTGCTGGCTGCCGCGCGCTCGCGATCACTGGTACCCATCTGTCGACGCCGACGACCCGGGAAGCGTCCCTGACCGCTTTGAGCTATGCCCGTCGCCATGGTGTGGTTCGGGTTCTGGACATCGATTACCGGCCCGTTCTCTGGGGCCTGACAAGCCGCGGGGCGGGCGAGAACCGTTACGTCCCCGACGAACGCGTAACACGTCAGCTTCAGGAAGTACTCGGCCAGTTCGACCTTCTCGTCGGTACTGAAGAGGAATTTTTAATCGCCGGCGGCGTTCCGCATGATCTGATCGGATCGCTGCGTAAGGTCAGGCAGATCACAGCCGGGACGCTTGTGGTCAAACGAGGCGCATTGGGCTGTTGCGTAATCGAAGGCGATATTCCCGACCGCATCGACGATGCCCCAACCTATCACGGTGAACGCGTCGAGGTGCTTAACGTGCTGGGTGCTGGTGACGCATTTCTGTCTGGCCTCCTCTCCGGTTTGCTACGCGGACGCGACTGGGCCGAGTCTACGCGCATCGCGAATGCTTGCGGAGCGATCGTCGTATCGCGACATGCATGCTCCGCAGCCATGCCGACCCCCGCGGAACTCGATCACTGGTTTGGTGGCAGCCGGAATCCGGAAGTCGACGCAGATCAGGACCTCGCCCACCTGCATCGCGTTACAACCGCCCGCCAGGAATGGAATGAACTCTGCGTCATGGCTTTTGACCATCGCAGCCAGTTCTACGATCTCTCCGTCGAAGCCGGTGCCGACGAATCCCAGATCAGGACGTTGAAGCGCATGCTCGTTCAGGCGGCGGAAAAGGTTGAGCAAAGCCGCGGAATCTCGGGTCATGTCGGCGTACTGATTGACGGCGGCGCATACGGCCGGGATGCGCTTGCCTCCGCGACCGGACGCGGCTGGTGGGTTGGCCGACCTGTGGAACTACCTGGGTCCCGTCCTCTCCGGTTTGACCAGACCCGATCCGTAGGTTCGGCGCTGGTCGACTGGCCGACCGAACAGGTGGTCAAGTGCCTGGTGCATTACCACCCGGACGACCCGGTCGAGCTGCGTCTTGACCAGGAACAACGGGTGCTCGAGCTGTGGGAAGCGACGCGGCAAAGCGGGAATGAGCTGCTTCTCGAACTGATCCCACCCCGTGCGGTAACGCCCGCCGGAACGGACGACGACGCAGTCCTGCGCTCCGTCTCACGTTTCTACAACCTCGGGGTCCGTCCGGAGTGGTGGAAGCTTGCGCCGATGAGCGGAGATGGTTGGGCGAAACTTTCCGCCCTGATTGCTGAGCGCGATCCGTATTGCCGGGGCGCCGTGATCCTCGGGCTCAACCAGCCGCTTCAATATCTCGTAGACAGTTTCCGCTCGGCGACCAACCCCATCGTCAAGGGTTTTATGGTCGGTCGAACGCTGTGGGCGGATGCATCGCTGAAATGGCTGCGAGGCCAATCCGATGATCAGGCATTTGTCGATGAAGTGGCCGGCAATTTCTCCCAGCTGGTCGATGCATGGATGGACCGCCACGCTGCATGAATCGCGCGAACAAAATGAAACGATGGGATCGCCAATGAAACCAACCATAAGACTCACCGTGAGCCAGGCGCTGGTTCGCTATCTGTCTGCGCTGCGCGCAGAGGTCCTTCAGCCGGACGGCCGCACCGAACTTTTGCCATACTGCGGCGGCGTGTTTGCCATTTTCGGACACGGTAACGTCGCCGGTCTGGGCGAGGCGCTCCACGCACAAAGGGAGCAACTTCCGACCTTCCGTGCCCATAACGAGCAAGGAATGGCCAATGCAGCAATCGCTTTTGCGAAGGCGAACTTCCGGCAGCGCATGATGGCAGTAACGTCGAGCATCGGCCCGGGTGCGACCAACATGGTCACCTCGGCCGCGCTCGCGCATGTGGGACGGTTACCGCTGCTGCTGCTCCCCGGCGACGTCTTTGAATCCCGCCTGCCCGACCCGGTTCTGCAGCAGGTCGAGAGCTTCGACGAGGGTGATGTCAGCGCGAATGATTGCTTCCGTCCGGTCACTCGCTTTTTCGACCGGATTACGTCACCGGCCCAGTTGCTGGTAGCACTTCCCCGGGCCATCCAGGTGATGACCGATCCGGCGCAGTGTGGTCCGGTCTGCCTCGCGTTGCCGCAGGATGTACAGACTTTCGCCTACGACTGGCCCGAAGAATTCTTCCAGCCACCTGTCATCCGCTTCCGCAGGTCACCTCCCGACTCGGTCGAACTGGCGGCCGCAGTCGAATTGATCAGGTCGGCCAGAAAGCCGCTGATCGTTGCAGGAGGCGGTGTCCTTTACAGCCAGGCGTGGGACGCGCTCCGCGCGTTCGCGGAGACGCATGGCGTACCGGTGGCAGAGTCCCAGGCCGGCAAGGGAAGCCTTGCATGGGATCACCCGCTGAACCTCGGCTCCATCGGCGTGACAGGATCGCCCGCGGCAAATCGTGCTGCAGAACAGTGCGATGTGGTTTTCGCGGTCGGCACGCGACTGCAGGATTTCACGACTGGTTCACACGCGCTCTTTGGTCACGCGAAGCTGCTGAGCCTCAATGTGCAGCCTTTTGATGCAGGAAAGAAGCGCGGCCAACAACTGGTAGCAGACGCCCGCACAGGCCTCAACCAGGTGTCGTCCGCGTTGAACGGCTGGCGCGTTGACCTGACCTGGACTGCCAACTGCGGTGACTGGGCAAGCGCCTGGAGCGCTCGCGTGACCGAACTGACGTTACAGGTACCCAGGAACACCCTACCCTACGATGCCGAGGTAATCGGCGCGGTGCGCGAATCAGCATCTGACGTGGGGCTCGACAGTGCGCTCAACGATGTCGTCGTCTGCGCCGCAGGCACGCTCCCGGCCGAACTTCACAAGCTCTGGCGCAGCGGCCTTCCAGGCAACTATCACATGGACTACGCCTACTCGTGCATGGGTTACGAGATCGCAGGCGGCCTGGGGGTCAAGCTCGCCCGGCCTGATCGCGAGGTGGTCGTGATCGTGGGTGACGGCTCTTACATGATGCTGAATGCCGAGCTTGCGACATCCGTCATGCTCGGTCGGAAAATCATCGTTGTTATCCTGGACAACCGCGGCTATGGCTGTATCGAAAGACTGCAGCTCAAATGCGGCGGCGCCAGCTTTAACAACATGCTGGACGACTGCGTACCCGAAGATGGTGAGCGCTCCACTATCGACTTCGCGATGCACGCTCGCTCGGTGGGAGCGGAAGCCGTCCATGTCGCGGACGTTCTGGAATTGCGCAGCGAAATGCAACGGGCGCGCAGCGCGAAGAAGAGTCAGGTCCTAGTTATCAACACGACCCACACCCGTACGACGGAAGACGGCGGTGCATGGTGGGAAGTGGCTGTTCCGGAAGAGTCTGCGCGCGCCGACGTGCAGGCGGCGCACCGCGCATACCTCGACAAGAAGACCAGGCAATGGCGCTGACCAGATTGCCAATGCAAGCCAACATCAAACAAGGATCATCGTCATGAGCTGGAAAGTTCGCATCGGTATCAATCCGCTATCCTGGATGAACGACGACCTGCCGTCGCTTGGCGGCGAGACGCCGCTTGAAACAGCCCTGAAGGAAGGAGCCGAAATAGGCTACGAGGGCTTCGAACTGGGCAACAAATTTCCGAAAACGGGACCCGCGTTGAAAGAAAAGCTGGCCGAGTTCGGGCTCGTCTGCGTGTCCGGCTGGTATTCGGGTTTCCTTGCCGAAGTCGAACCTCGACAGAGCGACGAATCCGCAGTCGCTGCCGAGATCGACAGATGCCGCGAACACCTCGCGAAGCTGCAGTACAACGACGTGAAAGTCGTGGTCTACGGCGAATGCGCTGGAACAATTCAAGGCAATATCGAATCGCCACTCTCCAAGCGTCCGCGATTCGAAAGTGACGATGCCTGGCGCCGCTATGCGGCTCGCCTGAACGCGTTCGGCGAGCACCTAGTCGAAACGTACGGCATCAAGCTGGCCTATCACCATCACATGGGTGCGTACGTCGAATCCCCGCAGGACGTCGACCGCCTGATGGAGCTCACCGATGCGGACAAGGTGTTCCTGCTGTTTGACACCGGCCATGCCTATTTCGGCGGCGCATCCGATCCTGCGGCCCTCCTCAAAAAGCATGTCGCGCGGGTCGTCCACGTGCATTGCAAAGACGTGCGACCACAGGTAATCGCAAAGGCGCGCAACGACAGCTGGAGTTTCCTGAATGGTGTCATCAATGGCACCTTCACTGTTCCGGGCGATGGCGCGCTCGACTACGAGACCCTGCTTCAAATGCTCAGGGACGCGAACTACGAGGGCTGGCTTGTCGTCGAAGCGGAACAAGACCCTGCGGTTGCTCCGAGCTACGAATATGCGAAGAAAGGTTACGAGACGCTACGTACGCTTGTCGACCGGGTCGGCGGTCGCAAGATCATGAACAACGACTTGGCGAGGAAGCCATGACGATCTCTCCGTTGCTGGTCAAGGCATCCGCCGACCGGGAAATCTGCAACGTCACTCCGGAATCCGCAGGGTGGACGCACGTTGGCTTTCGTGCACTGCGATTGAAGGCCAACGAATCCGAGACGGTCCACACCGGTACGCGCGAGCTCTGTGTGGTTGTTCTGACCGGGACCGTACGTGCCGAAGTCGGCGCCGAGATTTTTGAGGGACTCGGCTCGCGCGATCGCGTTTTCGACGACGTGTCGCCGGACGCACTGTACGTTCCCGGAGACAGGACGGTCACACTTACGGCTACGCGCGACGCTGAAGTTGCGCTGTGCACAGCGCCCTACTCCAGCGGTCGCAAGGTGGTTAAGCGACTCGACGGCTCGAACATGCGTCGAACGGCGCGAGGCGAGGGCTCAAACAGACGGTATGTGTGCGACATCCTGATGGGTGACAATGACGCAGCTGACCGCCTGCTGGTCGTTGAAGTCATTACGCCGGCGAGTCACTCGAGCAGCTATCCGCCGCATAAGCACGACACGGATTCTGCCCCGAACGAAACTGTCCTCGAGGAAACCTACTATCACCGGATCAATCCGCCACAAGGCTTCGCCTTCCAACGCGTTTATACCGACGACCGAAGCCTCGACGAGGCTTGCGTCGTCGAAGACGGCGACGTCGTAATGGTGCCGCGCGGCTACCATCCGGTAGTCGCGCCTCACGGCTACGATCTGTACTACCTGAATGTGATGGCTGGTCCAAGCCGCGCGTGGGCTTTCAAAAATGATCCGGCCCACGAGTGGATGCTTCAACCAACGACCTAGCGCTGGGCGATGCAGTATTGCTGCAGTGCGACGCCTGCTCCACCTCTGTCGCACTGCAACCGGATCGCGCCGACGTTGTCTATTAAGGGGCGCCACGAATCAATCACCCTTCTGCAGCGAAGCCCTGAAACGGCTCGGGCACGATTGCCCCCAGGCAACCGCCCCTCGCGCGAGCACTTCGTCTTCGTCCATTTCCTCCCGCGCGACATATCCTAGACGGAGATGGGGAGATTGCCGGCGGACAGCATACAACTGCGCCAGTGATCACCTGCCTATGACGTTTTCCGGAATAATGGTCGCTATCCTTGTCCCTCGCGATCCATGATGAACGGTCGAATGACGAGGAACAGTGCAAGCACTCTGTACGAGTTGCAGGAAGTTTTGTCACGAGGTTGACCATGGGGCGCCCAACAATCAAAGACCTCGCATCCGCAGCAGGCGTGTCCGTCGCGACCATCAACCGAGTCATCGGGGGATCTGGTCAAGTCAAGGAACAGACCATGCACAGGGTGCTGGAGGCCGCCGAGCAGGTGGGTTTCTACGGCCTCGGAGCGCTTCAACACCGGGTCGCGGCCGCTCGCGAGAAATTTCGCTTTGGCGTGGTAATCCAGTCGCCGAACAAGGCGTTCTCTGCGGTCGTGGCGCGCTCGCTCAAAGCTGCAGCCGAGTCGCACACGGAGAGTCAGATCCTCCTGCAGGTAGAGCTTCTTGAAGACCTGTCGCCCGAACAGGTGTCCTCGAAGATGCTCGAGATTTCCTCAAAAGTGGACGGAATTACAGTCCTCGCAGCCGAGCATCCCCTAGTCGTTGATGCGATCGATCGGCTCTCGTCGCAGGGGCTACCGGTCGTTGCGTTGATCTCATCGCTTTCGGCCCATTCTCAGGTCTGCTATGTGGGCCTGGACAGCTGGAAGGTGGGACGCACAGCCGCCTGGGCGTTTGACCACATGTGCAAATCGCCCGGCAAGATCGGCATTCTTGTTGGAACTCATCGCTACCGGTGTCACGATCTGTACGAAAGCGGATTTCGTTCGTATTTCCGTGAACTTGCAGCCGAATTTACGCTGCTTGAACCCATCTCGACATTCGAATCGGATACGATCGCACGTGAACTGACAGAGACGCTTTTGCGCGAGCACCCCGACCTGAAGGGGATTTACGTATCCGGGGGTGGCATCGGGGGCGTTCTGGCTGCCCTGAGAGCTGGCAACCACGAAAGAAAACTCATCACTGTTGGCCATGATCTCATGGAGACAACGAAGAGCGGGCTGCTTGATGGCACCTTGACCATGGTGATTTCCCATCCTTTCCAGACAATCGCAAACGAGGCGATTGTCGCAATGATCCGCGCCAGAAAGGCCGGAAACGAAATGGGACGATACGCCGCTGTCGTCCCATTTGAGGTCTACACATCAGAAAACATTTGATGGTATCTCTCAGGCACCATCACACTCTCGTTATGAAAACCGCTTAATCACATGTGGCTCAACTACGGGCAGTGCAAGCCTAGCATAGCAGTCGCCGAGCGGATGCCAACGCTCAACTCCATGGCGAAAGGGCCGCTCATAAAGCGGCCCCTGCGGTTACTGCCGGCCTAGATCGATAACAGATCTGCAAACCGTCGCGCTGACACCTGAAACACGGCTGTCACGCGGCAGAAGTTCAGGACGCCGTCGCTCGAAGAAGGCTTTTCAGATTGACTGACGGATCCTGGAGAGAGGCCGGCGATGGACTCGCGCCGCGCGCAATCAGCATCTCAGCCAGCTTGATCTCTTTCGCAACACCGTGCCCTCTTCCCAGTCCACTCGCAGACAGCAGGCGCCCGTCCCCACCAATCTGAAACAGCACTTCGGAATCGTCCGTGAGGCGGCGAACTACATTCGATAGTGCTGGGTCTGGAATGCCCGCTATCTGCAGCCCGAGATCGTACTGATCGGACCAGAACCATGGCACTGCATCGAATGCCATGTCATGTCCCAACATGCTCTTCGCAGCGTGCAAACCCTGATCCTGCGCGTTTCGCCAACTCTCCAGTCGCAATGATCCTCCAGCCGCATACCGCGATGGAGCGCGCGCACAATCGCCGGCCGCGTAGATATCCGGATCCGACGTAGCAAGCCGATGATTGACCACGATGCCATTGTCCGTGATCAAGCCAGCCTGTTCGGCAAGCGCCGTCTCAGGCACGACACCAATCGCCGCCACAACAACTTCGGCTGGAACAGTCGTTCCGTCCGTCAGAATGACCTTGTCATCCTCGATCGTCGACACAGCAGCGTTGAACCGAAACTTGACGCCCTCTTCAAGATGCCTGGCGAGTAGCCTGTCCGCAAGCGTTGCGGGTACCGCACGACCGAGCGGACGCGGCGCCGCCTCGATCACCGTGACGTCGATGCCGGCGGTGCGCATCGTGGCCGCGAGTTCCATCCCGATCAATCCAGCACCGATCAGCGCAACGTGACGCGCATTCCCGATCGCACCGTACAGACGCTGCGCGTCGTTCAACGTCCTGAACAGTAGCGCACGCTCGCCGCCCGCGCATGTCAGCGCCCGCGCCCGCGCGCCCGTGGCGAGCAGGAGCTTGTCATATTCAATCTCAACTCCGTCGGACAGCCGCACGCGTTTGGCTGAGCGATCCAGTCTTTCAACTTCGACACCGCAGAGGTATTCGATCTTCGCGTCGCTCAGGCGGGCATCGTCGCAAACGGGCCGGTGACAGACACCTGTCTCTGTCGGCTTTGAGAGGGGTGGACGCTCGTACGGCACACCCGGCTCATTGCCGATCAGAACAATCCGACCGTCCCAACCAGATTCCCGCAACGCAAACGCGGCGCGCGCGCCGCATTCACCGGCGCCGATAATGACCATGGCTGTCACGTTAGACCTCGATAAAAACCCGACCGTCTTCCGATTTGGCCGGGTAGGTCTTCAGGTTCCGGCAGGCAGGTGCGCGCACAGCCTCGCCGGATCGATAGTCAAATTCGCCGCTATGCTTCGGACACTCGACCACGTAGTCCATGACCAGCCCTTCGGCGAGGTGCACCGATTCATGCGTGCACAGGCCATCAGTGCAGAAGTATTCGTCGTCCGGGCTGCGATAGATCGCGAACGTTCGTCCGGCGTGATCAAAACGGATTGCGCTTTCGACTTCGATATCGTCAGCTGCACAGGCGTTAACCCATTGAGCCATGATGTTGCTCCTTGTCTCCGGAATCTGATCCGGCGCGTCGAATGACGCACCAGACCTTTTCATTGTTGGCGCCGCTTAGATCAACTGGCCATCAGCCAGCGTTCAGGCGAGCCTTCTTCTTTGCAAAGCGCTCCTGCATCCGGCGCTCGCCTTCAGGTGAACCGTCGTGCCACGAGCCAAACCATCTATCGAGCGGGAAAAAGCCGTTGTCGCAGTAGTTCACTTCGAAAAACTTGTGATGCAGATAGTGGGCGTATGCATGGCTCGATTGAGCTACGTCTTCAGTCAGTTCAAGCTTGTCGAATCCGATATGACCGACCACGGCACCGAAAGCAGCGAGGTGGAAAAAGTACACCGCGATGAAAGGATGCGACGGAACAGCCAGAACCCAGAACGCGACACCGAAGTACAGCGTGGACTCGACTGGGTGCATCGACATCGACGACCACGGCGAGGGATTCACCGAGTTGTGATGGACCGAATGAACCCACTTGTACAACGGTCCCCAGTGGATGGCACGGTGGATGAAGTAGAAATGCACTTCATGAACGATCGGTGCGACCAACGTCAGGAAAATGAGGTAGCCCGGATGCGCCTGCCACGTGACCATCGGTGTAAAACCGTTCGCAAAGGCCCAGAGCAGGCCCACTTCGATCGCAGTACCGATCGGAATCGACACGAAGAAGCTACGGATAAAATTGTCGATGTTCTGACTGCGGAACATGAAGACGTCGGACGGCTGCTCCGCAGGGAATTTGGTGTTGTATTTAAACCGGCGCTCCTGCACACGCTTGCCGTAGTACCGCAATTCGATAAAGCCGTAAAACAGGAAGTTGCCGATCCAGTTAGCCGCAAGCAGCTTGACAACCCAGGGCCACGCGATAGTCTTCATCGTCGTCATGTCAGGCACGACGAAGTACCACCAGAGAACCGTTGTGGCCATGATGAACAGATTCCACGGCCAGATGTAGCCAACGACATAGCTGAAAAGCTTGCCGATGCTCAGAGGCCAGTTCCAGAATGGTGCAACATCGAGCCGCTCAGCTGGCGCCCAATCACCACGCTTGTTTCGCGTACCAAATTTCAGATCATCCATAGTCTCCACCTTTTCATTCATCGCACTCGGAGATCGAGGCGCGTCGTTTCCCTGTGACAAACTGTAGATCGATGGGCCGATTCACTCCATCGAATACTGCGTGTTCGATTTCAAAACGTATCATTTAGTATCAGAAACTATTTCAACAATGACGCGTTTTATCTCATTTCTGGTCGCGGCAAATCCGCCAGTGGCGAGTCGATCAGTTCCGGCCTTCGAACTGTTTCAGATCTGCTGGCGTGACAAGCTGAAATGGCAGATAGGTTGCAGGAGGTACGCTTTCCCCGCGCGCAAGTTTCAACGCGGCGTCGATCGCGCCTCTTCCCTGGCCACCCGCATCCTGGAAAACAGTAACTTTCAGATCACCCGTCTTCATCGCTGCAAGGGCATCATTGGTTGCATCGATACCGGCCACAATCGTGCCGTTTAGCCGCTTGGCCGACTTCAGCGCCTGGATGGCTCCCAACGCCATCTCATCGTTGTTAGCAACCACAGCGTTGAACTGAATGCCACTGCTGAGCCAGTTGGTGGTCAAGTCCTGCGCAGCAGTCCGTGACCACTTCGCACTCTGTTTGTCCACGACCTTGATGTTCTTGCAGGCCGGCGTAGAGGTAACCTCTTCGGCGCTCTGGGTGCGCTCACGGGTCGCCTGATGAGACAGATCGCCCATCAGAATCACCACATTCCCCTTGCCGCCAAGCATCCGACAGACATCTGTCATTTCGAGGCTACCGGCTTCGGATTCTTTCGAACCGACGAAAGTCACTTTGGGCGGCAACGTCCGGTCAGATGGCTTCAGGTTGACATACACGAGGGGGATGCCAGCTGCAGCCGCCATTTTTGTGATTTTCGGGCTGACGTCAGTGTCCACGAGGCTAACCACTATGGCGTCCACTTTTTCAGCGATGAAGTTTTGAATCTGAGATATCTGGCGACCGATATCCAGTTGCGCGTCTTCGAATTCGACGTTCACTCCCTTCGCGACACCCTCCTGCTTCATGCTGTTTCGCAAAAGAGCTGCGAAGGTGTCATTGAAGCGATTCATCGTCACACCGATCGTCGCAGCATAGGCCGCCGACGTCGTCACGGACAAAGTAGCCAAAGCGATCGAGCACGCAAGTTTCTTCATTCTGTTCATCTGAGTCTCCAGTTATTTGTATCGAGACCGATCGGAATGAATGCTGTAACGCACGCTCGGGAAAGCCGAATATCGCCCTGCATACCTGCTGCCGTCCGAAACGTCCAGTGCACTCAGATGGCTCTGGTCGCAGGGACTCACAGCATGGTCGAAGTAAATCCCCGCAGGCTGTCACCATTACGCCGATGGTGGGAATGTGAGGATTTCCGTTTCCGACAGACCTCGCATGCGGGACGTTTGTCGCAGCCGTGAGTGAACCCGTTCAGTCAGCATCCAATCCTTCGTTCTTGTCCGATTGATGGTAGTTGCAAGAAACCAGTCTCTCAAACGAAATTCTGAAGACATTTCCTCAAAAGCGGTACGGCCAAGGGTTTATGCCTAGTCGCCGGCGCGGTCGATCGCCTCATGCACCGGTCGAATGTCTGTGCTAGCCCGAAATTCGAAGACCGGAATACAGTCTGTACGCCTGTGGCGCCCGAGGGTGGATATCCATCTGATCGAGTGCCGGAGGCTCGCGGAGAGGCGGCGGCCAAAAATGGCAGGGAGGGTTGACGGTGACACTGATGCGATCATTGCCGCAAGGCAAATCACGCGGCAGCCAGCGCTAAACCGCTGAGACCCACAGGCTAACGCGGATCGTCATGGATCACCGTACGGCAGCAGAGAGGGGACAGGCGAGATGGTCAGCGGCGCGCGTTCTGGGAGTGGCGCCTTGACAGAATTCGGTGGGACCAGACAGGGGACTGTCATTTCTTGAGTCCATCGCGAGCAACCCTGAAAATCTGATCGAGCCTGGTTTTTGCACGACCCAATATTTCAGCATTCGTCGTTTCAAGCTGCTGGTCGAAAATGCGTAGGAATTGGCAGAATGCATCTTCAGCGCTAGCTGACACTGTCCACTGACCTGACTCATAACCCCGCCTAGATGCAGCCTCCAGTTCACGTTCGGCGCGCAGATAGAAATTTGCATCTGCGACGGCGAATCCTTCCGACCAGAGAAGGTACGACAGATATACGGCATAGGCGATCCTGTACAACAGGTGCTGATTGCCGTGCCCTGTCCGGCAGGCAACGAATGCCAGATGCGCTCCCAGCAGCAGATCGACTGCTTCGTGGCTGAGTAGCGGCGAGACGTCGGGGAGATTCCTTTCGTCAACAATTGCCGACGTTGCATCTGTATCCGCAGCGGAAATGTTACTCATTGAGTGATTTTCTGACAGTTGAAAAGCGAAAGCGCCTCCCTCGCCGGAGGATCGGTCAATCAGCGACACTGGACGTTGAGGGTATTGCGCGGGAGCGGATGCGGGAATGTCGCTTTGGCCGGCTGCTGCACATGCTTCTGGCCGGCCCACTCCGTTTCTGTGAGTGGACGTAGGGTATTCGCTCAGGTCATCGAGCGCCAAAGAAAAGCCGACGTGCCAATGGGCAACGCCGGCAAACCTGAGCAACAGCGCCTAGCACCCTAGCGCTTGCGCGTGATGCGAGAGATGGTCCTCGATGAACGTCGAAATGAAGTAATAGCCGTGGTCGTAACCTGCATGACGCCGCAGCGTCAGCGGCTGACCGGCGGCCTTGCACGCCGCTTCGAACACATCCGGATTCAATTGCTCGGCGAGGAACTGATCCGCGAGTCCCTGATCCACCAGAATGCCCTCGGCAAATTTCCGCGATGCGCGCGCGACCAGCTCGCTCGCGTCGTACTGCTTCCATGCTTCGCGGTCGTCGCCGAGATAGCCGCCGAACGCCTTTTCGCCCCATGGGCAACGCGTCGGCGCGGCGATCGGCGCGAATGCCGACACCGAGCGGTAAATCTCCGGATTGCGCAGCGCGAGCATCAGCGCGCCGTGACCGCCCATCGAATGCCCGAAGATGCCTAGGCGCGCGCCGTCCACCGGCAGATTCGCGAGCACAGCATCGCGCAGCTCGTCGCGCACATACGAGTACATCCGGTAATGCTTCGACCACAGCGCCTCGGTCGCATCAACGTAGAAGCCAGCGCCGACGCCGAAGTCCCATGCTTCGCTTTCGCCCGGCACGCCCGCGCCACGCGGACTGGTGTCCGGCGCGATCAGCGCAATACCGCGCTGGGCCGCGTACTGCTGCGCCCCGGCCTTGATCGCGAAAGTTTCTTCCGTGCAGGTCAGCCCAGCGAGGTAGAACAGCGCCGGAACCTTCCCGTGTCTCGCCTGAGGAGGCAGATAGACGGAGAACTTCATTGGCAAGCCGATAAGGGACGAGTCGTGTCGGTAAAAGCGTTGCTCACCGCCGTAACAGCAGTGCGAGGAGACGATTTCGGGCATCGGCGTATCCTCAGTAGAGCACGACAGAACGGATCGACTCGCCCTTCTTCATCAGATCAAAGCCTTCATTGATCTGATCGAGCTTCAGATGATGTGTGATCAGATCATCGATATTGATCTTTCCTTCCATGTACCAGTCGACGATCTTCGGAACATCCGTGCGGCCGCGCGCTCCCCCGAACGCAGAACCCTTCCATTCCCGCCCGGTCACCAGCTGGAACGGACGGGTGCTGATTTCCTCGCCTGCTGCGGCAACACCGATGATGAACGATTGTCCCCAGCCCTTGTGCGTGCATTCAAGCGCCTGACGCATCAGCTTCGTGTTGCCGACGCACTCGAACGAATAGTCGGCGCCACCATCCGTTAGTTGCACGATCTGATCAACGACGTTCTCGACTTCCTTCGGGTTGATGAAGTGGGTCATGCCGAACTTCTTCGCCAGTTCGACGCGACCCGGATTGATATCGACACCGATGATCTTGTCCGCGCCGACCATTTTTGCGCCCTGGATCACGTTCAGTCCGATACCGCCGAGACCGAATACCACGACGTTCGCACCCGCCTCCACTTTTGCCGAATACACCACTGCTCCGACACCAGTCGTCACGCCGCAGCCGATGTAACAGATCTTGTCAAAGGGCGCATCTTCACGCACCTTCGCGACCGCGATTTCCGGCACGACGATGTAGTTCGAGAATGTTGACGTGCCCATGTAGTGAAAGAGCGGCTTGCCGTCCATCGAGAAACGGGAGGTCGCGTCTGGCATCAGCCCTTTGCCCTGAGTCGCGCGGATCTTCTGGCACAGGTTGGTCTTGCGCGAGAGACAGAACTTGCACTGACGGCATTCCGGTGTGTAAAGCGGAATCACGTGATCACCCTTCTTCAGCGTACCTACGCCTGGTCCCGTGTCCACGATCACGCCGGCGCCCTCATGACCAAGAATTGCCGGGAAAATGCCCTCTGGGTCCGCGCCGGAAAGCGTGTAGTAGTCGGTGTGGCAGATACCCGTTGCCTTCACTTCAATCAGCACTTCACCCGCGCGCGGTCCCTCGAGGTCTACTTCCTCGATCGTCAACGGCGCACCTGCTTTCCAAGCCACTGCTGCTTTGGTCTTCATCGACAAATCCTTCCTTAAAGCGTTACCTGTTTAACAGCACTCGCGTCCGTCGACGCCTGTTCCACACACACTTCGGCCCAGAGCTCTCTCGCCCAGTCTCGCAGCAACAATGATTCCGCCCAGCGATCTGTCGTATCGTTGCCGTCGCGGCCAATGATGGCGTAGGGCTTGGGTCCCAACTCGCAGACAAACGCAAGCGAATCATTTTCCCCGGCGCGTTTTTTCCATGATGCGAAGCCATAGCGCCACCACTCGAGAAAGAGGTCAACCCACATCCGGTGTGGCGCAAACGAAATCTCAATCTGAACCTGTTCGCGACTTGCTACCCGACCATGGAAAGCCCATGAACTGTCGAGAATGCGATGCATCAGCGCGTGATTCTCTGCCGAAACCGGCCAAGCGAATTCCCGACCGACGAGGTAATGCGAAAGATCACCAAGCAATTTCAGATCCGGCCGCGCATCGAGCAGATCAAGTGTGAAAAGCAGGTCGGTCGTCATTCGGTCCCGGTGCGTTTCCAGATACACCGGGAAGTCCACCTGGTCGATCAGACGTTGCCAGCCATCGAGCAATTCGACGCACTCCTTGACCGTTCGCGGACGAATGTCTGCCTGAATATCCAGATGATGAAGGCCGAATTCGGTGGCATTCTCGAGTACAGGTTTGAGGTCGTCGACAGTGCGTGGGAAACACTGCCCCTCTGCATCCAGCTTGAAGTCTGAACGCAGTTCAGCGAGACGCCGAACGTACGCGCGGTTCGTATAGTGCGCGCTAATTCCATCGAAGCCCGCGGCCGCGATCATTTGCGCGTTCTCCTCCAGCGAACGCTCCCAGCCATCCGAGTGGCGACGCTCCATCGACCACAATGACTGGAATACAACCAGACTCTGACTCATCTTGTCTCCTCCGATTACGGATTTGCCTTTTTAACTCTTGGACCGCACATAGTGCGCTCAGGTGCTTTCGTCGGTCGAAGCATTGCTGGCTGCAATGTAATTGATGGAACTAAACCACTCAATTGCTTTTTTGACAAAAAGTCCTCAAAAGTGATGTGCGACATTGCGTGTTGCCAAGCGCGAGCCGGCTTCACTAGTCCGGCGCAATCTGCTCATTGAAGCATTCACTTAACTTAAGCATGTTCTTTATGCGCCAAATCCGTTTCCGGCTCGTAGGCGAAAACCCTTGGTCAGCCATTTTTTGAAGAGTATTCCTCAAGTTTTTGTTTGAGGGGGAGGATTCATTCAACTACATTTCCATCACTCGTCGCAGACAGACGACTAAATCACGATTAGATAGCTTTTATACATTTCACCTTATTTCTTTTAACGCCTTATTTTTTGCAAAATTAATTCATTCTGAAATTTGCAACAGTTAGAAATTCAACACATTATTCGACATCGCATCGTGACAATCGACCAGCTTGCGCGCCGAGGCCGAGGTCACAATTCGATAGATCCGACGAAAGAATCAGCGTGACAACGTTATGCTGTCGGGTCAACAGGACACCGGTCTCCACCGGCGTTTTTCTCCATTACCCTGGGGACGATATGGGTCTTGTGCCCATATCGATTTTTTCACCGGAGACTTGCGTGCGTTGTCTACGGATGGCGAACGCGAATACAGCGAATACGTTAATCCATAGCCTGCGGGGGAAATATTTAAACAATAGATCATCGAACAATAATCGATAAATATAGTTCGCACTGCCGGCTTTTCACGGACGCACCAATCCCCGAAACGGGAGATTTTGTACGCGTGTATTCCACAAGTCGATTCACGCAGCTTTAAGAAATCATAAATCTGGAGGAGATGATGAAGAAGAGCTTTCTCGCAATTTCAATTATGACCGCCTGTGCTGCGGCAAGTGCTCAGAGTAGCGTGACGCTGTATGGTCGCCTCGACGCGGGGCTGGAATACATGAGCGGCTTGCCGTCCAGTCCGAATGCGGCTGGCCAGGCAACCAGCTCCACGCATCGATTTCGCGCAGAGGGTGGAGACTGGGGTACCAGCCTGTGGGGCTTGAAGGGTGTTGAGGATCTTGGTGGAGGCAACAAGGCGCTGTTCCAGCTTGAAGGGGGCTTCAATGCGATGAACGGCAACGGTCCGGGCACCGGCGAGATCTTCAACCGATGGGCGACGGTCGGCCTCGCCAACGACAACTACGGTACGTTCCTGCTTGGCCAGGAACTCTTCATCTCGAATGGTGTGTGGGATTTTGACCCGTTTGGCCAGTCGACCTGGTCTTCCGGATCGCTAGTGCGAGGAAGAACCTGGCCGTCCTCCAGCAACAACATTTCCTATCAGTCGCCGAAGTTCTACGGCCTCGATTTCTACGGCCAATACTCGCTGTCAAACTCGACGAGCTGGAACGGTAACGGCAGCACACCGCAAGGTCGCCAAGACGGTGCACAGATTACGTACAGTTCAGCGCTCTTCCAGATCCGCGGACTCTACGACGAGATCCGTAACGCCAGCACAGGCCTACTCTACGGTGCCCAGCCTGGCTTGGTCAACGCAAGCAATACCGCGGGCGGCGTCTTCCAGTCATCGCGCCACTATGCTGCGATGATCAACGTCTTTCTCGGTCAATTCAAGATCCAGGGTTCGTTCGAAGCACTTCGTTCTTCCGGAGCGACGGGCGTGCTGCCGGGGCAGCCCACCGCGCTTGATCACGAATGGGGCGGTGTAACCTGGCAAGCGACTCCGGCCGCAGCACTCATTGGCGCGGTATACCACGCCAATGGCAATAACGGAGCAGGTAACGCAACGATCTACTCGGTAGGCGGATCGTACAACCTGTCAAAACGTACGCTTCTCGATTGCCAGGTCGCCACGATCCGCAACAGCAAGGGAGCGAATTTCAGTCTGGATGCAAACAATCCTGGAACCAGTGTGGCGACTGGAAATCCTCTGCCCGGACATAGCCAGACAGGAGTGTACGCGGGCATCGAGCATTCGTTCTAAACAAACGGACTCCCGAGTTACGATTTCACGCTGCTGCGAGAGGCGCGTACCGGTGCGACTTCAAATTGTATGTCGCACCGCTTTTTTCAGGTACGACAATCTAATCTCGATACGCGGAGAATGATCCTACAATCCGCATCCGGTGACCCAATTCATCAATTGAATGAATCACTCAGCACATTAGCGGCTCAAAAACAAAATTCCAGCAAGCCGACGAGCCGTCGGACACTTGCCGCGGCACTCGCTCCCCGGGTTTTCGCTGGACCGAATGCGATCGCCGTTACCGCGATGCATAACGGCCGGCAACTGTTCCCTCCGGTCCAGAGCAACGGATTTCGCAAGCATGGCCCGCCTTACGCAATTCCGACGATGGTTGACAAATCCGAGTCGACCTGATGACTCGCATCTGTATCCAGCAACTCGCCACGCGGACAAAGCACCGCGCGCTCAAGCACAGCACCGGCGAGTGCCTTGTCAGCGAGCCACCTGCCCCAGGGGATTCACTAACTGCCACGACGAGCTATATCCCGATTGATCACGTAAAATCTGAGTGAGTTAAATCTCTCTTTGCCGCTGTTTTTGACAAATAATCCTCAGATGCGAGGTTGCGATGACTGGTCAAAAAAAAACTACCATGGAAGACGTCGCGAAGGCATCAGGCGTCAGTTATTCGACAGTGGAGCGGGTGCTGAACGGTCGGGGCGGCGTGGCGCGCGAGAAGGAAGCCCGGGTGCTCGAATGGGCTCGCAAGCTAAAGATGAACCGGCAGCTGGACGAGGTTTCTGTTAGGTGGCTGCGGATCGCGATCGTTACACAGAATCCTGATGCGCCATACTACGTTGCACTGCGGCAAGGTTTCGAACTTGCGCAGAAGACATTCGAGACTTGTCGCGTCACCTGTCATCTCACGTTTTTCACCGATCTGGATCCTCGCTCGCTAACTTCCGTTATTCAGCGAGCATCTGAAAAGGCCGATGCCCTAATCGTCGTCGCGTATGACCACCCGCGAGTCATTGATGCAGTTGCACGCATCAGCCGGAATATCCCCGTTGTGACATTGGCCACGGACCTCCCGGGAACGGGCCGCCTCGCTTACGTCGGAATCGACAATCGTTGCGCCGGACGGATCGCAGGCGAGCTGATGGGTAGATTCCTGGGTCCTGAAGGCGGGCAAACTATCGTCATCGCGGGCTTGCGCTCCTACCTGGGACACGAAGAACGAGAGAGCGCTTTCCGTACCGTATTGAGGCGACGGTTTCCCACATGTGAAGTTGTGGCAACGGTAGAAAATCTCGAGGACGAGCGTTCGACCGAACGGCTCACGCGCGACGCTCTGAAAAAGTACCCGAAGCTCCGGGGAATTTATAACCTCTCAGTTGGCGAAGAAGGTATTGCACGTGCGCTTCGAGCCACCAAACGCGAGCAGTCTACTGTATTCATCGGACATGAGCTAACTGACATCAGCAGATCCCTACTTCTTGAGGGCGTAATGGACGCTGTCCTCGATCAAAGCCCCTTTGTCGAAGCTGTGAGAGCGGTTGAGGTCATTCTTCAACATTACAAGCGGGGTACGACATCGGGCCTTCCATTGCAAACACCGATTTCGATCTATATCCAAGAAAACCTGCCTCCTGTGAGTTGACGGTTCGTGACGTGTTTCCCCTTTCCTCTGCATTAAGCGCTGAAAAGTCTTCAGAGCTGTTAGGGAAACGAGCAATCTGCATCTGTAGACCTCAGCCGATTCGGGCAGTGTCCCCCTCATCCAGCCGATGCTCTGGAGCGATGGCGCGTCGAAATGCCGCTGCGGCAAATGATTTCATTCGCCAACGCTGCAACCGTGCATGTTGCAACGCCATCACCATCTCCTTCTAAGAAAAAACCCTTAAATGGTGGATTTTTGAAGACTTTTCTTCAAAATTGCGTTTGAGTGCGACATGTGCATCATCTACATTTTTGTCATCGGCCGAATGACTGATCAGGCGAAGATGACCGGTGATGACAACAGGAGGAATACACGCCGTCTTGCGTCCCGCCCGGGCTGCTCTCTCTTGGCAGCGGTGAGTGTGGCGAGTGCATGACGCATGGTTGAAGCTGGTCAATCGACCCTGCATCGTGTACTTCCGTTTCCCGAAAGCGTTGCTTCGAACCGTCATCATCGGTTCAGGCTGATAAGCCTGCTATTTCGCGAATCCAGCGGGCCGGTGACCCTCAATAGGCAATCGCGTCATGGCTTCGAATGGTACAGCTGGCGCACTCAGGTCATCTTTGAATTAAGTCGCAGAACCACAAAATCAACGGAGACGAGATGGGACACGAGAGAAGTAATCGCTTCTGGAAGCGCTGCCGTGCGACGCTTCTGATCGCATTGGCAAACGCCGGTGTACTTGCCGTCGGTCTGTCCGCGCCTGCGGCGCGAGCCGCAGATGCCCATTTCGTCCTGGTCAGCCACGCTCCAGACTCTGATCTCTGGTGGAACTCCGTCAAAAATGCGGTTAGACAGGCTGACGAGGACTTCAACGTCGAGACGGAATATCGGAATCCGCCCAACGGCGACATGGCAGACATGACACGCCTAATCGAACAGGCTGCCGCGCGAAACTATGACGGCGCGATCGTCTCAATTGCCGACTTTGACGTGCTGAAAAGCTCCATCGGCAAGATCACAGCCAAACATATTCCCCTCGTGACGATCAACATCGGCACTGACGAGCAGAGCGCGCAGCTTGGTGCGATCATGCATATCGGCCAACCAGACTATGTCGCCGGGAAGGCCGCGGGGCTAAAAGCCAAGGCAGCAGGCGTGACATCTTTCCTGTGCGTCAATCACTATGCGACGAGCCCTACTTCGTTCGATCGATGCCGCGGGTTCGCCGACGGGATCGGCGCCGACTGGAAAACTTCGACGCTGGATTCCGGAAGCGATCCCACTGAAATCCAGATCAAGGTCAGTGCATACCTTCGGAATCACCCGGGGACAAAGGGTATCCTGACATTAGGTCCAAATTCTGCCTCGCCAACGCTGAAGGCATTAAAACAGAGCGGTCAACTGGGGAAAATCTGGTTCGCGACCTTTGACTTCTCCGAAGAGATCGCCAAGGCAATCCAGGACGGCGACATCCAGTTCGCCATCGACCAGCAACCGTATCTTCAGGGCTATGTCTCTGTTGCTGTGCTCGCCATTGCTAAGAAGGACCATACAACAGACCCAGCCAAGATCCGCGCAGAGCTACAGAACAACGCCAAATTCAAGGAGCGGGTAGCAACATACGGGTTGACTCCGATCTACACCGATAAAGGCATCAGATCAGGACCCGGCTTCATAACAAAAGAAAACTTGGCCACGGTTGTCAAATATGCCGGCCAGTACCGATAAGTCAAACTAACCGGCGATTGCACGAATTTGTGGCACGTTATCGTCTGGACGATTGCGTGCTGCAAACTGGCTCCGAATCCGAAACTATGACTAGCGGGCCGAGGCCGTTACCAGCCATTAGATTGATCTCGCAACCTACGATAAATTTTATTGGGATCAGCGACGAAACACTCGACTACAGAGAGTCTTCGTATCGCCGTATTAGCAGGCGTTCGAGCTTTACTGTGTTCTCGATATAGCGCCGTTGCGAAACCGCGGCCAATTGCGAGTCGAAAATATTCACGATCTCACCCGTCGCAGAAGCAGCTGTATCGAGAAGTATCCATTCATCGATGCTATATGCATTCTGTGCAGCGTTCTCTAACGCTCCTTCGGCGTCGCAGTACTGTCCGTAGCTGGCGTCCCCGTAACCGTCCTGCCATAGAAGATAGGAAAGGTAAGTCGTCCGGATAAGCCTATAAAACTGGTGTCTGTTGCCCTGTCCCATGCGGCAAACCGAAAGCGCGAGATGTGCCGCAAGAGACTCCCGCCGGACAAACTCGATCGGAAGAGGGAGCAACATTCGTTTCGCTGGTACTTTGCGATTCTGCATTCCACCTCTACATGATTACCACTCGATCTGAGGCACACGGTCGAGTCGTTTTGGTCTAAGGACAGGCGAATCATCCGGCCGCCGAATTTGTTGAGATTTCGGAGGTCTTTTCAGAAAGTAAAGCGCATATTGATGATACGACTGGCGTTGGAATCGGAGATCGCCTGGATCAGTTCCCTCCCTTGCTCGGTGTCCCTGATCGACACCATCGTACGGATCGAGAATGCTCTTAAGGTATCGTGCACAGAGAGCGTGCCTTCGGCCGAGTCCTTGCGCCCGGCAAACGGAAACACATCCGGACCGCGTTGACACTGGGTATTGAGATTGATCCGGCAAACCTGATTCGCGAGCGCATCAACCACCCCGGCAACACGAATCGCATCTCGACCGAATACGCTGACCTGCTGTCCATAATCTGAGCTGGTCACATAGTCCATTGCCTCCTCCACGTCGTCGAAGGTTGCCACTGGGACAACCGGACCGAACTGCTCTTCCCGATACAGCTTCATCTCAGAGGTGACCGGATAGACGACCGCGGGGTGGAACAGAGTTTCGGACAAATCTCCTCCTCCATCATTGATCACGCGTGCACCGTGGGCCTCGGCATCCTGGATACAGCGCGAAAGATATTCGCATCGAGCCTTGTCAGGAAGCGGCGTGATCGAGACTCCGTCTTGCCATGGCATACCTCGCTTAAGTTGGTTGACTGCCGTTGCAAGACGTTGCACGAATCCTTCCGCGATCGAGCGATGTACCAAGATCATCTTGATGGCAGTACACCGCTGTCCGTTGAATGACAATGCACCCGCCACGCATTCGCGGACTGCCAAGTCCAGATCCGCATCCGGCAGCACAATAGCCGCGTTCTTCGCGTCCAAGCCAAGCACAGCGCGCAGCCGGTTTGACTTCGGATGTGCCTTCTTAAGTTGGTCGGCAACGCGGCTGGATCCAATCAGCGCGAGAACGTTGATCCTGCCGGTGGCCATTAGCATCGGGACGATCTCGGCGCCCTTACCGTACACAAAATTCACTACGCCCGGCGGAAAGGCCTCCTGAAACGCTGTCATCATGGGTGCATACAGTAGGATTCCGAAGCGCGGCGGCTTGAGCACGACGGTGTTACCCATCAACAGAGCTGGAATCAGGGTCGTGAAGGTCTCGTTCATTGGGTAATTAAACGGCCCAAGGCACAAGGTCACACCGAGAGGCGAGCGCCGGATCTGTCCGATGGTCCCCTCCACGACTTCCAGGCGTGCCCCCATGTTTTCAAGTTGCTTGAGCTCCGTCAGCGTGTCGCGGATATAGGAAATCGTCCGGTCAAACTCCTTTTCTGAATCCTTCAGCGTCTTGCCAATTTCCCACATCAGGAGACGGACTACGTCGGATCGGCGTTCAATAATGAGCTGTGTAAAATTCTCGACACACGCAATGCGTTCGGCGACCCGCATGGTCGGCCATTTACCACGCCCATTGCCATACGCACGCTCCGCGGCTGAGAGTGCCTGCATAGCCTCGCGCGGACCCGCTTCGGGAATACTCCCCAGCTCGACCGCCTGGCGCTCTCCGTCCTTGCCGCGTACAACAATCGCGGATTTTACGGCGCGCGTGGTGCCTGTCCATTCATCCAGTTTTCCGTCGATCAGAATGAACCTTTGATGCAGGGGCCCTGAAATTTGACATTCAGAAGGGATATCGGCGACACTGCAAAAGGCGTCGTGAAGGCCTGTCTCGATCATTTCCATGCGCAATAAAAAACTTGTGGAGCTGCTCGTTAAAAAAATCTGGCTTCTTTCGAGTGCCGCATTGACACGTTTCTCGCAATAACGTGAGAAACCACAAGGACTGAAATGAGCCAGCTGCATCAATCAGCCTGAGCGTACCTGTCGCAGCGAATAGTCCTTTCCAGAATACCGACGCGTCGTTATCAGTACAGATCCGTTCGCACGCTGCATCACAGGTTCCAAGCATGGGGAAGCGCGGGGCGTCCGTCAGTCGTTTTTGGCGCTTTTTCCGCAAACAGGCAAATCGTGGAAAATTCGTCTGCATCCAGAGAAGCACCGCCGACGAGGGCGCCATCGACATCGCTCAACGATAGGAGCTCCTCCGCATTGGAAGCCTTGACGCTTCCTCCATAGAGCAGACGTAGTGCGGCAAGGTATGGATCGCGCTCCGAGAGTACCTGTCGAATGTGCCCGTGTACCATTTGCACCTCCGATGGTGTGGCGGTTCGACCCGTACCGATCGCCCAGACTGGCTCGTACGCGACGGTCACCTGGCGGCACTCATCAACGCTCAGTTGATCAAAGACCTCGCCGATTTGCGTGCTAACGATATGTGTCGTCATCCCTGACTCACGCTGAACCAGGGACTCACCGACACAGAGGATGGGCGCAAGGCCACTCCCGATGGCGCGCTTCGCTTTTGCCGCGATCACGGTTGAATCTTCACCGTGGCAGGTTCGACGCTCGGAATGTCCGACAATGACATATCGACAGCCGAACTCCCCGACCATTGCTGCGCTGACTTCGCCGGTGAACGCCCCTTCCGGGTGAGCTGATACGTCCTGCACGCCCCAAGCAATACTGGATTCCTGCAACTCGCTCTCCGCTTGCCCGATATAGGGAAACGGCACGCATACGGCAACATCGAGGACAGTCAGTGACCTGGAGAGCGAATCACGTAACGTTAGGAAACGTCTTGCGTTGTCCTCCCTGCTGCCGTGCATTTTCCAGTTACCAACAACCAGTTTTCGTGACCGTTGTGCTTGCGTGCCCAAAATCGCCTCATCATAAAAAACGTGGAGTTTCGACAGCGCGGATGCGCTTCTAATAGCTGCCCGAACACTCACAGCCTCACTGCGGCAAGCGGGCAACGCATCTCGCGGACGATACTGCTCAACCGCCTTGGCCAGTAACCTCTGCCCCCATCTGGGGAATGGTCAAAGTACTTCGCTAACTGCAAAGGATGTCGGGTACTGGGGCATTCTTCAAATGCGGGCGCCGTTGAACAACGGCGCGCCGAAAGCCCTACTACGCCACCACCGGACTGAAGCGCTCCAGCGACGCGCCGCCGCTCATTTCGCTACCGGCATCGTAAATTCCGCCCCCTTTTCGGTGCTTTCTGGCCAGCGCTGCATGATCGACTTCTGCTTCGTGTAGAAGCGCACGCCTTCTTCGCCGTAAGCGTGCATGTCGCCGAACAGGCTGCGCTTCCAGCCGCCGAAACCGTGCCAGGCCATCGGCACCGGAATCGGCACATTGATGCCCACCATGCCCACTTCGATCTGGCGGCCGAACTCGCGCGCCACATTGCCGTCACGCGTGAAGCAGGCCACGCCATTGCCGAACTCGTGATCGTTGATCAGTTGCACGGCTTGCGCGAAGTCGTTCACGCGCACGCAGGCCAGCACCGGGCCGAAAATCTCCTCCTTGTAGATGCGCATGTCCGGCGTGACGTAGTCGAACAGCGTGCCGCCCGTGAAGAAGCCTTCTTCGTGACCCGGCACCTTCAGGCCGCGGCCATCCACCACGAGCGTCGCGCCTTCTTCCACGCCGCTCGCGATATAGGCTTCGATACGCTCCAGCGCCTGGCGCGTGACGATCGGGCCCATTTCCGCATCGCGTTCCATGCCATTCTTGATGACGAGGCTCTTCGCGCACTCGGCCAGCCGCGGCACGATCTTGTCGGCCACATCGCCCACCAGCACTGCGACCGAGATCGCCATGCAGCGCTCGCCCGCCGAGCCGTAGCCGGCGCCGATCAGCGCGTCCACGGTCTTCTCGATGTCCGCGTCGGGCATGACAACCATGTGATTCTTCGCGCCGCCCAGCGCCTGCACGCGCTTGCCGTGCTTCGCACCGGTTTCGTAGATGTAGTTCGCGATCGGCGTGGAGCCGACGAAGCTCACGGCCTTCACGTCGCGGTGCGCGAGCAGCGCATCGACCACGATCTTGTCGCCTTGAACGACGTTGAACACGCCATCGGGCAGACCGGCTTCCTTGAGCAGACGCGCCATGAAGAGCGACGCCGACGGATCGCGTTCGCTAGGCTTCAGGATGAAGGTGCAGCCAGCGGCA